>NZ_JBHSMI010000004.1:0-60025 GCF_042655525.1 Cohnella soli
ACAGCTATGCCGAAGCGCTCTGGTGAGAGGCTTCGGCACCACTTAAAAAAGTGACATTTTCTCGGACGAGTTAGGGTGACATTTTCTCAGAAGTTTGACACAAAATGTTTTCCCCTATGAAACGGCATAAAAAATCGGCCTTCTTCTATAGAAGAAAGCCGATTCGCTCCTATGACCTGCTCTTATCCTTTTGGCTTTACTACCAAGGCCGACAAGAACGAAAAAATGATCGCGGCGGATATGCCCGCGCTCGTGACTTTGAAAATTCCTGTGACGATCCCTATCCAACCGTCCTTTTCGATTTCCTTCAGCGCACCGTGGACCAGCGCGTTGCCGAAGCTCGTGATCGGAACCGTTGCACCCGCGCCAGCGAATTTAATCAGCGGTTCGTATAACCCTAGTCCGTCGAGTGCGGCTCCCACTACGACCAGCAAGGTCATCGTGTGGGCCGGTGTCAGCTTAAAAATGTCGAAACAGATTTGCCCGAAGATGCATATCGCACCGCCTATGACAAACGCCCATAAATAAATCATCTCGCATCACCGCTTTCGAAAGATACCGCGTGAGCGATGCATGGAATGCTTTCCCCTTGCTGAAAAGACAGCGGAGACAACAAAGCTCCCGTCGCGACGACGAGAATACGCCGCAGTTCTCCTTTACGCATACGATTCAGCAAATGTCCGTACGTAACGACCGCAGAACATGCGCAGCCGCTCGCTCCTGATTGCACCTGCTGTTTCTCGTAATTGTAGATCATCATTCCGCAATCGCGGTAATCGGTTTGATTCATCGGAATTTTGTGCTTGTCGAACAGATCGTTCGCGAGCTCGTAACCGACCTTGGATAAATCCCCCGTCACGATGAGATCGTAATAGCCCGGCTCGATTCGAAAATCGCGTAAATGCGCTTGGATCGTATCGACTGCCGCTGGCGCCATTGCCGCTCCCATATTAAACGGGTCCGTGAGACCCATATCGATTACCCTGCCGATTGTCGCCGAGGTCACCGCTATGCCATCGCCATCATGAGCGACGACGGACGCCCCCGCGCCCGTAACAGTAAATTGCGCGGTAGGCGGCTTTTGCGAACCATATTCGGTCGGATAGCGAAATTGCTTTTCGACTGAAGCGTTATGGCTGCATGCCGTCGCCAAAGCGTATTTCGCCGATCGGGAATTGACAAGGTTAGCGGCGATAGCCAAACTTTCCATCGAAGTCGAGCATGCGCCGAATACGCCAAGGTACGGAATAGCCAACGTTCTTGCCGCGAAGCTGCTGCTGATGATCTGGTTCATCAAATCCCCGCCGACGAAAAAATTGACCTGCTCATTGGTCAAACCCGCATTCTCGACTGCTATCTTGGCTGCTTCCTCTAGCAGAGTCTTCTCCGCTTTCTCCCAACTATCTTGCCCTAACATCAAGTCCCCGTGCACGATATCGAAATCGTCGACAAGAGGGCCTTGACCTTCGAAGGGTCCGACGACCGTCGCGGTTCCCTTAATGATCGGGCGGTTTTCGAATTTCCAGCTCTGGTGCCCATGCAGCATTGCTTTACCCTCCCCCGCCTTTGATCAGAAGATGCAGCAGTCCTACAATAAAAGCGGCCACGGTGCCGAAGACGATAACCGGTCCCGCGAGCGAGAACATTTTCCCTCCTATACCCAAAACGAGACCTTCGCTTCTGGATTCGACCGACGCGGAAGCCATCGAGTTCGCGAAGCCGGTTACTGGTACCGCGGAGCCCGCGCCCGCCCACTGACCCAGCTTATCGTATAAGCCAAAACTCGTTAAAATCACGGCAAGCAAAATCAGAACGCCTACCGTTGGATTACTTGCCTTCTCTTTATCGAAACCTCCCCACCGCACGAACATATCGGTTATAGCTTGGCCCAATACGCAAATCGTTCCCCCGACGATGAAGGCCCTTATACAGTTTTTGAAGACCGGTCTGGCAGGCTCTCTGTTCTGAGCTAACCGTTTATACTCCTGTTGGACGGGAGTCAACTTCTTCAACTTCTCGTTCGACATCCGTACCCTCCTTTAGCGATACAAATAGGGTCTGGTTTCCTCAATAATTTTTGCCATCCGGTCGACGCACTGTTTGTACATCGCTTTGGCCTTTTCGTCCTTCGTGGCCAGCTCGAACGACATGAGGTCCGCCTCGCACTTCTTCAGCAACACGAATGCGGATTCTTTTTCTTGCGGGAACGGGACTTTGATCTGATCATCGAATAAATCGAGGTACAATAGGCCATACGTATCGACTTGGCCCAAAAACACGTTTTCTATCGCGACGCCTTTCTTTTCAAGCTCCATATTCAACCACTGGCGGGATAACCCCATCGTGGCGAGCGGCTCGTCCATGATTTTCCCGTCCATGATGACCGCCTGCGGCTCTTGTTCGGGACCGACTTTGATTCCCAAATGTTTTGCCGTGATCGGCTGATTTTCTCTTTTCAGAAGCACGTTGATGTCACCGCTGGGCTCCATGATCGCGAATTCAACGTCAGCGATTCTGAAGGCCATTTTCTTCCTTAACTGCTCCATTAGCTCGTCCGTCGTTAGTCTTTCCTTTTTCAGGTTATCCTCTAATACCTTTCCGTCTTTAATAAGGACTGTTGCTTTGCTGTCAAGGAAATCCCGCATTTTTTTACTTTTCAATTGCAGAAATTCGATCCCTAACGAAAAAAGCGACCAGACCATTAATCCGACGATACCTAAATACCATTTCGTCTGTAAATCCATGGAAATGTATGCAACCAGATTGCCAAGCGTAATCCCCGTAATATATTCGAACAGAGAGAGCTGCGAAACCTGGCGTTTGCCCAGTAATTTCGTGATGGTGAACAGCACGACGACCGCGAGTGACGTTCGTATCGCGACCTGAAAGACATCCGGCATTTCAGATCCCCCCTTCTACGGCTTTGGCGATTTCATTATTTGTAAATAGCCCCTCTTTTATGAACGAAACACGAAGTTAACAATTTACCATGGCAGGTAAAATAAGCGAACTGGCTGATGAATAATTCTGCGTCCGCGATTCGATAATATGTCCGATTGGAGGTGAACCTAATGACAGTAGCATCTGATGTGAAAACATGCTTAGCATCGCTCAAAAGCGCTCAAGCGAGCTTAGAGACATTTGCTTTGGCGACTCAAAATCAAGAAGCCAAAACCATGTTCACGAACGCCGCCGGTCAAACGCAGCAAATCGTTGAGCAAGTTGAAAGCCGCGTTCAGCAGTTGGAAAACGAAGAACCACAATATAAAGGGTTCTAGCTTCTCATCCATATTTCAAGAAAAGTTGGGAGGGCGAGAGCCCTCCTCTTCAGCTTTATCTCAGGTTGAAGATTGGCATTTTCCATTTTTTGTTCATGTTGCCGCCCCTCGCGCCATATAGATAAGACAGGCTTGGCGTTTGCGACGGGAGTGGTATTCGTTGTTAGCTCTTTATAAAGTGATAACGATCGTCATCGGATGTTTGATGATCGCTTTCGGGATCGATTTTTTTTTGGTACCGATCAAAGTGCTCGACGGCGGTTTTATCGGTTTAGCCCTCATCGGAAATTATTTATTCAGCTTTAACGTCGGCATTATTCTTATCGTATTGAGCCTGCCGGCTTTTATCTATACGTGGTTGAACGCTCGCGGGATGTTTTTTCATAGCCTCTTCGGCATGGTTCTTTTGTCTTTCTTCATCGATATGTTCGGCATTTTCGAGCCTTTCGGATCGGAAATCCGCTCTTATCCGTTCGTGGGTTCTATAATTGGGGGCATGCTCATCGGAATCGGATTCGGCATATTGCTCAGAATCGACGCGAGCACGGGCGGAATCGATTTGGTCGCGAAGTTGCTGTCGCACCGGATGCGGATAAACGTCGGCGTACTCATCCTCATGATGGACGCGATCGTCGTCGGATTAGGGGGTTTGTTATTTTCCGCGGATACTTTCTTTCTCTCAGTAGCCACGATTACGGCAGGAGGTTTAGCTACTAGTTTGTGCACGGTGAAGTTTTTCAGTTATTAGCGGGGAGTTATAAAAAAAACTCTTTCGGCCGAAGCCGAAAGAGTTTTTTCGCGAATGCGATTCGCTTATTTTTGGATGGAAGCTACTGCGCCTGCACCAACTGTACGGCCGCCTTCGCGGATCGAGAAGCGAGTGCCTTCTTCGATTGCGATTGGGGAGATCAGTTGAACCGTAACCGTGATGTTGTCGCCTGGCATAACCATTTCCGTGCCTTCTGGCAGGTTGATGATACCCGTAACGTCAGTTGTACGGAAGTAGAACTGAGGACGGTAGCCCGTGAAGAAAGGCTTGTGACGGCCACCCTCAGCGGAAGTCAGAACGTAGATTTGAGCCGTGAATTCCGTGTGAGGCTTAACGGAACCTGGTTTAGCCAATACTTGGCCACGCTCGATGTCTTTACGGTCAACGCCACGGAGCAATGCGCCGATGTTGTCGCCAGCTTGAGCTTGGTCGAGCAATTTGCGGAACATTTCAACGCCCGTTACGACGGATTTGCGAGTTTCTTCTTGCAGACCGATGATTTCAGCCTCATCGCCTACTTTGATGATACCACGCTCAACACGGCCGGTAGCAACCGTACCGCGACCCGTGATCGTGAACACGTCCTCGACAGGCATCAAGAAAGGCTTGTCAGTTGCGCGCTCAGGAATTGGGATGTAGTTTTCGATCGCTTCGAACAGCTCAACGATTTTTTCAGCCCAAGGACCTTCTGGGTTCGACAAAGCTTCACGAGATGCGCCGCGTACGATCGGAGTGTCGTCGCCTGGGAACTCGTATTCGTTCAACAGGTCGCGAACTTCCATTTCAACGAGCTCAAGCAGTTCTTCGTCTTCAACCATGTCGCACTTGTTCAAGTATACGACGATGTAAGGAACGCCTACTTGACGGGACAGCAAGATGTGCTCGCGCGTTTGCGGCATAGGGCCGTCAGCAGCGGATACGACCAGGATTGCGCCGTCCATTTGAGCAGCACCCGTGATCATGTTTTTAACGTAGTCGGCGTGTCCTGGGCAGTCAACGTGAGCGTAGTGACGGTTAGGCGTCTCGTACTCAACGTGAGCCGTGGAGATCGTGATGCCACGCTCGCGCTCTTCTGGAGCTTTATCGATTTGGTCGAACGCTACAGCAGCACCGCTACCGTATTTTTTGTTCAATACCGTTGTGATTGCAGCCGTTGTCGTCGTTTTGCCGTGGTCAACGTGACCGATTGTTCCGATGTTAATGTGCGGTTTATTACGTTCGAATTTAGCCTTTGCCATGGAAACTTTTCCTCCTTAATAATTACAAGTTTATATAGGTGGCGAGTCGGGAATCGCGCGTTGGCGTTCCCGATCCCGTCCGCTTACAGCAATTACGCGCCTTTATGTTTGGAGATGATCTCTTCCGAGATCGATCTTGGCACTTCTTCGTAATGGGAAAGCTCCATCGAGAATACGCCGCGACCTTGCGTACCGGAGCGGAGCGTCGTGGAGTAACCGAACATCTCTGCCAACGGAACTTTTGCACGAACGATTTGTGCGCCGAAACGCATATCCGAACCTTCGATGCGTCCGCGGCGGGAGCTCAGCATCCCCATAACATCGCCGAAGTACTCTTCAGGAACCGTTACTTCAACTTTCATGATTGGCTCGAGCAACACAGGATTACATTTGTCCTTCGCTGCTTTAAGCGCCATCGATCCAGCGATTTTGAACGCCATCTCCGAGGAGTCGACGTCATGATACGATCCGTCGAAGATCGTCGCTTTAATATCAACGAGCGGGAAGCCGGCAAGAACGCCGTTCTTCATCGACTCTTCGATACCAGCTTGTACCGGAGCGATAAATTCGCGCGGTACAACGCCGCCGACGACTTTGTTCTCGAACAAGAAGCCTTCGCCAGGTTCGCGAGGTTCGAATTCGATCCAGCAATGGCCGTATTGACCGCGTCCGCCGGATTGACGAACGAACTTGCCTTCGACCTTCGCAGCCGTACGGAACGTCTCGCGGTAAGCAACTTGCGGTTTACCAACGTTTGTCTCGACTTTGAATTCACGAAGCATACGGTCTACGAGGATCTCCAAGTGGAGCTCACCCATACCGGAAATGATCGTTTGTCCGGTTTCTTCGTCCGTGTGGGCACGGAACGTCGGATCTTCCTCGGCGAGCTTCTGCAGAGCGATACCCATTTTGTCTTGGTCGGCTTTTGTTTTCGGCTCGACCGCAAGTTGGATAACCGGCTCAGGGAAGTTCATCGATTCGAGAATAACCGGATGTTTCTCGTCACACAACGTGTCGCCGGTTGTCGTATCTTTCAAGCCTACTGCAGCGGCGATGTCGCCCGAGTATACTTGATCGATTTCTTGACGGCTGTTCGCGTGCATTTGGAGAATACGGCCGATACGTTCGCGTTTGCCTTTCGTCGCGTTAATGACATACGAGCCGGAGCTCAGTACGCCCGAGTATACGCGGAAGAACGTCAAACGACCAACATAAGGGTCGGTCATAATTTTGAATGCGAGAGCCGCGAACGGCTCAGCGTCGGATGATTTGCGAACCGTTTCCGTGCCGTCGTCTAGAACACCTTTAATGTCCGGAACGTCGACTGGGGAAGGCAAGTAATCAACGACAGCATCCAGCATCGGCTGAACGCCTTTGTTGCGATAAGACGTTCCGCAGACGACCGGGAAGATTTTCACTTCGCAGACGCCTTTACGGAGAGCGGATTTGATTTCGGCAACGGTCAGCTCTTCGCCTTCCAAATACTTCATCGTAAGCTCTTCGTCCAGCTCGGCAACTTTCTCTACAAGAATGTTGCGCAGTTCTTCGACTTGATCCGCGTATTCCGCAGGAACTTCAATTTTCTCAGGGTCTTTGCCTTGATCGTCTTTGTATTTATAAGCGACGCGTTCAACGAGGTCGATCATCCCTACAAATTTATCTTCGGCGCCCATAGGCAACTGAATTGCGACTGCGTTAGCGTTCAAGCGTTCCCCCATGTCTTTGATAACATTGAGGTAATCCGCACCGATAATATCCATCTTATTGACATAAGCGATACGCGGTACGCCGTAACGGTCGGCTTGACGCCATACCGTCTCGGATTGCGGTTCTACACCTTCTTTGGCGCTGAATACGCCAACGGCCCCATCCAATACGCGCAGGGAGCGCTCGACTTCTACCGTAAAGTCAACGTGACCCGGAGTGTCGATAATATTGATGCGGTGACCTTTCCACTGAGCGGTCGTCGCGGCAGACGTGATCGTAATGCCGCGCTCTTGTTCTTGTTCCATCCAGTCCATCGTAGCGGCGCCTTCGTGCACTTCGCCGATCTTATGAACGCGTCCGGTAAAGAACAGAATCCGTTCGGTAGTCGTGGTCTTACCAGCGTCAATATGCGCCATAATCCCGATATTGCGCGTATTTTGCAAGGAGAACTCTCTAGCCATGTTACAGTCTCCCTTCGATTGTGTTGCTCTAAACGAATTCTACCAGCGGTAGTGAGCGAATGCTTTGTTCGCTTCCGCCATTTTGTGAGTGTCCTCACGCTTCTTAACGGCTGCACCCGTGTTGTTGGATGCGTCCAGAATTTCGGCAGCCAAACGCTCTTCCATCGTTTTCTCGCCGCGGTTGCGGGAGTAGTTAACGAGCCAACGCAGTCCAAGGGACGTGCGGCGCTCAGGCTTAACTTCGATTGGCACTTGGTAGTTCGCGCCGCCTACACGGCGTGCTTTAACTTCCAGCACCGGCATGATATTCTTGATCGCAGCTTCGAAGACCTCCATTGGATCTTTGCCGGAACGATCTTTAATCAATTCGAATGCATCGTACAGAAGTTGTTGAGCAACGCCTTTCTTACCGTCGATCATGATACGGTTAACGAGGCGAGTAACGAGCTTGCTGTTGTACAGCGGGTCCGGGAGTACATCCCGTTTAGGAACCGGTCCTTTACGTGGCATCGGAGTTCCTCCTTTCTCAGTTGTGGGCGCTTCAGGCGGCATTACTGCCGCTTATGCGCTTATTAGGATTTTTTGACTTTCGGTCTTTTCGTACCGTATTTCGAACGAGCTTGCTTCCGGTTGTTAACGCCCGCAGTATCAAGAGCACCGCGAACGATATGGTAACGAACCCCTGGCAAGTCTTTAACCCGGCCACCGCGTACGAGTACGACGCTGTGCTCTTGCAAGTTGTGTCCGATACCGCCGATGTAGGCAGTAACCTCAACACGGTTCGTCAGACGAACCCTTGCGTATTTACGAAGCGCGGAGTTCGGTTTTTTCGGAGTCATTGTTCCTACACGAGTGCACACGCCGCGTTTTTGCGGAGCGCTCAAGTCGGTTTCAACGCGTTTCAACGCGTTAAAGCCTCTTTGAAGAGCAGGCGATTTGGATTTCGTGACCTTCGATTGACGGCCTTTGCGAACGAGTTGGTTAATTGTTGGCATGTTGCCACCCCCTTCCCCTTGTCGATATAAAAATGATGAGTAAACGACTTGACCGATAGCGGCTTGCGAAGCCCACAGATCCAGGTGGTTCATTTTGAGAGACGAGAAAGGGTCCGACCGACAATTCATAAGAGAAGTTCTCTATTGTTTGCCGCATCAAACCCGGATGTCTTATTCCTCAACGAAAGCTTGGCGATCGTGCCAACTCTCGCAGTAATGTCGCACTTTTCCTTGGATCGCGCCGTATCGATATAC
Source organism: Cohnella soli (assembly GCF_042655525.1). Lineage (NCBI taxonomy): Bacteria > Bacillati > Bacillota > Bacilli > Caryophanales > Paenibacillaceae > Cohnella > Cohnella soli. Next base: position 8,704 of record NZ_JBHSMI010000004.1, read on the forward strand.
GTCATAACGACGCACGTCTGGCACACACTATGACATAATATCACTTCGAATTAGGCGTGTCAAGAATAATGAACCTCTAAATGAATCTCGAAAGCAGGGCAATCGCTTACGAAATTCCTCGGTGTCACGGACCCTTCGCGGAGGCGAATTCGCCGTAACATAGCGAAATTTTCTACCTCAATGGAGGACGTATAATCACTCGAATAGCTCCATAGAAGAAACATTTTCCGCTAACATTTCATAAAATCATCTCAAAGAGCGATTTCCTGATGGAATAACGGAAAACCCCTCCTCTATGAGGTCGTGCAACTGCTTTCGGTAACGAAATAACGGAAACTCTTTCCGCTACCCCAGACCCAAGCCCCGTCGCCGAGCGTCTTTACGTAATAAAAACGGCGACCTCTACAGGCCGCCGTTTCTTTATTCTTTAATTAGTCTTACTCAGCGCCAACCGGTTCGAGTTCCGCAGATTCATCCATCGGTTCGTCAAATGGCGACACGATGCGAATGTTGCGGTAACGCGACATCCCCGTACCGGCAGGGATGAGTTTCCCGATAATGACGTTCTCCTTGAGGCCAAGCAAGCGGTCGACTTTGCCTTTGATTGCGGCATCGGTCAAGACGCGAGTTGTCTCTTGGAAAGACGCTGCCGAGAGGAACGAATCTGTCTCGAGCGACGCTTTCGTAATCCCGAGCAATACCGGACGAGCAACGGCCGGCTCTTTGTCGGACAGAATCGCTTCGCGGTTCGCCGCCTCGTATTCGTGAAGATCCACGAAAGCACCCGGGAGCAGCACCGTATCGCCAGGATCGACGATGCGGATTTTGCGAAGCATTTGCTTGATCATAACTTCGATGTGCTTGTCGTTGATTTCAACGCCCTGGTTCCGATATACGCGTTGAACTTCTTGCAGAATGTAGTTCTGCACGCCGCGAATACCTTTAATCCGGAGCATTTCTTTAGGGTCGATAGAACCATCCGTCAACTCGTCGCCGGCTTCAACCTGCTGGCCTTCGGTGACGCGAATACGGGAGCCGTAGCTGACCGGATAAATCTTCGATTCCGCTCCGCCCTGAATTTCGATCTCGCGACGATCTTTCGTCTCGCGAATTTCTTTGACGACGCCGTCCATCTCGGAGATGATCGCTTGGCCTTTCGGATTCCGAGCTTCGAAAAGCTCCTGAATACGCGGCAAACCTTGCGTGATATCGTCTCCGGCTACGCCGCCGGTATGGAACGTACGCATCGTGAGCTGCGTTCCCGGTTCGCCGATCGATTGAGCGGCGATAATACCGACCGCTTCGCCGATTTCGACTTTTTTGCCGGTTGCCAGGTTGCGTCCGTAGCAAAGCTTACATACGCCATGACGGGCGCGGCAGCTAAGCACCGAACGAATCTGCACGCTCTTGATCCCTGCGCGGATGATTTCTTCCGCTTTAGGCGTATCCAGCAGATCGTTGCGGTTGGCAATGATCTCGCGCGTCTCCGGATTGCGGATCGTTTCGAAAGCGTAACGGCCTTCGATACGGTCGAACAGATCTTCGATAACTTCTTTGCCATCCTCGATCCGGGATACGGTTATCCCCTTGTCCGTGCCGCAATCGTCTTCGCGAACGATGACATCTTGCGCGACGTCGACGAGACGACGGGTCAAGTAACCGGAGTCAGCCGTACGAAGAGCTGTATCGGCTAGACCTTTCCGAGCACCGTGCGTCGAGATGAAGTACTCGAGTACGGTCAGACCTTCGCGGAAGTTCGATTTGATCGGCAACTCGATGATTCGACCAGACGGGTTGGCCATCAAACCGCGCATACCGCCCAATTGAGTAATTTGCGATTTGTTGCCCCGCGCCTTGGAGTCTACCATCAACATGATGTTGTTGTAACGATCCATGGACTTCATTAGGATGTCGGTAATCTCATCCTTCGTTTTGCTCCAGATCTCGATTACACGGTCGCGGCGCTCTTCGTTCGTGATCAATCCGCGGCGGTATTGCGTCGCAACGACGGAGACGCGATCTTCGGATTTCTTGAGAATTTCTTTCTTCTCTTCCGGAACGATAACGTCCGCCACGCCGATCGTAATGCCTGCACGGGTCGAATACGTGAAGCCGAGTTGCTTGATGCTGTCCAAGATCATGGACGTCTTCGTTGTGTGGTAAATGCGGAAGCATTCGCCGATGATGTTGCCCAAATATTCTTTGCCGACTGCACCCGGAATCGCAGGATCTTCGATCCACTTGCTGAGGTCCGCGCCTTTGTCGTAAATAAAGTATTTGTCCGGCGTGCCCTTCACCAAGTTCTCTTTGGTAGCTTCGTTGATGTACGGGAACGTGTCCGGGAAAATTTCGTTGAAAATGATTTTGCCGATCGTCGTCACGATAAACGCTTCTTGCTGCTCCGGCGTGAACGTCTTCTTCTTCAATTCCTTAACCGGAATGATGACGCGAGCATGCAAGGAGATGCCTTCCGTACCGCGTTGGTACGCGGATACAGCTTCGTTGACGTTCGCGAAAACAAGACCCGTGCCGTACGACTTGTTGTTGTCCATCGTCAAGTAGAAGCAACCGAGAACCATATCTTGGGACGGCGTGACAACCGGTTTGCCGTCTTTCGGGTTCAAGATGTTGCCGGACGCGAGCATAAGCAAGCGTGCTTCCGCTTGCGCTTCCGCGGACAACGGTACGTGAACGGCCATTTGGTCGCCGTCAAAGTCGGCGTTGTACGCCGTACAGACGAGCGGGTGAAGTTTGATCGCGCGTCCTTCAACGAGAATCGGTTCAAACGCCTGGATGCCGAGTCTGTGCAATGTCGGAGCGCGGTTCAAGAGAACCGGGTGCTCTTTAATAACGTCCTCGAGAACGTCCCACACTTCGGCGCTGACACGCTCGACCTTGCGCTTCGCGCTCTTGATGTTGTGGGCAAGGCCTTTGGCCACAAGCTCCTTCATCACGAACGGCTTAAACAGTTCGAGTGCCATTTCCTTCGGTAGACCGCACTGGAACATCTTCAGGCTAGGACCTACAACGATAACGGAACGGCCGGAATAGTCGACCCGTTTACCGAGCAAGTTTTGACGGAAACGACCTTGTTTACCTTTCAGCATGTGGCTGAGCGATTTCAGCGGGCGGTTGCCGGGACCCGTTACCGGGCGGCCGCGGCGGCCGTTGTCGATCAAGGCGTCGACCGCTTCTTGGAGCATCCGCTTCTCGTTCTGCACGATAATGTCCGGAGCTCCGAGGTCAAGCAAACGTTTCAGACGGTTATTCCGGTTAATCACGCGACGGTACAGATCGTTCAAATCGCTCGTCGCGAAACGTCCGCCGTCGAGCTGAACCATCGGACGCAGTTCCGGCGGAATGACCGGCAGAACGTCTAGAATCATCCAGTCCGGCAAGTTGCCGGAGTTGCGGAACGATTCGATGACTTCCAGCCGCTTGATTGCGCGGTTACGACGTTGGCCTTGCGCTGTGCGAAGCTCTTCCTTCAGAATTTCGAGCTCGCGGTCGAGATCGATGTCTTGAAGAAGGCGTTTGACCGCCTCAGCGCCCATGCCTGCATGGAACGCGTAGCCGTACTTGTCGCGGTAGCTGCGGTATTCCTTCTCGGAAAGAAGCTGTTTCTTCTCGAGAGGCGTATCGCCCGGGTCAGTAACGACATAGGATGCGAAATAAATGATCTCCTCGAGCGAACGCGGAGACATGTCAAGCGCAAGCCCCATACGGCTCGGGATACCTTTGAAGTACCAAATGTGGGATACCGGCGCGGCAAGCTCGATATGGCCCATCCGTTCGCGGCGCACTTTCGCGCGCGTGACTTCGACGCCGCAGCGATCGCAGACGACGCCTTTGTAACGAACACGCTTGTACTTGCCGCAATGGCACTCCCAGTCTTTCGTCGGGCCAAAAATTTTCTCGCAGAAAAGCCCTTCCTTCTCCGGCTTCAGCGTGCGATAGTTTATCGTTTCCGGTTTTTTGACTTCGCCTCTCGACCATGAGCGGATTTTATCCGGGGAAGCCAGACCGATTTTCATGAACTCAAAGTTATTGACGTCTAACAAGGAGCAAGCCCTCCTTCATCGTTGCTAGATTGCGGATCTTAACGCGACGGCCCGAAGGCCGGCGTCAAACGGTATTATTCAACGCCGACTTCGGAACCTTCGAGATTCAGATTGAGCTTATCTCCAGCGGTGTCGTCTTCGTCGTCCATCTCTTTCATCTCGATCTCTTGCTCGTCGCCGGACAAGATTTTCACGTCCATACCCAAGCTTTGAAGCTCTTTGATCAATACTTTGAACGACTCCGGAACGCCCGGTTCAGGCACGTTCTCGCCTTTAACAATCGACTCGTACGTTTTCACGCGACCGACGACGTCATCGGACTTGACGGTGAGAATTTCCTGAAGCGTGTACGCAGCGCCGTATGCTTCAAGCGCCCATACTTCCATCTCCCCGAAACGTTGACCCCCGAACTGCGCTTTACCACCGAGCGGCTGTTGCGTAACGAGCGAGTAAGGACCAGTCGAACGAGCATGAATTTTATCGTCAACCATGTGCGCCAGTTTGATCATGTACATGACGCCGACAGTAACTTCACGTTCGAACAACTCACCGGAACGACCGTCGCGAAGACGCCATTTACCGTTCCGCTGCATGCCGGCTTCTTCGAGCGTATCGAATACGTCGTGTTCCGTCGCGCCGTCGAATACCGGCGTAGCGGCGTGAATGCCGAGCAGCTTGCAAGCCATGCCCAAGTGAACTTCGAGCACTTGACCGATGTTCATCCGGGAAGGTACGCCGAGCGGGTTCAGAACGACTTGTACAGGCGTTCCGTCCGGTAGGAACGGCATATCTTCTTCAGGCAGGATGCGGGCGATAACCCCTTTGTTACCGTGGCGTCCGGCCATTTTGTCGCCTTCGGAAATTTTCCGTTTCTGAGCGATGTAGGCACGAACGAGTTGGTTGACGCCAGGCGGCAGTTCGTCGCCATTCTCGCGCGTGAACACTTTAACGTCAACGACAATGCCGTCCGTACCGTGAGGTACGCGTAGCGACGTATCGCGAACTTCGCGCGCTTTCTCGCCGAAGATCGCGTGGAGCAGACGCTCTTCCGCAGTCAACTCGGTAACGCCCTTCGGAGTAACTTTACCGACGAGAATGTCTCCCGCGCTAATTTCCGCGCCGACGCGGATGATGCCGCGTTCGTCTAGGTTACGCAGCGCGTCTTCGCCGACGTTAGGAATGTCGCGCGTAATTTCTTCAGGCCCGAGCTTCGTGTCGCGCGCTTCGGATTCATACTCCTCGATGTGAATCGAAGTGTAGACGTCTTCGCGAACAAGCTTCTCGGACAGAAGGATCGCATCCTCGTAGTTGTAGCCTTCCCACGTCATGAACGCAACGACGACGTTGCGGCCGAGCGCAAGTTCGCCCGTTTCCGTGGAAGGACCGTCCGCCATAATATCGCCTTTCTTGATGATATCTCCACGGCGAACGAGAGGACGCTGATTGATGCATGTGCCTTGGTTGGAACGCATGAACTTCTGAAGCTTATATTTGACGATGTCGCCTTTGACCTCTTTGCCCTCGATCATTTCGACGCGGCGCAATTGGATTTCATTGGCGGAAACTCTTTCGATATAACCGTCGTATTTGGATACAATACATACCCCGGAGTCTTTCGCCGACTTGTGCTCCATGCCGGTGCCGACGAACGGCGCTTCCGGAATCAGCAAAGGCACGGCTTGACGTTGCATGTTCGATCCCATGAGCGCACGGTTCGAGTCATCGTTCTCGAGGAACGGAATCATCGCCGTTGCGACGGAAACGACTTGCTTCGGAGAGACGTCCATGTAATCCACGCGGTCGCTCGACATCGTGAGAATGTTGTCCGTCTGCTTGTTGTAACGGACGATGATGTTCTCTTCGACGAAGGAACCGTCGGGATTCAGGAGCGCGTTCGCTTGCGCGATAATGTAATTGTCTTCTTCGTCCGCTGTCATGTAGACGATCTCGTCCGTCACTTGGTTCGTGTTCGGATTGACTTTGCGGTAAGGCGCCTCGATAAAGCCGTATTCGTTAATGCGCGCAAACGAGGACAAGGAGTTGATCAGACCGATGTTCGGTCCCTCCGGCGTCTCGATTGGGCACATGCGGCCATAGTGCGAGTGGTGAACGTCCCGGACTTCGAAGCCCGCACGCTCACGCGTCAAACCGCCGGGTCCGAGTGCGGACAGACGACGTTTGTGCGTCAACTCGGCAAGCGGGTTCGTCTGGTCCATAAACTGCGACAATTGGGAAGATCCGAAGAACTCCTTGATCGCCGCTATGACCGGACGAATGTTGATGAGCGCTTGCGGCGTAATGGCATTCTGGTCTTGAATCGACATCCGTTCGCGAACGACACGCTCCATCCGAGACAAGCCGATGCGGAACTGATTTTGCAGCAATTCGCCTACGGAACGCAGACGCCTGTTGCCCAAGTGATCGATATCATCCGTGTTACCGATCGACTGCAACAAGTTCATGAAGTAGTTGATCGACGAAATAATATCCGCCGGCGTAATGTTCTTCACCGCTTTGTCGATGATGCCGTTGGAAATGACTTTAACGACTTTGCCATCTTCAATCGGAGAAAACACGCTGATCGCTTGCAGTGGAATGTCTTCCGACTCGTAAACGGCCCCTGTTACGCGATGCGTCTTGAAACCAACGTTTTTCTCGAGAGCCGGCAAAATCTGGTCAAGCAGCCTGCGATCGATCATTTGTCCAGCTTCGGCGATAATCTCGCCTGTGGACGGATCGACGAGCGTTTCGGCCAAACGTTGGTTAAAAAGACGGTTCTTAATGTGCAGTTTTTTGTTTACTTTATAACGACCGACGTTCGCGAGGTCGTAACGCTTCGGATCGAAGAACCGCGCAATCAGCAGGCTGCGTGCGTTCTCGAGCGTCGGCGGCTCGCCTGGGCGAAGGCGCTCGTAAATCTCGATCAGCGCTTTCTCCGTAGAGTCGGTGTTGTCTTTCTCAAGCGTATTGCGGATGAAGTCGTCTTGTCCGAGCAAATCCAAAATTTCGGCATCCGTTCCGAAGCCCAATGCGCGAAGCAGCACCGTTACCGGGATTTTGCGCGTACGGTCGATCCGCACGTAAATGATATCTTTCGCGTCCGTCTCGAGCTCAAGCCAAGCGCCGCGGTTCGGAATGACGGTTGCGGTATAGTTTTTCTTGCCGTTCTTATCCACTTTCGTACTGAAATAGACGCTTGGGGAGCGCACCAATTGGCTGACGATGACGCGTTCCGCACCATTGATAATGAAAGTGCCCGTTTCGGTCATGAGCGGGAAATCGCCCATGAATACTTCTTGCTCCTTCACTTCGCCCGTTTCCTTGTTAAGCAACCGCACCTTCACGCGAAGCGGAGCCGCGTACGTAACGTCGCGTTCCTTCGATTCGTCTACCGAATACTTCGGCTCGCCAAGGCTATAGTCGATAAACTCCAACACGAGATTGCCGGTGAAATCCGAAATTGGCGAAATATCCTGAAAAATTTCCCGCAAACCCTCGTCCAAAAACTTCTGGTACGATTGTTGCTGGATTTCGATCAGGTTCGGGACTTCCAACACTTCATTAATGCGGGCGTAGCTGCGCCGTGCACGGCGGCCATACTGAACAAGATGTCCTGCCAACTTAACCTCACCCCTTAAGTCTGCTTCAACACACAAATAAAGAAAAGCCCTTATGCGCCGGTTGGCGGCACAATGGCAAACACTCCTGCCTTTACCCCAAAACAAACCCATTATACGCCATCGAACGCGGTTTTATTCCGTGGAAAGGCGCGGGCTAGACACATCATACTACTAAAGACAAATAGCCCATCTTAATACTGACATTTCTTAATAGTACCACATCGAAAATGTCAAGTCAAATTATTTTAATTCTATGTTCTCTTGCACCGGATCACCTTGTACCCCTTGTCCTTGCCGACTTCTTCAACTTCATCTTCTCCGAATATTTCTTCCAGCTTCGCTCTCGCAGAAGGCGCTCCTTGTTTCTTCTGAATGACAATCCAAAGCGTCCCTCCCGGATTCAACCGGTCGAACGATTCTTCGAACAATCGGTGCACGACCGCTTTGCCCGCACGAATCGGCGGATTGGAGAGAATGACGTCGAACTTCCTGTCCGCAACGGCGGAGAACAAATCGCTCGGAGTAAAAGTAACGTTCTCGATCCCATTCGCCTTGGCATTCGCTTTAGCTAGCGCAACCGCGCGCTCATTGATGTCGATCAACGTCGCATGTCCTTGCGGCGCAAGGCGGGCGGCGACCAAACCAATCGGACCATAACCGCATCCGACGTCCAGTACGCTTGCTTGTTGCGGAATATCCATATGCTCGATGAGCACCCGACTTCCGTAGTCCACCCCGTCCCGCGAAAACACGCCCGCATCCGACGTCAGCTTCAGCTTATGACCTCGCAACACCGCTTCGAACGTTTGCTTGTCGCTTGCCGACTTTGGCTGACTCGAATAATAATGATCGTTCACCGCAGTTCCTCCAACATCTCGCACCCAAAAAGGCGCCTTTACTCATCTTAAACCAATTTGCTCATGAACAAACCCCTCGAAGAAAATCTTCAAGGGGTTTGTCGGTCCCGCTTCTTATTTTACTTCTACTTTAGCGCCAGCTTCTTCAAGCTTAGCTTTAACTGCGTCTGCTTCTTCTTTAGCTACTTTTTCTTTGATCGGTTTTGGTGCGTTGTCTACGAGGTCTTTTGCTTCTTTCAAGCCGAGGCCCGTAATTTCGCGAACCGCTTTGATAACGTTGATTTTGGATGCGCCAGCATCCGTAAGGATAACATCGAATTCGGATTGCTCTTCGACTTCTGCAACAGCAACAGCGCCACCTACTGCAACTGGAGCTGCAGCCGTTACGCCGAATTCTTCTTCGATTGCTTTAACCAGGTCGTTCAGTTCGAGAACAGTCATCACTTTGATGGCTTCCAAGATTTGCTCTTTGCTCATTTGTATACCCTCCATAGTGTAAGATCGCATGGATCTTTTGTTTTTTGGTTAGACCGCCTGCGGCGGAATGGTGTTACGCGCTTGCTTCGTTCTTTTCGGACACCGCTTTGACAGCGAGCGCGAAGTTACGAACCGGAGCTTGGAGAACGCTAAGCAACATGGACAGCAAGCCTTCGCGGGAAGGCAGGTCGGCCAGCGCTTTGACTTGAGCCGCGTCGACGAAACGTCCTTCGACGATGCCGCCTTTAACTTGAAGCGCGTCGTTTTTCTTCGCGAAATCGCTAAGGATTTTCGCTGGAGCAACAACGTCTTTACCGAATGCGACAGCAGTTGGACCTGTCAGAATCGCATCAAGATCGCTCAGTTCGACGCTTGCGGCTGCACGGCTGACCAAAGAGTTTTTCAACACTTGGAATTCGATGCCGGCTTCACGCATTTGCTTACGGAGCAAAGTCACTTGCGCCACGTTCAGACCGCGGTAGTCCGCAATGATCGCGGAGCTGCTTTCGCGCAATTTCGTCGCGATGACATTGACTTCCTCTTGCTTAGCTGCAATGATTTTTGCATTTGCCATTATGTGCACCTCCTATGAGATTCGGTTTACCGTACATTCATCCCGAGCGTCCCGGAGACATAAGAAATGCCTCCGCAGACTCACGGAGGCATGACATGATCTTGTACCCGACACCCGGACGCTTACGCGCCCGACCATCAGGAAAAAGCTCTATCCACACACCTCGGTAGGAAATTAAGCGAAGCGACGTATCACTTGGCACCTACGGTCTACGGTATCCATATTCGTTTTTCAGCTACATCAGCTTATCACTAGGAACAGCCGATGTCAAAGGACAAATTTTACCGAGCTCGCTTGGCCTAAGCCAATCGATTAACGGTATACCGCAGCGTTAACGCGTGCGCCTGGTCCCATCGTCGAAGAAATCGAGATGTTTTTCAGGTATACGCCTTTGGACGATGCTGGCTTAGCGCGGTTCAGCGCTTCGATCAGAGCTTTCAAGTTTTCGTCGAGCTTCTGAGCGTCGAACGAAGCTTTGCCGATCGGTGCGTGAATTTGTCCGGCTTTGTCCAGACGGTACTCGATTTTACCGGCTTTGATCTCGTTGATCGCTTTAGCAACGTCGTTAGTGACGGTGCCAGCTTTAGGGTTCGGCATCAAGCCTTTGCCCCCGAGAATACGGCCTAGTTTACCTACTTCACCCATCATGTCCGGAGTCGCGACGCAGACGTCGAACTCGAACCATCCTTGTTGGATTTTTGCGATGAGATCAGCATCCCCTACGTAATCCGCTCCAGCAGCTTCAGCTTCTTTCAGCTTGTCGCCTTTCGCGAATACGAGAACGCGTTGCGTTTTGCCGGTGCCGTGTGGCAGGACGACTACGCCGCGCACTGCTTGGTCTTGCTTTCTCGGATCAACGCCGAGACGGACAGCCGCTTCGACTGTTTCGTCGAATTTAGCCGTTGCCGCTTTCTTCACGAGCTCGATGGCTTCGAGGGATTCGTAAGTCGCATCGCGATCGATCAGCTTAGCGGATTCTACATACTTCTTACCGTGTTTAGCCAAGTTATTCTCCTCCTTTTGTGGTTTTAACGGTGTCAACCCATGCGCTCGATACGAGCGGCCAGGATCTCCTCCCACTTATGCGATTAGTCTTCGATGACGACGCCCATGCTGCGAGCCGTACCTTCGACCATACGCATTGCAGCTTCAACCGAAGCAGCGTTCAAGTCTTGCATTTTTTGCTCCGCGATTTCGCGTACTTTCGCACGTTTTACGGTAGCGACTTTCTTTTTGTTCGGTTCGCCGGACCCTTTCGAAATACCAGCAGCGACGCGCAGCAATACTGCAGCCGGCGGCGTTTTGGTTTCGAACGTAAAGGAACGGTCCTCGTATACGGAAATGACAACCGGAATAACCAATCCCGCTTGATCGGCCGTACGAGCGTTGAACTCTTTACAGAAAGCCATAATGTTAACGCCAGCTTGACCGAGCGCAGGACCGATTGGCGGCGCAGGGTTTGCTTTACCCGCATTAACTTGCAGCTTTACCAACTTAATGACCTTTTTTGCCATGTTGCACACCTCCCTGACCCGTAATGCGGTTTAACGAAGCTTTCGCTCCTCCCGCTCTTTCAAGAAACCCTGAACCCGAAGGCCCTATATTTTCTCCACTTGAGTGAATTCCAACTCAACCGGGGTTTCCCTGCCAAACATGTTGACGTGCACCTTCAACTTGCTCTTGTCGGCGAGAATTTCTTCTACGGAACCGACAAAGTTCGCGAAAGGTCCGACTTTCACGCGGACGTTCTCCTTCAATTCGAATTCGATGACCGGCTTTGGCTCGTCCATGCCCATGTGACGCAGAATGCCTTCTACCTCTTCCGGGAGGAGCGCCGTCGGTTTCGAACCCGACCCGGTAGAACCGACGAAGCCGGTTACACCTGGCGTATTGCGGACAACATACCACGAATCGTCCGTCTGGATCATTTCGACGAGAACATAGCCGGGATATACTTTGCGCATAACCGACTTTTTCTTGCCGTCCTTATTGACGATTTCTTCTTCCATCGGCACAAGCACGCGGAAGATCTTGTCTTGCATACCCATAGATTCCACGCGTTTCTCCAGGTTCGCCTTAACCTTGTTCTCGTAACCGGAGTACGTGTGCACTACATACCATCTTTTCTCCATGGAAAAGCCACCTTTGGTTCCTGCGTCAGATGATCAGATCGACGAGGGATGAAATACCGATGTCCAGAGCCCAGAAGTAGATCGTTACCAGCAGGATTGTCACAATAACGATGACCGTGTAGCTGACGAGCTCTTTCCGGTTGGGCCAGCGTACTTTCTTTAGTTCGTTCCAGCTGTCGCTGAAAAACGAAAAAAACGACCCAAAGTTTTGTTTCATTTTGGCCAGGAAAGTCACGTTCATTCCTCCTAGGAGTTAGCGCGTTTCGCGATGAGGAGTATGTTCGTTGCAAAATTTGCAGAACTTCTTCAACTCGATGCGATCGGCGTGAGTCCGTTTGTTCTTGCTCGACGTGTAGTTACGTTGCTTGCAGCTCGTGCAAGCAAGAGTGATGATTACACGCATCCCTTCCACCTCCTGGGATATGACTTCATAAAAATACAACCATTCAGCGGAAACTCGGCTTGGCGAACCAAGGCCGCGATAGGAATCGGGATGATGCAAGGCATCAAGACAACAATTCCTGGTGTTTCGCCGATGATTCTGAGCCAGCGCATAAGAAACCACGTTAAGGTTACTAAAGTAATTTAGCACAAGCGCTTATGCGATGTCAACGAAAACTGTCGGTTACGGTGGATTGGCAATTATGAGCACCCGTGGAGGAACCTCGAATCTGGGGTCTAGCATCCTCGTTCTATTCTTCCATTTTTGAGGTCACCTTAACCCTCTTACGCAAAAAAAGATAGCCAGCATTTGTCGGACAAGGCATAGAGCATGAAAAAAGCAGCCCGCTCGCAACCGGCTGCCTGTTCAACAAATATAATAGCGATAAACGTTACATTCCAATCCGTATCAATGGGCGAGATCTCTCACTTCGAGATATTTCTCAAGCTTTCGCTTGACGCGTTGCAGTGCATTGTCGATCGACTTCACATGCCTGTCGAGATCGACCGCGATTTCCTGGTAGGAACGCCCGTCCAAGTAAAGCGCGAGCACCTTCCGCTCGAGATCGCTTAAAATTTCCGACATTTTGTCCTCGAGGCCGTAAAACTCCTCTTGGTTAATAATCATTTCTTCGGGATCGCATACGCGGGAGCCGCAAATGACGTCGAGCAGCGTCCGGTCGGAATCTTCGTCGTATATCGGCTTGTCGAGGGATACATAGGAGTTGAGGGGAATATGTTTCTGCCGGGTGGCGGTCTTGATGGCGGTAATGATCTGCCGGGTGATGCAAAGCTCGGCGAACGCCTTAAACGAAGCCAGCTTGTCTCCCCTGAAGTCGCGGATCGCTTTGTACAAGCCGATCATGCCTTCCTGCACGATATCTTCCCGTTCCGCCCCGATCAGAAAGTAAGAGCGCGCTTTCGCCCGCACAAAATTTCGATATTTATGAATTAAATATTCCAAAGCTTCGCTATCTCCGAAACGAACGGACTCCACGATATCCTCGTCGGCCTTGAAGTCATACTCGCGCGTGTCCAGCCTCTCCAAGTCGACGCTCACGAAATCCCCTCCGGTCTGCATTGGCGTACTGGAACCTCCGAAACTACCAAACTAAATTCAATATACTTGAAATCCCGCATAGCGTCAATGGATTCGGGCTTTTTACCGCAAACCCACCGTGGCAAAATTGTAAATAAAAGTAATCCTCCGACTAAGTCTCCCCTTGTCCGCGCCTCATCCGCTCCAACCTGCGGAGCACATCTTCAGGCAAAGAACCTCCGAGAGGGTTCTTTTTTAACTGCATGGTTCTGTCAATCGCCTCACGGATGTCGGACGTGCTTTGCCGCACCGCCACCCTTAGCTCGCGAGCCGGCATGCGCAAGGCCCCTTTGCCAAAGGCGACGTGCTGCTCGACGAGGTCGGACGTCGCGACGTAGACGTTTCTCCGGACGTTCGTCCATTCGCCGACAAGCCTTTCAATGCACTCGTCCGCCGTCTCTCGTTCCCGCGTATAGACGACCCTGAACTTCTTTCGAAGTCGATACTGCTTGCCCGAACCAGGGACGCGGAAAGCGTCGAACACGACGATAATGACGATTCCGGCGTACCCTTGGTAATTGGACAACATGTCGACCAACATGTCCCTTGCGTCCTCCAGTTTGTCGTTCTTCATCGCCGCTAGCTCCGGCCAGGCCCCGATCATGTTGTAGCCGTCGACGAGAAGCACGTCCTCTTTCTGGAACTTACGCTGTTCAGTCATTCCCTTGGGCAGATTTCGCTTGCCGCTGGCGTACGACCTCGTACAAAATGACCCCGGTCGCGACAGAAGCGTTCAATGAGTTAATCTTGCCGGCCATCGGAAGCGACAGAATGAAATCGCAATGTTCTTTAACGAGTCGAGACAGCCCTTGACCTTCGTTACCGATAACGATCGCAAGAGGTCCCGTCAAGTTCGTCTCATAGAACCCCTGCTTCGCGCCCACGTCCGCGCCCGCGATCCAAAGTCCCGCTTCCTTGAGCTTCTCGATCGTCTGGGTCAAGTTCGCAACGCGGGCCACGGGCACATATTCGACGGCACCCGCCGACGTCTTCGCGACGACCGGGGTCAATCCCGCGCTGCGGCGCTTCGGCACGATGACGCCGTGAACGCCGGTGCAATCGGCCGTACGCAGAATGGAACCAAGATTATGCGGATCTTCGACTTCGTCAAGAAGCACGATCAGCGGGGGTTCTCCCCGCTCTGCGGCGCGGGCAAGCAGCTCGTCCACTTCGTAGTAGGACGCTGCGGCGACTTGCGCGACGACCCCTTGGTGCTGCATGTCGGGGACAAGCCTGTCCAGCTTCGACTTTTCGACCTGCTGCACAACGATTTTGCGTTCTTTCGCCTCTTCCATGATCGGCTGAACGAGATGACGCTGCGCTTGGCTCGAGACGAAAATTTTATTGATCGCCCGTCCGGCTTTCAGCGCCTCCAGCACAGGATGTTTCCCGGCTAAATATTCCTCGCCGCCCTTTAATGCGCTGTCCGCCGCCCATTGCTCCGCGTCGGCCGACGATTCCTGGGCGACTTGATGCGACGTCCGGCGTTCATCCCGGCGGAAATCGCCGCGATCCGTGCCGGGACGAGAGTGCCAGCCGCCCTTGCGTTCTCCCTGCTGACGTTGAGGGGGCTTGCCGCCCTCCGCCCGGCGTCCGCCGGATGTCTTTGGATAGTCTTTACTGCTGCCCATTTCTCATCTTCCTTTATCGGTTATTCCGGCTCGCTAGCGCCGGCAATGTCATTTTGCTTCTCGTCCGTTTCGAAGGCCATCCCGATCAACTGCTCCAGCCGCTCCCCGGCCCCAGTGTAATACAAATATCCAACAAGACATTCCAATGCTGTTGCGTGTCGGTAGTCTCCGGGATCGGCGTTCCTCGGCGGCTGGCCAGACTTGGCGTTGCGGCCGCGCCTGACGATATCGGCTTCCTCTTCGGACAGGATCGGCCCCCACCGCTGAAGCAGCTTCGCCTGTGCGGCGGCAGAGACGAACCCGGTTGCCGTACGGTGCAGTTCATGAGGCTTGCGGCTTGCGCCCGCCACCAGCCTCTGACGGATGTAAATCTCGAATACAGCATCGCCGACGTATGCGAGCACGACCGGTGACAACAAATTCACGGGAACGTCGGTAGGAACGACAGGTGCAACGACGGGAGGCAAGGATTTGCCGCTTGCGCGTTCCGTCATTTGCGCTTCCAACGGATCCCTTGCGGCGTATCCTCGAGCACGATGCCTCTATCCGCCAGCAAATCGCGAATTTCGTCCGCCCGCTTGAAATTCCGGTTTGCGCGGGCCGCCGTGCGCTCGGCGATCAACGCGTCGACGTCTTCGTCCAACAAGTTGCCCTCCTCCGCCTCAGGCGGCAGCAGACCGAGAACGGCGTCCATTTCGCCGATTCTTTCCAGCAGAAGCAACAGATCAGACTCGCTGACCGCTTCTTTCTTCATGTACGCATTTGCTTCCGAGACGAGTCCGAACCAGGCTGTAATCGCGTCAGGCGTGCTGAAATCGTCGTCCATCCGCTCACGGAAATTCGCCCGCAGTTCGTCGAGTTTGGCGCGGAGCGCTTCATCACCCGGCAGAGCCAAGCTGCCTTGCGCAACGGTCGACAGACGGTGCTTGACGTTGTCGCGGGCATTCGTCAGCCTCTCTACGCTGCTCTCCGCTTGGCGAATCGTCTCGTCGCTGAAATTCAGCGGGCTGCGGTAATGCGTGGCAAGCATCAAATAACGAATGGCATAACGATTCGTCTTCGTAAGCAACTGACGAACGTTAATGCCGTTGCCGAGCGACTTCGACATCTTCTCGTTGTTAATGTTCACGAAGCCGTTGTGCATCCAATACCGCGACAGCGGCTCGCCTGTCAGCGACTCGGACTGCGCGATCTCGCATTCATGGTGCGGGAACTGCAAGTCGTGCCCGCCGCCGTGAATGTCCAGCGTATCTCCGGCGAATTTCTTCACCATCGCCGAGCATTCGATGTGCCAGCCCGGACGGCCGTCTCCCCAAGGGCTCGGCCAATGGATTTCGCCGGGCTTCGCGCCTTTCCACAAGACGAAGTCCTGCGGGTTTTCTTTGCGCTCGTCTACGTCGATGCGGATGCCGTATTGCAGCTCGTCGAGATTTTTGTGCGACAATTTACCATAGTCAGCGAACGATCCTGTACGGAAATAAACGTCTCCTCCGCTTTCATAAGCAGCGCCCTTGTCTACGAGCCCTTGAATGAAGTCTACGATTTCGGGAATCGTTTCCGTCACGCGGGGGCCTACGGTCGGACGTTTGGAGCCGAGAGCGTCGCGGTCCTCGTTAAACGCCGCAATGAACTTCTCCGCCAATTCCGGCACCGTAATGCCGAGTTCGTTTGCTTTGCGAATCATTTTGTCGTCAACGTCGGTGTAGTTCACGATGTAATTCACTTGCAAACCGATCGATTCAAGATACCGGCGCACAACGTCGAAAAAAATGACCGGGCGTGCGTTCCCAATATGGATGTAGTCATAGACGGTCGGACCGCATACGTACATATTCACTTTGCCCGGCTCGCGCGGTTCGAAAGGGATCGTCTCCCTGGCCATGCTATCGTATATTTTCAAGTTCACTTTTCATTGGCTCCTTTACCTTGTGACTAGCGTTCCCATTCTGTCCGCCGGATTTCAGCCGCTCGATCTCTTGTTTCAATTCGTTGATTTCCTTCTGCATGAAGCGGAACGTCTCAATGAGCGGATCGGGCAAATTCGTGTGGTCAAGCCGATCGCTAATCTTCTTCCCATTGCGCTTGACGATACGGCCGGGAATACCGACAACGGTACTGTTCGGCGGTACTTCGCGAAGGACGACGGAGTTCGCACCGATGTTCGAATTGTCGCCCACCGAGAATGAACCGAGCACTTTCGCTCCGGAAGCGATGACAACATGGTTGCCGATTGTGGGATGCCGTTTGCCCTTCTCTTTGCCCGTACCGCCTAACGTGACGCCCTGATAAATGACGACTTCGTCTCCGATCTCACACGTTTCGCCGATGACGACCCCCATCCCGTGGTCGATGAACAGCTTTTTGCCGATCCGCGCGCCCGGGTGAATCTCGATGCCGGTGAAGAAGCGGCTAACTTGCGAGATCATGCGTGCGATCGTGAACAGCCGCCGTCGAAAAAAGAAGTGAGCAACGCGGTGCGCCCATATCGCATGCAGGCCCGCATACGTAAACACAACCTCGAACCAACTGCGGGCGGCGGGATCGTTCTCGAATACCGCCTCAATATCGGACTTGACCGTTCTCCATGCCCCCATGACGATCCCCCCCCTTGAAAGCTCTCTCTAATTACTCACGTAATAATCCCCGATGCCTGCCTCGCTATAAATGCGAAACTCCACTTATTTTCTCGGAGCAGCCCCGCGCCGACGAAATAACGGCAATTCTCCAACTATTTCAAGCTTCGGCTGCTGAATAAAACGGTTTGCGGAAAAATAAATGGTTATCGTCGTTATTTGATTCAACACGTCGCATTACGAGAAGTTTAACTGCAAATCGTTGTTATTTGGCTTTGATCGCTGTTTGCATCATATAAAAAAAGTCCCCGCAGCGTAATCGCTGCAGAGACGTCGTGACGTGGTTCCACTCTGCTTGAGCCGTCGCCTTTCGTCCGCGGCAAGCACGGTCGACAACTGCTCCTTCAAGGCTGTTAACGGGGTCCACCCGGCGCTGCCTACCCGAGACATTCCGTAAAAGCGGCGACGCATCGCATCACCTTCGGACGTCCGATCGGCGGCGCGGCTCCCAGGCGCATTCGGTATCGCTGGAATGAGGCGGCTTTCAGCCAAGACCGCCCTCTCTGTGCATTCCATCAGCGAAACGTACTTTCCTGATCTTCGCGCGTGTTCGATATTAGCTCAAGTATAATGCAACGTCCGCCGGGTGACAAGAGACACGGAAGCGGAGGCATGGAGCGAAGGCAGCCGCGTCTGGCTCCGCCTACAGTCGATCCCGCAAACGTGCGATGACGCGGTCGCGACCGAGCAGCCAGATTGTACCGTTCAAGTCCGGCCCGTGCATCTGTCCTGTAAGGGCAACGCGGATCGGCATAAACAACCCTTTGCCTTTAACGCCCGTCGACGTCTGTACGGACTTGATGAGCGCCTTCATGTTCTCGATCGTGAAGCCGGCTTCTCCGGCTTCCTCAACCGCAGCCAGGAAACCGCCCAGTACAGCGGGGACCGTCTCTTCGGCGAGTACCGCAGTCGCTTCATCATCGAACGACAGCGATGTCTGGAAGAACAGGTCGGACAATGAAACGATCTCTGCGCCGAACCGCAGATGATCGCGGAACAACGTTACAAGAGCCCCCGCCCACTCGAGCTCCGTTGCGGAAGATTCGGCTCCGATGCGCCCTGCCGCCTTCAAGTGCGGCAAGCACAGTTCGAGCACGCGCTCCGGCGTCGCCTGCTTCATGTAGTGCTGGTTCAAATGGTTCAGCTTGGCGGTGTCAAACACAGCAGGGCTCTTCGACAGCCGTTTCTCGTCGAAAATCCCGATCAACTGCTCGCGGCTGAAAATCTCCTCTTCCCCTTCCGGAGACCAACCGAGCAGAGTAATGAAGTTAAACAACGATTCCGGCAAATAGCCAAGGTCGTCATATTGCGAAATGAACTGGATAATCGACTCATCGCGCTTCGATAGCTTCTTCCGCTGCTCGTTCACGATTAGCGTCATATGCCCGAACTTAGGCGGTGTCCAGCCGAACGCTTCGTACACCATTAACTGGCGAGGCGTGTTCGTAATGTGGTCTTCGCCGCGCAACACGTGCGATATCTCCATCAGATGATCGTCCACGGCAACCGCGTAGTTGTACGTCGGAATGCCGTCTTTCTTCACGATGACGAAGTCGCCGAAGTCATCGGAGCGGAAAGAAATCTCGCCTTTGACGATATCGTCAAACGTATACGTACGATCGGCCGGGACGGTGAACCGGACACTGGCAACGCGCCCTTCGGCAGCGAACGCCGCGCGCTCCGCTTCGCCAAGATGACGGCAGCGGCCCGAATATTTCGGCGTCTCGCCCCGGGCGGATTGCTCCTCGCGCTCCCGCTCCAGCTCTTCTTCCGTGCAGTAGCACGGATACGCTACTCCGCTTGCAAGCAACTGCTCCGTCAGCTTGCTGTAAAGATCAAGCCGTTCCGTCTGGCGGTACGGCCCGTATTTGCCCGGGCGGTCGACGCTTTCATCCCAGTCGACGCCAAGCCATTTCAAATATTTCAGCTGGCTTTCTTCACCGCCAGCGACATTGCGCTTCACGTCCGTATCCTCGATGCGGATAATAAATTCTCCGCCGTAATGGCGGGCGAACAAATAGTTGAAAATTGCCGTTCTCGCGTTCCCGATATGCAGATGGCCCGTCGGGCTCGGCGCGTAGCGCACGCGTACAGGTGTCGTCATTGTCTTTCCTCCCATGCGATTCATACGAATTTCCGTCAACTTATTCTTTCACGAGCAGCACGACCGATTGAGAAGCGATGCCTTCGCCGCGCCCCGTGAATCCGAGCCACTCCGTCGTCGTCGCTTTGACATTTACTTGCGACTCTTCGGCTTCCAGTACGCGTGCGATAACCGCAACCATGGCCGGAATATGCGGCGCCATCTTCGGCGCTTGGGCGATGATTGTCGCGTCGACGTTGCCAAGCTTGTAGCCCCGCTCCTTCACGAGCGCCCATACTCGTTCCAGCAGAACGACGCTGTCCGCATCTTTGAATGCCGGGTCCGTATCCGGAAAATGCTTGCCGATGTCGCCTAGCGCCAGCGCCCCAAGTACGGCGTCGCTGATCGTGTGCAGCAGCACATCCGCGTCGGAGTGGCCGAGCAGTCCTTTGGCATGAGGAATATTGACTCCCCCGATAATGCAAGGTCTGCCTTCGACCAATTGGTGTACGTCGAACCCTTGTCCGATTCTGATCATGATGCGCTCTCCTTCTCCCCGCGTCTCGCAAGCAGCAGCTCCGCGATTGGCAAATCTTCGGGCGTCGTAATTTTAATATTCGCGTAGTCTCCTTCGACGATCGCTACTTTGCGGCCGAGCCGCTCGAGCAGCATCGCGTCATCGGTCGCCGCCGCGCCTTCTTCCTTCGCTTGGCGATGAGCCGCGATCAGCTCCAGCCTCGAGAACGCCTGAGGCGTCTGCACGCTCCATAACAAGCTTCGTTCGGGAGTCTCCACGATTGAACCTTTCCCGTCCGATACTTTGATCGTGTCTTTCACTCGGACAGCAAGCGCCGAAGAGCCATGCGTCTCCGCCGCGCGAATGCAGGCTTCGATCTGCGCAGACGTCACAAGCGGCCTCGCCGCATCGTGTACCAGTACGCCGTCCGTCGTCAACGCGCCAAGTCCTTCGAAGACGCTCATCTGGCGTTCCGCGCCGCCAGGGACAATCGTGACGACTTTGGTGAAACCTTCTTCGCGAACAAGCTCAGCCGCTCGCTCTCGTTCTCCCTCCGAAACAACGACAACAACGGAATCGACCGCCGCGCATCGTTCGAAAGCTTCCAGCGATCGCGCAAGCAAGCTTCGTCCACCAAGCTTCAGGTATACTTTGTTGTCCGCCGCGCCCATCCGCGTTCCTCGTCCGGCCGCGACGACGACGGCTCCCCAATTCATCCGCAAACTCTCCTTACAGAGGGAACTTAGCTTTTATACAAAACAAAAGACGGGACACAAGAGCGCGTCCCGCCCGTATTTCTATTATCATACCTTGTTAGAGCGCTTTTTCCAATAGCTTCGGCTTCGCGAAGATCATCCGTCCTGCCGAAGTTTGCAGCACGCTCGTGACGAGCACTTCCATCGTCGTACCAATGTAGTCTCTGCCGCCCTCTACGACGATCATCGTCCCGTCATCCAAATAGGCGACGCCTTGGCCGTGCTCCTTGCCGTCCTTGATCACTTGCACAACGATTTCTTCGCCCGGCAATACAACCGGCTTCACCGCGTTGGCCAAATCGTTGATGTTCAGCACGGACACCCCTTGCAGCTCGCACACTTTGTTCAGGTTGAAGTCGTTTGTGACTACTTTGCCCTTCATCGCCTTCGCGAGCTTCACAAGCTTGCTGTCGACTTCACCCGGCTCCTCGTTCGCATCCTCGTAGATGAGCACCCGCACATCGAGCTCTTTTTGAATTTTATTCAAAATATCTAGCCCTCTACGCCCTCTGTTCCGTTTCAATAGATCGGAAGAATCGGCGATATGTTGCAGTTCCTCGAGCACGAACTCCGGAATGACAAGCGTTCCTTCGATAAACCCCGTCTTGCAAATGTCCGCGATGCGGCCGTCGATGATGACGCTCGTATCGAGAATTTTGTGCTCTTCGTAACGAGGACCGTCGTTCTTGGGCGCTTCTGAGGTTTCCCGCGTTCTGAGCCATACGCCAAGCTCGTCCTTCTTCATCATGCCTACGCGTGCGCCCGCATAACCAAGCGTTAGCGCCGTTCCTGCCGCGACAACTTGTCCAATGTGCGGAATATCCGTCAAATAGGGGTACGCGAACGATGACAGCGCAAGACCGAACGTTAAACCGACAAGACCAGTCAACAATTCTGCAATCGGATATCCGGATAACTTGTCGATGCTTCTTTGCAATGCGCGGGATAAAGGCGAAGCGACAGAAGTCGCGACGAGAAATCCGGCAGCGGCGCCGACAACCGCGCTGAAAGTACCGCCCGCGCCGCCTGGCGTACCGAGCAGCGAGCCCAATATTGGAGAGTCGGGCGACGATTGCCACCTGATCATTTGCTCTCCGAGCAGCGCCCCGAGCAACAGTCCGATCGTTTGAATCACTCTTCTAATCATCATATCTTTCACTTCCTTTCGAATCCTGAGTCACAGCTATCGTTACTAGTATGTTCCATTTTGTAGGAACCTAATCGCACTCAGGCAACGATCTGAAAGTTTCCTCAAAAAAGCGAACTTCCTTTGAATTCCATGGACCCTTGCTCTATAATGAAATTCAAAGACAATTTCAGGTAATCGAGGTGGAACGGATGAACGCGCCTACGCTCAGCGAATTTCAGAGTCAGGTGTCGGAATTGTTACTCCGTCATCGCAGTCTGCTCGACGTCGTCACGAAGTACAGCCAATCGAATGCTTCCGTTAATCGCTCCGTCTCCAAAGCCATTACCGAATGCGGATGCATCTCGCTGAACGCCCGAAACCAGGGATTTTCCGAAGAGATGAAGCTCGATCAGGCGAATCGCCAATCCAAGTCCCATATGGAAGGCGACTTGTGCGAGAATTGCCAGGAAGCGATTCGCAGCGAGATGGGCAAGAACTTGTTTTACCTGTCGGCCATGTGCAATCTGCTTAACATTAACCTCGAAGATGTCGTCGCCAAAGAAGCGGACAAATGCTCCACGCTCGGATGGTTTAATCTCACATGAACTCTTGAACAAACGAAAAGCAGCCCCTCGAGGCTGCTTTTTTGCTGAGCTTATGATTGTTATGAGCCGTGGCGGCATTACGCCCAATCCAGCGTATCTTTAACAATGGCGTAAATGTCGTTCATCGTGAAGTGCGCGCAAGGCAGCTTCGGAGACACGATCGGCTCGTCCTCCGCAAACACGTCAACAAGCCCATAGCGCCCATCTGCGCCAAGCACATTTAATTCTATCGTATAAGAGTCCGGGTCGACGATCCAATATTCCGGCACGCCGTATTTGGCATACGCAATGATCTTATCCCGCCTGTCCCTTCTGCGCGTAGAAGGAGACAGAACCTCGACAACAACGTCCGGCACACCGTCGATGCCCCTCTTCGTTATGATCGATTTACGACTGCGATGAATGAAAATAAGGTCGGGCTGACGAACTTCGGTGTCCGATAAAATCACATCCAGCGGCGCAGTCAGCATAATGTAATCAAGACCGCACGTATCCCGCATCATATCGCGAATTGCCTGACTAATGACCTGATGCATACTGTTCGGCGATGACAACAACTCCAGCCTGCCGCCTGCAATCTCGTACCGATTGCCGTCGTCCTCCATGCTCTCGTAATCGCCATAAGTTACATTGGACTCTTTCAGCAGCTCTTCCGCCGTTTTCTTGTTTTTTCCGCTCAACTCGGTCATCCCTGTCCCTCCAGTTCGACTATATTCCTGATTTTACTCGAAAATGGCAAAAAAAGCATCGACGACACCCCGTTTTTGGAGGTTCGACCGATGCTTTCGGCGTTAATCCTGTTATGCGCTATGCTTTGATTGTTCTTCTTTCTCTTCCTCAGCTTTCAAACGCTTCGCGCGCCGAGCGGAGGGGAACAAGCCATCAACGTTTTTTTTTAAGCCCCAGAGCGCGTACAGCAGCAACAGCGCCAAAATGACTTTCGGAATAGCCTGCTGGAACATGTACGCCAGAACCGCCGCCGCTACGACGACGACCGGAATGGCCCATATCGCTTTCTTCGGCAACCCGAGCTTCTTGAAGTTCGGATATTTCATGTTGCTAATCATAAGGAACGACAGCGAGACTGTGCTGATGAGCAGAAGCGAATAATGCAGTTCGCTATGGAACAGCGCAAGCGTCGCCAAGACGCCGCCGGCAGCCGGAATCGGCAAACCGATGAAATATCCCGGAATGCCGTCAATGACGTTAAATCTGGCTAATCTTAGCGCTCCGCAAATCGGGAACAGCGCCGTAACGATCCATGCCATCGCCGAATTGACTTCATCGTGGAACCCGGCTTGATACATGATGAACGCCGGAGCGACACCAAAGGAGATGACGTCGGACAACGAATCCAGTTCCTTGCCGAATTCGCTCTGCGCGTTCAGCGCCCGGGCGACTCGTCCGTCCAGCCCGTCAAGAAGCATCGCGATAATGACGAGCAGCGCCGCCGTATTCGCATCGTCGTTAAACGCCAAAATAATGGAGATGACGCCTAACGTCAAATTCCCTATGGTGAACAGGTTCGGTATGGATTTTGCGATCATGTTATGCCACCTCGACTTTACTATGCCCTGTCTAAGATCAAGTTAAGCGTTATCGAACGCGTAATATACGATCTGGTATCGACTGGAAACCACATGCAGAACATTACCAATTGTATTCCGCTTATATCTGTCTGTCAATAAACACCTGGTCTTGAATCCGCTTCAGACCTTCCTTGATCGCGCGCGCGCGGACTTCTCCAATGCCGTCCACCTCGTCAAGTTCTTCGATCGAGGCCATTACGATATGCGGCAGCGCACAGAAGCGGCCAACCAGGTTATGAATGATGACACTCGGCAGGCGGGGGATTTTGCTCAGCATTCGGTAACCCCGCGGCAGCAACCCTTCCTCGACGACGGAATTAAGCGACGGATAACCTAGCAGACGGATAAGCAGCGCCGAATCGAGCAATTCCTCCGAACTGAGCTTGCGGATCGCCGATTGGATTTCCTTCACCTTAATCTCGATGTCGTCCTTCGCATAATCCCGAAGCAGCAACCAGGCTTCATCCTCGGCCGAACCAACCAGTTCTTCCTTCTGCATCGCAATCAGCCGGCCTTCGTTGCCGAGCTCGAGCACGTAGCGATTGATCTCGTTGTTGATGCGCAGCACCATCTCGGCTCGTTGGATGACATAGGCCACTTCGTGCATCGTCACCATCTCTTCGAATTCCAGCGCGGAAAGGTTCGTGAGCGCTTGAGTGAACACGGCCCGGTACTTCTCCATCGTCTGGATCGCCTGATTCGCCTTTGTCAGGATGACTCCCATTTCTTTCAGCGCGTATCGCAGATTGCCTTGGTACAGCGTAATGACGTTGCGGCGTTGCGAGATCGAGACAACAAGTTTGCCGGTCTGCTTCGCGACTCGTTCCGCTGTACGATGGCGGATCCCCGTCTCCGACGACGGTATCGACGGATCGGGTATGAGCTGCGTGTTGGCATACAGAATGCGTTTCACATCTTCGTTAAGAATGATCGCTCCGTCCATCTTCGCGAGCTCATACAAGTAGTTCGGGCTGAAGTCGCAATTGATCGAGAAGCCGCCGTCGACGACTTCCATCACTTCCGGGCTATAGCCGACAACAATGAGCGCTCCCGTCTTCGCTCGCAACACGTTCTCCAATCCGTCACGGAAAGGGGTGCCAGGTGCGACCATCTGCAACAACAAATTCATTGTTCTCTCTTGCTGGTTGCGTTCTTTTTCTTTCGCGTCTTTAGGCTCTCTATCTTTATATTCCTTCACGATGTTTACGATACCCCCTATTCCAAAGCGGCTTTGAGCGCTTGGGCGACCGTCGTGACTCCAATAAGCTGAATATCTTTGGGCGGCTGCCATCCTTTCATGCTCGTCTCCGGCAAAATAACCCGTTTGAATCCAAGTTTTTGCGCTTCTTTGACCCGCTGTTCGGCACGAGAGACGGCTCTCACTTCCCCGGTCAGGCCTACCTCGCCGAAGATCGCGTCATACGGCTTCGTCGGCGCATCCTTGAAGCTTGATGCAAGGCTGACGATCGCAGCGAGATCCGCCGCCGGTTCGTCCAGCTTCACCCCGCCTGCCACGTTCAAGTAAGCATCCTGATTTTGCAGCAACATCCCCATCCGTTTCTCGAGCACGGCGATGACTAGCGACATGCGATGATGGTCGAATCCGGACGCCATACGCCGAGGCGACGGAAAATGCGTCGGGGCGACAAGCGCCTGCAGCTCGACCAGCATCGGCCTCGTCCCTTCCATGCTGGCAACGACCGTCGAGCCCGATACGCCAAGCGGCCTTTCCGACAGAAACAACTCGGACGGATTCGTCACTTCGCGCAGTCCTTCCTCCGCCATATCGAAGATGCCGATCTCGTTTGTCGAGCCGAAGCGGTTTTTAACCGCGCGAAGAATTCTATACGTATGATGTCTTTCTCCTTCAAAATAAAGCACGCAATCCACCATATGTTCAAGCAACCTTGGCCCCGCGATCGCGCCTTCCTTCGTCACGTGGCCGACAAGCACGGTCGCAACGCCGTTCACTTTCGATATTCTCATAAAGTGGGCGGTACATTCGCGGACTTGGGCAACACTGCCCGGCGCGGACGCGATTTCCGGCCGATAGACGGTCTGAATCGAATCGATGACGAGGAAGTCCGGTCCGACTTCGGTGATCGCTTCCTCGATTGTCTCGAGATTCGTTTCGCATAGCACATACAGCTTGTCGTTTAAGGCGCCGAGCCGATCGGCACGCAGTTTCGTCTGACGGACCGATTCCTCCCCCGAGACGTACAGCACTTTCAACCCTTTGTTCGAGAGCGAGTATGCGGTCTGTAGCAGGAGCGTCGACTTGCCGATGCCCGGATCCCCGCCGACGAGCAGCAAGGAACCGGGAACAAGTCCTCCGCCAAGCACCCGATTCAGCTCGGCCATCCCTGTCAGAATACGCGGTTCTTTCTTACTTTCTATATGTATGATCGGTTGGGCCTTTTCTTTCGCACGGTGCAACTCACTTCTGCCGACAATCGCCTTGACTTCCGTCTCGGTTTCCTCGACCATCGTGTTCCATTCGTTACAGCCCGGGCATTTGCCCATCCATTTCGGCGATTCGGTCCCGCACTCGGTGCAGGCGAATTTTGTTTTGACCTTAGCCATCCTGCACTCTCCCGCCCCATGTCGTTTCTACTGAGAAGTGTACCATTTTCGCGGCGGCTGAGAAACCCGATCTCCCAGTATGTCTTATACGTGGCCGAGCGTCAGTTCCTTCAACTTCTCTTTCCACGGGGAGACAGCCGGAATTAATTGCAGCAGCTCCTCCGCTCTTTCGGTGTATAGCCGCTGAATCACTTGCGAGTACTCGATGCATCCCGAATCGCGAATATACTGCATGCACTCCGACTTAGAACGCAGAAACTCCTCCTCTGAGATCTTGCCCTCGTAGTACTGGCTGATTGGAGGGAATTCCTCATGACTATCGACTAGCATGAACAATATCGGCAGCGTACGCTTCTTCTGCAGCAAATCGTTCTTCACGTCGTAGCGGATCACATCGTTGACGTCGTTCCCGATCTGGGCGATCATCCCGACGCATTCTGCCATTTCGTCTATTCGTTGCGTCGTCTCCCGCTCCAAGCCATCGACTAGCGAATAGCCCATACGGAAAGCAAGCCGGATGAGAGCTCCGGATTTTTGTCTTACCATTTCGACATAGTCCGCTTCCGTCACGACGGCGCCGCTCACATCCTTCTGCTGCCCTTCGATCGAACGCGCCAGCAGTTGGCCGATTTCGCCGAGCATGTCGGCATTTCCGATCTCCCGCCATTCGGACATCGCAACCGCGATGAAAGACAGAACGGCATTCAGCGCATACGCCTGCGGCCGCTGCATCCAAATCATTGAGGCGTTGTCCTGGTCCTGCACATCGTCCACGATATCCAAAGCCAGCATCAGCAATTCCGTCAAAGCCGCCGCCCGTTCGATCGCCGGTGACTCTCCTCCCAGCATCCCATGGACATAAGTCGTCATTGACGCCCATTTGAACTGTTCCTTGGCTTTCTCATTGATGCATTCTCGCATCAAATCTTTCATATCCCGACTCTGAAAATGGCGATCTGCCATGTCTAGCATTTGGCTCAGAAAGGCTTGATCCAATCCGTGACCCTCCCGACTATTCGCTATGATGCCTGCTTTGCACGAACTTCTCAATCGCCTGGTTCCGGTTTTGCACGCCCAGCTTGTCATAAATTCTCTTCAAATAATTATCGACCGAGCGCTTGCTGACGTGAATCGTATCCGCGATCTGCTCATACGTTGACCCTTGAACCATCAACGTCATCATGCGGATTTCCTCTTCCGTCAATAAGGCAACGTCTGAAGAGCCTGCCGGAAACAGCTTGATTTTGTAAAACACGTCCTGAGGCAACACGATATGATTTTCCTGAATGCAAGCTACCATATGTCGAAATGCCGATTCGCTCGTATCCTTCGAAATAATGCCGCTCACTCTCAGCTCCAGCAGCTTATAAACAAGATCAGATACGTCCACGCCGGTGAAGATGACGACGCGCACATGAGGATACATCGATTTGATCTGTTCGGTAACTTGCATCCCCGATTGGTCCGGGAGCTGAAAATCAAGAAAAACCCAGTCCGGCTCGTGTTCTTCGACAAGCTCCAGACTCTTTCTCCCATCATGCGCGACCCCGATAACTTCGATCTCTTCAATCTGTTCGAGCAACCGTTTCGTCGCCTGCGCCATTAAAGGATGATCATCAACAACGATAGCCTTGTACTTCTTCATCCTGCTGCCCTCTCCTTATTTATCGGGAAGTCCGCCATCAGTTTCATACCGTCCCCTTTGCTTGTGATCAGCCTCCAACGACCGTTCAGCGATAAAATCCGGCTCTTCATATATTCCACTCCAGATCGAGACCCGCCTATCTCTCTCGGCACAGCTTCGTTGACGTCAAAGCCGACACCATCGTCTTCGTAAGACAGCGTAAGGTGGGAACCCAATACGGTAATATCAATCTTGACCCGGGAGGCTTGCGAATGTTTCTTGGCATTGTTCAGCAGTTCTTGCACGATGCGGAACAGATGGCGCTTCATCTCCAAGTCGCAGCTTTCGATTAAGTACGAGGGCACAGCGTGAAACTCGATCTCGAATGGGGCGGAAACAATCTCAAGACCGATCTGCTTCTCGATTGTCATCACAAGGCCGATCTCCTGAAGCAGATACGGATGAAGCTCGAAGCAGCTCTGTCGAAGATTCATATTAATGACATCGATATATTCAACGATTCCTTTCATATGCGTTATCCCCTCAGCAGAGAAGACATTCCTCTCTATCAAAGAGTTGCATCTGCGCTTCAGGAAAAATAAATCCTGCATCGTCGTATCGTGAAGATCGACCGCGATACGCACCCGTTCTTTCTCCTGAAGTTCGAAGATCAGTTTGCGGAACCAAGCGAATTCCGCAGACGTCTCTTCAGACGGAATGTGTGCGGCGAGCTGTTCCAGCCTCGCTGTCATCTTGCGGATCAGATGCAGGTTTTCCAGACTGACGGATAAATACGAGATGATCAGATTCAGCCATTGCGTCTCTTCGAACCCCAGATGCGTATTCGTCTTCTTCTGCGCCAGAATCAAATAACAATCGTACTCTTCGTTACGGATGATTTCCCGGCGGAGATACGATGGATGCTCGGGCGATTCCGCTTCCGCCAGACGCCCCGCTTCACTTTCATCTATTTCGCCCACCATAACCATTTCCATTGAATCCTTGTACTTAAAAACAATAGCTCCTCCGAACACTTGCAACGTCTCTACAATGTCGAGAAGAATAATATCTTTCAGTTCTCTCAAGCTGGAGATCAGCCCGAGATTTTTGGCGATCTTCTTCAGAGATTGCTGCAACCGGTACTTCCTCGGGAATATGACACGTTCCAGCTTCGTCGTAAAATATTCGAGAGCGTACAAAGTGAACGACATCAGCACGACAAGAAGCAGGAAAATGACAAGAAGCCGATTAGGTTCGGCATCAGCTGGAAACATCAGCGCGACCACCCCAACAACAATGCCGCTCGGCACAAGCGAAAGTGTTGTTGTCAGCATGAAGCGGCGAATGACCAGGTCTATGTCGTACAGTTTCTTGGAAGCTAGCAGGTAGGTGAACGACAAGGGGAAGAACAGTACGGCCAAGCTGGTATAAAATGACGCTGCAAAGAGTTTCCCAAATAATATACTTGGTAAAAAGGATAAACAGATTAATGGCGTAAATGACAAAACTAAAGATACCAGTATCATTCTAATGATAATTCGTATTTCCGTACTTTCTTTGCGATACTTCAAATACATCCTTATCAAGAATACGATATTGCATAAAATGCTTAAAACAAAAAATGAAATGCAATTTAAGTATATATAGCCAAAAATATGTTGAACGATATTAGCTGACATTAATAACGTAAAATGAGCCCCGAAGACCACGACTACAAATGCATACATGAGATAGACGACCCGTTTTCGAATCGAACCTCCGCTTTTATTTTCAAAGAAAACTATGAAAAAGTGCAACAGAATGACTGGAATCAACATAACAGAAGACATAATAAATATCTTTCCTAAGGCGTCCCCTCGAATCGAAGCTACCAAACTCATAAACGCTCCGCCCATCGACAGAAATAATAGTGCTAAGTAGTTGGCCGATCGAATATGCGACATTCGTTTATATAATACAGCGGCGACTACAAAACATATTGTTTCGCCCGCTAATGCCAAGTAATCATAGCTAGACAAGAGAGCATCCTTCACAATGTCGATTCTAAATTCGGCCCCAGCTCTAAGGTAGACAATCGATTTCGCCCCTTCAACCGTTTTCCACTTCATAACGGATGGAAATTGATTTGCTCGCTGTCCGTCCACTTCAACGATTTCATCGCCGACTTTGACCTCATTTTTTGTTAGAGCATTATTACTATTCTCATACACGTAAGCAACGATCCACTGGCTTTCCTTTTTTTGCAGATCAAGTCCGATATATGGGCGATCGAAAATTACATATAAATACCAAGTTTGAAGCAATATGAAAGTGACAAGAAACAAGACGAAAAATAATTTCTTGTTCATTCGACAAACTTCTCCTTTTCACGAAATTTTATGGTATAAAAGACTTAGCACTATGAAATTAATTCTAAAAGAGGGCGAGGGTTACCAATGTCAGAAGTCGTATGGTCCCCAGCATTACACGATGTAATTAAGCAATTCAAAAGCCAGGGCATTAAGGCTAACAAGATGCACAATTTGCTTCCGCAGGAGAAAAGCGTAGTCGAACGCTTGACGAAAGACAAAACGCAATACCAAGCTAGTCCCAAAACCACTTGGGCCTAATGTTGCCCTCAAGCCTAATCAAAGAGATCCCTCACCATAGGCGGTCTCTTTTTATTTGCATCCCTCCAGATTTCCCATCAACAACTTTTGCATTTCCCTTACATTAAATGGGTGGGAACTTCTTCGCCGATAGTGTTACCTTCACGACTTGCATTCTTGGCAGTGCATTGCTATGCGTATAAACGTAAGATACGACCCAATGATTTTCTACTTTTTCAATTCTGCTCCCGCATATGGACAACTGAATATAACGCGTATTAAAGGGAGATGGCTGCTGATGTCAGAAGTCGTATGGTCCCCCGCTTCACACGATGTAATTAAAAGTTCAATAATCAGAGCAATGAAAGGGCAACGTACAGTTGAAGTTTGATGAAAGGCAAAGAGCAATATCAACAAACTGGTCCCCAAGGATTATGGGCCTAGCTTCGCCCCAAGATCCTTCAAAAAGAGATTGCCTGAAAATACAGGCAGTCTCTTTTTTTATGCACCATCCCCTAGCAGCCTATAGACATTGTGCAAATTCGCTTTGCATCATTCTTTCGTCAAAATGTACCAGAAATGGGCTGTTCCGTCTCGATAATTGGCGTAAGATAATCATATACTACTTTAACATTTTTTACCTTGAATGAATAGAAATTCTGATAACGGAAATTGTGGATTGGAACTCAAACGAAAGACATGGGGAATGTTGATGAACACACTTACCAACGATCAACTGCTGGAATGCTATTTAACCGCAACAACACTGATGCTGGATCAAGATTTCATAGAACTTCTTCTGATCGAAATCCAAAAGCGGGACATCGAATTTCCAATTACGCCCCCTGCTGCATTCCTACCGCCTTCGCTTACACATGAAAGCACGTCAATTTTACATGAAAACGCACTAGAAATGAGATGCTGAGCCTAGTAATTCGACTTAAGATTATCACATACTACTTTAACGGATTTTCCCTAAAAACTACGGAATCGGAAGGCGTGAAATCTGAATATGGAGCGCCCGAATCGCTCGGTTGCCCGGAAGCATTGGGTTTGGCCCGGAAGAAAAAACGCGGGAAATGCACGAGAGTTGGAATTCAGAAGAAAGACGTGGGACATGTTGTTGCACACACTGAGCGACGAAGCGCTGCTAGAAAGCTATTTCTCTGCAATCAAGCTTAACCTCAAGGAAGAATTCATCGACCTTTTGCTAGGCGAAATTCACAAACGCGGTATTGATATCACGATTCTTTCCACCA
This sequence comes from Cohnella soli, assembly GCF_042655525.1. NCBI lineage: Bacteria > Bacillati > Bacillota > Bacilli > Caryophanales > Paenibacillaceae > Cohnella > Cohnella soli. The sequence goes on from NZ_JBHSMI010000004.1 coordinate 40,961, forward strand.
ATATAGCACCACTTTAACCACCTTGCTACTCTCCTACAAAAATCGAACGCCCCCTCAGTCCGGGAAACCGGATCAAGGGGGCCTAATTTGTTATCTGAATAAAAGGAATTCGTAGACTTATGCTTGGATAGCCGTTTTCAATAGTTCAATGTCCCTTTTCATAGACAGTTGTTCGCGGTACAGCACTTCGATGCTTGCGGCTTGGGAATGAAACTGGTAGAACACCCGACGCTCCAATTCCTCATTCTGCTCCGCTATCATGTTTTTAATGGAGACGGTTGTCCCGATCAATTGGGCATACATCTCTTTATGGCTGTTCAGCCGCTTACCGAATGCCTGCTGTTCCTTATGCATTTTTTCCATATCTGTCTGGAGCGTCTCGACATCTGTCTTGAGCTTCTGCACATCTGTCTTGAGAATCTCAACATCTGCCTTGAGCTTCTGCACGTCTGCCTTGAGCGTCTGCACGTCTGTCTTGAGCGTCTGGACATCTGCCTTGAGCTCCTGCACATCCGTCTTAAGCGTACGGATCTCTGCATGGACATGCTGGAACTCCTCGTTGACTTCTGTTCTGAAGTTGCGCAACTCAACGAGAATCAAGTCCAACGTAGCCTGGCTCATGTTTCGTTCCTCCTCCGGGTTATGAAATGGCACTTAGTAACTGTATTTCTGCCGTATCAAATGCCGACCTGCGGACCGGGTCCCGGAGGCATGAGGAACGTAATGTGACAATATTATAGCATATCCGAAAGCGTACATGGCCACTTACCCATACGAAACATAATGATATTATCACAGCACAACGGCACGGAATCGGTAGGCGCAAAAAGGCCACGCAATCACCGCCGCATTGGCAGTAATCGCGCAGCCTTGGAAGCTGCATGCATTGTTTTGTTATCGTCCTGAAAGACGACCTAGCTTACGCTTTCGTCAGCTCGATCTCGCCCTTCTGCCGGACGATGAGCCCGCCTTCCGATTCGTCGATGACGAGCGAATGGCCTTTGGCGATCTTGCCGAGCAGCAGTTCTTCGGACAGACGGTCCTCGATATGCTTCTGGATCGCACGACGCAGCGGACGAGCGCCGTATTGCGGATCGTAGCCTTCTTTGGCAAGGAACGCTTTAGCCGCTTCGGTCAGTTCGAACGTGACGTTGTGCTCGGCGAGGCGTTTGCGCAAGTCGTCGGCCATCAGCGTGACGATCTCGGCGATGTGCTCTTCGTTCAGCGGGTGGAAAACAATCGATTCGTCGATCCGGTTCAGGAACTCCGGACGGAACGATTTTTTCAGCTCCGCAAGCACTTTATCTTTCATGTTCTGATAGTCTTTGCCCGCATCTTGCGCAGCCGTGAAGCCCAAAGTCGAGTTCTTCTTGATCTGCTCTGCGCCGACGTTAGACGTCATGATGATCAGTGTGTTGCGGAAGTCGACGGAACGACCTTTGGAATCGGTCAAACGACCATCCTCAAGCACTTGAAGCAAAATGTTGAACACTTCCGGATGGGCTTTCTCGATCTCGTCGAGCAGCACGACCGAATACGGCTTGCGACGTACTTTCTCGGTCAACTGACCGCCTTCGTCGTAACCGACGTATCCCGGAGGCGCTCCGACGAGACGCGATGTGGAGTGCTTCTCCATATACTCCGACATGTCGATGCGGATGACCGCATTCTCGTCGCCGAACATCGCTTCTGCGATGGCGCGAGCGAGCTCCGTCTTACCGACGCCCGTTGGACCAAGGAAAATAAACGAACCCATCGGACGTTTCGGATCTTTCAGACCGGCACGGGATCGACGGATGGCGCGAGATACCGCTTTAACCGCTTCGTCTTGGCCGATGACGCGATCATGCAGAATGCTTTCCATCTTGAGCAAGCGTTCCGTCTCTTCTTCAGCCAGCTTGCTAACCGGAATGCCGGTCCAGCTTGCGACGACTTGGGCGATATCCTCCGGCGTTACCTCGGAATCGGTGCGGCCTTGCTTTTCTTTCCACAGGTTTTTCGTATGGTCGAGCTCTTCGCGGATCTTCTGCTCGGTGTCGCGAAGGGCGGCCGCTTTCTCGAATTCCTGACTTTGGACAGCAGCGTCCTTCTCTTTACGGATGTCTTCAAGACGTGTCTCAAGCTGCTTCAAGTTAGGCGGTACAGTGTACGAATTCAGCCTGACTTTGGAGCCTGCTTCGTCGATCAAATCGATCGCTTTGTCCGGCAGGAACCGATCCGGAATGTAACGATCGGACAGTTTGACCGCGGCTTCGATGGCATCGTCGGTAATTTTCACGCGGTGATGCGCTTCGTAACGGTCGCGCAAGCCGAGCAAGATTCGGACCGCTTCTTCAGGCGTCGGCTGATCGACCGTAATCGGTTGGAATCGGCGCTCCAGCGCGGCGTCTTTCTCGATATATTTGCGGTATTCGTCCAACGTCGTCGCGCCGATGCACTGCAATTCGCCGCGGGCTAAAGCCGGCTTCAGAATGTTAGAGGCATCGATCGCGCCTTCCGCGCCTCCCGCTCCGATCAACGTATGCAACTCGTCGATGAAGAGAATGACATTACCCGCTTGACGGATTTCATCCATGATTTTTTTCAACCGGTCTTCGAATTCGCCCCGGTATTTCGTGCCGGCGACGACCGAGCCCATGTCGAGCGTCATGACGCGTTTGTCGCGAAGCGTCTCGGGAATCTCGTTAGCAACGATCTTCTGCGCGAGACCTTCGGCGATCGCAGTCTTGCCGACGCCTGGTTCACCGATAAGAACAGGGTTGTTCTTCGTCCGGCGAGACAGTACCTGGATCACGCGCTCGATTTCTTTCGAACGGCCGATGACCGGGTCGATATTGCCGTCGCGAGCGCTTGCCGTCAAGTCGCGAGCCAAGCCGTCGAGCGTCGGCGTGCTGACGTTCGAAGAAGGGCCATGGTTCTGCGACGAGCTCTCGTTGCTGCCAAGCAGCTGCAACACTTGCTGGCGTGCTTTATTTAAGCTGATGCCCAGGTTGTTCAAGACGCGGGCGGCGACGCCTTCGCCTTCGCGAATGAGTCCGAGAAGAATATGTTCCGTGCCCACGTACGTATGACCTAATTTACGCGCTTCGTCCATCGACAGCTCGATGACTTTTTTCGCCCGCGGCGTATAAGCAATGTTCGTCGGTTGTTCTTGGCCGCGTCCGATCAGCGATTCGACTTCGTCCTGGATTTTCTCCAAGCCGAGACCGAGCGCGATAAGTGCTTTAGCCGCAATGCTTTCCCCTTCCCGGATCAATCCGAGCAGGATATGTTCCGTGCCGATATTATTGTGTCCCAAACGCACCGCTTCTTCCTGAGCCAAAGCCAACACCTTCTGCGCACGTTCCGTAAATCTTCCAAACATCATGAGACACACCTCCAAAGTGAACTGGATCCTTAAATTTAGAATAAAACATTTATGAAATAGTTGCCAGTCGCGAGCGGATCATTTCCGCTCTGGACCGGTCACGATCTTCCGCATTCATCGCATCCCCATAAGTCATTTGCAGGGAACCCGGCTGTGTCGTGACGAGCAATTCGTTCAGAACGAGGCCGTCAACTTCCGGAAGCAGGTCAAGATGAACGCCGAGCCGGATGTCGGACAACCGTTGAGCCGCTTCTTTCGAATCGATAATGATCGCCTGCGAGAGAATGCCGTACGATCGCCGTATCCTGTCCTCCACGCGCAGCCGGGACTCGGATAATAGCTTACTCCGGGCCGAGCGCTCATGTTCGATCATTTGCCTTGCAACCTGGAATAAATTTTCAATAATCTCCTGTTCCGACTGCCCGAGCGTAATCTGATTCGACACCTGGAACAGGTTGCCCGTCGCTTCGCTGCCTTCGCCGTACAGTCCTCGTACCGCAAGACCGACTTGCGTGACGGCAGACAAAATCCGGTTGATCTGCCCCGTCATGACGAGAGCGGGTAGATGCATCATTACGGAAGCCCGAATGCCGGTGCCGACGTTCGTCGGGCAACTCGTTAAGTAACCATGCTTCTCGTCAAAAGCATAATCGACCTGCTCCTCGAAAATATCGTCGATTTTACTGGCAGAATCCCATGCTTCGCGGATCTGGAACCCGGAGCCAAGGCATTGAATGCGAAGATGATCTTCCTCATTAATCATGACGCTGACGTCCTCATGCGGACTAAGGATCAGCGCTCCGTTGCGCGATTCGTTCGCAAGGTTCGGGCTGATCAGATGCTTCTCGACAAGTACAAGCTTCTCAAGCTCAGTCAACTCGCTCAGTTTGATCTGCTCGATCTTGCCCAAACCGTTCAGCCGCCCGTTATCTGCAACTGCGAGCAACTGCTCCATCGCGGAGTTCGATTGCTCGGGATTCGCCATCAGCGGGAACGGCAAGTTCCGGATATTACGGGCAATACGGACCCTGCTGCTGATGACAACATCGGAATCAGGCCCCGTTCCGTTCATCCACTGGCTTAACGCCGTCGTTACGTGTTTTCGTTTCGGCATCTTTCGTTCCCGCCCTTCAGCCGCTCATTTCTTTCTCAAGCTCGCGAATCCGATCCCGCAATTGCGCCGCTGTTTCGAAATCCTCCCGTTCAATCCGGCTTACCATTTCCTTCTTCAGCCGATCGATCTCCCGTTTGGTCTTCAACTTGCCTCCGGCCCGCTTCGGTACTTTGCCGACATGTACGGTGTTACCGTGCACTCTCTTCAATAGCGGATCAAGCCGTTCGGAAAATTGCTTGTAACAATGACTGCAGCCGAACCGGCCGATTTTGCTGAATTGAGCGTATGTCATGCCGCACGTCTCGCATTTCACCGTCGGCTGGGGTTTAGCGACAGATCCGGCGGACATCGTCTCAAAGTCGAGTAAGCCCGACAGCAAGTTATGGATGGAAAATCCGCTGGAAGTGCCGGGGATGAGCTCCCCTTTTTCCCTGGCGCACGACTCGCAAATGTGCAGTTCGGCCTTCTCTCCGTTCACGATTTTCGTAAAATGAAGCGTGGCCGGCCGTTCGCCGCATTCCTGGCATTGCATCGGTTGATCCGCCTCCTTTCGAAAGTCCATTGCCTATTTGCCAAGAAGGGCAACAAGTATTGCTTTCACGAGCTTGGCGCGTATTTCGTCCCTTAGCGGAAGCTTCAGCGTCAGCACCTCTCGGGATACTGCCGCCTTCAGCAAGATCGCCTCCCGCGGGGTAATAAACTGGGCCTGCTCTAGCTGGTAGAACAGCCCTTCCGCGGCGGTTTGGTCAATCTGATCGCCGACCGTTTGCTGGATATGATGCTGTACCGTCTCAAGAGAAGGCAAGTCAACCCGTTGAATCCGGATGTATCCGCCGCCCCCACGCTTGCTTTCCACGAGATACCCTTTCTCCATGGTGAATCGGGTGCTGATGACGTAATTGATCTGCGACGGCACGCAACTGAACTTGTCAGCTAAATCGCTGCGCTGAATTTCGACGGACCCTTCGGAACTGTTATGCAAAATCTGCTTTAGGTAGTGTTCGATAAGATCGGTAATGTTACGCAAGATTTTTCTAACCTCCGATCCGTTTCTGACTTTGACTTTCTTTGACTATAATCTCATTATACGCCGTTTTCTGAAAAATGCAAACGTTGTTCGCTACTGATTTGCGTCTTTGTCTTGTTGTAAAAAAGGCATCTGTTTCAAGACTTTTCCCACGGCTGGGATTTTTAATTGCACAAACGGCATTTGTTTTCTTCACTTGGCCGGTTTTGATGCAAATAGGCCGAAATAAATGACTTTCTTGCAATTGATTTCCCAAAATTCAGGAAAACGCTGAAATGAGTTGTATGCTTTACACTTAGACGACTAGACGGCACTTCGCTTCTTTTGGATACCGGGTGGCCAAATTCTCCGCAAAACTTATATCGTGAGCACAAAACAAGGGCTGCCCCTTAGTCACTTTCATGACTTATGGGGCAGCCCCTTCTGTATATGCTTGAAGCAAGGAATAACTCGCCATCGATCGGGCATAGTTGCTGCCGCATTCGATCTCGTTCCACGGATTGCGTTTCTCGCCGTCGTAACGATCCCGAATTGCTTGCACGATCGACAATCCCTCTTCGACGAATCCTTCTTGAATCATATGAGAGGCCGCCTGATACTCGAAGCCCGTCATCGTCTCCGAATTATAAGTGAGCGGAATCGCGGGCTTGTACGTCCCTTCCGGCCATGTGCAGATCACGAGGCCGCCCTCGTCGTTCAGCTAATACAACCGCCAGGTATTCGCTTCACCGCGCATGCTGGCCTTGAAATTATGCCGGTACAAGGCGCCCAAAGCCGAACGAGTCTGTTCTCTATCAAAAACCTCGCCGATTCCGCATAAATTCGCATGCCACTGAGCGAGAACTTGATCGATGGCGCAGCCGCCCGCGATCTGATACTTGATTTCGCCCAATTCCTTGTTCCAGAAGGTATTACAGGTGTCCTCATCGAATTGCTCCAGCAAAGATTTGTCCGTCAAATCCACTTGTTGGACGTAGTATTCGCCGTTAAAGAGATATTCGTCGACCCATTTCTTACCTTTGCGGAAAATGCTTTCGAACTCCTCCGAAGTCTCTCCTTCTCCTAGGTAATCAGCCATTTCGGCCCCAGCCTTGAGGGCGGCCAGATAAAAGCCGTTTAACCACGAATTCGGGCCGAACAGTTCCATATCCAACGTGTGATGCTGTCGCCCAGTGAGAACGCCCGTCTTTCCCGGATCCCACCGATCTTCGTTGCTGTCTGACCATGCATAGCTTATAGACCTCTTAATCGCCGGCCAGACCGATTTCAACCATTCCGTGTCGCCTGATATTTTCCAATCCCGATAAGCTTTAATGACGCCGCCAAATTGACCATCCGCGCAAACGCAGTCCATTCTTTCCCGTCCGATCGGCAGCATCAACCGAAACGCCATTTTGCCGTCGTCCCGTTGGTTGTATTTGAAATCCAAGTCGCGCATGCTGCGTTCGAGACGGGGGAACAAGAACGGAACCGCATATGCGTAATTCCACACGTGCGTGCAAGACCCCTCGCAGCAGCCTACATCCTCGATACAGCCTTCGAAACCGTACAAGGATCCGTCAGTCAGACGTAGCACCGTCGGCGATTTGAGCACGGACAAGTTCGCGGATACCGCCTCCTTAACCACTTCCGGCACAGTGGAGGAAAATAATGCTTCTTTGAATGCAAGCGTATCTTCAAGCAATCGATCCCAATGAGCTAGAGCGTACTTTGATTAAACTGCGCATTCAACATGCTGCGGAACTGTTAAGAGATGGCGTATCCTTGCAGAAAACGAGCGAATATTGCGGATTCGCCGACATTCATCATTTTTCCAAGACATTTAAGTCCGAAATGGGCATCGCGCCGGGACACTACAAGAGAACCTCCGCCTCCGACATGGCCCCGAACTGACATCCCTCGCACGCCAAAAAGCGCCCGCAGCCGAGCGCTTCATACGTTCCATAACTTCTCCAGCCTCTCTCGCATCGCTCGCCCCGACGCCTCCGGCGAGAACGATTCGCGTATCGTCTCCCGTCCTCTTCGCGCGATGGCTGTCCGCCACTCATCGTCATAGACGACTCGTTTCATCAGATGCGCCGCATGTTCGATGTCCGGCTCCGCCCAAAGCTGATGCGCCTTATAAGGCCCGAAATCCTGACCGACCCGGACAAGACGATGGCGAACCGCCCCGCTATTATCCGGCGTCATAAAATCGGTATTGCCCGACCAGTTCGTTCCGATGACGGGTTTGCCCATGATCATCGCTTCTGCGAGCGGTAAGCCAAACCCTTCCGACCGATGCAGCGACACATAACAATCGCAGCAACGCATCAACTGCTGCACGTCGTCCCGACTCATGACGCGGTCGATAATCCGCACGTGCGGCAGCCCTGCCGCCTCCCGCTTCAGATTATCGATCTCTGCCCGCTGCGGATTGTTCATTTTGATAACGAGCCCAGCAGGAATCCCGTAACGAACGACCGCCGCGCGGTAAGCCGCCAAGACGGCTTGCGGGTTTTTGCGCGCGGAGTAGCTGTATGTGTCGTACATGCACAGGAACAGAAACTTTCGCTCCGGCAAGCCGAACCGCGCACGCTCAGCCAGAACCGGCTCCGGTTCGCGAACGCCGTGCGGAATCGTCGCAACCGGAACCGGAGACTTGTCGGCGACGCTTCGTCGGATAAATTCTGTCGGCACCCATACCTCATTCAGGTGGCGGAACCCTTCCGCATACAACGCGGGAAATTCCGGCAGCTCCCAATGCCAATAACCGATATTGACGCGCCCCGCGAACCATTGCTCTCCGAGCTCCGCATAAGCGACAGGCATCTGGTCCGCGTTAATATGGAACAGGTTAACGGCGTACTCCGGCTTATTCGTCTCCCGATGCGCCCATGATCGGTCTTCGCTGCGCGACATGTTGCCCCCAGCGAAATTCAATATTGCGAACGGAATGTCGCAAGCTTCCAACGCGCGGGCCGCCAGCCGGCACGACTCGCCGATGCCCATCTCGTAACGAGCGTATCCGATCAGATTAACGCCGCGCGCCATGCCTGCTCCCGTGCCGGTGCCGGTGCCTGCGCCCGTATCCACGCCCGCGCCTTCTTCAATCGCCATCCGTCCTCACTCTCCTATCCGCCCATCGAATCCAGAACAGGATTCCACACGATCGGATCGACGCCGTATTCCATCGGGACGAACGTCCGCGCCCATGTCATCAAGCCGTGCCTGCTTCCGCCTGTCGGATCAGGGAACAGTCGTTGCAGGTCGACGCGGATATCGTAAATTTCCTTCAGCAAGCGCGGAATTCGGCCGCTCAAGCTCATCGGCGCAAACAACCACAAGTAAAAACCGTGAGGCGTCAACGTGGAGAAAGGATTACCGAACACTTGCGACGCTCCTATCTTCCGGTACACTTCCCTTGCAATCGCAGGAATGACGATTCCGTTATCGAAATAATGGTACGCATACCGCCAGCCCGCCGTCTTCGCGTATCCGTTCAACGTCAATCGCGCGAGATAGTCCCGGAACAAGCCGAGCAAGTCAGGCGCATGCCGCCATTGAAACCTCGTCTGATGCTTCGAGATGACGGACAAGTCTGCCGAGAATCCGCTGAAGTGATAGAAGGTCAGCGGACGTCCTCCGACTTCGTACATTCCGCCGTTGTTGACGATCGGCCTCTCGTGCAGATTCCAATAGGCAGCATTGTAGCCGGGATCCTTCCATATCCGTACACTCTCGTACATCGCCGGTACGAGATCCATCCACCGCTGGTCGACGTGGTATCCCTTGGCCGGGTCCATCAGACAATACCGAAGCAGCCGCTCTTTCCACCAACGCAGCATACGGAACGTCTCGTCTTTGCGGGTGACCGCGATAAACCCGAGATTGTACACGCCCGACTTCAACAGATCGATCTCTTCCGGCTTCTGCCCGTCATCGGGCAGCGGTGTCAAAATATGTGGCGTCAGCACAATCGTATACTCAGGCAACTCTTGAAAAAAGTCGTCCATCCGCTGCGTGATCAGAATGTCGGGATCGAAGTAGACGACATGCTCTTCGCCTCGCACGGACAACAAATATTCAAGCAGGAACGGCTTAACCGCTGTGCTGAACTCCGTAATGCCGTATTGAAAACGAAGCGAAGGCCACTCGGGCAAGCCGATGTCCTTCAAATGCACCCACTCGAAATCTTTCTCGTGGCCATCCAGTAATCCTTCGCTCTCATCCGCCAGCAGCACGTACGCTTTGCCGTTCGGATGGTGCTCGAGGAACGACTGGACGAGCGTCCGCGCGAACGCGATGTAGTTTTTGGCGATGATCGTGCACATCGTGTACATAGTCGGTCGTTCCCCCTTAGCAGTCGTTCCTTAAGGCTGCGCTCGCCAATATTCGATCAGGTCTTCCATCGTCTTCTCGAATGGAATTTCGGGCGCCCATCCGGTCGCTTCGTTGAATTTGCGGTAGTCGCCGAGCAGAATTTCCACATCCGAAGGGCGCAAGCGGGCAGGGTCCGTTTTCACTTCGATTTTCACTTCGCTGAATGATAGCAACAGAGCCAGCACTTCCGAGATCGTATAACATTTGCCCGAAGCGATGTTGTAGTTTTCCCCGGGTTTTCCTTTCTCGAGCGCGAGCCAATAGCCGCGTACGACGTCGCGCACGTCGGTGAAGTCCCGCTTCGCGTCGAGATTGCCGACGTAGATGACGGGCGGCTTCTTGCCTTTCTCGATGTCGACGATCTGCTTGGCGAAGTTCGAAGTGACGAAGTTCTCTCCGCGTCTCGGCCCGGTATGGTTAAACGTAATCGTACGAACGACATGAAGACCGTAGCTCTTATGATATTGATAGCCCAAGTAATCTTGAGCGACTTTGCTGATCGCGTAAGGGCTGAGCGGGCGGAGCGGGTTCGTCTCTCGAATCGGCGTCTCGTCCGGCTCAACTTGGCCGTATTCTTCGCTGGAGCAAGCAATCTGAATTCGCGTACCAAGTCCGAAACGTCTGATGGCTTCGAACAGGTTTACCTCTCCGGCGACGTTATTGTGAATCGTATCGATCGGCGAATTCCAGGAGGTGGGCACGAAACTTTGCGCAGCCAGATGGAAAATGAGGTCGGGTTGCTCCGTCCCGATCAAGCTTTCCACCGAGAACGGATCGCGCAGCTCGCATTCGGCCAAACGAATGTCTTTCAGCAGATGAGCAATGTGGTCCATGCGGCTGCGGTTGCGGATCGTGCCGACGACTTCCACGCCTTCGCGCAGCAGAAATTCGGCCATATGGCTGCCTACGAATCCGGATATCCCCGTTACGAGCGCCTTCACTTTTAGCCGACGCCTCCTTCTTTTTTTTCAACTTGCTGAACGATCGCTTTCAAATAAGGCTCTTTCGACTTATGACAAATGAGCAAACCTTCGGCCGTAGACACGATGATCAAATCCTCCGCACCGATCACGATCGCCCTGCGCCCTTCGGCGAAAATAATATTGCGAGTAGACTCGAACGCATGAACCGCACCTTGCACAATGTTCCCGTCCGAGTCCGCATCTTCTTCCTTCACCCGCTCAAGCGACGACCAACTGCCGAGGTCCTCCCACTCGTAGCGGAACGGAATCGTGTACAGATTGCGCGCTTTCTCCAAAATCGCATAATCGACCGAAAGCTTGGGCAGATCGCCGTACACCTTCTCTGGATGACCGCCGGCCAACTCCAAACGGTGCCATAAATCGGGCTGATGCTCCTTCATCGCTTGCGCGATCGTGGAAGGCTTCCATACGATTATTCCGCCGTTCCAATACACATCCGATCTGGAGACGAGCTGCTGGGCGACTTCGAGCGGCGGCTTCTCGACGAACGAGACGACTTTCCGTGCTCCTTCCAACGTTTCCGATTCCGATGCGACGATGTAACCGTAGTTCGTCTCCGCCCTTGCGGGCACGATGCCAAGCGTTAATATGGCGCCTGCAGCATCGGCTACCGATTCCGCTTTCGCAAGCGCTTCGAATAAGGCAACAATGTTCGGCACGTGTTGATCGGAAGGCATCATGACGAGCGCCTCGTCGTCCCCTTCTCGGAGAAAATGAAGCGCCGACAGCGCCACGCACGGCCCGGTATCCCGCTGGACCGGCTCCGTAATGATCCGGTTTCCTTCCAGCTCCGGCAGCTGTTCGAACACGAGAGGCCGATAAGTGGCGGCGGTTACGACATACAGCTTCTCCGACGGCATAACTCCGGCCAATCTGCGGTATGTCGTCTGCAGCATCGTTTCCTCGGACGTTAACGCGAGAAATTGCTTCGGCTTCTCGTCCACGCTCCTCGGCCACAAGCGGCTCCCCTTTCCGCCTGCCATGATGACGATTTTCATAGATCAGATCCCCTTTGCTCGCTTCGACGGACCACTATCCAGGCACATCGACTGCCGCCGCAAATGTACCGTTTATTGTATGGCCTGCCCATCCGAACCGCATGGACGATTAACTAGCACAAGCCAAATAGGGTTGTTCGCCTAGGCAAGGGATCTCATTAGAGGATACCTAGCAACTGCCGGATTTTATCGCCGATGACAACCGGAGAATAGTTGAAGTGAACGTCGTACGCCGCCTTTTTCCCGATACGATCGCGCTTGACCCTGTCCATGTACACTTCTCTCATCGCTTTGCCGATGCTCTCTGCGCGAATGTCCGCCCACAGATGGCCCAAGTAATACTCCGGGCGGTCCCGTTGCAATTGGGCGTCCACCGGCACGAGTTGGCGCTCCGTCTTGATCAGGAAGCTGTTATCCTCGTTCATGAACTCCGTATAACCTCCCCAATCCAGACCAATCGTCGGTTTCCCGAGCGCCATCGCTTCCATCGCCGGCATGCCCCACCCCGCGCGGTCGATCGAGACGTAAGCATCGCAGCTTCGGTATAAATCGATCAGTTGCTGTTCGCCGAACGGCTCCACGATGACGACAATCTGCGAGCCTGTTCGATCGACCGGAATGTAAGATCTGATAACGGAAGCGACGTATTCCGGCTTGTAACCGCTATGGACATAAGCTTTCAGGACGAGCGAGACATCCTCATCGGCACGAAACTCACGGCAGAATGCCCTTACGAGCAGATCGATTCCTTTACGAAAATCGAAACCGAATACATATAGAAATGAAAAAGGACGCAACGGAGGCGAGAACGTAATTTGGTGATACGGACGGCCCGGATAAAATCTCGAGACGTCAATCGGATAGGGCACGACTTTAAGTTTGGACGGATGAACGCCGCTAGCTGCGAAGCTGGCGTAATTGAATGCGGTAGGCACCCAAATTTCGTCCATCGCATTGCATCTCCAAGACCAATCAGCGGGGACGCGGTCCGTCTCGAACAATGTCATGCCGATGCGTTTGACGACTCTCGTATCCGGTACAGGCAGTTGGAAGTGCGCAGGCACGCCATGAACGAGGCACACCGCCCTGTCCCCGATTTTGTCGGTGGACAGCCGCTGCAGCCATTGGACGGTATTCTCGCCGATCTCGTCCTGATGGTTGCCAGCGATTAACGGAGAGATGTACACCGGTATGTCCGCAGCCTCCAGCGCCTGCAGAAAGTTGCGGGATACGTTACCGTAACCGCCCATGTCGAATACGGGTCCGACCCAATACACTCCCGTACAGCTCATCCGATACCGACTCCTTTATACTCGCGTTACCGACAGTATATGAATGCCCCGTTCGCGCGGCATCTCCGTTTCGACCTATCTTCGCCTATCAAAGGCCACTACCCATGCCGATCCGCACGCGTCGCATATACTTCATTACGACTTTCTAGCGAAGGACTGAATATGGCCTATGGGATTCGCGGATATGCCGCTCCTGAACTATTTTCTGTACGATTGCCAGCCATTGCCGTACAACCAGCTCCCTTACGGCAATTGTTCGGAACGGACGATAGAGCTGCCGATCGCGATGCGTTATTTGCAAGAAACGATGACGGGGACGGACCGCCCTTATCTCGAGATCGGCAACGTGCTTGCCAACTATGAAGAGCTGTTGGCCAAGCAACCCACGCTCGCAAATCGCATCGTGCTCGACAAGTTTGAAGAAGCGCCAGGTGTCCTGAACGTCGATCTGATGGACTATGACACGAAGCATAAAACGATCCTCTGTCTGTCCACGGTCGAACATATCGGACAGCACGCCTATGGCGAGAACAAATCCGGCGACCGTGAAGCCCCGCTACGCGCGATCCGGCGTATCTACAATTTGCTGGAACCGGACGGTACCGCCTTGGTCACCGTTCCCTTCGGGCAATTGATGGACATCGGCTGGCTCATTCAATTCAGCGGCGAATACATGGACCTCCTCTTCGATAGCTATGGCGTTCCACGCGAAGCCGCGTCGTTCACGTATTTCCGCAAGCAGGACATGGACATTCATTTGAACACGCCCCGCCAAGCATGGATTCAATGCGAAAGAGCTGACATGGCCGAAGCGACATTCGACTCCCCTTTCATGTTCGCTAACGGCATCGCCGTTCTTCGGCTCCGCAAAATCGGCCAAGACGTCCACGAAACGGCTGCCCTCATGTCTCGAGACGATCTCGTTTATCGACCGGCAGCTGCAATACCGAACGTATATTTCACGCCTTTCGTTCGGCCGTTCGCTTTCGACAAGAACGGTTATTTTCCCGCGCACCGTTCCGGCTACGTTTTCTACGGCCATCCGGTCTCGTTGCCGCCGAACCGATACCGCCTGGAAGCAACGATCGAAATTTCCGGGAGCGGGAGCTTTAGTCTGGAATTAACGACGGCAAACGGCCGCAACACCATCTGGTCGCGCAAGCTGACAGGAAGCGAAACGTTGCAAGATGAGATATCAATCGACGGAGAAGCGATGGACGTCGAACTGCGTTGCTATAAACATAGCGCCTGGGCCTGTCATCTCCGGTTTCCGAAGCTGACGTTAACCGCCGTGTGACCGAATTTCGAAATTACCGAAGGAGGAAAACAGCTTGTTCGACTATCGGCCTCACGTCTACGTCGGGGATCATACGGTGCTGATGGACTTGAACGCCGGCCCTGCTATGTTTCTCGATCTTCGAGATCCAGTGTGCATGGCCATCTATTTGACTGGTTCATGGGAACCTTGGATCAGCGACTCCTTTCAGAGTGTCATTAAACCCGGCATGACAGTGCTCGACATCGGTGCCCATAGCGGCTATTTCACTCTACTGGCCGCCCAGAAAACAGGTCCGACCGGTAAAGTTCACGCCTTCGAGCCGAATCCTTTTCATCATCGCAATCTTCTGAAAAGCGCCGGCGTGAACAATTACCCCCAAGTCAGACTTCATCGCGTCATGCTCGGGGATAAGAATGAGAACGCCGCAATCGAAACACAGGGAGAAGGCGGTTCAAGCATTCTTTATCCAAGCTTGAGCGAGTTGAACGGCGTTACGAAGACGGAAGTCCGGAAAGCGGTGCTCACCGACCTGCTCGGCGCCGACAGAAAAGTCGACGTCATCAAGATCGATATCGACGGCGGAGAACCTTTTATTATGGACAGTCTCTTCGAAGTCATCGATGCCAATCGCCAACTGGTCATTTTCATGGAATATTTACCTTTGTTATGGGGCGGGCGGGACCCTCGTCCAATCATGAAGCGGTTCTATGACAACGGCTTTCAAGTATTTAACATTCCAATGGACAGCTCGGGCGCTTATCCGGTCACGCTTGACCAATTGGCCGCACATACGGGCCATCTTCATTGGGATTTGCTGCTCGTTCGTCATTATTGAGGGGTTATGCAATAAGACAAAGAAGAGGCTGCTGGCGACGGCCTCTTCTTTTGCGTTATTTTTATTGCGGCTTCTCGATAATTAATCCAATCGAAGTCGAGACGAACTGACCGAGCATAAGCCGAAGATGAACGGGGTTGTTGTAAGGCGGCAAATCGACGTACGATTCGAAAGGTCCTGCGCCAGCCGTATAATCGATCGTAATGCGATAACCTTCCCGCCTCAATTCGTCCGCCATCGCCTCAATGTCTTTTCTACGATAGATGACCAGAATCGGCATTTCCAGCGTCTCTTCGTTCGAAGTGAGGTTAAACTCCGTCGTATGGACGGCGACCCCTCCGGGTCTCAAACATTTCATCTGATTCACGATAAAACGTTTCCCGAGTTCGATCGAGCCCAGATGTTCGAAGCTGCACGAAGACCAAGTAAAATCGAACTGCCCAGTGAATTTGTCGCTAATTCGGTTCATATCCGCCGTCTCGTAAGACACGAGGTTGGCAAACTGATGCGGGTCGCATAAGCCCTTCCCATTCAGATCGGCTAACGTATTCGCATGCTGATTCGTATCGACCCACCCTTGCGTCTTGGCGTTATCTACGTCCAGGTCCGTTGCTACAATCTCGGTGCCTTGCGCGGCAAACGCCGCGGCCAGCGGCTCTTTACCGACGCCGAATCCCAGCCCCTTCCTGAATGGCAGCAGCATGTCGCGCTCACGTAGCGCCTCATAAATGTAGCACCATTCCCATAGTTTGCGATGAAACCGCATGTTCTCGCGCAATTTGGTACATGCGTGGGTAAACCACGGCATCGTAAAATCTTGTTCCCGGCACAGCTGAGATTGCAGCAAATAAGTTCCCCCCTGATTACGATCGGCGGACATGCGGGACTCCGTCGGCGCTATCCTGAACGTGCCATTGCACTGTCGGCACATCACCCGTATAGTGGCTCCGCACGACCGCCTCATAGATCGCATCGGCGAACGCAGCATCCGTATGCGCACCGTCAAGCGCGAATGCCTCGATCGATCGCTTTGACATCGCTTCTCTGACTTCCTTGCCCCCAGCCCCCCCGGCACAAAGAGCTCGGATCGCTTCTTTCAGCTCCGTCTTCGCGGCTTCCATCCCGCTGGTGGAAACTTTCGTAACTACTCCTTGCGCCAATCCTTCAAACGCCGGGACATCATACACGATCGTCGGGATGCCGCTTGCGACCAGTTCGTAGACAGCGTATGGAGACGATCTCAACTCGGGATCTTCCAGCATAATCGCAACGTTCGTACGCTTCAGCCAATGTTCGTACCGGCTCGGAGTAAGATTGCTCAGCGCCTCCGTCTTTTTCGTCAAGCCGAAGTTTTGAACGGTGATCTTGAATTCTTCAAGCTGCTCGGGGGAAAATTGGCCGATGATTCGATACTTAAAGCGGAGCCCCTCCTCCGCCAGCTCCTTCAAGCATTCCAGAAGGAACGGGGCATAGAGACGACCGCCTTGAGTAACGAAACTTGTCAAGTTGAGCGGACTTCCGTACAATCGCGGAGCAGAGACGATTGGCGGGGCGGGGATCGGCGCGTCTACGACGATCGGGTACCCCAATGAAGTAAGCCGATCACTTGCTCCACGACCATGAACAACGATTGCTTTCGATTGATGGACATAATGACGGATAATCGGCACGATCTTCCTGTCTATTTCTCCGCTTAAAATGCGATCCATTGCTTGCTCTGCGATCAAACCAAATTCATTTTGCATGATGCGAAAATAGGGCACTATTGCGTTCCGCCCGATGGTCGTCCTCCAAGCGAGCGGATGAAGATTGGCATCTCCAAGTACGACGATACCCGGTCGCTCCCACATGTATGCGAGGTACGGAATGATGAACTCGTATGCGCGATCGTTGCCGAGCTCGTAGATCACGATGTCGTATTTGTCTTTCATCGATTCAAACGTCTCATGCGAATATGTCGTTAGCGTGTAATCCTGATCTTTGCTCTTCGAATGTTGTTCCGTCTTCTCTACGTAAACGTCGATCTCACAACGATCAGACAAATACGGAGCCGCCGAGTGTAATGCACCATATCTCCCTGGGTGGCATGGATGCTTCGCTGCAAATACGGCGATTCGGTGCCGGAGCGACGTTTCGTACCCTTCCAGCACCTTGTCGGCTACCGATTCCCACGTAAACTGACGGGATTGCTTCAACCCTTTGCGTCGAAGATCGGCTAATCGCTCCGGATTTCCAAGCGTCGCGACGATACCTTCCGCGATCGATGATGAACTCTCCGGGTCAACCAAGTAGGCCGCATCTCCGCTAATCTCCCCGAGAGAGGAATTGTTGGACGTCAGCACAGGCGTTCCGCAAGCCATCGCTTCTATGATCGGAAGCCCGAACCCCTCGTACAAGGAAGGGAATGCAAACAATTCCGCCCCATTGTACAGCTCGACCAGATCGACGTCCGGCACGTATCCAGTCACGACGAGGCTCGTGGCATCCCCAAGGGCGGCAGCTTGGGCAAGCATGTGCCGCTTCTCATCTTCCGTCGACTTGTAGACGATGACGAGTTGGTAACGTTCACTGAACGTACGATTCGCTGCGATGAACGCTTCGATTAGCCGGGAAATGTTTTTGCGCGGATCGTCGCCTCCCGTACAGAGAACATACGGTTTAGCGATTGCGTAACGCCGTTTCACTTCTTCGGTATTAGGTTCGGAGAGCGGCTTGAACTTCGGATCATACCCCCCCATAACAACTTTGATTTTATCCGGGTCCATTCCAGCCAGTCGTACTGCATCTTGCTTTGTCGTCTCGGATATCGCGTAGATGATATCGCACGAACGGATCATCTCGATTACCCGCATATAGATCGGACGGACGTAGTCGTTCATATACTGCTTCTCGAGAACGAGCGGGATAACGTCGTACAATGTGGCGGCTACTCGCGTGTAGCCGAACCAGGCCTTGTTGAGCATTGCATCGCTGTACGCTTGAAAAAGGTGGCCCGGTAAATGGAACAGGTTAAAGGGGCTTGTCATATGGTAGACGTCGATTCTGTTGCGAAGCAAAAATTGCTGGAGTTGGTTTTTCAAATGTTCGGAGCCTTTGCTGATGTCCGGGTAGAAGTAGAAGTACGAGTGGGCATTGTCCTGCTTCAGGATCGCCTCGATCATATTTTGCGAATAGCGGCCGATGCCGCGTTTCATCGCGTCCGTCTTAGCGAAAAACATATCGAAAGCTATGTTCATCGGTTCACCGCCATTTGCCTCAGACTTCATTCACATGGTTATAGTATGGCGGGTTCGTTCCTGCGCATGGGCCACCGCCGCCGTCCGGCAAAAAGGGCGGGCCGCTGCGGAGAGGCTGTCCCGCGAACGGCGGGGAACGGTCGGAGCTCGGTTAGTTGGCGAGATAGTGCGTGAACGTTAGTAACTTGGTGCTCGGAGCTCGGTTAGCGGGCGAAATAATGCGTGAACGTAAGTAACTTGGTGCTCGGAGTCCGGTTAGTTGGCGAGATAGTGCGTGCGAGTAAGTAATTCGGTGCTCGAAGCCTGTTTAGTGAGCAAGATGGAGTTTGTTGTTGGTGAGGAGGTGGGTTCATCCGAGAGTTGTGGTGCGCTTCATGGAAAAGTCCAGTTATTTGGCTTCTCTCGTACCCGAGTCGAGCATGTTAATGGATATGTACAGTAATTCCGGGGTTGCAGGCAGCGATACCCACTCAATCTCCACAGCCCCCTAATTAAGTTGGAGTCCTCCACCATGAAAATGTACACTTAATACATGAGGAGGACGAACTCAATGGGAAAAATGTCTGAACAGA
>NZ_JBHSMI010000005.1:0-149630 GCF_042655525.1 Cohnella soli
CAAGCGATGTATCCGGTCTTAGCATTCGTTTCCGAATGTTATCCCGATCTGAGGGGCAGGTTGCCTACGTGTTACTCACCCGTCCGCCGCTAACCAAGTTCGAGAGCAAGCTCTCGAACAAGATCCGCTCGACTTGCATGTATTAGGCACGCCGCCAGCGTTCGTCCTGAGCCAGGATCAAACTCTCCATAATAGTTGAAGCCGAAGCTTCTTTATTACAGAGCCTTTTGAGGCTCATTCACTGCTGGTCTTACTTTTGTTTCTTACGCTCTATGTTCAGTTTTCAAAGTACAATTTATAGCTTGTTTTCTTTCGTTTAGCGCCCCGCTCGAGGCGACTTAAAGAATATACCACAGCTTGAAATAGAATTGCAACCCCTTTTTATACTAGAAATATATTCCTGTTTCTATCAGGCTCAAAATCTGCCTATTGCCTTCGCTTCGTAGTTCCATTACATTAATTCTAAGTAAACTTATCAGCATTGGGGTGTATACGAATGCGCGAAGTGCCAATGAGATATGTAAAAGCGAATCAAACCGGTATCGTAATCACCGTTCTTCTTGCTCTCCTCCTTGATCTGCCTTGGCTGCTGGCTGTCTTGTGGGCGATTCAGCTCATCGGTATTGCGACCGATGGCAAGCTCAACTTGTTCGCACGGATAGGTAAAGCAGTATTGAAAAACCCTGGACAGGAAACGCAAGCGCTCGAACTGACTCGCTTTAATAACCTGCTCGCTGTTCTATTTCTTACATTATCTCTTCTTTCTTTCGTTCTCGGCTGGCAGATTGCAGGTTACGTGTTCGCGGCTATGCTGTTACTCGCCGCAAGTATTGCGTTGCTCGGCTACTGCATCGGCTGCACCGTCTACTTCTGGGTTAAGCAAATTCGAGCCGGCAGACGGATCTTCTAATTCCCTCCAGATCACTAAGGGCAGCCCTTCGGTTCAAGTAACCGACGGCTGCCCTTCTTCGTACGAAACATTCTCAGTTACTCGCGCGCCTGATCCCTCCTCCATCAAGATCGTGAAAGAATCCAGCGGAGGTTACATTTCACTCAGTCCCGAGCATAGCCGGCTTGTTCAAGAAATCCTCGACTGATCCATTACCGATGCAGATCAACGGTAAGCCAAAGCTCACTGCCCATCATTCAATTCTTCATACAAATAATCGTATTCCCCAAGCTCCCCACGTGTAAGAGCCCGGTTCGTTTTGTCCAACTCATATTGATAGGCTTTGAAAATGTGCTTCATGCCCACGCGCTCCCGACCTCCGCTCGCAAGGAACGCCGAAGTCAGCGCGATATTCTTGATGCTGCCACCCGCCAACTGCAGCTTGCGGGCAAGGAACGGGTAATCGATGTCCGGGTCCAGAGGCGTCTGAACCGGATAAATATGTTTCCATATCTCCTCGCGCTGTTTCTCGTCAGGGAATGGAAACCGAATGACGTAGTTGATGCGGCGGAGGAACGCTTCGTCCATGTTCTGCAAGTAGTTCGTGGCGAGAATCGAGATGCCTCGGTACTCTTCCATTTTCTGTAGCAAATAAGCGACTTCGGTGTTCGCGTTCTTATCGTGCGAGTCCTTCACCTCGGAACGTTTGCCGAACAGGGCGTCCGCTTCGTCGAAGAACAGCACCGCGTAACTTTTCTGTGCCTCGTCAAAAATTTCGCTTAAATTTTTCTCCGTCTCGCCGATGTACTTGCTGATGATCTGGGACAGATCGATTTTGTAAATCTCCATGTCCAGTTCCTTCGCGACAATCTCCGAAGCCATTGTCTTACCCGTGCCCGGAGGCCCCGAGAACAGAAGGCTGATTCCTGTCCCGTAGCTCAGCTTCTTGTTGAATCCCCAGTTACCGTAGACGGTGTGCTTGTACTGAATATGATTGCAGGCGTGACGTAACTTTTCTTTTTGCGCTTCCGGGAGAACGAGATCGTCCCAACGATTTTTCGGAGACAGACGCTTCGACTTCGCGGCAAGTCCATGGTTAAGTTGCCCGTAACCGGCTTCAATCATGTCCGTCCATCCGATCTGCGCAGTCCCTTCTACGCCCCATTTCCACTCTGAGAGCGAGGCGGCAGACTTAAACGTTTGAGCTATCTGTCCGGGGGTAAAAAGAAACCGAGCTGCCAGTGCCTCCCAGTCGAGTTCAGGAGCCACCTCATACGGCTCAGCCAACGTCCGCCAAGCGGCAGTCCTTTCCTCATCCTGCAATGGCGCGATTTCGATCTCCAGGTCAATCCGGTTGCGGCGATCGATTGTCCGACATGGGCGATCCGACAGCAGAACGACGATGCCCGTCATCTCTGAAAGCTTGTCCAGTGTCAGTTCCGCGTTCACAATTGCCGGATTGTCGCCATCCTCCGGGCGAAAACGGTCCAATACGAGGATCGATTGGCTAATCGTCGCTTCGCGAAAAACGTTCTGGAGCGCATTCTCCGCGTTCGACTCCGAACGGAGCAACTTCACCATGTCCACGATGAGGAGCGGCTCGTCGAAATAGCGGGCCAAATAACGCACATGCGTCTTCTTGCCGACGCCCTTCTCTCCCCATAGGGAAAGAATAATCGGCGCAGCGGCCGCTTCCGTTCGTACGCTTCGATTCGTAAGCCATCGCCTAAGTTTCGTTTGCACGTCTTGATTGCCAAGCAGCGGCTCAAGTACATCGGCTGGACGGGCATGCATCGTATAGTCGGCCATAGTTGCCGGCAAGCCGACTTCGGCATCAAGAACAAACCGAACGACTCTTTCGTCGAGCGATATCGGCTGGGCAAGCAAAGTTCCGGTTCTGGGGGAGCTGGCGGCTTTCACGAAAAACCGTCGCAACATCCCGTCCGGCCGAAGCGCGCGAATGACTTCGCGCCGTTCCTCCGCGTCGTCACTTACGATTGTCGCGATCACATCCGGCGTCAATTGCTTGCCCCCGGGACCTGGCTGCAGCAATTCAAATAACGATTCGTATTTCCGGTCGCACTCGGGAGCCAGACAGACAAGTATGATTTTTTCCTCCAGCGGACTTAAACCGAATACGTTGACAAGGTGCGGCAGTGAGAGACGATGCCCTCGCTTGGTACTCTCCTCCATCCTTGCGGTCCATCGGCGTTCATATTGTTCAATGCCGTCAAGCAGTTCCTGCAAGGCCTTCGTCTCGAACGCGGAACGATCCGAACCACCCGACGATGGCTCCAACGTCTCCTGGATATGAAGCCTCATTGCAATACGATAATCCAGCCATCCCAGTCTTTCGGCGACATAATCCCAGTCGTCCCGATAAGCAAGCGATGCCGTCAGTGACGACGGCATCGTTAGTGGAATCCCCTTATGCATGCTGTATCTGCCTCCTGCTTAACGTCCGAAGAAATTTTTGATCCGGGACAGCACGCCCGTCCCTTCCTCCTTCGGCTTAGCCGCAGCCGCCCGCTCCTTCTCTACTTCCTTGGCCCGCTGCTTGTAGAACTTATGGTGGGCGGTCTCTCCTCGAGCATGCGCCGTCAGCCGCTGCACTTGTTCCGCCGAATCGACGGCCGGAGCCGACGCGCTCGCGGCAGAGCCGCCTTTACCTGCGGCAACGAGCGCCTTACGCTGCTTCTCCATGTTCATGAAGTCGTCGACGTTCTCATATTCGCCGAATTCGGCTTTCCCCATATCCTTGCGGGCTTGGGCCCTTGCTCTGGAACTTCGAACTTGAGCGATTTCTTTCTTGTTCACCTGATCTGCAGCCAGTCCCGCGACGGCGCCGACCGCGCTTCCAATCTTGCCCGCGCCAGGCACGAGATCACCGACTACACCGGTCACCATGCCGACTCCGGCTTTGAATCGGTCGTTGTTGATCTTTGTACCGACAGCACTCGCTTGGGATGCGGTACTCTCCCTGATCGAATCGCTAGTCGTAGTTGCCGCTATACCTTTCAGCAAATCCCGTTCTTTGACATCGTTTTTCTCCGCCATCTTCTGTTTGATGCCTTTGCCGATGACCGGGACCATGCCTGCGGCGGTCTGTGCAGGATTGCTCGTCACGTCATTGATGGCGTTCTTAGCCTTTTGCCCTACGTCGAACAACCCCGGATTCATCTCGTTCTCAATCTTGTTTGTTCGAACGTCTTCTTCCATAGAAACATCTCGCGCCCGCCCGCCGCTGCGTTCCCGTTGCTGAGACAGGTCCCACTTGCCATACCGGGCGTTCTCGATATGTTGGGGGAGGTCGTACCACTTCGGATCGTTGGCGGCATCGGTCATTTTCTTTACGCGATCATGGAATGACTGATCGACCTGCCCAGTGCCGGTTTCCGTAGATTCGACTTCGCCGGATTCGGATTCCGGAGTTTCCGATTCCGGTACAGGCGCCGTATTCGCGGCCTCGGTCGTCGCCTTCGGCTCTTCGGTTGCCAGTTCTGTCGCTTCCGTCTCTGGCGCCTCCTCTTCCTCGCCCCCGCCCCCAAGAAACGGGAAGACGCTCACCGCCCCCTGCGCCTTTAATCTCTTCATAATCGACTTCTTATCGGAAGCCTGTTCGGATTGAGCCGTGTCCGAAACTTCGCCTGCCGCTTCCGGCTGGCCCTTCGACTTCCGCGATTCTTCTAACTCTTTGCGCAGTTCGGCATGTTTCGGCATCGTGGCATCCCCCGACAGCTTAATGATCCTAGTCTATATTTACTATAATAGGTAATCTTCATTACCCCTTCAAGGAAAATATAAACGTCTCTGCTACACTTAAAGTACGCCTTTAGGTCCGATTTTGCCGAAAAAGCCATTGGACGATCCGACATACAACGCCCCATCCAGCGCCGTCAAGCTCCCGAGCACTTGGCTGCTCGGCATGCCGTCGTAATAGCCGACGTCCTGGTCCGCGAATCGATGTTCTACGACGCCGTTAACGCCGTTCACGAGATAGACGTCCGGCCAACCCGCAACTAGAAAGCTTCCCGCGAAGGGAACAATACTCCCGAATGCGGTAAAACCGGCGTTCCAAAGCTGTTTGCCGTCGGATAAGTTCGCGGAAACGAGTATACCGTCCAGTCGAAAAACGATCCGAGAGCCATCGATCGTTCCCCGATCCGCTTTTCCTTTTACCATCCATAACTCCTTACCTGTTCGCGTCTCGACCAGAGCGCTTGTCACGTCTTTGCTATCGTACAAAGGCAGGCCGTCATTCGAACGTTGCACGAACAAGTACCGATCGTCGACAACATCAACATGCACCGCTCTATCGAAAGGGATCCGGATAGACAACTTCGTCTTGCCCGTCGAAGCGTCCGCTAAGAAAAGGGTGTCTTTCGACTTCGTCCAATAACCACTCGGCTCCCGACCCGGAAACCGTCTATCGAAGGTTAACATTTCCTCCCAATTCTCGATGGAGGTGCGGTCGCGAACAGTCCATTTCGTCGAACCGTTGCCTGCGTTCATCGCCGTCAGCTTCGCATCCAACGACTCCAGCGACCCCGTCTGCAACACGAATACCGGCATACCGCCGTTTTGCGAAAGTAACGCGCCCGTGCCTTCGAATGCTTTGCTCCAGAGTTTCTTACCGCTGCGGATATTCCATGCGTCGACGTAAGTCGTCTTGGACTGTTCGTTCTCTTTGTCTTTCTGCACAGTATACGAGAAGGCGGCTACGTTGCCCGAAACCGCTAACCCCATATCCCATACTAACCCGCCGGCCGCCAATTCCTTTATCCAAATCTGCTTTCCCGTATCCGTGCTTATCGCTCGTAAACGATAAGCACCGTTGCCGGTACTGACGCTGTCGCCCGGTTCGTAAAAGACGATCGTCCGTTCCTTCTCCGATACCGCGTAGAGGTGAATGTCGTGGCCAAAATCATGTTTCCATAACCGCTTCCCTGTACGGCGGTCGATGCCATACAGCTGGGACGTTTCATGCATACCGCTGAAGCCGCCGTCCTCACCTGCGACGATCAACGTTTCTTCCGCCTTGCCTACCAAAAAGTTATAGGGAAGATCGGTTTGAATCCGCCATTCGAATCGTTGCATTACAGAAGGAACTACCGGTCTATCTGCCTCGACTGCCCAACGGGTTTGCACGCGCGTCGGCTCATCATCCGAATGCCGGTAGTTCACTCCGAAATCTTCGCCAGCCGATTTGCCCCGCAACCGGTATCCGGTCACTTGCCGGTCATCCGTCCAAGTAATCGTCAGTTCGGTCGATGCGTTCTCGTACCGCCATACTTCCTGCGTCTTAAGCTTGCCGGGTTCTTCAACGTTCTCGGACGATTCTACGAATCTAGGTTTACCGAATAGCGCCTCCACCCTGGACTGGGATTGCCCTTTCCGCAGTTCAGCGATCGCGACGGAAGCGATCCGTCGGAAAGAGAAATTAGCTCCCTTATTATAGAGAGGTTCGCTCTTCTCTCCCCTGTCGGTATCCTCCTTGCGGATCCACACTAACGACGTCGGCGAATCTCCTGAACGATACGTTTGCTTAGCGACGCCGTACCAATCCCCGTATTCGTATAGCGCAGTCGCCTTCTCGCCCGTTGCGAATGAAGCCGATTCCGCGGCCGCATCCGGAAACCAGAGACCGGCAACGGATTGACGAAAGGTCAATTCCAGCGGCCCGATCGGTTTTGCTTTGGCCCATTCCTTCGTTAAGTACCACATCGGCATCCACGAAGTCATACCGTCATCGTCGATTTGAGCGAAGGTGTCCGTAAATGCTTTGAGGGTGAGCGATCTCCCAGGGATGGCCACATAAGAGAAAATCGGCACCGTATGCCAGACGAGATCGAAGCCCGGCGAACTGGCGGACACTTTGATCTGTGCCCCGATCCGGAGGCCGACACGGTCCTGGAACGAGTGATCCTTCGAATCATAAGCTTTAAGCGCTCCCGTGGCGGGCACGAAACTTCGCTTAACGCCTGAAGAGTCTTGATAATAGAAAATGGAGTATAGCAGGCTTCGATCCTCGACCGACCAGAATAACTTCAAGCTTGCACCGATATTAGGATCGGTGTACACCCAAACTTCTGGCTGCGTCCAATCCGAGCCAGAGTACAGGAAAGACGCTTCGAGTTCGTACTCTGTTCCGAACACGATCCTCGCCGCTTCCTGTGACAAGAGCCCCGCTGCATAAAAACCCTCCACAGCCTCTACGCTCAGCTTGCCGTTCATGTAAGGCGAAGTCGTCTCTATAGCAATCGCCGACGGCTTAGCCGTGTCGATCCCGCTTGTCGATGCCGAAGGAGGTGTTGTCGTCGAAACCGTCTTCGGCCCCCTCATCTCCGATGAAGACGAATCTCCCGTACAAGACGAAGTCACCGCCGCAAGCCAGATGAACACTGCTGCCACCGTACCGATCGTTTTCCCGTTCATTCGTTAACCTCCAAACGCATCTCGCGAATCATGTAACGATATCCATTAGACGACAGGAGGATAAAGAAGTTACATTATTTTTCCATTCATATATTCGTTCTAAGCTTATATTTGTAGTTCAGCATATAATTATGTAGCGATGATTGGATCATGAAGAAGGCGAATCCACCGAAGGAGGGGATTCGCCTTGCAATCACAATGACGGAGGAGTTCACACCTCTTCGCCGAGTAGACGAAGAAGCTCCTGCTCGTCCTCGAGCACTTGAATGCCGAGATCACGCGCCTTCGTCAGCTTGCTGCCGGCGCTCTCGCCTGCAATGACGAGATCGGTTTTTTTGGAGACGCTGCCCGACACTTTGGCGCCGAGTGCTTCCAGTTTCTTCGCCGCTTCATCCCGCGACATGAGGGAGAGCGTACCGGTGAGCACGACTGTTTTGCCGAACAACGGGTGATTCGCATCTGCGGAAGCGGAAGCCGGACGGCTGGCCTCCGCCTTGACGCCAAGCGCCCGCATCTTATCGATGCTCTCACGCATAGCCGGATCGCGGAAGAACGAGTAAATACTTTCGGCAACGATGCCGCCGACGTCCGGTAAGCCTATCAGCTCTTCTGTCTCGGCTAACATTAGACGATCCAGATCGCCGAAGTGATCGGCAAGCACTTTGGCCGTCGCCTTGCCCGTATTCGGGATGCCGAGCGCATTCAAGAATTGAGCAAGCTCGCGGGACTTCGATTTCTCCAACGCCGCCAACAGGTTCTCCGCCTTCTTCTCCCCAAAACGCTCGAGCTTGACGAGATCGTCGAACGCGAGAGCATACAGATCAGCCGGATCGCGAACCTCGAGCTCATCATACAATTGCGCCGCTGTTTTGCCACTGAACGTCTCGATATCCATGCAGTCCCGCGACGCAAAGTGGGTAATGCGACCGATCAATTGCTCTTTGCAGCCAAACCGGTTGTTGCAGAACAAGTGCGCACCGCGCATCTCCAGCGGAGAACCGCAGCCTGGACAAACAGTCGGGACGTCG
The DNA here is from genome assembly GCF_042655525.1 of Cohnella soli. Lineage (NCBI taxonomy): Bacteria > Bacillati > Bacillota > Bacilli > Caryophanales > Paenibacillaceae > Cohnella > Cohnella soli. Next base: position 8,353 of record NZ_JBHSMI010000005.1, read on the forward strand.
ATTGCTCCGCCTTCTTCATCGTCCGCTTTACCGAGAATTTCTGGAATCACATCATTCGATCGGCGAATAAACACTCTTGTTCCGAGGGCGTTCATTAGATTTTTCCGCTCAATGTCCCCGATGTTATTAAGCGTGCAGTTCTGAACGGTAACGCCGGCCAATTCCACCGCTTCTACTCGAGCGAGCGGCGTTATTTTCCCCGTGCGGCCAACTTCCCAAGAGACGGACTCCAGCACGGTCGTCGTCTCCTCGGCTTCGAACTTAAAAGCTACCGCCCAACGCGGAAACTTGTCCGTATATCCGAGAACTTCCCGCGTACGCATATCCGTTAGCTTAACGACCGCTCCGTCGATGAGATAGTCGTGCTCCGAACGGCCGGCCACGACGTTGTCGAGCTCCGCCGCCAAGTCTTCGATTGTGGAGAAGTAGACCGTATACGGGTTGACCGGGAAACGATTCTCTTTCAAAAAAGCAATCATATCGCGATGGTTAGCGAACGTGACGCCGTTCGAGTAACCGACGTTGTAGAAAAACGCATCTAATCGCCGGGCAGCCGTCAGTTTCGGGTCCAGGTTGCGTAGCGCGCCGGCCGCTCCGTTACGAGCGTTCTTCAGCGGCTCTGCCGCCGTCTTATTGTATGCCTCAAGGACGGACAATCGCATAAAGCCTTCGCCCTGCACTTCAACTGTTCCACCTTCGAATCCGATCTGCAGAGGGATCGTACGGATGGTGCGGGCCTGCGCGAGAATACCTTCACCGACTTCCCCGTTGCCCCGAGTGGACGCCTGCGTTAACTCCCCGCCGCTATACGTCAAGTTCAGCGACAGTCCGTCGAACTTCAGCTCCAGCACGTATTCCGGGTTCGGAAGCGGCTGTTCGGGATTGCGTGTATTGTAGTCAGCGATCAAGCGGTTCACACGGGCCGCCCACGCGTTCAAATCCTCAAGGTTCTGCGCCTTGTCCAAGCTCCATAGTCGCGCCAAATGCCGGTGCGGCTCGAAACCTTTCAAGAGCCCTCCTCCAACTCTGCGCGTAGGGGAGGATGGAAGCACGATTCCGCTGGATTGCTCCAGAGTAACTAGTTCATCGTACAGCGCATCGTACTCCTTATCGCTGATCGTCGGTTTATCTTCGGTATAATATCGATGACCATGCTCGTTAAGCTCGGCGACGAGCTTTCGCATCCGCTCCGGGGCGTTCGTAAGTGTCATGGGCAACCTCGCTTTTTTCAAAGTGAAATATCGGCTTTTCCAATAGTCTATTTGAGCGCCTAGGCGCTGTCAAATCAAGACAATTCGTTCTATAATAAGCGTCATACTTGGCCTGCACTCGATGGAAGGAGATTGGCATATGATCCAGTATCCACGATTCACACCCGGCACGACGATAGGCGTCACCGCTCCCTCGTCCGGAATCCCTGTCGAGTTGCATTTCTTACTGCAACAAGCCAGCGAACGGATGACGCGCGAAGGATTTAAGATGCGAATCGGCAAGACGCCATGGCTGCAAAATAAGGCGAAATCGGCGCCTGCAAACGTTAGGGCGCTTGAACTGACCGACTTACTGCGGGACAATGCGGTCGGGCTCATTTTCCCTCCGTGGGGAGGCGAACTGTTGGTAGAAATTCTCGAGCATCTGGATTTCGATACCTTCCCGGTGAAGTGGGTGCTCGGTTACTCCGATGTTAGTGTGCTGCTGCTCTCGATCACGCTGCGAACAGGCATTGCAACCGCACACGGCACGAATTTGGCCGACGTGCGTGGGGAATACTCGGATGAAACAACGGCAGCTTGGCACGCGGCGCTCTCGACGCCCAGCGGCCGAAGCTTCGAGCAACGTTCCTCCCCGTTCTACCAGAAAGAATGGACCCATGACAAACCTTCTCCGTGCGTATTTCACCTGAATGAGCCGACGGAATGGAAAACCGTCTCAGGCGGCCCCACGACGTTCCAAGGCAGGCTGCTCGGCGGATGCGTTGACGTCATTCGCCATCTGATCGGTACGCCGTACGGCGACGTTGCGACATTTCGGCGTAAGCATACCGAAGGCTCCGCAATCGTCTGGTACTTGGAAAACTGCGATCTGAACGCGGTGGACTTGCGCCGCTCTCTCGTGCAGATGCGGCTGGCGGGCTGGTTCGACGGCTGTTCTGGCATCCTGTTCGGACGCAGCGGCGCGAATCGCCCGTTTGACGACTACGCCGAAATCGATGTATACGAAGATTTGGCTCGTGAGCTAAATGTGCCGATCGTCTTTGACATCGACTGCGGGCACGTTCCTCCGCAGATGACTTTCATTAATGGCGCGTATGCGGAGATCGAAGTGTCCGTCGACGGAAAAGGACTCGTTAAGCAAACATTCCTCCCATAAACCAAAGGGGCTTCAGCGTCCTATAGGTGCTGAAGCCTCTCTGGTGTTGTCGCTAACGTGCCGCAACGATCAAATTTTCGTCACCGGGGCGAAAGACGCGAGCAATCGCTTCACGCCGGTCGGCGCTGGAAACGCGATTTGAAGCTCCGTATCGTTGCCCGTCCCCTTGACGGAGACAACTGTCCCGATACCCCATTTGGCGTGTTGAACTTTATCCCCCGCAACGATCGCCATGCCGTCTCCGGCCGGTTTCGCTGCGGATGGAGCTTGAGGCGGAACGACTTGGGGACGATTGGCTGGGGCAATCGTCGGACGGGCGCCGAAACCGGACGGTGCGAGCCCCCCGCCTGTTCCTTCGGAACCCGGCGCGGATGCGGATGGTCTGGCGCCGAAGCTCGAGGAAGAACGTGAGCCGTAGCCTCCTCCTCCACTACCGTAAGAGCTTCCTCCGAAAGACCTTCCGCCGTAGGAACCGCCCCCCGCACGGCCGCCGCCTCCCGGAGAGGAAATCTCTATCAGCGCCGAAGGAATCTCCTCGAGAAAACGAGAAGGCGGGTTCATGCTCGTCCGCCCGTACAGCAGTCTCGTACGAGCCGAAGTGAGGAGGAGTTTCTTCTCGGCGCGCGTGATGCCGACGTAAGCCAGTCTGCGCTCTTCTTCAAGCTCGTCCTGCTCCGCCAACGAACGACTGCTCGGAAAGATGCCTTCCTCCATGCCGACGATGAAGACAACCGGGAACTCCAGTCCTTTGGCGCTGTGCATCGTCATCAGAACGACGGCGTCATTGCTTTCTTCCTCATCGTCCATCGAATCAATGTCCGCAACGAGCGCAAGCTCGGTCAGGAACGATGTAAGCGACTTGTCCTCATTACGTTTCTCGAACTCTTGCGTAACCGACAGGAATTCCTCGATATTTTCCAGCCGGGATTTGGACTCAAGCGTGTTCTCCGCCTGTAATTCGAGCCGATAACCGGACATCTCGAGCAGCTTCTCCGTCAGTTCGGTAACCGACAAGTATTCGACCATCGCACTCAAATTGCGGATCAAGTCACGGAACTCGGACAACGCCGTCTTCGCGCGAGTCTGGATATCGAGATGATAGAGACCGTCACCGAGCAGTCCGTCTCCTTCATTCAGCAGGCGAAGCACGGATACGCCTTTGCGGTTAGCCTCCTCGTGCACTTTCGCCATCGATGTGTCGCCGAGCCCGCGCTTCGGAACGTTAATGATACGGTCGAGACTGTTATCGTCATCCGGATTGTTGATAAGCCGAAGATACGAGAGAATATCCTTGATCTCTTTACGATCGTAGAACTTGATGCCGCCTACGATCTGATACGGTATCTCCGACTTGATAAGCACTTCCTCGACGACCCGTGACATCGCGTTCGTCCGGTACAAAATCGCGTGATCGCCATACCGCTTCGCGCTCTGACGGTTTTTGCGGATTTCGCCGGCGATGAAGTAGCCTTCCTCGTGCTCCGTCTCGCCCTGGTACACCGTGATTTTGTCGCCGCCATCTTGATCCGTCCACAGGTTTTTCGCTTTGCGGCCCGTATTGTTCTTGATCACCGCATTCGCCGCGTCCAGAATGTTCGATGTCGAACGGTAATTCTGCTCGAGCAAAATGCTCTTCGCCTCGGGGTAATCCGCCTCGAAGTTCAAAATGTTCGTAATGTCCGCACCGCGCCAGCGGTAGATCGATTGATCGCTGTCGCCGACGACGCAGATGTTATGGTGTTTGCTCGCCATCAGCTTGCAGAGAGTGTACTGCGCTTTATTCGTATCCTGGTATTCGTCGACGTGAATGTATTTGAATTTGTTCTGATAAAAATCGAGCACTTCCGGAACGTCTTTGAACAATTGGATCGTCATCAGCAGCAAATCGTCAAAATCGAGCGAGTTGTTCGCTTTAAGGCGTTTCTGATACTGTGCATACACTTTGGCCACGATGTTCTGAAAATAATCCCCCTGCTGCTGCTCATACTGCGCCGGAGATATCAGTTCGTTCTTCGCCGCGCTGATCGCCGCTTGGACACCCTTCGGCTCGAACTTCTTCGAGTCGATATTGTTGTCTTTCATCACGTTGCGAATAACGCTCAGTTGATCCGTCGAGTCGAGAATACTGAAGTTGGAGCCGAAACCGATTCTCTCGATATCTTTGCGCAAAATACGCACGCACATGGAGTGGAACGTGCTTACCCAAATGTCTTTGCCCGATGGGCCGACCAGCTTGGAGACGCGTTCCTGCATCTCTCGTGCCGCTTTGTTCGTAAAGGTGATAGCTAGAATGCTCCATGGCGCAGCCAGTCGCTTGGCGATGATATAAGCGATGCGGTGCGTCAGCACCCGGGTTTTGCCGCTTCCGGCGCCAGCCATAATGAGCAGCGGGCCTTGCGTCGTAATCGCAGCTTCCTTCTGCCGCGGGTTTAATCTTTCGATGGCCGAGTCAATGTCGACGACGTTGTCGTTATCGCGTTCAAAAAACATTTGCTTGCTCCTTTGCCGCCGAACGAAGCACGGCTTCAACCGTTGCCAGCGCCGCGTTCGGATTATCGTATATGACGTTGCCGACGACGACCGTATCGGCCGACTCCGCGGCCAACGCCGCCTTGTCCGGACCGTCTATGCCGCCGCCGTAGATGAGATGGGCCTGCTTCAGCCCTTGCTTGATACGCTTCAACAGCGCCATGTCGCCGAATGTGCCGCTATACTCCACGTACAGTACGGGCATATGCCACAACCTGTCCGCAACTTGGGCGTAAGCGATCGCTTCATCGGGTGAAATGTTCGCGTTCGCTCCGGTCAACCGAGCAACTGTCGAGTTGGAGTTCAACACAAGATAGGCTTCTCCGACGATCGACTCCCAGGGCATCAGGTGCCCGAAATCGCGAATCGCTTCGGCATGGTGACCGATTAACCATTCTGTTTTCGGCGTGTTCAGCACGCTTGGGATAAAATAACCATCAAAGCCCGGCACGCCGCAAGAAGGATCGGACAGCTCGAACGCGCACGGCACCTCGTACCGGCGAATCCGACTCATCAAATCGACCGTATTATCGAAAGTTACGCCGCTCGAACCGCCGACGAGAATCGCGTCCGTCCCCGACATGCACACCGCATCAAGCGTCGCGTCGTCGATGGCCCGGTCGGGATCCAGCTTAAAGACATGCCGCCATTGGCTATAAAAAGTAGGGACCATGACAGCCTCCAAATAAGAACATGTGTTTACATTCTAGTCTACAGGAATTCGGCTGATCTTCCAAGAAGCAATGCTAGGGAGTGAGGGAGGGCGGGAGAGAAACACTTCAAACGCCTTCTCGAAACTCATGTGCCGCCCCTCTCTTTCTCGAAAAATAAAAAACGCCGCCCGCCCCTCGAGGGGACAAGCGACGAGTGCCTCACGCGTAACGATGCAGTATGCTAATCGGTAATTCGAATGTAATCGACTTCCACCGTACCCGGAGCCGTTAAAGGATCGAACCGGAGCTGCTGAATCGTGCCTGCCCAGTTCGGATTCGCGCCTATCGGAACGACATACTCCGTAAATGGACTGTTCGGGTTGATCGTGAAGTTCACGTACTTCGAGTCGTTCCATACCGTGTCCGTCGTCGTGATGAAGAAAAATTGCGCCAAATTATTGCTTGAGTTGTTCTTCATCCGAATTCGAATGAATTTGTGCGTAGCCGACGTCGTCAGGTTCAGATTAACCGGGCCTAGAATGCTGGGGTCGTTACCCGTGGACGTAATATTCATCGCCCCGGCAGACACCCCAATCGCCCCAATCTGATAATTTGCCGCCCAGCCTTCCTTATCGCCGTCCGTATTGAAGTTCCAATCGCGGGCCGCCGTGTAGGGAAACAGCGAGTCGCCATAGATCTCCACCTCCGCGAATTGCATACGATATGGATTTCCCGTCTCCGTGCTAATCTGCCTGAGGTTCGTTCCTTCGATTTTGACGTATCTGCCCTCCCCGGCTTGGGCGAAAGGCAGGCTGATCGCAGCGTTTCCCGGCTTCGCCATAGCGATAACCGCGGCCTTGGTCGTCCAGGGACCGGAGGCGCTGTTCGCAATTTGGACGGTAAAATCGATAGGAAACCCTTCACTCACGTTCCCCGCATCGTTGCGAGGATACAATTTCATCTGACGGATCGTTCTGGCGGAGCCCAGATCGAACGTGATCGATTCGGTATGGTTAACGGTCAAGTTTCCGTTGCTCGTCCACCCATAAGACCCGCTGACCGAATTCAGCTGCCCGTCGTTCGCTTTGCTTATTCCCCAGCCAAACGGCACCGTCTCCAACGAACTGGACGACGAGAGAATCGCGTTCGGAGCCAAGTTAACGGCGGGAGGCGTTGGGGAGTACCCTGTCGGCAGCGCAAATAAGCGGCCCTCTCCCGGATTCAAGGCTAATCTTACAGTTCCATTGGTCGCGTTATAGCCCGGAACAGAAACTTCCAATCCGGTGGATTTGGAGATTTCAGTCAACGAGGCGGGTCGCGGGCTGAAAATAAAATCGACGTTCCGCGCCTGGGTATAATCCCGATTAGTCAACATGACGTAGACCCGGCCGCTCGCGTCCGTGAAGTATCCTTCGACAATCGGCTGTGAAGCATCCGCCGGGCGGACGAAGAAGTTGCCCGGCACGGCTTTCGTGCCCGCCGGGAGCGTGCCGGAATGATAGACGGCTTGCGAGACTAGATTTTTTAACATACCGCCCAACTGGCGCATCTCCGAATTCAACGTTTGAATTTCCGTGTAAGCGGCCAGTTTAGTGCCGTCCGAATCTACCGGCGTACCGAAGAAATCCGTGCCGCCGGGACGCCAATAAGTGAACCAGGACAAATATTTATAGCCGTAAGTCAAGTAAGTGTAGACGTTGTAACGTTTCTCGTTCAGCGTAGGCGAGCGAAGCGCGATGCTGCCGATTCCCGCGCTCTGAAGAAACGCTCCGTATTTCACCCCATTCGCGAGGGAGCGGGACCTTACAAGCTCCATGTTCTCAAAGTACGTGGCATCGTCCCCTCCGGTCCCGAAAGGATACAGATCGTACATGACGTAATCGGCCCCGCTCATGTTGATCCAATCGTCCACGTAATTTTCGTACGTTCTGCCGTCGTGATCGCGCTTGGAATACAGTCTAAAAAATAAATCGTACGATTGGGTGACACCGCCCTTGTAAGCCGCGCCGTCTGAATAAACGCTTGCAGTGGAATGAGAGACCGGGCCGACGCCGTTGTCTCCGCCCCCGTTGTGGGTCAGTTCGAAATAATAGGTCGCCCCGCCCGTTACGGCAGCGTGTAAGCTGAAATAAGGAAAGGCGTTCCACGGATTCGCGGAGGAGGGGCCGGCGAGCGAAGCCTGCGAGAGAAGCGTCGTTTTGGCGGGATTATCGTACAGCTTCAAGGTCAACGTCTCGTTCGAAGACCACTGCGACGGATCGAGATGAATATCGATCCCGTCCACGTAGGAGATTCCGGTCGGAACCTTGAAGGTTTGTCCCAGAGAAGTTGCTGAAGTCAGCATAGTCCCGGTTTCCTTCGCCTTCGAGTTGGACAACACCAGCTTTCCCGGCGCACTATGCAACAAGGACTCGATGGCTATAGGAAACAAATTGACATAATACTCTCGATTGGGATCCTTAGCTTTGGCATACTTGTAGGCGTTCGCATAGCCTTCCATTTCGTAACCGTAAGGTTCGTCCTTGATCGCGACGCCGGGAACCCGCGGATCGTTTAAGTACGGAGTAAGCGCGGTGTCCAACGCCGCATAGTCGGCGGCCGAATAAACCGGATGATTCAAGATCCCCGAATCCGTCACGTAAAGCTTGACGCCGTTGTTAAAGCTGTTAGTGATTCCGTTGCCGTTGCTGGAATAGTTCAACCCACTCGCCGAATTCGTGATGAAAGCGGCGTCGATGTTGGCGTCTTTAATATTTTTCCAATTGGCATCCGTGTTGTAATCCGTCGATAACACCGGCGGAGTCCAGAACGCTCCTATCCTAAACGTACCCGTAGCGGATGCATGGACAGCTTCTTCCGTCCATACGTTCATTAAAGACACGGCAACCAGCAGACTCCCCGCGATTTTCCAGCCGGGTCTCGTTAGAGGCTTTTTTCTTCTCATCGAAATCCCTCCTTGATAAAACTTTCCGGCTCCATAAGCGCTTCTGAAAAGCTGCCAACGAAACCGGAAAGCCCGTGTTTTACTTAGAACCCGCCGCGCGAAGCAGCATAACGATCGCTTCCGCCCTGGAAGCCGACGCTTGAGGCGCGAAACGTTCCCCGCTTCGACCGGTAGCGATACCTTCCCTTCTCAGCGCCTCTACAGAGCTTTTCGCCCATGACGGAATGAGCCCGTCGTCGGCAAAGCCGGTGGACGTATTCTCCGCCAGCGACAACCCTAGCGCCTTGGCGATCATCATCGCCATTTCCGCGCGGGTGACAACCGCACTCGGGCGGAAGCTGCCGTCGGTATAACCTTGGATTACGCCTTGCCGTACCGCTTGCGCTACAGCCCGGCTCGCCCACGGCCCGATTCGTTCGCGATCGCTGAACGTCAGCTCGTCGTCCTCGCCTTCCAGCCCGAGCGCCTTCGCCAGCATGACGATAAATTCCGCGCGCGTAATCGGTTGGTCCGGCCTGAAGGTACCGTCCGGATAGCCGCTTGTAATCTGCTGCTCTGCCGCCTTCTTAATCGCTTCAATCGCCCAGTGGGAAGAAATATCCGCGAACGAGACGACCGGTTGTTCCCCCGGCCCCTGCGGCGTCGGTTCAGGCTGCTCGGTTCCCTGCCCCGTTTCCGGCTTTGGCTGCACTTCCGGCGGCGAATACCCTCCCGAAGGCGTCAGAGTCGCTGCCAAAACGCTTAATTCCGCGCTTTCGTTGCCAGCCTCATCATAAGCTTTAACCGCGAACGTATAGACCGTGCCCGGATTCAAATTCTCGATTTGCCGTGACCGTTCGTCCTTGGCCACAGTCGCCTTCTCCGCTCCGTCGACGTAAACTCGGTAGCCCTTCACGCCAACGTTATCCGTCGCCTCCGGCCAGTTCAACTTAACGCTCGTCTGAGCGGCGTCCGCAGCCGTCAGCTTGCCCTCCGGCGGCCAAGTCGGCGCTTGCGTATCCTCCTCGGGTACAATCATGTACAGCTCCGCATCGCCGCTGGCGATTTGCAGATCGATCGTATCCGTCAGGCCGGAGAGAAGCTGGGAAGCGTCGTTAGTCTTATCGTACAGCTTTACTTCCCCAGGCACTTTCAGCTTTAATTGCCCGCTGAGCGGCTGAGTGTAATCTTTGTTGACCACCAGCACGTATGCCGTCGAAGTAGAGTCCGCGAATACGCTTACAATAGAATGATCGGGAGCGCTCTCGATCAGTTCGTCATCGGCCGCGTCATCCAGGAAGTAGATTTGCCTTTTGTTCTCCGGAATTCCGAAGTGATAAATCTTCTTCGATTGCTTATCGAACAACTTATTGCCAAGGTTCATAACTCCCTTGTTTAGCGCTTGGATGTCGCTGTAGATTGGCATTTTGTTGCCTTGAACATCCGTGAGCATATCGAGCGTCAGGAAATAGCTGACCGTCTTCGCCCCGTACGCCAAAGCAGCCTTCATCTGCACGCCCATTTTTTCTGGAGTCATATGCCCCAGAACCCATTTTTCGTTAACAGGAGTCATATCCACCCCTTGAAAATAAAACCAGAACGGTTTCGCCGTTTCGATCGATTTCTGGCGGAACAGCCCCATATCTCTCCACAGATCGTTTTCGATCAGAGACGCTTGCTCGGCATTAGGTCCGAGAATGTTCCAGAAAGGATAATAGTCGAAGCCCAGCACGTCGGGGTCTACCGTCCGAATGTACTCGTCGATATAATCGTCGTAAGCGTTCCCCGTCGTATCGTCCCATCTATAAGGTCCATAGCTGGGCAGAGCGATAGAATAGACTAGCCTGTCGGGGTCCTGCTGCTTAAAATAGTCCTTCAACTGCCGCGCAACGCCGAAATGCGGTTTAAAAACCTCATCCCAAATATAGTAGCCTTCCAACGTCGCGAAGTCCTTGAGCTCCGCTACCGCCGATTGAACGGTTGTTTCGGTGAACGCCGGATAGCTCTGCCCCATTCCGGAGAAGCCCAGGTCGTTCGTAATATTTTGCGCTAAGCATTGAATTTGGACCTCTTCGCAGGCCGCGAGCGCTTGAAGCATTTTGCCTCGGGGCAGAATGGCGTTCTCGACGAGATTAAAGTTCGCATCCTTCGTAGCCTGAATAACCGCCTTGTAATCGTCCAAATTCAGCGCATCCCCCCAATGAGCCGCTCTGAACGTGGATAAGAAAAACTGATCCTGCACGTACCCGCCGCCGCTTGCGTCGCTCGCGCTGGCCGTATTGGAGACCCCCGCGAAGGATGAAGGAACAAGCAAGAGGACGGCCACTACCAAAGCCAGCGCTCTCGAAAATTTGCGAATCATCCGTATCCCTTCCTTTCGTAGAGGACCGGCCGGCTTCCCGAATACTTCGGGCAATCGGCGCGGTCCCTCGTTTCGATTTATTGGGTCAAGCCTTCAGCCAACTTTTGCGCTTCCGCAAAGCTTTGGTGCAGTTCCTCGTACGCTTTATCCATTCCGAGCTTGTTGAGAGCCTCGATCGCCTTCGTCTTTTCCGACTCGAACGCGGCGTCATCCTTGGCCATGATGTACTTGGCGACATTCGCCATGAAATACTCCGCCGCCTTGCTCGCCGCTTGCTGAGCGGTATCCGAGCTATACTTGACCATGGACTGGGCAAGCCAGAACTTCGTCGGCGATTTCAGACGGCCCTCCTTGATCAGCTTGTCGTACACTTGCCCAGGATACTTAAGTCCCTCGCCGTAATAAGCCGCGAAATCCTTCTCCGCTTCGTCCAGGAACGACTCGTCGACTTCGATCCCCGGCGTGGAAGGCTTGCCGTCGTCATCGGGATAATTCGCCGCGAATGCGCCGAAATTGTTGGCGTACTTCGCGATGCCTTCCTTCACCTGATAGTCGGGATCGTTAGTGATATCGTTTTTGAGCAGCACCCGCTTACCATCCACGACATCCCAGCCTCTGCCCTGTATGCCGCCCCATAACAGGCGATTGCCTTCGGGCGAGCTGAAGTAATCGATCAGCTCCATCGTTCTTTCCGGATACTTATTGTTTTTGGTAATCGCCTTGGCGTTCGCAATGCCGTAACCGAGCGGAGCATCGTCGGGGTATACGCCCGAAATAACCGGGAACGGACTCGGAAGCGCAATGTGTTTGGCCAGTTCCGTTCCTGCCGCGTTCATAAGCGCCTTGCCGCCAAACCAGTTGGCCGCCGTGACCAACAGTTGCCCGTTTTCCGCCTTGGCCGTATACTGATCGTTCTTCTGAAGAAAGCCCTCCGGATCGAACAGCCCCATTCGGAAAGCCTTATTAAAAAATTGGATTCCTTTCCAGAAGACACCGTTCGGATCGGTGTACATATCCTCCAATTCTCCCGTTTCCCGATTCATCAGCTGATCGGCGACGTTCGTGTAGCCATGCATAAACGGATAGGAGATCTGGTACGGCCATGCGCCCCAATCGGTCCAGGCCGAGAACGCGTACACCTTTTTGCCCTTCGCCGTTTTCGGATGCTTGTCTTGAATCTGCTTCAGCACGTTCAGGTAATCGTCTTCGGTGCTCATCTCGGGAGCGCCGATCTCCTTATACAAGTCCCACCGGGTAAAGAAGCCGACGAAACCACCTCTGCTGATCAGATCGTAGGATTTCTGCTGGTTCTGCGGAAGAAAATAAACTTTGTCCGTTCCGTTGCTGTACAGCTTCTTCATCACGTTTATGGCCAGTTCCCCGTGCTTCTTGACATTCGGTCCGTATTGATCGATGAGATCGTCGAGCGGCACAACCTGTCCGCCTTGAATCAACGTATCAGCCATATTGGCGACGCCGCCGGTCAACGAGATGACGTCCGGCAGCTCTCCGCCTGCGATCAGCGCCTGAAGCTTCTGCTCATCACCGCTGATCACATCGAAAGTCACATTGAATTTTTCCTTGATCGCCTGATCAACGGGCGTATTCTGAATCCCTTCCTGAGGACATCCGAAGCAGTACAGCTTCAGCGTAATCGGGTCCCGCGACAACTCCTGCGTCCCCCCAGATGCGGATGCGGACGGACCGCTTGCCGCCGGCGCCTCCGTCTTGGCCTCGCTCGCAGTGCTGTTCTTCCCTCCATTACCCGAGCAAGCAGCTAACATCAGCATAACTGCGGACAGGAGCAGAGCAAGACTCGCAACCCGTTTCTTTTTCTTGAACATGCCATAACCTCCCGTAATGATTTATGAGTTTAACGGTTATTTGGGTTAACCGGTGACCCCGTAGATGTGTAAATCGCAATCCGCCGCCCGTCAGCCTTTGACCGCCCCGAGCATGATGCCTTTGACGAAATAGCGCTGCATGAATGGATAGACGAGCAGAATCGGTACGATCGAGATGACGCTCATCGTCATTTTGACCGTTTCGGAGGACACCTTAGGCGCCTCTTTAATCCCGGACGGGTTGCGGGCCGCTTCGGCCGCCAAACGGGTCGATTCGTTGAAATAGTTATATAAAATCAGTTGGATCGTCTGCAGATCAGGGTTGCTGACCAAGAAAAAATTATCCTGCCAGGCATTCCAGATGCCGACGGCTGAGAATACGGCCACCGTTGCGACGATCGGCTTCGACAGCGGGAAAATAATCCGGTGAAAGGTCGTCAGGAAACCTGCTCCGTCCACCTCCGCGGACTCTTCCATCGAAGGCGGGATCGACTCGATGTACGTCTTGACCAGAATGACGAAGAAAGCGTTCAGCATTCCGGGGACGATGTAGAGCAAGAAATTGTTCTGGAGGCCGTAAAATTTCATGGTCAAGTACCACGGAATTAGCCCGGCTCCCAAATACATCGATGTAATGACGAAACGATAGATGAATTTGCGGAACAGCATTTCTTGTTTGGTCATCAGGTAAGCGAACAAGGATGAACAGTAAATGCACAGCGCCGTACCCACAATTGTCTTGGCCGCCGATACCAGGAAGGCGTGCGGCACCGTCTGCAAAGAGAAAATTTTGGCGTAGCTGTCGACCGTCGGATTCACCGGCCAGAAGAACACGCCCCCGCGACTGATCTCGCCAGGATCGCTTAACGAATAAATAATGATGTAGTAGAACGGATAGAGACAGACGATCATGAACGCCGTCATAAGCGCATAATTGAGAACATTAAAAAGTCTGCCGGAGAAAGCCGTATTTGTGCGGACTGCCATCGTTATCCTCCTTGCTTGGGGTTAAACTAGCGACTCGCCGCGCAGCTTCTTCGAGACCAGGTTCGCTCCGAACAGAAGCAGCACGCTGACGAACGTCTTGAGCATTCCAAGCACGGTCGAGTAGCTATAGTCGTAAGCGCGGAACGCCGAGCTGTACACGTAATAATCCAGGACGTTCAGCTTCTCCGAGACAAGCGAATTGTAGAATACGAAAAATTGCTCGAAGCCGTTGTTGAGCAGATTGCTGATCTGCAATAACAGCAGGACGAAGAAGGTCGGCGCCAGTCCCGGAAGCGTGATGTGAAGGATGGACTGAAACCGGTTCGCTCCGTCGATTCTGGACGCCTCGTACAGCTCCGAGTCGATTCCCGCAATTCCCGCGATATAGATGATCATCCCCCAACCGAGAGACTTCCAGATGCCGAGAAGCACTTGAAACATCCATGCCCATTCATTGCTTCCGAGCACTCCGATCATCGGAATCGGCACGCCGAGCTTGCCTAGTAGCTCGTAGACCAGCCCGCCGTTCGTGGAAAAGAGCGCATAAGAGAGAGAGAACACGACGATCCAACTGATGAAGTTCGGAAGCGTTGTCGTCGTTTGCACGATTCTTCTGAACTTGCCGCTGCCGATCTCGTTAAGCAGGACAGCCATAATGACCGGCAAAGGAGTGAACAACAGAGAAATGAAGCTGATCGCCAGCGTATTCGTCAACACTTGGGCGACGACCTCGCGATCCCGGTACAGCTTGACGAAGTTGTCCATGCCTACGAAATCCATTTGCCCCATCGAGAGGGCGGGCTTGTAATTAAAGAAAGCATAGATCCACCCGAACAGCGGGACATAGGCGAACGCGAACACGAATGCAACGAACGGCAAGGCGTATAGGAAATATTGCAGCCCCCGCTTGGATTTATAGCTTCCGCTCCTATATTTTCTCGCCCTCGGCGTTCTAGTTAAGCTTGTCACTTCCGTATCCTCCGCCTTTTTCGCTAAGTCTGTTCAACGTGAACTCATTATATCGCCGCCCCCGGCGCGAATACGATGAAATCCCCAACGATTAATCGGACGCAATTACGCTCTTGCCTCAAGCCTTGCATGCCGATCCGGATCGTATCGGACGATTTTATGATTTCTGTACCTGCGACCATAAAAAAGCGCGTGCATCGATTATTCGTTCGATGCGCGCGCTTTCTCCACACTCGTCTCTTTGCCCGGAAGTGTTACTCTTACCTCTGTTCCCGTGCCACTGCGGCTGTCTATCGCGATTCCGTATCGTTCCCCGAAGTGCAGCCTTATTCTTCTCTGCACATTGCGCAGCCCGATGCCCGCTTCGCTCTCCTCCCCTTCGCCCGAGACCGTATCGTTTAACAGACCTCGAATTTCGGCCAGCCTGCTCTCCGTCAAGCCTTCCCCGTCATCCCTTACCGTCAGAACGGCCTTCCCCTCCCGCAGCTCGCCCGTGATGGACAGGCAGCCGCCTTGACGTCCGTTCAGTCCATGATAGATCGCATTTTCGACAATCGGCTGCAGCACGAAGCGCAGCGTCAAGCAAGCTATCATCTCCTCCGAAACGGCAATGTCCACCTTAAAGCTGCCTCCGTATCGAAATCTCATGATCTTGATGTAGGGATGAATGTAATCGAGCTCTTCTTCAATCGTGCACAGCACCTGTTGCTTCTTGAACAGAGGACCTAGAATATCGCTCAGCGCGGTAATGCTCTCCACGATGTTGTTCGCTTTGATGATAACCGCCATCCATTTAATCGTATTAAGCGTATTGTAGATCAGATGCGGATTGATCTGCGTCTGCAGCGCTTGAACCTCTATCGTGCGTTTCTCCTCCTCGATCTTCTCCTTCTGGCCGATTACGTTGGCAAGCTCGGACGACATCCGGTTGAACTGATCGATCAGGATGCCTAATTCGTTATTGTTGCTTCGCACTTCGACCTTGGTTCCCAAGCCCCCTGCTTTGACTTTGCGAATAGCCGCGGTTAGACGGACCAGCGGCAGCGTAAGCCTACTGATCCAATAGCGCGACAGCAAAATGGCGAAAACCAGGCTTGCAAACAAAGTTACCAACGCGATTACACGAATTTTAGCGGCATCTTGCACGAATATGCTCAGCGGAATCTCCTGAATAAGAATCCAATCTAGACCACTAATGCGGTAAGCCATAATCTGGTGGCCATCTCGCTCCATACTCGTGGACGGCGACCCCTCCGATAACTCCGGCAAGCTTCGAATATCGATCTGCTCCCCTATACGGGACGGATCGTTATGAGCGACGATCATTCCGTTCGAGTCGACCATGTACATTCTGTCGGTCTGCGCGCCTCCCGCCCGATTATAGATGCTCGTAAAATACTTCAAATCGATATTGATTGCGATCAAGCCTGCTTTGCCCCCCGAGAGGAAGCCCCTTACCGCTGTGATGTACGGCTTGGATTCGGCATGTTTCTGTTGCGCGCCGCCCTCCAGATCGAACTGTCGCTCGCCGTATCCTCCCAGCCATGCCGGTCTATCCGGATCGGACATCGCTTTTTCCCTTAGAACGGTCCGGTAGAAGCCGTAGTATTCTCCGTCCGTTCCAAGCGCAATTTGGTTGGCTGTCCGGCTGGCGCTTAAAGCGGTTCCTTCGTCGCTATAGAAATTGATCGAACGAATATACGAATAGTTAGACATCAGTTGCTTAAACGACCGAAACCCGGAATACAACAGAACGGTCCGATCGACCTCCGGCAATTGATTCGCGGTAATCAGCCGCTGTACGACAACTGTCGTCCCCGCCTGGTTCGGAAAAATCATCTGCCTGAAAATTTGATCCATCTCGTTGCGGATCATATCCAGATTGTAGCTGTACTGGCTCATGACGTTTAATCCGTTTTCCTTCGAGTTGCTTTTCAGAATGCCGAGAATTGCGTAATACACCGTCGTCATGCTGGCGAACAGCACGATCAGAAACATCCCGATAAAGGAGACGATCAATTGATTGGAAAGCTTGCCGCGGAATGTTCTATCGAACCTCTTCAGCATCCGTATGCCTATGCGCTTGAGCATGTACGACGCACCGCCTTCTGTATGCGTTAGGACTCATTCCCGTCGCTTTTTTGAACATGCGCCCAAAGTAGCTTTCATCGGCATATCCGACTCTCTCGGCAACCTCGTAGGACTTAATAAATGTTTGAACGAGCAGCTCCTTGGCGCGTTCGATCCGAATCCCGTTCAAATATTCGACGAAGCTGATGTGCAGTTCCTTCTTGAACAAGCTGCTGAAATAATTGGGGCTCATGAATACTATCTCAGCGACCTGCTGCAAAGTGATCGCCTCCGAATAATGTCGCTCCATGTACGAGACGGCTTCGGCGATTTCCCGGCTCAGCCGCGGTGCATCCGAATATTCGCGCATCAACTCGTCCAGATAAGAGACGAACGTCTCAATCGCGTCCTCCAGCGTCGCGCAGCCGTGAATTCTCCTGACGCATGCCAGCGCCCGGGCGTCCGCCCCACTCCGATAACCTTCAAGGTGCAGGATCGGCCAATGAATCCATTTGATCAACAAGCTCTCGATCTGATCCTTCTTGATCTCCCTGACGCCGTCAAGCCAATCGATGTCGGACGCCATCTCTCGCCGATAGCGGCCGTCCGCTCCCCCGAGCTCTGCCAGCATACTCCGCAATTGCGAGCGGCACCGATCTGCGGTCGATTGCGGCGCTTCATTCCCTTGTCTGACGATAGACTCGTTTCCCGAAAAATAGAGAGGCTCCAGCAACGAAGCGCATTCTCGATACAAACGGCCCATCGAAGCGTAGTCCCGGCCAATCGAGCTAACTCCGAACACCGGCGTCGAGCCCAAATAGGTTTTTATCACCTGTCGCATTTGCCCGATCTTCTCTTCGACCGTCTCATAGATGCGCCGATCGTCCGCTTCCTCCTCGAAACCGAATACGAGAATATAGCGTTCGTCCTTCTCGTGAAAAGCTTCTCCCTGCCCGGAATCGCCGATAACTTCGTCCAATATGTTAAGCACGGTGAAGCGAACCAGGCTGCCGTGCCGATCTTTCAGCTTCGTTTCAATCCGTTCGTACTTGCCAATCGCCATAACGGCCATAACGATCCGCTCGGGGCGGACGCGAACGTTCAGCTTGGCGGCAAGAGCCGCAAACTCCGTTTCCGAGTAACGTCCGGAGAACAGAAAATCCTTCATCAGACTTTGCTTGCGAACGACCGCGTTCTCGGTGTATACAGCCCCTGCATCGGAACCGGACCCCGCTTCCGCGTCGATCTCCTTGCCGAGACGTTCCAGCAATTGCTCGATCTCTTCGATTGACATCTTCAGCTTCAAAATATAATCCTTCACGCCCAATTGAAGCGCTTTCCGAACCAAGCCGAATTCCTCGTGCGCGGTCAGAATGACGAACTTGGCGCGAGCCCCGTTGTCCTTCATTTTCGTAATCAATTCTATACCGTCCATCACCGGCATCTTGATATCCGTCAAGACAAGGTCGGGCCGTTCGCGTTGGACGGCCTCCCAGGCCAATTGACCGTTCGACACGTCGGCAACGACTCGCATGCCGAATTTCTGCCAATCGACCGAATTTTTGAGTCCGATCCGTACCAGCATTTCGTCTTCAGCGATCAATACCTTTATCAACAGACACCACAGCCTCTCTCAAGATGATCTTTCCGGAATCGAAGAAGGAGCCCTAACTCTAATGTAGCTTAGTCGGGCTCCTTGTCCATTTATTTTTTGGCAAAAATGACGTCGGAATACAAATAAGTGCCGCCTGGCAAGGACGATTGCTCCGGAGACACGGGCAGAACGAAGATGTCCGTATCTGCCGGATTCCCGTCGATGCGGAATTCCAGATCCAGCTCGTGCTCCCCCGCAGGCAAGTTCACGTAGACGCAGCGGTTGTGCGCCGCACGGTGGAAGGCGGGCATATATTCCGCGGGCTCTGTGTTATCCAGGACGACTTCGCCGTTCAAGCGCGCCGCAACCGATACCGAGGTGCCGACGATCAGCTTGACGTCGCGCGCCGTCGGAACGACGAGCATAGTCGAGGCGCGATATGTCCCTGGCTTCTCGGCGCCTAACGCTTCCGCAAGCCGCAGTTGGTGGCTCGGGAAGACGACGTCCTTCCCTTCCGGCATGCCAGGTCCGGCAACCCGCCAATGGAGGGCGGCGGCCAATGCCAAAGGAAGGCGTTCGGTACTCCATACGACGCGATCGTGATGCCTGTGAACGTTCAGTTGGAGAACATATGTCGGCCTCAGAATCATCCCCGCTTCAATCTCTACCTCCCACTCGCACGTCTCTCCGACCGCCAAGGCGAACGGCTGCTCCGGAACGGCATGCCATTCCTTCGGAACCTCCAGTTCCAAGGTTCCGCTCCAAGCCTCGCGCGAACGATTGGACACGGCGATGCGAACGCGCTTGCGCTGTCCGGCACCGATCGACGGTCCTTCCGATCCGTAATCAACCGTAACGGAAAGCCCCTGCGGCTCGGAAGAGCCCTGAGGCAGAAGGCAGCGCACCGCGGTGGGAGCGATCTCGTAATCCTCCAAGCGAATCGTCCGATCCTCCCAGACGGCGAGCACTTCCTTGGACATGCGAATCGTCCGCCGCGTCAGCTCGTCCAGATTGGCCGGCGCAGGGAAACCTTTCACCGGCGGGCTGACGACGACGCGGTCCCCGACCGGCTCGACCCATTCCGCAGGCAGGCTTGCGCGTCCTCCGATGATGCCGAGAATAGCCCCGAGCGTCGCCGCCGTGCAGTCCGTATCATAGCCGCAGTTCGTCGCCTTCAGCAGCGCGTCCCCGAAGTCCTCCCCGTACAACCAGCCGAGAATCGTAAATGCGATATTTTGCGGTGCATCCGTAAAATTTTCCCGTCCATGATGCTTCAGAATCAGTTCCCGCGCTTCCTTCCAGTCGACGCCTTCCCCGTGCCAACGGATCAGATCGCGAACAGCCCGAGACGTCCGGCAGTCCTCCGGGATCATCGACAGTCCGATAGAGATCAGACGATCGCGATCGCTTTCGGAGAAAGCAGCGGCTTCAATGGCTGCGAAAAACATTTCCCCGTAGACGCCCTCTCCTCCCGCATGGTCGACGATCGCATCCTGGTAAGCATAAAAGGCGGCCACGTCTGGACGGTTCGGCGCAACCATCGCCCAAATCTCGGAACGGATCGGTGAGCCCATACAGTCGTTAAACGGATTGTTAAACGAGCCGCTGAGCGGTGCCGGGAGCCCCCGCCGCAAGTTGCCCAAGGCATAGCCGTACTCGTCGAATGGAAAGAAGATGTGCTCCACCCACTCCTGCCCCAATTCCTTCGCGGTCAGCCGGGCGCCGTATTGCTCCAGCGCGTGCAGCCACACGAGTTGCATGTCCAGATCGTCGTTTTCCAGCGGCTCGTCCGGAAGCACCGGATAGAAGGTCAGATCGAGCAGTTCCTTCTTCCCTTCCATCGGCACACCCAGCGTGCCTCCGATATTTTTGCCTAACCAACCCCCATACACCTTTTCGTACAACTCTTCGTCGGATAGCCGGGTCATAGGTACATCTCCTCTGCGCGATGATATAATCGATTCAAGCAGACTATACCGTAGAGCATATCGCGATAAAATGGACGACATTACGATTTGCGCTCGTCCGGATCGGAGAGGTGTCCAGTGACTTTCTTTTCATTGTCCAGCCGTTCGCGCTTGGACGTAAAATGGGTCAACAGCCATACGGGCGATCCGCTGTTCTTCGACACGCCCCATGCCAACCCGAATTTTCAATTGTTTCTCGTCAACGACGGTCCCGTCTACTTGCAGGTCGAAGAGGAAAAGCTGACTTTGCATTCCGGGGAAATTTTGCTGCTCAAACCTTGGGAGCGACATTTCGGATGGCAGGAGGGCGGTAATCATTTCAACTTCTTCTGGGTGCAGTTCGGCGCCGATCCGCAGATCGAGGAGGTAGACGACAACACCGACTACGCGCAGGATTTATCGTATATCCGTTCGTCCGGGGATCTTCGCAGCGCAGCCTCGACCGAGATCCGAATGCTGCTGCCTCGCCGCTCTCGGCCCTCATGCCGTTTCGATCTGGCTTTGAAGTTCGAGCGGATGATCGCCGAGACGAGAAAACCTGCCGGTTATTTCCGCGTGCGGCTTGCAGTGTTGATCTGGACCGTGCTGGAACTGATCGCCAACGACTTTATGGAGAGCCAGCATCCGGACTCCTCGACGCCGGAGTCTTTTATTCTTTATCGCAGAATCGTCAATACGCTGGATGAAAACTTTCAACAGGAGCTCTCCAAGGAGATGTTCGAAGCGGCGATCGGCCGAACGTACGGCCACATCTGTTCCATCTTCAAGAAATATTCCGGAACGACCATCACCGCCTACACCCATTCCCTGCGCCTCCAACGCGCCAAATATTTGCTGCAAACGACGGGCGACACCGTCGCCGCGATCGGACGCGAGGTCGGTTACGAAGATCCTTATTACTTCGGGCGGCTATTCAAGAAAATGAACGGGGTCACCCCCCTTCAGTTCCGGTATCTCTCCGGACAATAGACAACGGACCTCGCCTTTGAGCGGGGTCCGTTTATTTTCGTACCGAAATGTTTGCTTAGTTTTCTTGATTCGCTGCAGTTTATTGCCCCAACTTCTCCAGCAAATAAGCGCGAACCTCATCTTTCAAATCCGGCCTCTCGAGAGCGAAGTCGATGATCGTCTTCAAATAGCCGAGCTTCTCCCCCGTATCGTAACGCGTGCCTACGAAGTTATACGCGAATACCGATTCGTCCGCCATAAGCCGGGAAATCGCATCGGTTAGCTGGATTTCTCCGCCCGCGCCGACGTCTTGCGTCTCGAGAATATCGAAGATAGCCGGGGTTAAAATATAACGCCCGATAATGGCCACATTGGATGGAGCACGCTCGACCGAAGGTTTCTCGACGACGCCGCGCACCTTCAAGATGCGATCGCCGTCGCCGCCTGTCGGATCAGGGTCAACGATACCGTAGCGGGAAACTTCGGCGTCCGGCACTTTCTTGACCGCAAGCACCGAACCTTGCATACGGTCGTACACATCCATCATCTGGCGCAGGCACGGCACGTCGTCCGATTGGACTATGTCGTCGCCAAGCAGCACGGCGAAAGGCTCGTTGCCGATAAACTTCCGCGCGCACCAGATCGCGTGACCAAGACCGCGCGGTTCTTTCTGCCGAATATAGTGAATGTCGATGAGGTCCGATGGCTTCTGGACTTCCGATAACAAGTCGAGCTTCCCTTTGGCGAGCAAATTTTGCTCAAGCTCGAAGGAACTGTCGAAGTGATCCTCTATGGCGCGCTTCCCTTTGCCCGTCACAATGAGAATATCCTCGATTCCCGAAGCGACTGCTTCCTCTACGATATATTGGATGCCGGGCTTGTCGATAATCGGCAACATTTCCTTAGGCATCGCTTTCGTAGCCGGCAGAAATCTTGTTCCCAGTCCTGCCGCTGGGATAATCGCTTTGCGTATTCTCATGCTCATGGCCTGCATCCCTCTCCAACTATCACGAGAAACGCGCGCAGCGCTTACGCCAGCTCGCTGAGCTTCCGCGATGCGGTTGCCGCCGACTCCTTCGGCGCTGCCGGCAACCGGCCAACACCGATGCAAACGACACCTTGCGCGTTCAGCGCAGCCGCATCCAGCGCGTTTCTTCCATCCATAATTATAGGTCTGTTCATCCAGTTTTTAAAGTCATGTGCCTTGATTTGGCGAAATTCCCGCCATTCCGTCACGACAATCGCTGCGTCGGCCCCCTTCAGCGCCTCCTCTGCAGATTCGCAGATCTCGACACCAGACGGTACGAGCTTCCTCGCTGCGGCATTTGCGCCAGGGTCGTATGCCGATATTGCAATACCCGGATGTCTGCGCTTCAGCTCTGCGATCAAGCGGAGCGACGGCGCCTCGCGGACATCGTCTGTGCCCGGCTTGAACGCCAGCCCGAGCAGCGCGACTTTACGGCGGGACGGATCGGTCAGCGCCGCTTCCAGCTTGCGCACCATCCGCAGCGGCAACATCGCATTCGCCCGCACAGCCGCTTCTACGACCGTTTGCGGCGCGCCGGCTTCGTCCGCGATTCTTACGAGCGCCCGCGTGTCTTTCGACAGGCAAGAGCCGCCGAACCCTAGTCCCGCCGCCAAGAAATGCGGGCCAATGCGTGGATCTAGCCCAAGCGAATGAGCGACGGACGGATAGTCGGCGCCCGTCTGCTCCGCAAGGGCGGCAATCTCGTTCGCGAACGAGATTTTCACCGCAAGGCACGCGTTGGCAGCCAGCTTCGCGAGTTCGGCACTGCGGCGATCAGTCGACATGATCGGTCCCGGCAGCCGCTGATGCAGCAGTGTCAGACGTTCCGCTGTCTCAGGCGAAGCCGTACCGATAACGATTCGGGTCGGCTCGAAGAAATCGCGAACAGCGCTGCCCTCTCTCATGAATTCCGGAATGGACGCGACATCGACTTCGCAATTTTCCGGCAATCTTGCCCTTAGCCGCGCCTCCGCCCGCTCCGCCGTACCGATCGGAACGGTGCTCTTGATGACAACGACACGTCTCCCTTTATCCGTCCACGGCTCGAACCGATCAACGACAGACCAAAGCGCTCCAAGCGCCATCTCCCCGCTGTCCTCGGAAGGCGTTCCTACCGCAAGAAACGTCATTTCAGATTCCGCCAACGCCTTGGACGGATCGTGCCCGAAGCTCAGTCTCCCCGCTGACACGTTACGCGTGACGATCGACTCAAGCCCCGCCTCGTGGTAAGGTACAATCCCCCTCGACAAGGAGGCAATTTTGGCCGTATCGATATCCGCGCAGTGCACGAAATGTCCCAAATCCGCAAATCCCGCCGCCGTCGTCAATCCGACGACCCCCGCTCCCACGACTGTTATTTTCATCGTCATCCACGCTCCTTAAGACGGCGCTTTCGCCAGTATCTGAACAGAGTGTAGCATCGGACTGTCGGCGGATTTCGAGTTTTATGTAAGGGGAGTGTAAATAAAATGAAAACCACATGGGAGCTATTACACCTGCATGTTGCAATAATATTTAAGATTTATTGGAGTCGTCCTATTGCCGTTCAATGGACATGAAGCGTTTCCCCCACTCAGAACAGTTGCAGCTCCAGAACCAACGACCAATGCTGCTCCTTCATACATAACAGCTATATCGCCAGCCATCTTGCCTAGCTCACAGACATTCGCCACGCCGCGCTTAGCGAGCTTTCCAATTCCAAGCGGCAGAACATCAACTTCCAGCATATAGAGAAGATCGCCGAAGCACTTGATATTGCCGACATACGCGACATCGTCGATCTCGTCGACGAACCTTAACCGTCCAACTCGGGCGGTTTTTCTATTTGGGATAGTGAGCGTTAAGTTCATCCTGACTTAGCCGCCCGCTTCATTCGGCACCTGGTGGGAACAAAAAATACCACATGCAAGTTATTACACTCACATGTGGTAGTAATGTTATTCTGATTTAAGATTAGTTACCCAGTCTCTAAATATGTTTAATATTTCTCCCAAATTCTTTGGCCCTCCTCTCCCCTTAAAAATCCCATCCTCAATAAAGCAATGCAGCCAATTCTCATCACTGCGTTCAATTTCCATTGCACTAAAACTCTCGTGTTCAATATCAGTATCTACCAAACTAATATCAACTGACCAACCTGGATTATCAAGTGTAACAATCTGTATTCCATATCCATGTTCCCAATCATCATTACAATTTCCGTTAAACCAATCTTCAAGCCATAAAACAACGTTCACTTAATCACCTCTTTTTTGGCATTTCATTTTTGGTAGCTGGTCTTACCCCACCCGGAACTGACTTACTGTTTACATGTGGAGTAGGTACATTTTGCTTTGATACTTTATTGTAGTGACTTGCTCCTACTCCGTCATAACGTTGAACCTTATCAAACCCATTAGGGTTTTGAGGATTTGACTTGTAGGTTTCATAATTCGTTATTTCATTGGTTTTTGGGTCTCTCTTAAAAGTCGTATGGTCTCCCGTAGCATTTGGGTCTGATTTCAGATTGTTTTTCCCTTTACCTGTATTTGGAGACCCTGAAGATATGCCACTAGCAAAACTATAAGTATCCTTAGCAAGGTTTCCACCGGCTTTGGCAGCCATAG
The DNA here is from genome assembly GCF_042655525.1 of Cohnella soli. Lineage (NCBI taxonomy): Bacteria > Bacillati > Bacillota > Bacilli > Caryophanales > Paenibacillaceae > Cohnella > Cohnella soli. Next base: position 33,202 of record NZ_JBHSMI010000005.1, read on the forward strand.
CCACACCTAAAGAAGCAGTTACTGCTGCAGCAGCAGTCAGCGTTCCCCCACTCAGAACAGTTGCAGCACCAGAACCAACGACCAATGCTGCTCCTGCATACATAACAGCCACATCGCCAGCCATCTTACCGAGCTTATAGTAGATGGAATCGTTACTGTAACCTGTCTTACCTCCAAGAGATTCTACAACGCCAATCGTAATTCCTTTAGCCGCATTTCCTACTGCTTTTGCTGCATCTGCCAACCTTGAAAACCACGAATGTCCAGTAGGGTCAGTCATAATAAGCGGATTGTTACCGACGTAGATATACAGATTGAGCGTCAGCGGATTGTCAATCTGCCCCTCAAACGTATCCTCGTTAATAAACCTGCCCAGCTTAGGATTGTAATACCGGGCGCTCAAGTAGTACAAGCCGCTTTCGTCGTCGTATACTTCGCCCGTGTACTTGAACGGGTTGCTCATCGTCTCTGACTTCGCGGCAAGGTTGCCCCAGATGTCGTAGTCGTAGCTGTTCAGCACCGTGCCTGAAGCGTTCGTGATTTGCACGACGTCGCCGTGGCCGTTGTACTGGTAGTAGCCGGCTTTGTTCGCGCTAACGTCCTGACGGTAGAGAAGATCGTTCCCCCATACATTCCGGGCTTTTAGATTGCCTTGGCCGTCGAGTTCCTCAAGTAGCTTGCCGCCCACGTAGATGTAACGCGTCGTGACGCCGTTAACCGTTTTCGTTGCGCGTTTGCCATCTCCGTAGTAGGTATACGAAGCTGTTGTTCCTTTAGAGTCCGTATACGTCTTCAGTTGGTTAAGCGCATCGTACGTGTAGCGTTCACTTCCGCTTGTCGCGATCGGCGCTTCGCTAGACTCCATCGTCAGACGGTCGCCGCGGTCGTTGTACGTATATTTCTTCTGCTCCGTACCCTTGTCTTCCTGCCGAATACGGTTCACGCCGTCATATTTGTACTCGGCATGGTCGCTGACGCCTGACCGGACACGATCGAGCGTGTTGATATTACCGAAACCGTCGTAACCGTACGTTTCCGCCCAGTTCGTCACGGTGCCTGCGCTGATCGTGTGCGTTTGCAATTCCAGCAGCGCATCGCGCTTCGTCTCTTGCTTGACGTTATTCGGGAACTGTACCGTCGTGGCGTTGTTATTGCTCGACACTGTATACGTGTAGTTCACCGGAGTCGCGCCGAAGTCCGGGTAAGTAACCGTCGTTAAACGATTCATTCCGTCGAACGTATTGACGACCTGCTTGTTGTCCGGATAAGTGAGCGTCGTGTTCCGGTCGTATGCGTCGTACCCGAAGCCGTAGGTGCGACCGGCTACCGTTTCTTGATCTTTTCTTTTCCACTGGTCGTAGTGATAGCTTTGCGTTTCGTTCCCGCTTGTCGTCACCGACTGCAGCAATCGGGTTGTCGGATAATAGCTGTTTTGCTGCCAGTAAATCTCTTGATTCGCCGCGTTCTTCACCGACATCCGATCGACTTCGTTGTAAGGCGTATAGGTATAATAGCGGTTTTGCCCCATTTTGTCGGTGACATGATCGATAGAGCCGTTGTTCGTGTAATACGTCTTTTCCTCTTTGCCTTCCGCGTTCACGCTCTTCAGCAGCCAGCCCAGCTCGTTATAGGCTTTGCTCTTCTGAACTTTCCCGTTAATCGTAAAAGCAAGCATCTGACCGAGCCGATTGTACGTAAACCGATACACTTGACCGATATGGTCCTTTAAGTAAATCAGTTTCCCGCTGCCGTCGTAGCCGTAGGTCGTCACCTGAATGCCCGAAGACGTGGACTCCTTCTTCTCCAGCATCTGGCCGGATGCATTGTAGGTAAACGCCGTCGTTTTAACCTTGGCTTGGTTCGGCGTCTGCTCGATAGAACGGATCGTTCTGCCGTAGGCGTCTTGAATATCGATCGTTTGTCTGCCGTCCGGTGCGATCGTGCTGCTCGTCTCCGTCCAGCTGTCGTAACCGCCTGGTTGGTTCAAAAGCGCCTGGTTCGTATAATACGCAGTGGTTTGACCAAGCGGATTGGTCGTTGCCTTGACGCGTGACTTGGAATCGTACGCATATTGCGTCGCCAAACTCGTTTGATTGTACGGCAAAGACTTCAGTACGTTGATTCCGTCTTTCGTTTCGTTAACTTGAGTGACACGCGTCGTACCATTAACGGTACGTTGACTTTTCACGTCCAGTCCGAAAGGTGTGTAAAACGTCTCCTGAATTTCGCCGTCCGGCGTCGTGACTTTCACTTTGCGAAGCGAGTCGTCGTATTCAATGGAAGTCAGTCTTGCCGCTGCGCTCGGCGTCGGCGCAGGAGTAAATTTTTCAGTCAAAACGCGATCCTTATCATCATAAGTCCAATCCTCGTAACTAAAATCAGGATAAGTCGTCTTCAACACGTTGCCGCGAAGATCGTAGTCGTAATCGACGGTCAGCGCGGTCTGCACTTGTCCCGTTCCTAACGAAGCAAGTGTCGTTTCGATATCGACTTGCCCTCTTGTTGTGTACGTATAGCTTCTTGTCGTAGTCGTCGTATCTTGTCCGTATTGATCGCCGGAAGCGGACTCAATCGTCTTCTTCGGAAGATGCAGTCCGTTATACTCCAGATATTCGGTCGTCAAGCTATCCGTCTTTGTACCGCCAACAGCCGCAGCATCTTTGTATTGCGTCGACGATACTTGCTTCCACAACAAATTACGCTTGTTCGTATCCGAATCGTTAGCGGCGTAATAAGTATTCGTGTCTACCGACGTCAAGGTGCCATCCTGCGCAGTGTAAGTCTTCTTGCTAAGCTGATGGAATGGACCATTATACTCGAATGCGGTCACATTGCCTTGCGCGTCCGTCTCGCTGGCCACTTCACCCCATGAGTCGAACGTATTCGTCGTCGTTTGCTTCGTGATCCGGTTCGCAACGTTCGGAATCGACGGATTTTGTAAATCCGTTATCGTCCCGACAAACGTATGCGTGGCCCGCGGAAGCTTCTGTCCAGGCTCGTATTCGTAGGCCGTGACTTCATGCGATTTCTGATTATACTGGACATTCTGGTACGTGTAAGTCCAAGGGTTAAGCCCGGTAACTTCTGTCCAATCGAACGTCTTGACGAAGTTCTTGCCGTTATTGGCATATTGGCTGTAAGTGAAGTTCCAGAAGCTGTCGTCCGCATTCTTTTCGCCTTTCTTAACCGTTTGCTTGTCCCCAAAACGGGAGCTTAAGCGAAGTCTCGGGTTGCCGTTCTTATCCGTCTTCCAATATTCCTTCCAGTTGAATCCATGGTCCATATGCAGGTTGTAGTAATAATCCGACATCGACTTCGTGATGCCGTCTTGTGTATAGCTGTAATCCACCCGCTCTACCGCATGGTAGGAGACGTACTGCAAAGCGAAATCGTCCTGATACGTCCGCGTCGTGCCCCGCGCGTCTTCTTGCGCCTGCCACGTCGTCTGCGTATACCAGCTCGGGCTGTAGTTCTGATAGTTGAACTGAACGGCCAAGCCGTCGAAGTAGTTGATATTCTTCAGCAGCAAATACGGAATCTCCCCGTATGTGCTCGTATTGTTCAGCCGTATGTCCGACAGCTCAATGAACTGTCCGTCGCTCCACGTATCGATTGAACTCGTATAGTTCGCGCGGGAAGGCTCGCCGTTAGGCGTCGACCAGTAAGAGTAGCCATCCGGCTTGAAGTTGAAATCCGCTAGCTTCGTAGAATCGACGGTATAGTAGGTATAGGATTCCAACGTCTTGTTCGCTTGAATGTCGGTTACGTTGTTAAGCTGCCAATAAGATAAATTCTCCGTTACGTTCTGATAGCCGCTTACCGTCCATTTGCGGTACGTCACCGCGGAAGTCGCCTGCGAGGCGTTATATTGCACCTCGCGAATCGTGCTGGTCCCGTCCATCGCTTTAATGCCAGTGATTCGCTGCGTCGTGCTGTCGCGCGAGATAGTAATGATGCGACCGTACGAATCGGTAATGGTGATCGCACCCGGCGCATAAGCATATGTCACCTGATCGCCGAACTCATTCGTTTTGCTCATGATATTGCCTTGGTCGTCGAACTTATACGTAATCCGCCCGTTTACCGTGATGCTGTACTCGTTTTTGTTCGTAGTCGTATTGAGAGTTTTGTTATAGCTGACATTCTGATAGGGATAGTCGAAAACTTGTCCATTGCGGAATTCGAACGAATCCCCGGTATCCAGCGTAAACGATACTTTCTCATAGGCGGTACTCAGCGGGGTCAGCGCATAGCCGTCCTTGTAGCATACGTTCGTATTGTTATAGCCCCCGCTGCAGCTCTGGCTGTAGCGGTAGTTCTGGACTTCTGCCTGAATGTCGGCTTTTTCCATCGCCGGCAAAGACAACGTCCAGCCAGTGGCGATAAAACCTCGCATATCCGTCAACGTCGGAGCTCTGCCGAGATTGCCTTGATCTTGGGCATACGTATTCGTCGCGGCGTCGAGCAGCGTCGTATATTCCGGATTCAAGATTTTACTGCTTAGAGAGCTGTAATTTCTCGAAAGCACGATGTCGAGTCCGCTCTTGCCCGGAAGCGACAGATCGGTCACCCCGTGATTGGCCGTGCGGTATGTCGCATCGACGAGATCGTCCGTGTTCGTCTTGTAGTTGTACTTGTTCTTAAACTCCGTCACTTTGTAGGACGAAGTCGCGAGTGCTTTTACTTCGGACTTGCTAGCAACAAGCCCCTCTTCTCTGTCTTTGGCTTTCTTGTACTTCTCTCGATCTGCGCGCGCTTCTTCTTTGTCCTTCTCCTCTTCCGACTTGTCGTAGAGAATCGGATGCTTGTCCATATATTTCTTTTTGTTAGTCAGGTAGTCGAAGTTGTCGACGGCTGCGGGAGCTACGCTGTCCAAATCGTCAAGTTGCTTGGCGGTAAGCTTCGAAAGCTCTTGAGCAACCTTCGACGACTCCCACTTCAGCAATTCCTTCTGTTCTATATCCGACAACAGCGCGAAATAATTCGGATTGTAATAAGACGATAATTGCTTCATCGCGGATGAAAATTCGTCTTTCGCCTTTTTGGCGCGCAATTTCGGCGTCTTTAGCTTGCTCTTGAGCAGGTCCTTGACCTTCTGAACTTTGCTTGGATCTTTCGCCAAGTCGGCCGGCTGCGCGGGATCGGCATCTTGAAGTGGCGTATTGCCGTAAGGATCGATCGTCTGCTTCTGCCCTGCGATATCGTTAAAGCTCGGCCTGGAAGCCGGCAAATCCACTGGCACGTTCGGAACCGGAAGACCATCGTAAGGAATAAAATCTTCCTCCGTAATCGGCACGACATTGGGAGCTTCGGCGGATGCGAAGTTAGGAACAGTCGAGCTGAACAATAATATTAACGTGAAAAATAATATCGATAACTTCCTTCTCATCATAAGTCGCATCCTCCGTTATTCGTCCACTTCGATCGTTTGATAGTCGGTATCCGTCTGATTGCCGTTTAAGTCGTACTTGTATTCCGCCATGTAGAGATGCAGGCCTTTTTGAACGTTCATCATTTTCAGTCGACCCGCGGCATCGTATTGGTAGTTATAGAGCACGCGACTGATGCCGAGCGTGTACGGTTTTAAGCTGAAATCGCCGTTTACTCCTGATAGCTTGATGTAGTAAGTTGCTCCCGCAGTCGCTCTAAAGCTCAACTCTTTAGCTTCTCCGGCCGGTTGATTTCCGACCGCAATCGTATTCTGGGCAGCGTCAAGTATGGCGACAGCGTAATTCGCTCCCGCCGGCACTTTAACCGTGAGATGATAGAGCCCTGTGAATTGCGGCGTAAACTTGTAGTAATCGATGTCCGTTGCCGATTCGATCGTTCCGGAATAAACCGTGAACGCTTGGGCAGCCGATGCTTGCGCGGGCGTATCGTTCGGCTCTTGCGCATCTTGAATGCGCAGCCAGCCCGGCGCAGACCATGCGGACCAATTGATACCGTCGAATACGCGTACGCGAACTTGATAGTCTTGATTACGTTTCAGCGAGCTATCGATCGTATGCACGCCTTGGTTGCCGATTCCGGCATAAGAAACGGCTCCGGAATCGTACTTTAACGAAGTTAATCCGCTATCCCACGCTTGTACTTGATACTTCATGAATACCGTTCCCGAATCGGCGTCTGATTGATTCCACTGGATCGTTGGAGAAGTTTGTGTCACGATCGTAGGAACACTTGCCGTTCCGTTCGGAGAAATTAAGGACGCAACAGGTTTATGATTATCCGGGAGCTTTAGCACGATATCGTCAAATTCAGCCGAACCTTGTCCGTTTGCTGCCGTTGAGGCGAGTCGCAAATGAACTTTGGCAGCGGAAGTGCCTACCGGAGTCACAGCGTCAACCGAAATCGGAATATAAGCCCCGCCGACCGTCGTAACGTCTTGCGTCAGCGTATCCAGCAGCACGTTTTCCGAGTTCAACCACTCCACGATGATAGAAGCCTTCGACCCTATGGATTGCGAAAGCTTAACTTGGGACTCGAAATGAAACGGCATCGAGCCGCCAATACTGACTTGTTGGGTCACCTCAGCGATATCCCCTGCTGGCGCATCCATCAGTTTCAACTGTTGTGCGTATGTTCCGGAGTGCGGTTGTCCCGATAAGCCTGCATATGCACCATTGATGGCATCGGAAGCCGTTTGCCAGCCGTACGTGTTATTTGTCGCGCTGACCCAGCTATCGCCGACTCCGGGAGTGGTGGCGTTCTCGGATTCAAACCCGCCGTTTAATACTAGGTTTCGCTGCTCACCGTTTGATTCCGTTCGAAATGCTAGACCTAATGTCCCCCACTCTAGCGGAATTTTTACTACATAACTCGTATCCGGCATCAGCAATTGTTGTGGAATAATTTTGATATTGGAACCTTCTGCTGTGATCGACACTTGAACTTTTTCTCCGCGACTTGACAGTGTAATTTCGGATGGCCCCGGCATTATTGAAACAGGTTGATTAAATTTCAAATTTATCATTGTGTCTAACGGAACTTGTTGGCTCCCGGAAGAAGGGAATGATGATTGCAGACTTAAGGGATAAACAGTTGTTCTAAAGCTGTATTCGGAACTAGCCGCAGAGGCATTTCCGGCAGCATCTTTTGCAATTATTCTAATCAGATAGGTTTGATCAGACTCTAAATGATTCAAATTAAAGACTGGCCGCGTCGATGTTCCCAACAAAGATGAAGTTGCAGCATCGTAAATCTCGTAAACCATGACGCCGAAATTATCGGTGGATGGGGCCCACTGCAATTGAGCAGAATCAAATGTAACATTCGTTGCCGTGATCGATGTTGGCACGCTTGGCGGTTGCGTATCCGGAGTGCCGTCCCATGGAACTGTCGCCACGCTAAGCGGGCTGCTCATTGCGGAAATATTGCCGCCCCGGTCAATAGATTTTACGGTAAAACTATATGTGCGATTTTCGATCAAGCCGTTTACCGGGAATGAAGTTATGCCGTTCGAGCGGCCGAGGAGTTGACCGTCCTGATAAACCTGATAGTCGACGGCATCGGCATCAGCGGAGGGATCCCATGCCAAATCAAGCGAAGTCACGTTCTGTCTCGGGGACTTCAAACCCAACGGAGCTGCCGGAGCTGTCTTATCGTAATTAAAAGTACGAGCGATCACATTCGATTTCGCGCCTAATTGGTCCTCCGACCATACGGAGAGCGTATGATTGCCTTCCGTCCAGGACGGGTCCGCGTTGAGTGTCAAAGGTCCAAAGGCTTGCATGCCGCCTGTCGTCGTCAGCGTTTGAACATTACTTGCCGTCACCTGATTGTCTATTTTGTACTTCACCGTGACGGTATCGCCGGCATCCGGTTTGTTGATAATGCCTTTAATCGTAAGCGTATTGTAACCGGGCTGATTGGATACGATCGTATTCTCTTTAGGTAAAGAGAGATCGAATTGCGGCGAGCTGTTCTCTAGATAGTTGATAGTTACGGTGTAGGAGTAATAGTAATTGTAACCACCACTATATAAATAGCCTGTATAGTTTTGGGTCAAGTAGCCCGTTCCGGGGTCGGTAGCGGTTCCAGAATAGTTTTGTCCATATACTGTTGGAATTGGCTTTCCTATATCTCCAGAGTAATCAGCTCGCCACACTCTGACTCTCGTACATGTTGAACAGGGGCCATTATCGGAAACAAGTGTAGTTCCCACTCTTGGAATTGACCCTACGAAACCATTCGAATTTATAGACAGAGAACTCGGAGCAGCCCCTGTACACGATTCATTTCCCTGATAGACGCCATTTTTATAGATTGAAGTACATGTATTAGTGAATGATCCTGTAAATGTTTGATATAACGTATATCCAGGTGTGGATACATAACAAGAACCGCTCATAGGCAAGCTTCCTGAGTAGTAACCCGATGAGTAGGAATAACTACTTGTTGATGGGCAAGAACCTGACTGAGTTAGCGTTGCAGAAACAGTAGTGGAGCTAGGCGGGCGATAAGGATTCGTTGGAACAGGACTTCCATTCTTGTAAAGGTATCCTGTATAACCAGAGCCATCGTTATAATAGAAGCTATCTTGGAAGTTACCACTCACACTAATAACATACTTTGAAGCATACATTGAGTATTTATAGCTATCGTATATCGATGAAGTAGGGCTCCCGCCCCCTGCCGTAATCGTAACTTGATCCCCATTCACTGTGTAAGTAACTGTTGCGTTTGTTGGCTGAACCGTAACACTTGTTACTGATTTCAAATTCGGAAGCGTCACCGTTTGCGTACGGCTTGCATTCGAACTGCTATCCGGGAAAATAGTTTGGGTCGTTCGAACGGTAGCTGCCTGTGCAACTTGGTCGTATTCCGTTAAGAACAACCCTCCTATCAAAAACACAAAACAAAGCAACGCGTGTAATGCAATTCTCAACTTCTTCATAGACTCACAGATCCTCCCGATTTAATGGTCAAAACGAAGTACAATATCGAATTTTATATGTATTTCACAAATATGGTAGAGGTGTATTTTGTTGATTGTTGTCGAATATTATCGAATCAACTAATTTCTCGCAAAAATATGCATTTTCATGGAATGGTTGATATGCATAAGAACAGCAAAAAAGCGCGCTCGCCAAATCGCGTAGCGCGCTTTTTTATGAATAACAACTATTTTCTACTTCACCAACTGCCCCCGGGTCACGCCGAGCTGATTCGTCGCCTTGAGCTTCTTCCACACTTCCGTGCCGCCGATCCGACCGTCGATCGCCGCGCGGTACAGCGACAGCACCTCGCGCACGTTGTCCGCGTTCTCTTCCAGGAACTCGACGCGGTAGGATCGAACGCCTAACTCCATGAACAGATCCAAATACTCCGCCCCGGATTGCTCGATCGCGTTGTATACCGTGTTGCGGCAGCCTTCGTCGACGCGCACTGGATGCGACATGCCAATCCGGTCCTGCAGCGACGCGCGCTTCTCCTCGCACGGGCGGCCGCAGTTCGTATAGTTCGTGCCTTCGCTCATGAACGTGCAATAGACGCAATGCTCGGTATGGAACATCGGCATGTGCTGATGGATGACAAGCTCGAGCCGCGACGTGTCGGAGCGGCGGAGCATGTCGACCATCTGCTGAATGTTCAAGTCGTACGAAGGCGTCACCCAATCGAGTCCCGCTTCGCGGAAAAGATCGACTGTCTTATGATTGGCCACATTCAACGAGAAGTCGCCAATCAGTGTCGGATGGTCTTTGTCCGGATTCTCCATCCGGTCTTTCAAGTAGTAATACAACGCGCCGGTGTTACGCACGAGTACTGCATCCGGCTTCAGGTTAAGAATGTTCCTGTGGTAGCCGTTCTCGCCCGGCATGTGAATACGCGGCGTAACAAGCGCAATGCGTTTTCCCGCTTCGCGGCATACGCGTATCGCCTCCGGGAATTGCTTGATGAACTCGAAGTCGGCGTAGATCAGTCCGACTTCCGTCTCCGCGACCGCCTTCACCTGCTCCAGCGTCCGGCACAGCGCCGTCAGCGTGACTTCGCTCGGCTCCACGGACACATCCGCACCATCGGCGGAATCCGCGAACTCGTCGATCGTCCGCTTGATATACCGAGGCGGCAACTCTCGCATCGCTTCCAGTTGTTCGACTGCTTCCCGACGAATCCGGTTCAACTCGCTCTTCGGCACGATGACGTCGCCTTTCAAGGCGACCTCCAGCCTATCCAACGCATACAGCGTGCCGCCGAGCCGCCCTAGCTGCTCGCCAAGCACTTCCTCACCAAGAGGCCGCTTCTCCGCGCGCTCGAGCGGCATCGTCGACTCGACCGCTACGGTCGTTCCTTTGCCGATGTCGGTCCAGATTGTACGCAGCGGTGCACCTTCATGCCCAAACACAGACACGGCAAGCGGGAATGTTCGGTATGGCTTCTCCGTCTCGAACGTTCCGCGTAGCCTGCGATCGAGCGCCGGATCACTTGTCTTCCAGATGCGATCCCCTTCGTGCAAGCGCGTCAGATCAACGTCGTTGCGTCCCGGCACAATCTCGATCCGCGAACCTTCGGCCGCTTCGCCTTCCAGCTTGATCCCTCCGCTGCTGCGCACGTCGTACACGCGGCCGCCCTCTTCCTTCTTCGTCGGATCCCCTGCGTCGAAAACGATGCCGTCGCCGCGCTTCAGCGGCGCTTCCAGCACACAGATGACGGCATCGCGCAAGATTTTCTCCACTCTGCCCAAGTACACGCCCCGGCTTTTCGGGAATGTTCCTTCGACAAGCTGTTTGTTGTTCGTACCGTCCAAGAAGCCATGCGTGAAGCCGCGCGAGAAGCTCTGCTGCAGTTCGCGTACTTCATCTTTAGAGGGTCCGGATTCATCGCCCTCGAAGTACTTGTCGATCTCCTTGTTGTACTTACTTACGACGTTCGCGACGTACTCCGGACTTTTGAGCCGGCCTTCAATTTTGAACGACGTCACGCCCGCTTCGATCAATTCCGGCACGATATCGATCGCTGCCAAGTCTTTCGGCGACAGCAAATAAGCGATGTCTCCCATCGGTTGTTTTACACCGTCGACCATCAAATCGTACGGCAAGCGGCAAGCTTGTGCGCATTCGCCGCGGTTCGCCGAGCGGCCGCCCCACACTTCTGATGTCAAACACTGACCGGAATACGAGACGCACAGTGCGCCGTGTACGAACACTTCCATCGGCAGCTTCGCTTGCTCGCCGATCTTCTGGATTTGCTTTAAGTTGTTCTCGCGTCCAAGCACGACCCGTTCGATGTTAAACGGCTTCGTGAACTCAACCGCTTCCGGCGAAGTAATCGTCATCTGCGTCGAGCCGTGAATCGGGAAGTCCGGAGAAATCTCGCGAATCATTTTCACAAGGCCGAGATCCTGAACGATGACCGCGTCCACGCCCGCGTCGATGCACGCCTCGATTAGCTTGCGCGCCTCCGGTAGCTCGTCCTCGAACACGAGAATATTAAACGTCAGAAACCCTTTCACTCCGTACTTATGCAGAAAAGCCATAATCTCAGGCAGTTCATTCATCTGAAAGTTGTGAGCCCTCGCCCTGGCATTAAACTTCTCCACGCCGAAAAACACCGCGTTCGCCCCGTTCGCGACCGCCGCCCGCATACATTCCCAATCCCCCGCTGGGGCAAGCAATTCAATATCTTCACGCCGTAAAGCGTTCTTGTCCGTCATGTATCAATACCCTCCAAGCCGCGTCGCCACGCGGCGTATCTTCCGCTAGTATACCAAAAACGGGGAGTACAGGCCAAAAAAAGAGAAAAGCCGCCCTGCGGAGGAAGGTTCCTCCAGAGGGCGGCAATCAATGAGACATTAACGAGCGGGTATGGTAAAGGAATTGATCGCGGATTCCAAGCTTTTCTTGACGAAATCCGTTCCTCTCGCGAGATAATACAATCCCCATACGGTGTACACTTGACCATTGTTGTATACGTAGTACATTGTCATTCGGTTAGGTGTACTTTTGTCATCGTTAGTTTTGTCTTCAACCACGACTTTCTTCGCCTGCAATCCATTTAACGTCGTCACCGAATTTTCGATGACCGTCATTTTGGAGTTTTTGGCGGTCTGATCCCGATAAAACTGGTCGAGATAACTCGACAAATCGCTAAAGCTGCTCTCAGGGTCTTTCCAAGCGTCAACGCCGAAACCGCCGCCGTCAAAATCATACTCGATACTTTCTTCCTCGAAGTTCTTTTTCGAGCCAGTCCAGTATTGCGGGAACATTACGCTATAACCGTATTTATTGCTTTTCTTAGACACAGTAGCTACCCGGTCTGCCTCATCGGCATCATCGAGAATGAGTCCGAAGTTTTTCTCGACCGTCCCCGTATTGACCTCCAACGTCCGCAGTACCGTATCGAACAAATTCGCGTACGTCGATTTGTGGCTATCCAGATAAGCGATTTCCGTATAGTAACGATATTCGCCTTGAATTGCGAACACTTCGTACTCTTCCCACCACGTTTCCGTATCGAACGAATAGGAAATTTTTAATGCTTTCGCAGGGACACCGTTCCATACAACATCTTTCTGCTCGAGCACTTTCCTGTATTCCGGCGCGAACGATTGTTCGAAACGCGCCTGCTTGCGCTTCAGCCAAGCGTCCGTCGTGTCGCCGGCTTTCTTGGAACTGATATCGACATACATGTATGCGTCGCTTGTGTAAAAGTAAGGATAAGCGGACTTGTCGTCGATCGACCATTCTTTCGGAAGCTTCACGGCCAAGCCGTAATCGTCATTGGAGAACGTCTTGTATCCGTCGATAATTTGAGTGAAATCTTTCAGAGAACGGTCAGAGCGGTCGAAGGACGTCTTGAAGCTGTCGAGCACTTGCGAATAACGATTCAATTCTGTAGCCGATGTCGCCCGCTTGCCGAAATAGACGACATACAGGAAGCCGTTCGCCTGAATGGCCCGCGATTCGAAGAAGTAACCTTCGTTATTTTTGGAGACGATCTTCTCGTAAGTTCCTGTCGGACCGCCGGCGACCGTGCGAATATCGACCGCTTTTTCCGTTTTCGTGAAATGCCCGTAAATGGACGTGCGTTTCTCAGCCGTCGTCAGGTCGTTTTGCGCTTCTTCGACGAATACGCCAAGTTCATAGTCTTTTTTGATATCCTGAAAAATAATATAATCGCCGTCGTCCGACTGATCGACCATCAACAGTCCGGTCGGATAACTCATCGTCCAGCCATAATAGCTGTCGCCAATCTTCGATTTGCCGAAGTCGCTGTCGATAATGGACACCGAACCGCCGTTTCCTGCGTTACCTGTGTTGCCCGTACCCGCCGCAGCAGTCGCAGATACGACGCCGGACAGCACGATTTCTTTTGTTTTCGCGTCCGTCGACTGCTTCGCGCCGAACGTTTTGGCAACGGGAACAAGCGGTACTGTCAATACGCCGTTTTTATTCGCCGGAGCGACGGCTAGCGTCGTATTTTTCCCATCGATCGTCGCAGATTTGTTGCCTGTCGTCATCGTGATGACGTGTTTCAAGTACGTAAGCTTGATCACTTTGTTGTTCGTCAACTGCAGCTTCGCGCCGAAGCCTTTGGCATTCGTGAACACGCTAAGCGGCACCATGACGTTGTTCGCAGACAGGAAAGGCGCTTGAATTTTGATTGCCTCACCGTTGATTATCATTTGGGCGCTGCCCACTTTCAGGCGAATTTCCTTTGTGCCCGTCGCCGTTGCCGCGCTTGCCGGAAGCGCATAACCGATAAACATAATAAGCGAGAGCAATAATGCCAGAGCTTTGGTGCCGATGGATCGAGAAATCATTTCTCATTGCCTCCGATTGGTGTGTGATGAATAAATAGGATAAATTAGTTCGCCAGGCTTTCCGATAGAACAAGCGCCTTCGTTATGAGATCCCCGTCGGAAAGTATCGTCAGATTGACCGTTTGCCCAGGCAGATACGCTTTCAGTACCTCGTTCAGTTCTACCTTGGTCGATATTTGCTTGCCGTTCACTGCGTATAACTGGTCGCCCGTCTGTATCCCGGCCTTCTGCGCGTTAGGCGATGCGATAGCGAGAATCGTCATCGGCTCTTCCGTCGGCAGCCCGACAACCGCTGACCAGCTCTCCTCAAGCTCCAGCCCGAGCGAAGGGCGTTTCACTTTACCGTACTTGTAAAAATGATTTAACACATACTGCACCGTGTCCGCCGGAATCGCGAAGCCCATGCTGTCGATGTCGACGTCGACGAACTTCATCGAGTTGATGCCGACGATCTGCCCTTTCATGTTCACGAGCGGACCGCCGCTGTTGCCGGGATTGATCGCCGCGTCGGTCTGCAGCAAATTGTAATCCGACGAGATGGAGCGATTCATTCCGCTGATCACGCCAACGGTAGCCGTGTTTCTGAGCGAGAAGGACACCGGCGTGCCGATCGCAACAACCGTCTCTCCCACTTGCACTTTTAGCGGCGCAGGCGCGAACGTGGCCGTCTTCAGTCCCGTCGCATTAATCTTTACAAGCGCAAGATCGCTCGTCACGTCGATTTGCTTGCGCGTGCCCGCATACTCTTTGCCATCGGCCGTCACGACCACGATCGCGTTCATATCTTTGACCACATGGGCGTTCGTCACGATCCAGCCGTCGGCTTTAACGATGACACCGGTGCCGTGCGCGAGCGAGAAGCGGTTGCCCGACTGCCCGTCCGACGGCTTGCCGATAATCGCTACAACCGTGGGCGATACTTTCTTCACGACGTCCGGCACGCTTGGCCCGGGCGAATACGTGTATTTCTTCGTGCTTGCGTCGTAAGTACCCGTGCCCCCAAGCTGTGCGGCAAGCGACGATGCTTTCACATACACTTCTCCGCCGATTACTTTCGCATCTACCGTTACCCCGTTACCTGTTTCATTCGCCGCTCCGACGGTACCAGCGATACTCAAACACGCGACTAGCGAAGCCGCGATCAGCCACCGGCGACGTTTTACTTTAATCAAGTCGACTCTCTCCCCGAAATTTATCTCTAACAGGCTCACTCTATCATAATTAGTGTTTTCTGGAAACTAGATTTTTGGGGATTTTTCCCTTCTACTCAACATTATTTTTCTACGTCGGATGGGGGATGAAAGAAAACCGCCCTGCGAAGGAATAGTCCCCACAGAGCGGCTCTCGTCAAGCCCTTTAATTAGACGTCCATTTGAATGATGCCAGCGCATCCTGAAGTTGTTTCACGTTCAGTTCCGACGTGTACATATCTTCGATGACGCCTAGAACAAGGTAAACCGTGCCTGCCTTCTCAAACAAATAAGTAGTTGTGCGCGTTGGCGTCTCAGCACCGCTCAGCGTCTTCTCCACAAATTTATAAGCCTCGACGCCGGCAAACGTTTCCTTCGTCCTCGACTCAACGATCGTCCCGGTTAAACCGGAGTTGGCGTATTTGTCCATTTTGTCCAACATTTCAGTCAGATTCCCGTTTTCCAACGCTGCGACCCTCACAGAGACACCGATGCCTTCCAAAAGAACTCCGGACCTTTCCATGTCGACGCCGCGAGCCCAATATTTCGGCACGGTAATGCGGTACCCATATTTTTTGCTTGTTTTCTCAGTCGTTTCTCGCAACTCTATGTCATTTGAATCCGGCAAATAACCGAAGTCCTTCTCTATTTTGCCTAAATCGACTTTCATGTTTTTGCTCATCTGCTCGAAGATCGTTTGTATTTTGTCTTTGTCTTTCTGCGGGTAAGTCAGGTTCAGTTCCAGCTTATGCTTGCCGTTCATCACGAAAATCGAGTACTCGTTCGTCCAGTCTTTCAAATTATCCGTGTAAGAAATCTCTAACAGCAAGGCAGGAACACCGTTCCATGTCGTCGGCGTAATCGTCGATTTCGCGCGGTAGTCGCTATTCATCAAATCCTCGTACATCTTCTGCCTGCTTGCAACCCATTGATCCAACGTATCGCCCGGCTCAGACGAAGTCACCTCAAAAGTCAGCTCAGCGTCATCAGGCCCGACAAAAGACAAACCATTCGATTCTGAATGCTTAACCCACTTTACAGGCAGATTGATCTGCAACCCATAGGCTTTATCCTCAAACGCGATCAATCCGTTCTTCACTTTGGTCAAATCTTTGAGCGACTTATTAGAAGCGTCGAAACTCGGTTTGAAGCTGTCCAGCAGCGCGGCATACGCGCTAGTGTTCGAAGCGGCTTTCCCTTTCTTCGTCAGTATTACCGTATAGAAATGATCGTTTGCTTGTATGCCCCGATACTCCGTCGTCGTATCGCTGTATTTCGTTACGACTTTCTGGAAAGTGCCGCCCGGCTTTTTGATCGTGGAAACGTCCAAAATCTGTTCGTCGTCTATAAAGTTGTCGATAATGTAATCCCTTTGATCCTTCGAGTCCATCGATTCGGAAGTTTCTTCAACCGACAAGGCCAAACGATAATCGCCTTTCACGTCTCCGAATGTGATCCAATTTCCCGAGCTGCTGACATACCCTTGTACCAACCCGGTAGGATAGTTCATCGACCATTGATAGTAGCTGTCCCCGATCAGCGATTTGCCGGAATCCGAATCGATGCCCGTCGGCTTGTTGCCCGAAGTGCCCGAAGCGCTCGTAACACCGTTAATGACGTATTCTTTCGTTTTCGCGTCCTGCGTCACCGTTTTCCCGAATGCTTTAATGACGCTGGCCAGCGGAACGGTCATCACTCCGCTTTTATTGGCAGGCGCTGCAGGGACAGTTGCTTTCTTGCCATCGATCGTTGCGGATTTCTGTCCGACGGTCAGGACGATGTTATGCGTGCCATACGTCAACTTAATGACTTTATTATTGGTCAGTTGGAGCTTGGCTCCGAAACCTTTCGTATTCGTAAACACGCTTAACGGAACCATGACGTTGCCGGAGGATAAGTATGGCGCCGTGATTTTAACGATTTCGGTATTGATTTTCATCTGTGTGCTGCCGACTTTAACCCGAATCGTAACGCCGGTTGTCGCCGCGGACGCCGGAACGGCATTCATAGCGAGAAGCACGAACGCGAGCGCTGCCAACAATATGGACTTGCTTCTTAATTGGATCTGGTTGAGAAATTTCATCGTATGAGTTCCCCTTTGCAATAGATCGAAATGATTTTATATCTCTAACAGGCTCACTCTATCATAATTAGCGTTTTCTGGAAACTAGATTTATGGAGATTTTAACCTGTTTAAACGCAACAAAAAAAACGAACCGGAGAGTTCGCCTCTCCAGCCCGCTTAACGTCGTTCATTATTATTGCTATCCGTTCTAAAATACCCAACCGCTAACCATCTTGTAATCGGCGGCAAGGAATACGAGCAATGAAACCGTCGCGAAACCGATTGCCAGTACGTTCTTGCGCGGCCGCTGCATCAGCAGGCGCACGAGTCCGATTGCGATCAAGATCGTAAACACGAGCATGAAAATATCGAAGTGGGAGTATGTACTTTTAACAGCTTCCGTTGCGTTCTCAGCAAGAAAATTCATGAGAGTGACCTCCTTCGCGGCGCTATTTCGCATTCATTTGAACCTAATGAACCCATCTTTATCTATGTTAGCTTCTGCGCGCCCCGCTTGCAAGTCCGAAGTTCGCGCCGTAACAACTTTGTCACACTTCCAACGTTAGGATGTCCCGATTCGTCACGGCTCATTTCGAGTTAGGGGGAGTTGTTCGATTTTTTCGCGTAACTACCTCCCGTGAGCCTCATTCGAGGGGGAGTTGCTCGATTTTTTCGTGTAACCGTCTCCCGTGAGCCTCGTTCGAGCATGAGTTGTTCGATTTTTTCGTGCAACTACATCCTGCGAGCCCGTTCGAGCATGAGTTGTTCGATTTTTTCGCGTAACTGCCTCCCGTGAGCCCTGTTCGTACATGAGTAGTTCGATTTTTTCTTGTAACTGCCTCCTATGAGCCTCGTCCGAGCGGGAGTTGCTCGATTTATTCATGTAACCGTCTCCCGTGAGCCTTGCCCAAACTCGGGGACACATGTTTCGGTTGGCGATGTTTTCCTATGCGAATATTGTCGCTTCATCTGATCTGTGGTACGATTTAGGCGCATTTGTATTCATACCAAACGAATCGGAATGATCAATATTCCTGCGAAGGGAGTCGCCGCAACATGACTTACAAGGCGGTATGGATGGATCGCGACCCGTCCAAGCTTAATAAGTTTGAATTTTACAAAATGGAGAAGGACGGCCTGGACATCATTCGCGACATTGTCGAGAAGTACTCCAAGGAAGGTTTCGCCTCTATTCCTCAAGAGGACTTCAATTTGTTCAAATGGGCGGGGGTCTATCAGCAAAAGCCAAATACCGGCCATTTCATGATGCGCATCCGGATTCCGGGCGGCGTGCTTACTTCGGCCCAAGCTCGCGTGCTAGCTCAATTGGGGCGCGAATATGGGCGCGGTCTGATCGATGTGACGACCCGTCAGGCGATTCAATACCACTGGCTCGAGATCGAGCATATGCCGGATATTTTCAACCGTCTCGAAGCGGTCGGCATGTCGGCTTTCGAAGCTTGCGGCGACTGTCCGCGCACGATCGTCGGCAATCCGCTGGCCGGCGTGGATCCGAACGAACTGTTCGATACGACGCCATGGGTGGACGAGCTTGAACGTTTTTTCCTGGGCAACAGAGACTTCTCCAACTTGCCTCGGAAATATAAGATTTCCATTTCTTCGAATATCTATAACAGCGCAAATGCGGAAATCCAGTGCTTGAGCTTCACTCCGGCTTCTAAAATCATTGACGGCCAAGAGGTGCTTGGGTTCCACGTCCTCGTCGGCGGCGGCCTGTCGGCCAAGCCGCATCTGGCGAAACGACTTGATATGTTCGTTCGCCCGGAAGAAGCGCTGAAAGTCGCCATTGGCGTGACAACGTTATTCCGTGATCATGGTTATCGCGAGAAGCGCCACTACGCCCGTCTGAAATACTTGGTGGCGGAGTGGGGCATCGAGAAGTTCCAGGAGGAACTCGTGAAGCTGATCGGCGAGATGCCGCCTCTCGGCGATGACCGCACCGTCGGATGGAACGCGGCTTATTTCGACGGCGTACACCCTCAGCTTCAATCCGGGCTGAATTACGTCGGACTTAACGTGCCTGTCGGGCGCACGAGCAGCGACGAATTCAATCAACTTGCCGATTACGCGGACAAGTACGGCGACGGTACGATTCGCACGACGGTGACGCAAAACATTATTCTGACCGGCGTCGCTGACGATAAAGTCGAATCGTTGCTAAATGAACCGCTCCTGCAACGGTTATCGCCGAACCCGAACCGGTTCATGAGCCGTACCGTCTCTTGCACAGGCAACGAGTTCTGCAACCTCGCCATCGTCGAGACGAAAGAATACGCACGCCGAATCGCCCTCTACTTGGACGAGCACGTCGAGATCGACGAACCGATTCGTATTCATTTTATCGGCTGCCCGAACGGCTGCGGCCAGAAACACGTTGCCGACATCGGCCTACAGGGCTCATTGGTCAAAACTCCCGAAGGCATGGTTGATGCTTACGACATCGCCGTCGGAGGAACGCTCGGACCTGGGGCCAAGTATAACACGGCACTTAAAGGCCGCGTAAGAAGCGATCAGGTCGGCAGCGTATTGGCCCAACTCATCCTTCATTACAAAGAATCCCGCGAAGCCGGCGAATCGTTCCACCAGTTCGTTGAACGGGCAGGCATCGAGGCGATGCAGGCGAAATTGACTGAAATATTGGCCACGGCTTAGAACGAGCGAATATCCTTTTCACGAACCATCTCCCTACCGGGGGATGGTTTTGTGCTTCAAGGAGCCATACTAGAAGCACAAAACCGAAGGAGGCCGCACACGAATGGAATCCGGAATTAACGAAAACAGCTTCTCGCTCGCCCTGCTCAAACCAGACGAAGTGGAAGAAGTCCGTGCGATGGAGCAGAAAATGACTGAGAAAGTCGGACACCCGATCAGTCTGATCGCTTATCAAGCAGATGTCGACGAAGACATTGCAAGCGGAAAGCCGAATTGAGCCGAACCAAAGAATGGAAAAGGAAATGATGTCCATACTAGAGGGGAATCCATCTCTTGGGAGGAACCTCTATGCGTGCTAAAAAAATCGTATTGCTCGCGCTTGTCGCGCTGCTGGCATTCGCCTCGACCGCTTCGGCTACGGGCCTGGAAATCGTCTCTCACCCGGATCACGAACGGCATGGTCACGGCGAAGAACCTTCTCTCTCACCCGACCATCATCGCCAGCATGGCAAAGAGCAAGCGCCGGTCATGGACTGGAGCAGCTTCCCTGCCGATATTCAAGCGCTGAAAACTCAGCTCGATCAAATTCGCGGAGAACAGAAAAATCTGTTCCAACAAATGAACGCAAACCGCGACCAGATCCGGGAAGCCCGCAAAGCTTTGACGAGCGACCAACGTAGTTCGTTAAAGAAACCGGCTTTGAAGCTGATCGGACAAATGAAATCGACCCGCGAGAGCATACACAAATTGCGCGGCAAGAAACGTGAAGCTTGGGAAAGCTTTCACCAGCATACCGAAGTCAAGCAATGGAGCAACGCCAAGAACGATCTCGAAGGGATCGTCAAACAGAAGAAGCAAATTCTCGCTCACCAGAAAGAGATCGTGAAGCTGCAAGGCGAGTTGCTCAAATTGGTAAGCTCCTCGAATCAGTCGAACGTCGATACAAAGAAATAACAAAGAAGACGGGTCCGGCCTTCATGGATGACCCGTCTTCTTCGATTATTCGGCATTATCGGTCCGGCCGGCCAACACCGCACGAGCCAATTCGGTTCTATTCCGCAAATGATATTTCGACAGCATCGCGTTGACGTGTTTCTTGACTGCCGCTTCGCTAATAAACAGAGAGGCGCCGATCTCGGCGTTGGTCAGCCCGTTAGCCAACAGATCGGAGACTTCCCGCTCTCTCGGCGTTAATGCTGATAGTACCGCAGTCTCGCGCTGCAATCGCGTTTGATTCATTCTTGATGACGTCGAAGTCTCCTGCTCCGCCCCATCTACCGCTTCCTCATCCTGCAGTTCCGGCACCATTTTCCGCAAATAGGTTGGAAGCTTCTCTTTTCTCGTATCGAGAATGTATGCGCAGGCGGCTCTGTCCATGCCATACCCGTCGTGCTCCGTTCCGGGAACGGATTCGAAGCCAAGACCGTCGCATGAAAACTCATAATAATCGAGAGGCGGCGGCGACTGCACAAGCAGCGCGCCCTGCAGCGCCAGCTCGAATACACATTGAACGATCTCCGCGCGCAGTTCCTCGTTCTCCAAATTTTCCGCGTCCATAGCATAAATAAACCAACCGATCGATCGATCCGTAGCCGCGCTCGTCCAAGCTCGTACTTCCGCTTTGCTTAACGTTCGGAAATACGAAGCCGACAGTGCCGCTTCCTGCAAATAGGGCAGTGTGGACGCCTGGATTGGCACGATTGCAAACAGCCCGGCGATGTGGCCTTCCGGCGCGCGAACGATCCGAAGCGCTCCGCAGTTCAAATCGATTAACATACGTGCGTCTATCTTCTCGAGCCTTAAGACGGAATGCTCCGGCGGCATGTCGAAGCGGAAAATATTTTCCGAATCGGAGCAGCGGATTTTCCATTCGCGGTTGTTGTTTCTTCTTCTCGCGAAGTAGGATTCAATCTCGTCTATATGACTTTCGTCAGCCGGTTCCGTGTAATACCGCGATGTTCGGGAATGCCTCAGATGTGCTCGAAGCACCGGGTTTGAGGTAAACCTCAGCAGTTGGGCAAGCGGCCATGCCGGAGAGCGGCCTCCCGCAGCATCTTGCGTAACAGCGCGATAGTAATGCTTCGTTGCCCTCTTCACATACACACGAAACGTTTCTGGTGTCCGTTCTTTGAACGTACGGCGCAGCGTCTCCCATACTCTCTCATTTAACTCCCATCCGCGAGAGCATCGATTCACGAAAGAAAGCCCGATCAACCGGTCGAATAAAGAGTCCGGCACTTCCTTACCCGTTATCTCGGTTAGCAAATCTTGATGGAACGAACGAGATACCGCGCTCGCGTACAACAGTTTGCGAAGCTCGTCGTCAGGCGCTTCTTCCAGCCAATGGCCGATCTGTGTACCGAGTGGATCCTGGGTAATAATCCTTTTTCTGAAAATGGTACCTTCCCCCGGGAGATCGCCGAGCACAAGCGCAAGCGATAACGGATGACCGAGCGTTCGCAGCCACAACTCGTCCGCGTCATTGTCATCGGATATGCCCCACACAGGCAAATAGGCGCAAAACTCTTCGTATTGAAGCTCCTTTAACGGAAGGCGCACGATTAACTTTCTCCATGAGGGCGAGTGAGCCCACGGCCCCTCCAATGGGAAACGCCCCGCAATAACAATAAGCACGTTCGAACCGAGTGCCGGGATAAAAGCTTTCCTTAGCCAAGCATCCGCCCCGCCGACTGCCTCGAAATTGTCGAGCATGAGCACGAACGATCGATTTGCTGCCTGGCGATTAATCGAAGACGTGCATTCCCGCAGTGTAAGGTCGCCAGTCGGCTCAGAATCGGGCATCGCCTCCCAGATCAATCGCAAGAGCGTTCCAGGTTCCCCAAGTGCCTCCCGAACGTCCACTGTCGCGGAATCGGCCCCGCTTAGGATCGCAAGAGATTCGAAACGGGACAGCAATTCCGATTTGCCGATACCCGCTATACCGAAGACGTTAAGGATGCGTTCGGACCGATCGGCGAGTTGGCCGACATATTCCATGAATAAATCGAGCTCGAACTCACGCCCCACGAAGTGTCGGTTTTGCATATCTGCCAGTCGATCGCCGATCGTTTCTCCCATTGCGTTGCCTCCGATCCAACATTTTATCGAAAAGTATACTATCGAACTATCCGAAAGGGTAGCCCCTTCCGATGGCAGCAATGTTACGGTAGACCTAATCAGTCAGGTTAGGGGGGAAAGCGGTTTGAACACTCAAACATCATTAATAAGCGGCTCGGAAATACTGCTGCGGGCGCTGCTCGCCGAGGGTGTCGAGTGCGTGTTCGGCTATCCGGGAGGCTCAGTCCTCTATATTTACGACGCCATGCACGGCAACTCTGATTTTCGCCATCTGCTAACTCGTCATGAGCAAGGAGCCATTCACGCGGCTGACGGTTATGCCCGTTCGACGGGCAAAATCGGCGTATGTCTCGCGACCTCGGGTCCAGGCGCGACCAACCTAGTAACCGGCATCGCTACGGCGTACATGGATTCCGTCCCGCTCGTCGTCGTTACGGGCAATGTGGCGACTGACCTGATTGGCTCTGACGCCTTCCAAGAGGCTGATATTATCGGCATTACGCAGCCCGTCACGAAACATAACTTTTTCGTTCGCAACGTCGAGGACTTGGCGGGTACGATCCGGGAAGCGTTCCATATCGCCGGGACGGGGAGGAAAGGGCCTGTGCTGATCGACATTCCCAAAGACGTCAGCGCCGCTTTAACCGGCTTCTCTTCTGAGGAATATGTGCGGGCGGGCGAGAATTCTTTGCACAGCAAAGCTGTTACGCCGAATACAGACACGTTGGAACAGCCTCTCGAACGGTTGGCGGACGCACTGCGACAAGCCGAACGCCCACTTATTCTCTGCGGCGGCGGAGTTATTTCTTCAGGAGCATCGGAAGCGCTGGACGAGCTCGTTCGTTTGACCGGTATTCCGGTCACGACAACACTGCTCGGATTGGGTGGGTATACGGGAGACTCTGCATTATGGCTCGGCATGCCCGGTATGCACGGAACGGTGGCCGCCAACCACGCGCTCATCCATTGCGATCTGCTCCTCTCCGTGGGCGCTAGATTCGACGATCGGGTGACCATGAAGCTGGACAGCTTTGCGCAGAAAGCAACGATCGCCCATATCGATATCGACGCCGCAGAGATCGGCAAGCTCGTACCGACGGCGATCCGTTTACCGGGAGATGCGCAAGAAGTGCTGGAGCGATTGAATCGGAAACTGCTTAACGAACCAAGTACGGGTGGTGCATTGTGCTCCATGGAGTTAAGCGGCCGCACAAAACACGACGGGTGGGTTGCCAAGCTGTCGGCGCTGAAGTTCGATTACCCGCTTCGTTATGACGACCCCGGTACGACGCTGAAACCACAATATGTCATCGAAATGCTCTCCCGTACGACGGAAGGGGAGGCGATCATCACGACCGACGTCGGCCAACACCAGATGTGGACCGCGCAATTTTATCGTTGGAAACGTCCCCGTTCGCTGATTACTTCAGGGGGACTCGGCACGATGGGGTTCGGCTTCCCTGCCGCGATTGGCGCGCAAATCGGCAATCCCGGCCAACTCGTCATCTCAGTGAATGGTGACGGCGGTATGCAGATGTGCGCTCAGGAGCTCGCTGTTTGCGCGATTCATCGCATTCCGGTCAAGATCGTCGTGCTCAACAACGGCACGCTTGGCATGATCCGACAGTGGCAGGAGCTGATCTACTCCCGCAGGTATAGCCATATCGATTTATCGGGAAGCCCGGACTTCGTCAAGCTTGCCGAAGCGTACGGCGTTCCTGCAGGCAGAGCGGCCGACAAGGCGGAAGCCGAGCGGCAATGGCGCATCGCCATGGAGACGGACGGACCCTATTTGATCGACTTCGTTGTCTCGAAGGATGAACTTGTCTTTCCGATGGTACCGCAAGGGTCGGGGCTGCCGGATATGATTCTCGGAACGTCGGGGGAGGCGAAATACGATGGCTAAACAGTATGTGTCCGTCCTCGTGGGGAACGCTCCGGGCGTGCTGCAACGGGTATCCGGATTATTTTCCCGCCGCGGCTACAATATCGATAGCATTACGGTCGGCGTATCCGAGCAAGAGTCGCTTTCGCGCATGACAGTTGTTGCTAACGGTGACGGCGTGTTGGTCGGCCAACTGTGCAACCAGTTGCGCAAGCTGATCGACGTCGTCTCGGCTGAGCCGCTCGGGGAGACACCCTTTATCAGCAGAGAACTACTGCTGGTGAAACTCAATTCCGATCCGGTGGCACGTGCGGGGCTGAACGAGCTCATCCACACTTTCCGCTGCTCCATAGTGGATGTCGGGCCGAGCTCCCTGATCGTTCAAGCCGTTGGCGACCGTGATAAAAACGAAGCCTTCCTAAAGCTTCTCGCGCCCTACGGAATTATCGAAATCACTAGAACCGGGGAGACAGCGATGGCCAGGGGGTGAATTTAGCAGTAAACAAAGGCCGAACCCGTTCGCTTGCGCGAGCTAGTTCGGCCTTTGATTTTGCACTTACACCGTTAATGCCGCTTCCGTACGGGCGCGATCCCGCTCAAGGATCGGTGCGAGATATTTACCGGTGTAGGAGCCTTTCACTTTGGCAACCTCTTCAGGAGTACCCGTAGCGACGATCGTACCGCCGCCGCTGCCGCCTTCCGGCCCAAGATCGACGAGATAATCCGCCGTCTTGATAACGTCCAGATTATGCTCGATGACAAGCACGCTTTCACCCGAGTCGACCAAGCGGTGCAAGACTTGCAGCAGCCGATCGATATCGTCGACATGAAGACCTGTCGTCGGTTCGTCGAGGATATATAGCGTTTTGCCTGTGCTGCGGCGATACAATTCTGCGGCTAGCTTTACGCGCTGCGCTTCGCCGCCCGAGAGCGTTGTCGCCGGTTGGCCGAGATCCATATATCCGAGGCCGACGTCCATCAGCGTTTGCATTTTGCGATGGATTTTCGGAATATTGACGAAAAACTCCGTCGCATCTTCAATGGTCATTTCCAGCACTTCGGCAATGTTCTTGCCTTTATATTTCACTTCAAGCGTCTCGCGGTTGTAGCGCTTGCCTTTGCATACTTCGCAAGGAACGTACACGTCCGGGAGGAAGTGCATCTCGATCTTGATGATGCCATCGCCTTTACACGCTTCGCAGCGCCCGCCCTTGATGTTAAAACTGAAGCGCCCCTTCTTGTATCCGCGCACTTTGGATTCATTCGTAATCGCGAACACGTCGCGAATGTCGTCAAATACGCCAGTATACGTCGCCGGGTTGGAACGAGGCGTTCTCCCGATCGGAGATTGGTCGATGTCGATGACTTTCTCCAGATGCTCGAGTCCAAGAAACTCCTTATAATTGCCGGGGCGAGTCTTCGCCTTATTCAGGTCACGCGCGAGCGTCTTGTACAGAAGCTCGTTCACGAGCGTCGATTTCCCGGAGCCGGACACACCCGTAACCGCAGTGAAAACGCCGAGCGGGAACTTCGCGTTAAGTCCCTTTAAATTGTTCTCTTTGGCGCCCTTGATTTCCAGCCATTTGCCGTTCGTCTTCCGTCGTTCTCGCGGAATCGGAATGAATTTGCGACCGCTCAAGTAGGCTCCAGTGAGCGAGTTCTCGTCCGCCATAATCTGCTTGGGCGTTCCTTCAGCAATGACGTTTCCTCCGTGTTTGCCTGCACCCGGACCAATATCGATAATCCAGTCAGCAGCCATCATCGTGTCTTCGTCATGCTCGACGACAATCAGCGTGTTGCCCAGGTCGCGCATATGATTCAACGTCTGAATGAGTCGGTCGTTGTCCCGCTGATGAAGCCCGATGCTCGGTTCGTCGAGAATGTACAGAACGCCCATCAAGCTCGAGCCGATCTGCGTTGCAAGACGAATGCGCTGCGCTTCTCCCCCGGACAACGTACCCGCCGCGCGGGACAGCGACAAGTAATCCAGACCGACATTCACTAGGAAGCCGAGCCGGTTGTTGATCTCCTTCAAGATCAGTTGGGCGATCGTCCGCTCCTTCTCGTTCAGTTCCAGGTTGTCAAAGAAACGTTGTGCTTCTCCAATAGAGAGAGAAGTCACATAAGCGATATTTTCGTTGCCGACCGTAACGGCAAGCGTCTCACGCTTCAGGCGTTGGCCTTTGCACTTGCCGCAAGGTTTCGCACTCATGTAGGCCTCGATGAATTCGCGAATGCCTTCGGAACCCGTCTCCCGATAACGACGCTCCAAGTTATGGACGATGCCCTCGAACGGAACTTGGGCGTCTCTCGTATGGCCGAATTCGTTCTCGTAACGGAAACGAATGCGTTCGCCCCCGGTTCCGTAAAGAATCGTCTGCATATGCTTCTCGCTGATCTGTTCAACCGGCACATCCGTCGGAATGCCGTAATGCGCACAGACAGCTGCGAGAAACTGCGGATAATAATTGGACGTGCTACCCGCCCATGCTTCGAACGCGCCTTCTTCGATGCTCAGATTGCGGTTCGGAATAAGCAAGTCCGGATCGATGACCATCTTCACGCCAAGGCCGTCACACTCCGGGCATGCACCGAACGGGGAGTTAAACGAGAACATACGCGGAGCCAGTTCATCCATCGAGAATCCGCAGGAGGGGCATGCCAAGTTCGCGTTAAACATAAGCTCTTCCTTGTCGATAATGTCGACAAGAATTTGGCCTCCGGAAAGCTTAAGCGCCGTCTCAAGCGAGTCGGCCAGCCGCGTCGCTACGTCGTCCTTCACGACGATACGGTCGACGACAACTTCGATCGAATGCTTCTTGTTTTTCTCCAGCTCGATCTTCTCGGACAAGTCGCGTATCTCGCCGTTTACGCGTACCCGCACGAAGCCCTGCTTCTGAATGTCCGTCAGAAGCTTGCTATGCTCGCCCTTCCGGCCGGACACGACCGGCGCGAGAATCTGCAGTCGCGTCCGCTCCGGGTATTCCATGATCCGGTCGACCATCTGCTCGATCGTCTGCGACGTAATCTCTATGCCGTGATCCGGACAGTGAGGTCTTCCGACACGGGCAAACATCAACCGCAAGTAATCGTAAATTTCCGTTACGGTGCCGACCGTCGACCGAGGGTTACGGCTTGTCGTCTTCTGGTCGATGGAGATCGCCGGGGACAACCCTTCGATCGAGTCCACATCGGGCTTATCCATCTGACCGAGGAACTGGCGGGCATATGCGGACAGCGATTCCACGTAACGGCGCTGGCCTTCGGCATAGATCGTGTCGAAAGCAAGAGAAGATTTGCCTGAGCCGGACAACCCCGTCAGAACGACGAACTTGTCGCGGGGAATCGTAACGTCGATATTTTTCAAGTTGTGGGCGCGCGCGCCCTTAATGATGATTTTCTCGTTAGCCATGAACGAAAAAAAGCCCCTTTCGCGACTGCGCGGGGCTTCTTGAATCATGCCTGCCTCAGTCGCACTCCAATAGGAATGTGTGTTCCCGTTTATTATAACGGACTGCCGACAGGCATGCAAATCTTTTGTAATTTTATAGAAGAGGTTCAAAAAGTCCGATTTTGATCACGAACTTCTCTTACAGCAGCTCTTTGCGAAGCTCTGCAGGGGATTTCGGCGACAACAAGCCGAACGGGATGTCGAACACCGATTTGGCGCCTTTATCTCCCGCTTGAGCCAACCGATAAGCGGCGCGCGCATAAGCGACGAGAACGCTGGCAGTGAATTCCGGGTTGCTGTCCAGCTTCAGTCCAAACTCGATCACTTGCGTGCTCTCCTTGTTCGGACCCGTGCGTCCGCTGCGGATAACATTGCCGCCGTGCGGCATGCGGGAATGTTCGGCCTTCAGCGTCTCTTCGCTCACAATGTGCACAATCGTATCGTAATCCGCGAAATAGTTCGGCATGTTTTTGATTTCGTTCGCGACCGCTTCTGCATCCGCGCCCTCTTCAAGTGCCACGTAGCATTCGCGAAGGTGCTTCTCGCGCGTGCTCAGCTTCGGCTCGCTGCCGCTGCGTACGCTTTCGACTGCCTTCTCGATCGGAATCGTGTATTGAATGCCGTTCTTGACGCCCGGCACCCGGCGAATCGCGTCGGAATGTCCTTGGCTCACGCCTTTGCCCCAGAACGTGTACTCTTTGCCCTCAGGCAGAATAGCTTCCGCCAGCAGACGATTCAGGGAAAACAAACCTGGATCCCAGCCGGTAGAGATGACGCTAACGTGGCCGTTCGTCGTCGCCGCGTCATTCACTTGCTCGAAATACTCGGGAATAAGCGCATGCGTGTCGAAGCTGTCCACTGTGTGGAAATGCTTCGCGAGCGCCGGACCTTGCTCCGGCAAGTCCTTAGCGGAACCGCCGCACAAAATCATGACGTCGATTTTTCCTTTATATTGCTCGATGTCGGAGATCGACACCATCGGCGTTGCCGTTCCCGCGACGACCGATTGCGCGTTCCGACGCGTGAAAATCGCCTTCAGCTCGAGGTCTGGATTTTGGCGAATTGCCGCTTCCACTCCCCGTCCCAAATTGCCGTAACCTACAATGCCGACCGAGATCGTTTTGCTCATAGTTGTTCCTCCTGGACATGCACGATCTGTCACATCCGGAATAGCGTGCGACAGAAAGCTGCTGATTAGTTATATAGTGAAAATAGACATACACTCATCCCATATTACCTGATTGCACGCGAACTTTGACGAATTTTTTTTGTGAAAATCCGCTAAAAGTTTAGACTTTTAGCGTAGTGGATTCTCACAAACTCGCTTTCAGTTCCATCAGCGCATCACGAAGTTCTGCTGCCCGCTCGAACTGCAAGCTCTTCGCCGCTTCCTTCATCTCGAACTCGAGCCGCTCGACCATCGACGCACGCTCTTTCTTCGACAGCTTGCTCAAATCTTCCGCGCCTGTAAGGAACGAGCTTTTCGTCTCGGCTGCTTTGGTCGCTTCGATCAGATCGCGAACTTTCTTGACGACGGTCTGAGGCGTAATGCCGTTCGCTTCATTGTAGGCCAGTTGAATGCCGCGCCTCCGCTCGGTCTCGCCAATCGCCCGCTCCATCGAATCGGTGATACGATCACCGTACATGATGACCCGACCGCCCGCGTTCCGCGCCGCGCGCCCGATCGTCTGAATGAGCGAACGTTCGGAACGGAGAAAGCCTTCCTTATCGGCGTCGAGGATGGCGACAAGAGATACTTCCGGCAAGTCGAGTCCTTCTCGGAGCAAGTTGATCCCGATCAGCACGTCGAACGTGCCCAGCCGCAAGTCGCGCAAGATGGCCATGCGCTCCAACGTCTTGATATCGGAGTGAAGATAACGCACCTTAATGCCGACTTCCTTCATATAATCGGTCAAGTCCTCGGACATCTTCTTCGTCAGCGTCGTGACGAGCACCCGCTCGTCTTTCGCGATCCGGTCGCGAATCTCGCCGAGCAAATCGTCGATCTGTCCTTTCGTTGGCCGCACCTCGATAATCGGATCGATGAGTCCCGTCGGACGGATGATCTGCTCGACGACGGTCGGGCATTGTTCCAGTTCGTAAGGGCCTGGAGTGGCCGAAACAAACACGAGCTGCTTCGCCTTCTCTTCGAATTCTTCAAAACGAAGCGGCCGATTGTCCTTGGCGGAAGGCAAACGGAAGCCATGTTCGACGAGTACCGTCTTCCGCGCTTGGTCTCCGTTGTACATCGCCCGCAGTTGCGGCAATGTTACGTGGGACTCGTCGATTACGATCAAATAGTCATCGGGGAAAAAGTCCATGAGCGTATATGGCGTCGCGCCGCGCTCCCGGAATGTCATCGGGCCTGAGTAGTTCTCGATGCCGGAGCAGAATCCCATCTCCGCCATCATCTCGAGATCGTACCGCGTCCGCTGTTCCAGCCGCTGCGCTTCGAGCAATTTGCCAGCGTCGCGCAATTCGACGAGGCGCTCTTCCAACTCGCGCTCGATATTGACGAGCGCCCGCTTCATCTTCTCCTCGCCCGTCACGAAGTGAGAGCCCGGGAAAATGACGACGTGTTCGCGAACGCCGGTAATCTCGCCCGTAAGCACATCGATCTCCGTAATCCGCTCGATCTCGTCGCCGAACATCTCGACGCGGATTGCGGAGTCCCCTCGCGACACGGGGAAAATCTCGATAACATCTCCGCGTACACGGAATGTACCACGCACGAAGTTCAAGTCATTGCGTTCGTATTGAATGTCGATCAACTTATGCAAGATCTCGTTACGCGACTTCTCCATGCCGACACGGAGGCTGAGCCGCAAATCGCGGTATTCCTCGGGAGAACCGAGACCGTAGATGCACGAGACGCTCGCCACGATAATAACATCGCGCCGCTCGAACAAGGATGCGGTAGAGGAGTGGCGCATCTTATCGATCTCGTCATTGATGCTGGAATCCTTCTCGATATACGTGTCCGTCGAAGGAATATATGCTTCCGGCTGATAGTAATCGTAGTAGCTGACGAAATATTCCACCGCGTTCTCCGGGAAAAACTCCTTGAATTCGCTGCACAGCTGCATCGCCAGCGTCTTGTTATGAGCAATAATCAACGTCGGCCGATTCACCTTCGCGATCGTCTGCGCGATCGTGAACGTCTTGCCCGTCCCTGTAGCCCCGAGCAGCGTCTGAAATCTCTTGCCGTTCACGATGCCTTCCGCCAACTGGCCGATTGCCGTCGGTTGATCCCCCGAAGGCGTGTATTCCGAGACGAGTTTGAATTTAATATCTTCCGGTTCCATCACTGCCGCCATATTCCGATGCCCTCCCGATTTGTACTTTCATTGTGGCTCTATCGTCAACATTTTGCGGATATCCGAATATGTGTTCCCATCTCGAATATTATAGCTTTTTCCTTCCTGATCGTCAAAAAAAGTCCGCCGACATGGCGCCTCCGTTTTCTGGTATGATGGGGAAAACGGAAACCATCGGGAGTGTGGCACATGGGTTTGTTCGACTTCATTAAAGGCCAATTAATCGAGGTCATCGAATGGCTGGACGACCGGGGCATTATGGTCTACCGATTCCCCGCGCATGACAACGCGATCAAGATGGGCGCAAAGCTGATCGTCCGCGAATCGCAAGCAGCGCTTTTCGTAAACGAAGGCCAGCTCACCGACGTGTTCGGACCGGGCACTCATACGCTAAGTACGCAAAACTTGCCTGTTCTTACGACGTTGAATTCATGGAAATACGGGTTTAACTCCCCGTTCAAGTCCGACGTCTATTTCGTGAGTACGGCGAACTTTACCGATCTGAAATGGGGCACGATGAACCCGGTCATTATACGCGACCCCGAATTCGGTATGATCCGCGTTCGCGGTTTCGGCACCTACGCGGTCAAAGTCGGGGATCCTGCGCTGTTCCTGAAAGAAATCTTCGGCACGAAGCAGGAACTGACGACGGCTGCGATTACCGGTTACTTGAAGTCGATGATCGTGTCGAGCTTAAGCGACTTGATCGGCGAAGCGAAAGTTTCGGTCGCCGACTTGGCTAGTTCCTATGACGAGCTTGGCAAGCTGGCGATCGACAAGCTGCAACCGCGTTTCGCCGCGCTCGGTCTGACGCTATCGGGCGTCACGATCGAGAACATCTCCCTCCCCGACGAAGTGGAGAAAATGATCGACAAAAGGTCATCGATGAACATTGCAGGCAATCTCGATCAATACATGAAGTTCCAGACTGCCGAAGCGATTCGCGACGCTGCAAACCAACCGGACGGCGGCATCGCGGGGACTGGGGCGGGGCTCGGAGCTGGCATGGCAATGGGACAAATGATGGCTCAAATGTTGAACCAGACGGCAGCCCGTGCGGCGGAAGCCGGACAGCCGCAGCCGGCACAACAGCAGCCTCCTGCTCCGCCTGCTGGCGGATCGCAGCCTTCGACCGGCAAGAAATTTTGCTCCGAATGCGGCAGCAAACTCGCGGAAAACGTGAAGTTCTGCTCCGAGTGCGGCAGTAAAATTTAACGGAGGAGTCCGATCCCATGACGAACGAGACCGGCTCAGCGGCGGCCCTTCGTTTTCCTTGCGCGGCTTGCGGGGGAGCGATGGCCTTCGATACGGAAAGCCAAAGCTTGAAATGCCAATATTGCGGTGCCGAACAAGAGATCGACAGCTCCGTCGGCGAACAGACGGAGCATACCTTCGACGACTCGGACGAAGATCTCGCTGCGCTGCACGACTGGGGGACATCGCAGCGAGCCGTCCATTGCGAAGCGTGCGGCGGCGAGACGCTTATCCCTTCGGATCAGACGACGTCGACATGCGTTTTTTGCGGGTCGCCTAAAGTACTGCTTGACGAGGAAGTCCGCAGCATCCGACCAGAATCGGTCATCCCTTTCCAATTGTCTCATGACGAAGCGCTTGGTTCCTTCGCCAAATGGAAGAAGAAGCGCTGGTTTCTGCCGAACGCGTTCAAGAAGCAAGACGTCCGTTCCGAACTGCACGGCATTTACATTCCCTATTGGACGTACGACACGGAGACGTATTCGGACTATTCCGCGGAAGTCGGCGTTTACCATTACCGCACCGTCACTCGGACGCGTGTCGTAAATGGTAAAACTGAGACATACACCGAGACTGAACGCTATACGGTATGGCATCATACGAGCGGCGATTACGACCGATCGTTCGACGACATTCTCATCCCTGCCTCCGGCCATTATGACGGCAAACTTCTCGATAAACTCGGCGATTTCGATCTCACCCAGTTACACAGCTATGCTCCGGAATTTCTGAGCGGCTTCATCTCCGAGAGATACAACATCACTCGCGAGGAAGGCTGGGAACAAGCGCAAGAAGTCGCTGACGGCACGCTCAACGATGAGATTCGCGACATCATCGGCGGCGACGAGATCCGCAACTTGAGAATTCGGACGACTTACGACGACATTACTTACAAGCACTTGCTCCTGCCCGTCTGGAATGCCAGTTATACGTACAAATCCCGGCCTTATTATTACATGGTCAACGGGCAGACCGGAACCGTATCCGGCCACGTCCCCCGCAGCGCGGTCAAAATCACGCTATTCACGTTACTATGTCTGGCAATCGCTGGAGCCTTCGTGCTGTTTTATCTCAGCCAGCAGACGGCGACAAATTAGCTATAAAGATGGCGGAGCCAAGGAAAGCGTTCCTGGCTCCGCCATTGGCATTATAGTAGCAACGCATGCCGAACCTCGTTGGCCTCCTCCGTTCAAGCCTCTTGACCCATTTTAACATTTAGCTTATTATCTAAATATAATATTTAGATATTTGACTAAATATCGAATCGAAATCTCTATTGAAAGCGGAGGCTTTCCCATGAACGACGCCTTCAAAGCGCTCTCCGATCCGACGAGGCGCGCCATTCTACAGTTGCTCAAAGAAAGGGACATGACCGCTGGCGACATCGCCGACAAATTCGATATTTCCAAGCCGAGCATTTCCCATCATTTGAACATACTGAAGCAAGCAAAGCTCGTGCAAGACGAGCGACAAGGACAGACAATCGTCTATTCCATTAACATGACCGTCGTGCAGGAAGCCATGGGCTGGTTTCTCGGCATGCTCGGGACCAAAGGAGAGTAACCGGATGAGCAACTACGCCAACCACCCGAACAACTCGAATCTGTCGAACGAAACGCCCAAACCCGTCTGGTCGACTCAGGACTGGATACTGATTGGAGCAAACGCGCTCATTTTTATGGCGATGTTCCTCATTTTCAACCACCAACTTCCGGAACAAGTCGCTTCCCATTACAATATCAACGGCGATCAGGATCGGATGATGGCAAAATGGAGCTTCTGGCTAATGTACGGCCTCATAGGCGTGCTGCTCCCGGCGATTATCTCCGTATCCCGCCTGATAGACCCGCGCAAAAACAACTACACGCGCTTCCAAGGTTACTTCGACTTGATGAGATGGGCGATCAGCCTGTTCCTGCAAGCGATTTTCCTGATCGTGATTCTGGACAATACGGGGCATAAGCTTCCTGCGCTCAACCTCGTGATGGGCGGTATCGGCGTACTGCTGATCGTGATCGGCAATCGGATGGGGCAATTGCGCAGCAACTTCTTCGTCGGAATCCGGACACCTTGGGCGCTCATGGACGAGGACAATTGGCGTAAAACGCACCGGCTGGGCGCGCGGATGTGGGTGTTGTGCGGGCTGATCCTGTTCATCGCCGCCTGGTTCGCGCCCGCTCCGTGGCTCGCCGGCATCGTAATCGCCGCAGTCGCCGTCTGCGCAGGAATTCCGACTTTGTACTCTTACTTGCTGTTCCGAGGCAAATCGGCTTCATAATCAGCCGCTTAACGCTCAAGCACCTTTAGTCCGACGACAGCGGCAACAACGACACTGAGGAAAAAAATGCGGCTCGGCCGACGGGACTCTCCATAAAAAAGCATTCCGACGAGCGTCCCGCCGACCGTGCCGATTGCTGTCCAGACCGCGTAGGCCGTCCCCATCGTTATCGATTTCATCGCAATCGATAGCAGAAGGAAACTCGCGGCGAAACCTCCGGCCAGCAGCAACCAACTCCACGCATCTTTGCGTTCATTCAGCCGGTTCATACCGAGCACTCCGACCACTTCGAACAAACCAGCGCACACAAGCGCAATCCATGCCATTATTGCTCCGCCTCCTTCCGAGGATGTCCGGCCGTTTTTTTCAACCCGCCGATGCCGATGATGAGTACGAGAACAAGTACCAGTTTAATCCCGTCCAGCTCCGCTCCGAAAATGACCGTCTCCGCCAGCACAGTGCCCGCAGCCCCGATTCCCGTAAATACCGCATACGTTGTCCCGACCTCAAGTACGCGTGACACGGTGAGCAATCCCGCAAAACTAAGCGCGATTCCAAGCGCCGTCAACGCCCACTCCCACACCGTATCCGCGTGTTTCAAGCCTGACACCCATCCGATTTCGCATAATCCCGCTCCAAGCAGAATCAGCCAAAACCGATTTTCTTTTGCCTTCATCTTGTCTCCCTCCCCTTCTCTCTCTTGTGTAACGAAATAGCTGCCGTTGCCGTATTGTCTCCTCGCCGCGCACAAAAAACCCGAGAGCATCGCAGGCTTCGGCAACGCGGCAACG
Source organism: Cohnella soli (assembly GCF_042655525.1). Classification (NCBI taxonomy): domain Bacteria; kingdom Bacillati; phylum Bacillota; class Bacilli; order Caryophanales; family Paenibacillaceae; genus Cohnella; species Cohnella soli. Next base: position 68,946 of record NZ_JBHSMI010000005.1, read on the forward strand.
TCGCTTTGAGCCTTCATCGATACTCCCGGGTTTTTATCCCGCCGTGTCCATCCGGCATAACGCCGGATGCGCTCCCTCTCGGACCGAGCCGATACGCGAGCGCATCGTGGAACCCTAGGGACCCTATTCCGATTGAAGTCTTATTACCATACAGCATTCTAGGCTCGACGTCAAACCTTAACTGAAGTCAATGTTTCCGATTCGCCGAATGGACGCTACGGGGAGGAAGTCCTCCGTTCTCGTCGGGCAAACGCGCTGCTGCTTCGGCCGCTTCGATCTCCGCTTGCCGCGCCGCCGCCAGTTCCGCCTCCGCCCGCTTCACTTCCCGGCGCGCTTGCATCGTCGGCGAGCTTTCGAGCCGCCGAGCTCCTGCTGCCCGCAAGCTGCGCCAGATCGAGGCGGACCGCGGCGCCGCTACGAATTCGACATCTTCATCCGGGGCGAGAATAAGCCCCAGTTGATAATGCTCGCCTTCGTATCTCGCTCGCTGCAGAAACTTCAAATTGCCATCGCGGTTAAGCACTTCCAGCTTACAAAATGCCGATTGCCGCTGAAGGGCGGCATGCAGTTCCTCTTTGTTGCGAACAACGACTCCGTTCGCTTTACGAATGGTTTCCCCGGCCTGGAAGCCAAGCTCCGCCGCCGGCGTATTCGGCAGCACGGCAAGCACCAGGACGCCTGTGCCATCCTGCGAGAAACGCGGCGCTCGTCCGGCCTCCTGCACACGGCTCCAAAGCAGCAGCCCTTCGTGCAGCACGAATGCCGCAATGGCGGCAACCGCCGTCAACGGGCTCCAATAAACTGCACCTGCCGCCAAACCTGCGATCACAAGGCCATAGACGATAAGCGCATTGCCCGATGAGCGAGCTTTCTCTTCCGGCCAGCGCGTCGTCGTTCTGTCGCTAAAGCCGATCAATACCGGGAAGGCGAGCATCGCCCACGCCGCCGTGTCTCCGCCGAACAAAGGCGCCCACGGCAACGACAAACCATTGTCCCCCGTCGCTGGTACGAGCCATAAGAGCGGAATCGGCCATACGCCTGTGAGCGAATATGCGCCCATCGGCTTGCCCCTTTTCCCTTGCAGGAATAACGGGATTGACAGCTTGGCATTCTGAACGCGCACAAGCACGCCTTCCGCTACATGCAGCAAACCCGCAATGACGAGCAACGCCGGTACGTCGACGGCATTCACGGCGCGAACGGCTTCCGCCGCAGCGCTGCCGGAGAAATCGGCGCCGATCCAGCCGAGCACCGCCTGCAACAGTCCAAGCGCCCCCGCCGCGTAAGCCAGACATACATAGCGTAACTGCAACAGTGCCAGCACTGCCATCACGATCCATAAGCAGGCGAGCGTCTCCGTCGTCAGTCCGGCTCCGGCTCCGATCCCTACACCGACAATCGACAAGACGAATCCGGCCGCGAGTCCGAAGGCGACCCGTGTCAACGTCAAGTACGCAGCGCTGTATAGCCGTACGTGAAACAATTTTCGCTGCAACGTTACACTTTGGGCCGCCTGCCACCAGACGAGCAGTATCGCTATATACAAGTAAGGGAGGGAGAACAGCCTGATGGCCGCCTGTCCCGCTTCCCGCAATAGATCGAGCGCTACGTCCACTCAACCTCTCCCCCTATCATTCAAACCGTTCAAAAACGTTCATCATGCTGGTCGCAGGATCAACTTCTACTCTTTCGACGGACGACCGCAAAATCCTGCCCGGCGATCTTGCTTTCTCCTGGGTACATTGGAAATCGTCGCCTATCATTAGTGTCCTACAGCCCGTTCCTTTGCCAATTCGAGTCCCTTCTGCAACTGTCGATCATTTGCCTGGTCCTTGAGCTTCTCGTACAACGCTTCTTCCAGCCTCTCGGCCGTTTCCGTGTCCACTTCGCCGGTCTCGGGCAAATTTTCCCGCTTCTGAAACGCCTTCACCGCTTCCTTCGTTCCCGCGCTGAAGTAGCCATCGCTTCTGTCGACGGTCATGCCGACGCCGTTCAGAATGCTCTGCAGGTTTCTTACCGCATCTCCTGTCTCGTCCGCCCTCAACACCCTGTCCCGGGGGAGCCGTGAAGCAAGAAAATAAGCCGGCTGATGCACAATGACATCCGGTTCAATGCCTTTTCCATGAATCCATGAGCCGTCCGGCAGCAGCCACTTGTACACGGTCAACTTGAGCATGCTGTGATCACCTAGATCGTCGTTAAACGGAACTTGTACCGTCCCTTTGCCGTAACTCGTCTCACCAACGAGAATCGCGCCGGCGGATTGCTTCAATGCTCCCGCCATAATCTCGGCCGAACTGGCGCTGCCCTTGTTCAGAAGCACGACAAGCGGATACGTCCGGCCTTCCGCCGCTCCGTGTTTCGCTTCGTCGACTTTACGTTTGCCGTCCCTATATTCGAATTGCACGATCGGTTTGCCTTGCTGAAGTAATTGGTCGGCCACGTCAACAACGGCTTGAAGCATGCCGCCAGGATTATCCCTCACATCAACGACAAGCGCCTTTAGGCCTCCCGCTACCATCCGCCGAAGCGCTTCGGCGACTTGCGCCGACGTATCGGCAGAAAACTGGTTAATGGTCAGAATACCAATTCCGTTGTCTTCCATGCTTGCGCTCACCGATTCCAGATCAATCCGGTCGCGAACGAGTTCCAGATCGAGAGGCGACGATGCACCTTTGCGCTGTACTTTCAGCTTCGCTTTCGTCCCTTTCGGGCCGCGAATTTTGGAAACGGCCTCGTTCAGCGACAATCCGTTCAAGCTTTCGCCGTTTACCGAAAGCAGCACGTCAAGAGGACGCAATCCCGCTCTCTCAGCAGGGGACCCCGTCATTAGAGACTCTACGACGACAGCGCCACCCGTGAGATGAAGCACCGCGCCGATGCCAGAGAATGCCCCCTGTAACGATTCGTTGTATTTCTCAGCCTCGTCCCCGGACAAATAGGCGGAGAAAGGATCGTCAAGCGACTCGACCATCCCTTGCACGGCGCCATCCACTAGCTTGGACCGATCGGTCCAAGCGATGAACCGATCCTCGATGAGACCTAGCGCCTTATTCAGTTTATCAAGCTCGGCCCGGGTCAACCCTTCCGTCTTACTGCCAGATGCCAGTCCGGGTTGCATCGCCGGTGGACGAATCCCCCAACCGGAATATTCGAAAAAGCCATATGTCGCCATGCCGGCGCCAAGCGCAGCCAACACGGCGATCGCGACGACCGCGCGACCTCGAAACCACAACTTCGTCACGCCCTTTACCGTGCACTTTAATAAGATCGTTCAAAAAAGCAGCCGGTCGGCCGACCCCAAAGTCGGCCAACCGGCTGCTTCCTGTTCATTCCTTTATTTTAAGTTCAAATACGGCTTAGGATCAACCGGTTCGGAGTTTTTGCGAACCTCGAAGTGCAAGTGATATCCGGTCGATACGCCAGTTGAACCGACGAGGGCGATTTTTTGTCCGCGTTTGACCGTTTCCCCTTTGTCGACGAGGATGCCTCCTGCCATAATATGCCCGTATACCGTCCATAGACCGCCGCCGTGATCAATAATAACGCAGTTACCGTATCCGCTCATCGATTGGGCGACGATGACGACACCGGTCTCCGCCGCATAGATCGGCGTTCCTTTCGGCGCAGCCATGTCGAGACCGGCGTGAAGCTTCCGCTTTCCGGTTACGGGATGAATCCGATAACCGAACGGCGAAGATTCTCGCCAATCCGACTTGAGCGGCATTCCCAGCTTCCCGCCCGTGTAATACGTCTTGATCTTATTCTTTTTAGCCTGCAAGGCGGCCGATTTCTTCGCGAATTCCTTGAGCTGTTGTTCCGCTTCTTCGCTGATGTCCTCATTGTCTTCGATCTGCTTATCGAGCTTGGACATGAGCACTTCCTTATCCGCTTCATTCTGACGAAGCTCTGCATGCTGGGACTCCAACTGCTTGTACAGCTTCTGAACGTCAACCAGTTCTTGCTCGCGCAGCGCCTTCATGTTCGTAACTTCCTCGGTGTATTTCTTCTTCTCCTCGACGATGTTCCGATCCTGCGACGCAATTGATTCAACGACATCCATGCGCCCGAGGAAATCGGAAAAGCTTTTCGCATTCAGGAGCACGTCCAGAAACGAAACCGGACCTGTCGTATACGCCATCCGAACGCGGGCGTCCATCAACTGCAATCGGTTGTCGCGCTGCTTGATCGCGTCTTCGAGCTGTTTGCCCGTCTCATAAAGCTTCTCTTCCGCAGACTGAATTTTATCGTTCGTCTCCTGCATCTTCTTCGACATGTCGTCGATTTTGCCGAGAAGCTTCTGAATGTCATCTTTCGTTGCTTCCTTCTTGCCCGTCAAATCTTTGACCGTTCTCTCGGCCTGTTTTTGATTCCTCTGCGCTTTGTCCATTTCCTCTTGCAGCTTCTTCAGGTCGCGATCGATCTTCTCGAGCTCTGATAAAGCTTGTCCGTCATAGGGGCGCAGCACCATCGCCATCGTCAACAGCAAGGCGAACACTAACGTGATTTTCCTTCTCACCATTATCCTCCTTCAGGAGCGGCGTGTCGCCCGCCCCCGCATATCGGGGTCAATTGTGTAGGCTCTATACTTTCAAGTAACGTCGAACAGATATCGTGCTTCCCCATACGCCAAGCAAAGTACCCAGCACGATGATTGTGCCGCCAACCAACATGCGCACATCCGACATTGAGGCGAATTCAATCATGTACAACCCTACAGTCGCCCTCGTGTTATGTACTAGTTCGGAATAGCCGTACAGCAAACCAATCGCACTGAGCACCGATCCGCCGAAACCGATAATCGCCCCTTCGATAAAGAACGGCCAGCGGATAAAGCTGTTCGTCGCGCCGACGAGTTTCATTATCGAAATCTCCCGGCGGCGCGCGATAATCGTCATCTTAATCGTCGTCGAGATGAGGAACATCGCCATGATCGCCAGACCGAGCACGATGAAAATACCGATATTGCGCACGGCATTCGTGATGCGGAACAGCTTCTCGATCGTGTCCTTGCCGTATTTAACCTTGTCGATCGACTTCTCGGGATCGGTCACGTTCAGCGCCTCGATCTGCTTGGCAACAAAGCCGATCTTCTGCGGGTCGAACACTTCGATCTCGAATGCGTCGGGCAGCGGATTGTTTTCCTTCTCATACCCTTCCAACGCTTCCTTGCCGTCATCCCCCATGCTGTCTCGGAAACGCTGCAGCCCTTCTTCCTTAGAAATGAAAGTGACGCTTTTCACTTCCGGAATGCGCTTGATCGACCGTTCGAGTTCCTCTTCCTTCGCTTTCTGCGTACCGTCCTGCAAGTAGACGCTAATTTGCACCTGGCTGTCCAACTGATCCGCGAGCTTGTTCACGTTAAGCGCCAGCAGCATGAAGACCCCGAGGATAAAAAGCGACACGGCAATCGAGCTCATAGAGGCGAACGTCATCCAGCCGTTGCGGCCAACGTTTTTGACGCCTTCGCGAGCATGACGGGAGATCGTGCTAACTCTCATAGCCGTAATCCCCTCTCAACTGGTCGCGAACGATCGAGCCGCGCTCGATGGCGATGACCCGCTTACGCAGCGTGTTCACGATTTCCTTGTTATGGGTGGCCATGACGATCGTCGTTCCACGGAAATTAATCTCTTCCAGAAGGTTCATAATGCCCCACGACGTCTCGGGGTCTAAGTTGCCTGTTGGCTCGTCTGCGACGATGACCGCGGGGTTATTGACGATAGCTCGCGCGATAGCTACACGCTGCTGTTCTCCCCCGGACAATTGAGCCGGCAAACTGTTTGCCTTGTGCTTCAGCCCGACAAGCTCAAGCACTTCCATCGTACGGCGGCGTATCAGGCGGCGAGGCGTCTCGATCACTTCCATCGCGAACGCGATGTTCTCGTATGCGCTCAGCTTCGGCAACAGCTTGTAGTCCTGGAAAATAACCCCGATATTGCGGCGGACATACGGAATTTTGCGATGCTTCAGCTTGCCTATATTAAACCCGTTGACGGAAATTTGACCTTTGGTTGGAAATTCTTCGCGATAAATCAGCTTCATAAATGTAGATTTTCCCGCGCCGGACGGACCAACAATGTACACGAATTCGTTGCGGTCGATGACAACGTTGATCCCTTGCAGGGCAGTCGTGCCGTCGGCGTATGTCTTCCATATGTCTTGCATTTCAATCACGATATCACTTCCTGTTAAGATTCAGACTTTAGATACTTCGACAGCAAGCGCGATTATCCTTTATCATTCGAAGGCATAATGGGGAAACGTGTCGGTTTATCCCCCTTTGAGACTAGGCTCTAAAGGGATTTTAGGTAAATTTTAAAAATTTTCTAATGTTTCACCATAACCAAATTCCGGCAAATACGTTTCATTAAGTAGCAGCATTACGTTACAAGCCAACATGGAGAGCGGAGTGGTTGTTCGAATGGGAAAAGGATTATGGATTACGGGGATAACGGCAGTGCTGCTCGTTGGCATCGGTACGGGTGTCGGTGCGGCAATCCGCTATGGTGAAGATGACACGCTGCCGAGACGATTTCAGGTAGCCGGCTTGCAGCTTGGAGGCCTGACGATCGACGAAGCGCTGGCCAAGCTCCGTTCCCGCGTGGCTGAGCTGGAATCGACAAACATCGTCCTGGGCGGGGTAGGTAACGACGATAGCGGGACGAAGCCGCTCACTTCCAAACAGCTTGGCTTGCGGATCGAAGTGGGGGAGGCGACCGCCGCAATCGAGCGTTATCGCGACTACTCGTGGTGGGAACGTGCGCGCGTACGTTACGCGGGGAGCTTGGATTCCGACTACGGCTGGACAGCGAAATGGGATGAAGCTGTTTTTATGAAAACGGCCGGTTCTGCGTGGAGCGATCTTGTATCCGGCAGCCCCGAGAACGCGACCCGAACGATCGATGATTTGGATCAAGTCGTCTATACGGAAGGGAAGCCGGGACGCCGAATAGATATCGCCGAACTCCTCTCGCAAGCGCAATCGCTAAAGCCTGATTCGCTGGGAGCTGCTACCGGGGATAAAGCTAATCTGACACTGCAGGCGAAAGTTGAAGAAACACAGCCAGAGATCACGTTGTCCATGCTGAAGGATGACGGCCTCGAGCGCAAAACCGCCGAGTTCACGACATCGTTCTCGACTAGCGGAGAAGGCCGGTCGCATAACGTGACGGCCGCCGCCAAAGCTCTAAATGATACGCTGCTCGCGCCGGGCGAAGTGTTCGAATACGGGAAAATTGTCGCCAAAGCAGAGAAAGAATACGGTTATAAAGAAGCACCCGTTATCTCGAAGGGCAAACTTACGCCAGGCATCGGCGGCGGTATTTGCCAAGTGTCCAGCACACTATACAATGCAGCGCTTCTCGTTGGGCTAGATATCGTTGAGCGGCGCAACCATTCTCTCGTCGTCCACTACTTGCCAAAAGGACTGGACGCGACATTCGCGGACGGCTTCGTCAACTTCAAGTTCCGCAACTCGACCGGCAAGCAATTATTGATCCGAACTGTTGTTAAGGACAAGACGATTACCGTTAAACTATTCGGCACGATGCCGGACAACACCGCTTACCGCGCGGAGTCGGAGGTTCTTCAAGTCATCCCTCCGAAGACGGTGTACGTCGCCGATGCCAAAATCGCCGCGGGCAAAGAATCCGTGCTGCAAAAAGGCGAAGCCGGATACGTCGTTCAGTCCTACTTGATCAAGTCTGTCGACGGAACGATCACCGATCGCAGGAAGCTGTCGAAGGATACGTATCGGACGCAAGACCGCATGATCGCGGTTAATCCGGCGGACGCTCGTTTGGCTGCGGGCAACGGTTCGAAGACGGCGGCCCCCGGCGAGAACCCTGCCGATCCGGCATCGCCTGGCGGGAGCGCCGGAAATGGCGGGAGCGGCGGAGGTGACGGCGATGGTGACGGCAGCAAAGGCGGCGAAGCGCCGGTCGAGCCGCTGTGAGAGATTACACAATGCAACGAATCACTTATTCGAATTATGTATGGTCGCATAAAATTGAAAAGTCCCAACCACCCGTGAAGGTGACTTGGGGCTTTTTCTTTTAGTTGAATCGCTGCTATTTGATTACCGGAACGATCGTAAACAACCCTAACCCGTTAATGACTCCGACAACTTTGCCGGTTTTACTCATCCCCAGATGCACAGTAGGAGCACTTGGATCGTTCAGCGTGAATCGGACAATCTCGTTTCCTTTCGCGTCCAAACCGAAAATACTTCCGCCGTTGTCCGAGAAGAATACGTTACCTTTGGAGTCGACTACCATATTTTGCGGAGCTCCCCATTCAGGGCTTGGCTTTTTGTAAGTCCACAACACTTTACCTTTCGTGTCCTTCGCGATCAGCTCTTTATTCTTCCCTGCGGTGTAACTCCCTCCCGCCCAAGCTATCGAGTTTTCGTAGTTCAACCAGTATTTTAACTGCTCCTCCGATTTTTTCAGGAACGTTTCCTCGTTAACGGTTTCGCCATCTACCCATAGTATCCGCCCGTTGTCGAGCACGTACATGAGCGTCGTGTATCCGTTCTTTAGCTTAACCGATTTTTGGGTAACTTTGTAATTCCACCGAACTTTGCCGTTAGCGTCCAAGGAAGCCGCAACGCCTTCCTTTGTTTCGAAAGTGATGCTTTCTCCGTCGGACCTCAACCCGTCAACGTTGGTCACGAAGCGCCCGAACTTGTCTTTAGCATTCTCGATCCCTTCGCTGTAGGTCCACAACAATGTTCCGTCCTTCTGGTAAGCCGAAATCCCCTTTTCCTGCAATACGACGATCAAGTTATCGATAAACGAGGGGGAAGCAAACTGAAGCGCGTACAAAATCGGCGTCTCCAGCATCTTTTCGCCGTTCCCGTCCAACAAAATCAAGGAACCGGACGACGTCTCCCGATTTTCCTCATCCTCAACATTAACCCGCGATTCGTTGTTGTCCGTATGAATGGCCAAAACCCCATTGTCGAGCGCGTCGATTGACTGAATTGGCTCGTCCGTCGGGGCAGTCGTCCACTTGACCGCTCCGTTCTGGTCGAGAGCATGAATCTTCTCGTCGATATCGTAATAATAAAACGTTTCTTCGTTTCGATCCGATTCGAAACGGTAAGCACTCTGATTTTTGTCGATCAGCTTGAACGCATACTTTCCGTTGCTTCGGAATTTCGGTATAATGTTTCTCTTGTTCCCGGAGCCATCATATAAAAAAATGCCCAGCGACTTATCTAAGTTCGCCGGTAAGCGCGTCGGTCCTTGAGACGGCTTGACTTGCGGTTTGGCGGTCTGTTTGGCCTGCATCTGTGCAGCAGGTTTGGCTGGGCCTTTCGGCGCTGCGGCCGATGCCGCCGAGGGAATCGCGATCGCACAGGCGGCGATTAACAAAAAACTTTTCTTGATCATCTTTCCGAGCTCCTCCGTCTCTTTCCTAATCTGGCTAGAAATTCATATTCGTCGAAATTCGGTATAATCCTTCATTTACCAATAAAAAACGCCCCGATTGACCGAAAGAGTCAAATCGAGGCGTTCTTATTTTCGTATGCTAGTCCCTTCTTACAGTAGCCCCGACTTCGCCTCGTACTCGGTTACCCATGCGGCGGTGCGGGAAAGCTCGGCTTCGGCGCGTTCGATCGCGGCCGTTACTTGCGGCGTGGCGGTACCGCCGTACACGTTGCGGGCATTCACAACCGCTTCCGGCTGCAACACAGCGTAGATCCGGTCGTCGAACAGCGGCGAGAATTGCTTGAACTCGTCCAACGTCAAGTCGAGCAGGAACTTGTTTTGTTGAATGCAGTACAGCACCGTCTTGCCGATGACTTCATGCGCTTGGCGGAACGGCAATCCTTTGCCCACAAGGAAGTCGGCGATGTCGGTCGCGTTCGAGAAGTCCTGGTCGACGGCTTTGCGCATTTTCTCTTTGCGCACTTTCATCGTCTCGATCATCGGTGCGAATAGCTGAAGAGCGCCTTGCAGCGTCTTCACCGTGTCGAACATGCCTTCTTTGTCTTCTTGCATGTCTTTGTTGTACGCGAGTGGCAGCGACTTCAGCACGGTCAGCAGCCCGATCAGATTGCCGTACACACGGCCTGTCTTGCCGCGAACAAGCTCAGGCACGTCCGGGTTTTTCTTCTGCGGCATAATGCTCGATCCGGTGCAGAATGCATCGTCAAGCTCGACGAACTGGAACTCGGTGCTCGACCAGAGGATCAGCTCTTCGCTCAGACGCGACAGATGCGTCATAATCAGCGCCGCACCGCTCAGAAACTCGACGATGAAGTCGCGGTCGCTGACGGCGTCGAGGCTGTTCTCGTACACGCGGCCGAAGTTTAATTGCTGAGCCGTAAAATGGCGGTCGATCGCGAAAGTCGTACCCGCGAGCGCACCAGCGCCAAGCGGCAGCGCGTCGATACGCTTGTAGCTGTCTTGCAGACGTTCGATGTCGCGTCCAAACATCGATACGTACGCCATCAGATGATGGGCGAACAGAATTGGCTGCGCGCGCTGCAAGTGCGTATAACCCGGTACGATCGTGTCGAGGTTCGCTTTCGCTTGCCCAACGAGTGCGGTTTGCAGCTTCTGCAGCATGGCGACGAATTCGACGACGCGCTTGCGAAGATACAAGTGCATGTCCGTCGCCACTTGGTCGTTGCGGCTGCGTCCGGTATGGAGCTTGCCGCCGACTGGGCCAATCTCCTCGATAAGTGCCTTCTCGACGCTCATGTGAATGTCTTCGTCGGCTACGAGGAACTCATGCTCGCCTTTTGCGATGCTTTGCCGAACTTTAAGCAGGCCGTCTTTGATTTTCTCGACGTCCTCATCCGGCAGAATGCCGCATTTGCCCAGCATCGTGACGTGTGCGAGACTGCCTTGAATGTCCTCGAAGGCAAGTTCCTTGTCGAACGAAATCGACGCGGTATATTCTTCAACCAGTTGGTCGGTTTTTTTCGTAAAACGACCGCCCCACAGCTTGCTCATGCTCGGTAACCCTCTCTCTTCGGTAAATAGGCAAAAGGGGAGAGCGCACAAGGAAGGTGCCGCCCGCATAGCCTCGCCGTTCGGCGGGGGATGGTTTGGCAGGCTTCCCGTTCGCTGCTCCCTTTTTGTCCTTTATCAGTTAATGCCGGAAGCGCCGTTTACGCCCGAAGATACCTTCAAGCGAAGCGCGTTCAGGCGGATAAAGCCGGTGGCGTCGCCTTGATCGTACGCCTTGGTAGGGTCCGCTTCCATCGTGGCGATGTGCGGGTTGTACAGGCTGACCGGGCTCTTGAGACCGGCTGCCATCACGTTGCCTTTGTACAGCTTCAGACGGACAGTGCCTGTTACGTTTTTCTGGCTTTCGTTGACAAGAGCTTGGATCGCCAGACGCTCAGGAGCAAACCAGAAGCCGTTGTAGACGAGGGAGCTGTATTTGGAAATCAAGGAGTCGCGAAGGTGCATCACATCACGGTCCATGGTAAGAGATTCGATCTTGCGGTGCGCGGTAAAAAGAATGCTGCCGCCCGGCGTCTCGTACACGCCGCGGCTCTTCATGCCGACGAAGCGGTTCTCTACCATGTCGACGCGGCCGATGCCGTGTTTGCCGCCGATCTCGTTCAGCTTATCCATGACATCGAGCGGGCTCAGCTTCTCGCCGTTGATCGCGACGCAGTCGCCGGCTTCAAAATCAAGCTCGATGTACTCGGCTTGGTCCGGCGCTTTCTCCGGGGAGACGCTTAGCACGTACATTTCTTCGACATCTGCCGCGCTTGAATCGAACCAAGGATCTTCGAGCATGCCGCTCTCGAAGCTGATGTGCAGCAAGTTACGGTCGGTCGAATACGGCTTCGACGCAGACGCTTGAACCGGAATGCCGTGTTTCTCGGCGTATGCGATCATCTCCGCACGTCCCGGGAACGCTTCGCGGAACGCCTCATCGCGCCAAGGAGCGATGACTTCGATGTTCGGAGCAAGAGCAGCAGCCGTCAATTCGAAACGGACTTGGTCATTGCCTTTGCCCGTTGCGCCGTGGGCGATCGCCGTAGCGCCTTCTGCTAGCGCGATCTCGACCATACGCTTCGCGATGAGCGGGCGAGCGATCGAGGTGCCGAGCAAATATTGACCTTCGTACAGAGCGCCGGCTTGGAACATCGGATAGATGAAATCTTTCGCGAATTCGGCGCGCAGGTCGTCGATGTACACTTTGGAAGCGCCGGTTTTGAGCGCCTTCTCTTCGAGGCCGTCTAGTTCGTCCTTCTGGCCGATGTCGGCGGTAAAGGTGATGATCTCGGCGTCGTATGTTTCTTTTAACCAAGTCAGAATGACGGAAGTATCGAGGCCGCCGGAGTAGGCGAGCACGATTTTGTTTTTAGCCATGGGATAGATAAGCTCCTTTAGATCAAATTGCGTTGCGGAAAAAATATCAGTTAACGAGCGAGATGGCGCTGTAAGTCGGTTTAACCCACTTACAGACGCGTTCGGCGGACTTTACGACGCTGTAAGTCGGTTTAACCCACTTACAGGCACGTTGGACTGACTTTCCGGCGACGTAAGTCGGTTTAACCCACTTACAGGCACGTTCAACAGGCTTTTCGGCGCTGTAAGTCGGTTTAACCCACTTACAGGCACGTTCAACAGGCTTTTCGGCGCTGTAAGTCGGTTTAACCCACCTACAAACATGTTCAGCGAACCTTTCGGCGCTGTAAGTCGGTTTAACCCAGTTACAACTTCTCGCGGACCGCCAGTCCTCGTCCCTTCCTTACATAATCGCAGCCATAATCGCTTTCTGCGCGTGCAGACGATTCTCGGCTTCGTCGAAAATAACGGAGTTTTTGCCGTCGATGACGCCTTCGCTCACTTCCTCGCCGCGATGCGCAGGCAGGCAGTGCATGAACAAATAGTCCGGCTTCGCATATTGTACGAGCGCCTCGTTCACTTGGTAGTTCTTGAACGCTTTCTCGCGTTCCTTCTGTTCTTCTTCGAAGCCCATGCTTGCCCATACGTCGGTGTAGACGATGTCCGCGCCTTCGATCGCCTCGCGTGGGTCGCGCAAAATGTCGATGCGGGAGCCCGTTTCTTGGGCTGCGTCTTTGGACTGCTGCACGGCAGTCTCGCTAGGATCGTACCCTTCCGGAGACGCGCTGGCGAAATGCATGCCCAGCTTCGCCGCGCCCATCATGAGCGAGTGAAGCACGTTGTTGCCGTCGCCGATATAAGCGACTTTGAGCCCTTCGAGCTTGCCTTTATGTTCAAGCGCCGTCTGGTAGTCGGCCATCGCCTGGCACGGGTGGGACTGGTCGGACAAGGCGTTGATGACCGGAATCGTTGCACCGCGCGCCAACTCAACCACATTGCGGTGTCCAAACGTCCGCAAAATCATGCCGTCGAGATATCGGGACATCACTTGCGCCGTATCGCGAATCGTCTCGCCTCGGCCCATCTGAATGTCGTTGCGGCTCAGGAATAACGCCTGGCCTCCCAACTGATACATGCCCACTTCGAACGATACGCGCGTACGCGTGGACGATTTCTCGAAAATCATGCCGAGAGACTTGCCCTTCAGTGGATGATATTCTTCACCGGCTTTCTGCTTGCGCTTCAGCTCGATGGCGAGGTCAAGCAGATACCGGATCTCTTCCGGCGTAAAATCGACGAGACCGAGGAAATCGCGGCCTTTCAGTTGCGCGGCGATTCTTTCGGCGTCAATAGCCGTCGTCATAGCAAACACTCCTTCTCTATAGAAAACATGCGTCAGCGGCTTCTCCGCTCATTCAAGCGTTGGCGGTTCTGGGGCGTGTCTGAAAACCCGCTCAGGGGCATCTTTCACCGCCTTTTCGCCCCCTGCTTCGTCGCGTTTGCTCGACGTACCCCCGGTACGCTTTCACAAACGTTCCTTGCATGGAACGAAAATTCGGCCAAATCTACTCCCCTCGGAGTATTCAGGCACGCCCTGCCACCGCTTGTTCCGTCAGCACGGCTGCGATCAAAGCAACCGCCGCGTCGATATCTTCATTGCTTACGAGCAAGTTCGGCAGCAAACGAATGACGTTAGGACCGGCCGGCACAACGAGTAAACCACGCTTATGCAGTTCGGCGATCGCTTCCGATGCCGGAGCGTCGCACAAAATGCCGATAAGCAAACCTTTGCCACGAATGCCGACAACCTGGGGCAGGCCCGCAAGTTTCTCGTGCAATTGAGCCATCAAGTAATCCGCCGCCGCCGCCGCTTTGTCGGCTACTTTCTCCGCGAGCATCGTCTCGATCGTTGCGATGACGGATGCCATAATCAGCGGTGTCGCGCCAAACGTCGTCGCGTGAGCGCCGGGGACGAACGCGTCTTTCACATGCGCTTTCGCAAGCATCGCGCCTACAGGAACCCCGCTGCCAAGACCTTTGGCCAATGTGAAAATATCCGGCTCAACGCCATAGTGCTCGTATGCGAACAGCTTGCCCGTGCGTCCCATACCGGTCTGGATCTCATCGACGATAAGCAGAATGCCGTGGCGATCGCACAGCGCCCGCACGTCTCTCAAGAAATCCGCATCAACCGGGATAACTCCGCCTTCCGCTTGCACAAGCTCAAGCATGATCGCCGCCGTCTTGTCGTTGACAGCCGCTTCAAGCGCTGGCAGATCGTGCAATGGCACATGGACGAAACCTTGCGGCAAAGGCAAGAATCCTTCTTTGACTTTGTCTTGGCCGGTGGCGGTCAACGTCGCGATCGTGCGTCCGTGGAACGACTGCGTAAACGTAATGACCTCGTAACGGTCGGTGCCTTTCAGCTTCTGGTGGTAACGACGTGCGAGCTTGATTGCCGCTTCGTTCGCCTCTGCGCCGCTGTTGCAGAAAAATACCGCATCCGCACAGCTATTGTCGACGAGCAGCTTCGCGGCCTTTTCCCCGTTCGGGGTATGGAACAAGTTCGAAACGTGCCACAACTGATCAAGCTGCTGCACAATTGCGTTCTTAACCGCATCCGGCACGTGGCCGAGGTTGGTGACCGCAAGCCCGCTCATGAAGTCGATATATTCTTTGCCTTGATCGTCCCACAGACGGCTGCCTTTGCCTTTCACCAGTGTGATCGGAAATCTCGCATAAGTCGAAAACAACGCGCTGTCGCTCATTCCCATCTCTCCTCGCTCACTTATTCCCGGACGATCCGGGTTCCGATATTGCCATCGTTTACCGCGCGGCTCAATACGCGTTCCGCGGAGCCGTCGACGATTAGCACTTCTTTGACATTGCCGTGCAGACAGCTCATCGCCGCGCTCACTTTAGGGATCATGCCGCCGTAGATTTCTCCGCTTGCGATCATCTCTTCGATATCCGCGAAGGTGACTTGAGGTAGCACAACTTTCTCGCCGTCTACTGTGCGCATAATGCCCGGAACATCTGTTACGACGATCATCGTATCGACGCCAAGCTCGGACGCGACAGCGCCCGCCGCCGTATCGGCATTAATGTTGTATCGTTGTCCCGCTGCATCGATGCCGATCGGCGCTATGACGGGTAAGTATCCGAGTGCGATTACCCCTTCGACAAGAGACGCATTCACGCCGGTGACGTCGCCGACGAGCCCGACTTCGGCCGCGTTCGCGACCGGTTTCGCTTCGATCAGCCTGCCGTCCGTGCCGGAAAGCCCGATCGACTTCGCACCGTTGATTTGCAGCTTGCGCACGATCTCCTTGTTGATTCGCCCGGCGAGTACCATTTCAACGACGTCAAGCGTCGCTTCGTCGGTGACGCGAAGACCGTTCAGGAATCGGCTTTCGATGCCGAGTTTGCCGAGCGTCTCGTTGATCGCCGGACCGCCTCCATGCACGATAACTGGCTGGGTGCCGTTCATCTGCAAGTCGCGCAAGTCCTGGAAAAACGCGTCGGGCAATGCCGCGAGCGTGCTTCCCCCGCACTTCATTACAAATTTGCTGCTGCTCATCTTCCGCTCCCCTTACGTCCGGTAAGCGGCGTTGATGCGCACGTAATCGTAAGTCAGATCGCAGCCCCACGCCTTCGCTTGCCCGCTTCCCATATTCAAATTCACGTGAATGGCGACCGTATCGCCTTTTAAGTATTCGAGCGCTTTCTCTTCGTCAAAAGGAATCGGGCGGGACTGCTCCAGCACGACGATATCTCCCAGACGAATGTCGACCGTGCCGACGTTAACCGGCTGGCCTGCGCGACCAACGGCTGCAATGATGCGTCCCCAGTTGGCGTCCGCTCCGTATACGGCCGATTTCACGAGACTCGAGCCGATGATCGTCTTGGCGATCGCTTGAGCGGCGAAATCGCTGTCCGCGCCGACGACAACCGTCTCGATCAGCTTCGTCGCGCCTTCGCCGTCGCGGGCGATCGCTTTCGCCAGCTCGACGCATACGTGCTGCAAACCGGCCGCGAACGCTGCGAAGTCCGGATGGCTCCGGGTCAACTCGTTATTTTCGGCCAAGCCGCTCGCCATCGCCACCAACATGTCATTCGTGCTCGTGTCGCCGTCGACGGTAATCATGTTAAAGCTGACATTCGTAATCTCGCGAAGCAGCTCCTGAAGCAAAGGCGAACCAATCTTGGCGTCCGTCGTAACGAAGCCGAGCATCGTCGCCATATTCGGGTGGATCATGCCGGAACCTTTGGCCGCTCCCGCGATCGTCACCTGTTGCCCATCGATCGTCAGCGACACGCAACTGACTTTCTTCACGAGGTCCGTCGTCAGAATCGCCTGGCAGAAATCGTCGGAGCCTTGATCGTCGCTTCGCAACCGTCCGGGCAGATTTTCGATGCCGGTGTTCACACGGTCCATCTTGAGCAGTTCCCCGATGACGCCTGTGGAAGCGACCGCCACCTGACTGGCGCCGACTCCAAGAGCCGCAGCCGCGTTCGCTTGCATCGCACGCGCGTCGGCATCGCCTTGCGCTCCCGTACAAGCGTTGGCATTGCCGCTGTTCACCAGTACCGCGCGCAGTATTCCACCTTCAGCCAACGCTTCGCGCGTGACTTGAAGCGGAGCAGCCTGGAACAGGTTCGTCGTATAGACAGCCGCAGCAGCCGCAGGCACTTCGCACAAGATAACGCCCAGATCGTGGCGATCCGTTTTCTTTAATCCGCAATGAAGGCCGCCGGCTTGAAAACCTTTGGGCGTAGTGACGCCTCCGCCTTCAACGATCTCAAATAACTGTTTTCCCATCGTTATTCGTCCGTCCCTCTCGTCCTATTATGGATAAACCGGCGTGAACTGAAGGCCGAGCGTTTCGTCCCAGTTCATAAGCAGGTTCAAATTTTGGATCGCTTGACCGGCAGCGCCTTTGACCAAGTTGTCGGTGACGGAAATAATCGTTACGCGCCCTGTTCTCTCGTCAACGGAAAAGCCGATGTCGCAGTAGTTCGTGCCGTACGTTTCTTTCGTCGCCGGCCACTTGCCTTCCGGACGGACACGGACAAATTTGCGTCCCTCGTAAAACTGGCGATACAGCTCCACGAAATCCGCGTCGGTGCGTTTGCCGTTTATTTTGGCGTACATCGTAGCCATAATGCCCCGGGTCATCGGCACAAGATGTGTCGTGAACGTGGTGGCGACCGGGCGCCCCGCCGCTTCCGACAACACTTGCTCGATTTCCGGCGTATGTTGGTGTTTGTTGATTTTGTACGCTTTGAAGTTCTCGTTAATTTCCGAATAGTGTGTGCCGAGGCTCGCGCCGCGGCCTGCGCCGGACACGCCAGACTTGGCGTCAATGATAATGGTGTCCGGATCGATCCACCCCGCCTTGACTGCAGGATATAATCCGAGCAACGAAGTTGTCGTGAAGCAGCCCGGGTTGGCAACGAAATCCGTCTTCGCTACCTGATCGCCGTATATTTCGGAAAGACCGTAGACCGCGCGTTCGACGTAAGCGGCATCCGCAGGCTCGTGCTTATACCATTTCTCGTAGACGTCGCCGGACTCGAGCCGGAAATCTCCGGACAAATCGATCACTTTCATCCCTGCGTCCAGGAACTGCGGCGCGAGTTTCATACTGACGCCATGAGGCGTCGCGAGAAACACGACATCGGCTTTGGCGCTGATCGCCTCCACGTTCAGATCGTCGAGCAAGTCCGTGTGGATCTCCGTCAAATGCGGAAATCCTTCGGCGATCGACGTACCCGCCGTAGAAGATGAAATAACCGACGTAATCGTCACTTTCGGATGAGACTGCAACAAACGGATCAATTCGACGCCGCCGTAGCCGGTCGAGCCGACGATGGCCGCGCGGATGTTCGATGAACTCATTATGATTCCCCCATGCATGGCGTGCGTGACGCGAATAATGGAATAAAAATTGCGCACGCGATCGTAATCACGTGCATGGCAAACCTTCCTAATTGTAACGGATTACTGCGCTGAATTGAAGCAAGATGTATGACAAATGCCAAACACTTCTAATCGCTTCCCGTGGAAGTAGATGCAAGCCGTTCTCCGTCTCGTTATGCATTATTATACATTCAAAGTATTATTTATTCAATGGTTGAATTCATGAATTAGCGTCCTAATGTCCGTCTTCTCTCAGAGCAAACGTTCATCATGGAACCCTTCGCCGAGCACTTCGGCCGCGTTCGTAATAATGATAAACGCGTCCGGGTCCGCATCTCGCACGAGCAGTTTCAACCGCACGACTTCGTTCTGACCCACGACGGCGAGCAGCACCGGACGATCGTCGCCCGTATAACCCCCGACGCCTTGCAGCCTCGTCAGCCCCCGATCGAGCTCATGCAAAATCGCGCTCGATACGCGCTCGGGGTTTTTCGAAATAATAAAAGCTGCCTTCGACGTCTGCAATCCTGTCTGAATGAGGTCGATCGTCTTGCTTGTCGCGAATAAGCCGATCAGTGCATACAGCGCATTTTCAAGAGAAATGAATAATCCTGCGGACAAAATGACGAGCCCGTCCAACATTGCGACAGCCAAACCTAATCGAATGCCGAGTACCCGATGGATGATCTGGGCCGCAACGTCCAGCCCACCGGTCGACCCTCTCCCCCGGAAAACGATGCCAAGCCCGATCCCGACGCCGAGTCCGCCATATAGCGCGCCAAGAAGCGGCTCGTGAGTAGGCGGTTCCCATCCGGAAGTAAGCAGCACGAATAACGGCAGCATAATCGTACCTACTGCCGTTTTGAAACCGAAGTTGCGTCCGAGCACCAGGACCCCCGCAATAAAAAGCGGAATATTAAGCGCCCACTGCGTGTAAGCCGGGGCGATGCCGGCAAGCGAATGCAAAATAACGGATATACCGGACACGCCGCCCGAGGCGATCTGATTGGGCAGCAGGAATAAGTTAAAGCTGGCCGCTATGAAGAACGATCCGACCAATACGGATAAATAACTAAATATGACTCGTAAACGAGGAGACAAACGGGACCTTGCCCTCTTGTTCGTAATAACAGGTACGGAATGCATGCGTGGATGATGTTGATCGTGTTGATGGTGTTGATGTTGATTGTGATCTTGATCCTGATCGGACATTGTTTCTCCTCTTTCCCACGTTAAAGCACTAGGATAATTGCCGTCTATACGAAGAAAACTTCTTGCACTTGTAAGTGTAAGAAGTTTCTTCATTCGCTATGCATCTTATCGATTGATTAAACGTTATTGAACGTCCTGCTTGATCTGGCTGCGCAAGTAGCCGTCGATGAAAGCGTCAAGGTCACCGTCCATGACCGCTCCGATGTTACCCGTCTCGACGGACGTTCGATGGTCTTTGACCATGCTGTACGGATGAAACACGTAAGAGCGGATTTGGCTTCCCCACGCGATGTCCATCTGCTCACCGCGCACTTCCGCGAGTTCCTTCTGCTGCTCCTGGATGCGCAGCTCGTAGAGCTTGGATTGGAGCATCTTCATCGCCTTATCCTTATTCTGGATCTGCGAGCGCTGCGTCTGGGACGCAACTACGACGCCCGTCGGCAAGTGAGTGAGACGGACAGCCGAGTCCGTCTTATTGATGTGTTGACCACCAGCGCCGCTAGCACGATACGTATCGACCCGTAAATCCTCCGGACGAATCTCGATGTGAATTTCGTCGTTGATCTCCGGAATGACATCGCATGATACGAAAGAGGTATGGCGTCGGCCCGAAGCGTCGAACGGCGAAATCCGAACAAGTCGGTGAACGCCTTTCTCCGCTTTCAGATAACCGTAAGCGTTGTGCCCGCGAATCTGAATCGTAACACTTTTGATACCAGCCTCGTCGCCGGGCAAGTAGTCGATCAGCTCGACTTTGAAGCCGCGCTTCTCCGCCCACCGCGTATACATCCGGTACAACATCGACGCCCAGTCTTGCGACTCGGTGCCGCCTGCACCCGGATGAAGCTCCAGAATCGCATCCAGCTTATCATACGGCTGGTTAAGCAGAAGCTGAAGCTCGAAGCCATCGACTTTGGCGACAAGCGCCTTCACGCTGTCCGTCCATTCGACGGCCATTTCTTCGTCGAATTCCTCGTCCAAGATCTCGAGCATTTCCTCGAGATCCTTCAACTCATTCGCCAACGCTTCGTACTGGTCGACAACAGACTTGATCGCGTTCATCTCGCCGATGATCGCTTGCGCTTTGTCGTTATCGTCCCAGAAATTTGGATCGCTCATTTTGACTTCGTAGTTCTCGATCTGTTCTTTCTTCAGATCTAAGTCAAAGTGACCCCCTAAGTTGCTGGAGTCGCTTCGCGCTCTCGCGAAGATCTTGCTTTACCGATACATCAAGTTCTAACATGATGAACTCACCTCATATAGAAATGCCTTTCCGCTTTAGGGCGAGTCTGCTACCCCACTCAGGAGCATCTATCACCGCCTTTTCGCCCCCTGCTTCGTTGCGCTTGTTTGACGTACCTCCGGTACGCCTGCACAAGCGCGCCTTGCATGGAACGAAAATTCGGCAACATCTGCTTCCCTCGGAGGTTGCAGACTCACCCTAGTCTATGCGACCATGACACATTTTGTATTTCTTGCCGCTGCCGCATGGGCACGGATCGTTCCTGCCGACCGCCGCTGCATCGCGCGTCTTCGGCTTCTTCGGACCTTCTTCCGCCTTCGTATCGACGGCCTGCCCTTCCGCGACCGCTTCCCGCTTCGGAGGAGTCGCCTGCACCGTTGCGCGCATGACGTACATCGTGATCTCTTCCTCGATGCGTTCGATCATGGAGAGGAACATGTTATGACCCTCGAATTGATACTCGCGGAGCGGATCGTTGCCGCCGTAAGCCCGCAAGTGAATACCTTGGCGCAAGTGATCCATCGCGTCGATATGGTCCATCCATTTGCTGTCGACGGCACGGAGCACAACGACTTTCTCGAATTCGCGCATCGTATCGACGCCGATCATCTCTTCACGGTCGTTGTACAATTGATTAACCCGCTCGAGAATCATCTCGACCAGCTCATCCTTTTCTTTGCCCCACAGATCGTCTTTGTTCAGACGGTCTTCCGGCAGGAAGTGCGAATGAGCGTACGTAAGCAAGTTATCCAAATCCCAATCTTCCGGTACATCCTCGTCAGAACAGTGGCTCTCGACCGCACGGGTAACGACCGAACGAATCATGCCTTCGACGACTTCGCGGATGTTCTCGGAGGAGAGAATGGAACGACGGTCGCCATAGATGCGTTCACGCTGCAAGTTGATGACGTCGTCGTATTGCAATACGATACGTCGAGCATCGAAGTTGCTGCCTTCGACTCTCTTCTGCGCGGATTCGATCGCTCTGGTGATAAGGCGACTCTCGATCGGCGAATCTTCGTCGAAGCCAAGGCGTTCCATCATGCCCATAATATTGTCGGCGCCGAAACGGCGCATCAATTCGTCTTGCATCGATAAGTAGAACTGGGACGAGCCCTGGTCGCCTTGACGGCCTGCGCGGCCGCGCAGCTGGTTATCGATCCGACGCGACTCGTGCCGCTCGGTGCCGATGATGTGCAAGCCGCCGAGGTCGGCGACGCCTTGTCCGAGCAGAATGTCCGTACCGCGGCCAGCCATGTTCGTCGCGATCGTGACCGTGCCGCGTTGGCCTGCGTTCGTAATGATCGCAGCTTCTTCGGCATGGTACTTGGCATTCAACACTTGGTGGCTGACGCCCTTCTTCTTCAGCATCTCGGAGATGCGCTCCGAGTTCTCGATCGATACCGTACCGACAAGCACCGGTTGTCCGGTCGCATGACGACGAACGATCTCCTCGACAACGGCTTTGTATTTGCCGTTCTCCGACTTGTAGACGACGTCCGGAGAATCGGTCCGGATCATCGGGCGGTTCGTCGGCACTTGGATTACATCCAGACCGTAAATACGCTTGAACTCTTCTTCTTCCGTCTTCGCCGTACCGGTCATGCCGGCAAGCTTCCGATACATCCGGAAGTAGTTCTGGAACGTAATCGTCGCAAGAGTCATGCTTTCATTCTGTACAGTCAGCTGTTCTTTCGCTTCGATCGCCTGGTGAAGACCTTCGCTATATCGACGGCCAGCCATCAGACGTCCCGTGAACTCGTCCACGATCACAACTTCGTCTTCTTGCACCACATAGTCGACGTCACGTTTCATAATAAAACGCGCACGCAACGCCTGGTTCACGTGATGGTTCAGCGTGACGTTCTCGTGTGCGAACAAGTTCTCGATGTTAAAGGCGCGCTCAACTTTCGACACGCCGGCTTCGGTCAGCGTAACCGACCGCATTTTCACATCAATCGTGAAGTCTTCGGTGTCATTCAGCTTGCTGACGAGGCGGTCGGCAGCGTAGTACAGCTCCGTAGACTTCTGCGCTTGGCCGGAAATGATAAGCGGCGTGCGCGCTTCATCGACAAGGATCGAGTCGACTTCGTCGATGATGGCGTAATGGAGCGGACGCTGAACCATCTGCTCCTTATATAGCACCATATTGTCGCGTAAATAATCGAACCCGAACTCATTGTTCGTGCCATAAGTAATATCGCAAGCGTATGCGGCTTGCTTCTCTTCGTGGGTCAAGCCGTGCAGGTTGCAACCGACGGTCATGCCCAGGAATGTATAGATTTGCCCCATCTCTGCGCTATCGCGCTGGGCCAAATAATCATTGACTGTGACGACGTGAACGCCTTCTCCCTGGAGCGCGTTCAAATAAACGGCGAGCGTGCCGACGAGCGTCTTGCCTTCGCCAGTTCTCATCTCGGCGATTTTGCCGCTGTGCAACACCATGCCGCCGACTAATTGCACGTCGTAATGCCGTTTGTTCAGTACGCGTTTGGACGCTTCCCGAATGACGGCGAATGCTTCTGGAAGAATATCGTCCAAGGACTCGCCTTTGGCGATGCGTCCGCGGAATTCGTCCGTCTTCGCGCGAAGCCCCTCGTCGCTCAGCGGCGAAATGGAAGCTTCCAGCCCGTTGATCTGGTCGACGGTCTTGAGAAGCCTTTTTACCTCGCGTTCATTGGCATCTCCGAATATTTTTTTGACAAGTCCTAGCATGTGGACATACCCCTCTCTAGTGCGGGTCTAACCGTATCTTAACATTGTATCAGTTTGGCGAAATTGGAGCAAGGAAGGGCAGGATGTCTGCCAAAACAAAAAAGCCGCGCATTAGGAGGGTTACTCCAGACGGCACGGAATCGCAAAAGAATCGTTATTTTATTCGTTTTAATTCGCGAATGATTGTTTCCTGTTCCAGGGAATGGAGAGCCAGCGTCTCCAAAATCCGATCATGCCTGCCCTGGCCGGACTTCAGCTCGGACACGTCACTTTTGAGCACAGCGACATCCGATTTCAGCACTGCGACATCCGATTTCAGCACTGCGACATCCGCTTTCAATACCTCAACATCGTCTTTCAATACCGCGACATCCGCTTTCAATACCGCGACATCTTCTTGAATGACAGTAAGCTTGGCGTCCATCCCGGTAAACTTGGCATCCAACACTTCGAGAGAATGTTTGACCGCTAACATGAATTCTTTCATTTCATTCATCGGACCAGCTCCCTTTAATAGATAGTATACCAGATCGAATAGGCGAAAATAACAGAAAAAACCGCCCAGTTCTCCGGTTGGAGAACGAGCGGCGCGTGCTTCGCGTCCGTATCTGATTCATTAGCATCAATGTATCATTTTTTGCTTTGACGAGCAATAGCTGAGTACGGATTCGTGAAAGCCACTATTTCCTCAATCACATAATCAATCATCGTCTCGGTCAGCCCCGGGTACACGCCGAGCCAGAACGAACGCGTCATGACGATGTCGGTGTTCGTCAATTCGCCGACAACGCGATAACCTTTACCCGCTTCGCGCATCTCGTCGAAGAGGGGCTGCCGGATGAGGTTGCCTGCGAACAAAATGCGTGTTTGAATGCCTTTGCTTTCTAAGTGACGGACTACGCTTTCCCGCGTAAACGGCACATCCTCCTTGATCGTCAGAAGAAAGCCGAACCAACTAGGATCCGCATTCGCCGTCGGCCGGGGCAGATGGAAGAACAGCTCCAGAATCGCCAGCCCATCGTATAACCTTTTCCAATTGTCTCGTCTGGCAGCGACAATCGCTGGGAGCTTCTCGAGCTGGGCGCAACCAATCGCGGCTTGCATGTCGGTAATTTTCAAATTGTAGCCAAAATGGGTGTAAACGTACTTATGATCGTAGCCGTCAGGCAATTCGCCGAACTGTTGGGAAAATCTGCGCTTGCACGTGTTGTCTTTGCCGGAGGCGCACCAGCAGTCCCTACCCCAGTCGCGAAAAGACTCGATCGCCCGCTTCAGAAGCGGATTGTTCGTATACACCGCCCCTCCTTCTCCCATCGTTAAATGGTGCGGAGGATAGAAGCTGGACGTACCGATATGCCCGACCGTCCCCGTGAGTCTCCACTCGCCTTCATATAAATAAGTAGAACCGAGCGCGTCGCAATTGTCTTCAATGAGCCATAACCCATGTTGATCGCAAAATTCGCGCACCCGCCTCAAGTCGAACGGATTGCCAAGTGTATGAGCGACCATAACCGCCTTGGTTCGGGGACTGAATGCAGCTTCGAGCATCGAAGCATCGATGTTATACGTCTCCAATTCGATATCGACGAACACCGGCACCGCGCCGAACTGAATAATCGGATTCACCGTCGTCGGAAAAGAAGCGGCCACCGTGATCACCTCGTCTCCCGGGCGAATGCGGCGCTCTTTAAGTGTTCGGGATGTCAGGGACATAAAAGCGAGCAAGTTAGCGGACGACCCGGAGTTCGTCACGCTCGCGTATTTCACTCCGAGGGTTTTCGCGAGTTCCCGTTCGAATCGTTCGGTATACCGTCCGTTCGTCAGCCAGAAATCGAGGGAAGAATCGATCAGATTGGTCAGCTCATTCTCGTCAAAGTAACGTCCGCCATACGGAATCGGCTGTCCGGGCGAGAAGGCTTTGCGCTTCGGCTCCGCGTGTTTCACATCATAATGCCGACGTGTTTGAGCGAGAATGTGGTCTCTTAGCAATTTCTCTAGCAGGCCTTCGTTCGCATCAGCCAGCTTCGCACCGATCTGTTCGACGGGGACGGGGTACAATTTATCAGATTGAAATCGGTCAGCAGTCAGAGACAAATCTCCGGCTGTCTCATCGGGGATTGTCATTAAGAAAAATGGCACATCTCCTTGTATGTCCGCTGAGGCAGCTACGATCCCTTTGCGAGTTGCCCCCCTCCAGCTGACTTCGTACAAGGAACCGACCATTGGGGCCTCTGTTGCATTCATATCGCAGCCCCCTCTCCGCCTGCATTCTCGTAGTCATTAATCTGTTCGAGGCAGATGGACCGGATATCCGCGCCCCTCAAATACGCCTTTTGCCATTCGACTGTTCGATGTAGCGCCTCGTCCAGCTTCCATTGCGGATGCCACCCCAGTCTCGTCCGCGCCTTCGTGCTATCCAGCTTCAGTGTCATCGCTTCATGCATTGACTGGGAAGGTTTCGGTCCGATCTGATCTGTGATAGCTACAGTTCCCCACAAGGCACTCAGCCTAACAGCCAATTTGTGCACGGTCAGATGGTCTTCCTCCGCAGGCCCGAAGTTCCAGGCCCCATGATAGACTTCACCGTAAGTGTGAAGCCTTGCCGCCAATGCCAAATATCCGTGCAACGGGGCCAGCACATGCTGCCACGGCCTGACGGACGTTGGGTATCGTAATCGAATCGGCTGATTAGCCGCGAGCGCCTTTAACAAATCCGGAACAAGACGGTCGGCACTCCAGTCTCCGCCGCCAATAATGTTGCCTGCTCGAGTTGTGGCCACTGCTACTCCGTTTGCCTTTAGGAATGATTCCGAGTAAGAATGAACGATTAGCTCAGCGCAAGCTTTGGACGAAGAATACGGGTCTCTGCCGCCAAGCCGCTCATCCTCCCTGTAGCCCCACATCCATTCCTTGTTCCCATATACTTTATCCGTCGTTACGATGATCACCGCGCGGGCAGTACCGCTGGCACGGATCGCCTCCAGCACGTTCACCGTTCCCATCACATTTGTCATGTAAGTCCCCACAGGGTCTGTGTAGGCTTCCCTGACGAGTGGTTGAGCCGCAAGATGGAAAACGATATCCGGCCGACTTGCCGCCATCGCTTCATGTAGGCGAACCGCATGCCTCACGTCCCCGAAAACATGATCGACATGCGCCCCTACCGATGCCAGCCGGAATAGTGACGGATCGCCATCCGGTTCCAGCGCGTACCCCGTCACCTTCGCCCCCAACTTGGTCAGCCACATAGACAACCAGCTTCCTTTGAATCCAGTGTGACCGGTCACGAACACTTTTTTGCCAAGCCAAAAATCGTCCATTCCTCACGCCCCTCCACCCTGTGATCCCCGCTCTACTATCGTATGGCGTCTCTCGTCCATACGCCTGTGCATACGTGGTAATCGTCGAAGGCAAGAGTGTTGTGTAGTCATCGAAATCGGCGTAAACGACATAAAAGCCCCGGCGCAATGGCCGAGGCTTGTTGGTTATCGTTATCAGGTTATTCTGCGGATTCGATCAATCCGTATTTACCGTCATTGCGACGGTAAACGACGCTGACTTCTTTCGTCTCTGTATTCACAAATACGTAAAAGTTATGGCCGACGAGGTTCATTTGCAAAATTGCTTCTTCCACGTCCATCGGCTTCAGATTAAATTTCTTGGATTTCACGAGTTCCAGATCTTCCTCTTCGTCTCTCGCGATCGTCGAGACGCCGTGGCCGCCAAAGTCTTCCTTAAACAACGCCCGAGCGGAACCGGGCTCACGGAAATTGCGGTTGATCTTCGTCTTATGCTTGCGAATTTGCCTTTCAAGTTTGTCCACTACGAAATCAATCGACGCGTACATGTCTTCCCTTTTCTCTTCGGCCCGCAAAATCGCTCCGGGGAGGGGGATCGTAACTTCGATAGCTTGGTGACCTTTCGTCACGCTGAGGGTTACGTTGACATCAGATTGGGGAGGAGCTTCAAAATACCTTTCCAGACGACCAAGTTTCTTCTCCACGTACTCGCGAAGAGCATCAGTCACTTCCATACGCTGACCACGGATGTTGTATTTCATCTGGCATTCCTCCTTTTGCGTACTTCAATGATACCACATCCGAAGCGCCCATTCAAAACATTCCGATAATAATTTTGAATTATCTGAATATTTTACGAATATGCCTAAAGCAGGCAAAAATCCGCTAAAAATAAATAAAAACCCCGAATCGAAATCCGGGGTGCGTGGCAATATCGTCTTGACGAGTAACCCACAACTTGTATGATTGTTCGGCGGCATACCGCCGGGATGATTACGCTTTAGTAACGTTAGCTGCTTGAGGGCCGCGTGCGCCTTGCACGATGTCGAATTCTACCGATTGGCCTTCTTCAAGCGATTTGTAACCGTCCATTTGAATAGCGGAGAAGTGAACGAACACGTCGCCACCTTGCTCTGTTTCGATGAATCCGTAACCTTTTTCTGCGTTGAACCATTTAACTTTACCTTGCATGTGTTAAACATTCCCTTCATATTCAAATGACGTTAGACATAAGCAATAATGCCCAGCCCACAAGACGAATATAACATTTGTGAATATTTGGTGTCAATGGTTTTTTGAAAGCGGTGTCATGGTTGTGGTGTTTATCGATTCTACGCGACTCTGTTCCGTCAATCCCTGCTAAACAAGTCTCGTGTATAAACTTTATCCAGCACATCGTGTAGATCGTCGACCACACGATTCGTTACTATCACATCTGACACTCGTTTGAATTCATCTAAATCTCGCAGCACTCGAGAATTGAAAAAGTCCGACTCTTGTAATGCAGGCTCGTAAACGACAACCTCGGTGCCCTTAGCCTTAATGCGCTTCATGACCCCTTGAATGGCCGATTGGCGGAAGTTGTCCGAGTCCAATTTCATCGTCAGCCGGTATATGCCGACTACCTTGGGCTGCCTATTCATGATCATCTCTGCGACATGATCTTTGCGAGTACGGTTGGCGTCCACAATTGCCGACATGATGTTCTGCGGAACGTCCTTGTAATTCGCGAGCAACTGCTTCGTATCCTTCGGCAAGCAGTACCCTCCGTATCCGAACGACGGGTTGTTGTATTGACTGCCGATACGAGGGTCGAATCCGATGCCCTCAATGATTTGTCGCGTATTCAATCCCCGAATCTCGGCATAAGAATCGAGCTCGTTAAAAAAAGCAACCCGCATAGCCAAGTACGTATTCGCGAACAACTTGATCGCTTCTGCTTCTGTCGAGTCCGTGAATAGAATGGGCGGATCCTTCCGAATCGCTCCCTCAGCGAGCAAACTCGCAAATACGCGTGCTCGCTCCGACTGTTCGCCCACGATAATGCGCGAAGGATGTAGATTATCGTAAAGCGCCTTACCCTCTCGGAGAAATTCCGGTGAGAACAGGATATGATCCGTCGCAAATTGCCTCTTCACCGACTCTGTGTAACCGACAGGAACGGTAGATTTGATCACCATGACAGCATTGGGATTGATCGCCAGCACGTCGGCGATAACCGACTCTAAGCTCGTCGTGTCGAAGTGATTGTGCACCGGATCATAATTGGTTGGTGTGGAGATGATGACATAGTCCGCATCTTGGTATGCGATGCCGCTGTCTAGCGTCGCCGTCAGATTTAATTCGATTGTAGACAGGTAATTCTCAATTTCGGGATCCATTATCGGAGAACGCCGATTATTGATCAGTTCCACCTTCTCCGGAACGATGTCCAAGGCTACAACCTCGTGATGCTGCGCCAAAAGAATAGCATTCGAGAGCCCGACATACCCCGTCCCAGCGACTGCAATTTTCACGTGACACCTCCATCTGACCTAATTCTCTCTCACTTTATATTGCTCCAAAATATTCAAAATTTCATAAGATATATCTTTATATTTCTCTCGCTTATAATGTCTTATGTTATTTGTAACGTCTTCTCTTTCTTTTACCACTTTCCGGACATCCGCAATATGAACTCTATTATGTTTACTACAAAATTCCTCCAGCACACGATTCATTTTACGGTGGTGAAGATATCTATCTACTTCCCATTCGTGTTCCATAGGAACTTCGCTTCCATTTAAAAAAATAATTGGAACATTTTCCGGAACAGTATTCCTAAGCCAGGTAAGACCTTCCCGGAATTCTTCCTCTGAGTACGGAGTACCAATGAAGTTCTCACTCAACCATTGGAGATGAGACTTTGTTATTCTACCTTTATTATCCAGAATGGTTTGTTCCCAGTTGGCCGAATCTGTATACAAAAAGCTATAATCTTCAGTTACGAATTTGAGATCCTGATCCTCTTTATAGCGATACACCGCCAATGTATAATCCATTAAGACGCTGTATATTAGAAAATCGTATTGACTGTTCATTAGGCCTGTGTGGAACGTGTTGCTATCGTATTGCGGCACGTGCTCAATTAGAAAATCAATCTTATGCTTCGGCAGCATAAAGGCTTGGCGGAGAATCATCGTATGATCTCTGTGCGCATTAAACCCTTTCTCTGAAACATAATTGAACTCTGTCGCAACATCATAATCACTATTTAAATAATGAACGATGGAGTCGAGATCGCACCCCCCGCGCATAAAGCATTTCCGTTTTAAAGTCGGACCTGTTTGTTCATTGCTTTCCGAGAAACGTTCAACTTCACATATCCAATTTGGCGTATAATTACTCCGCAATGGAGTTGCAATTGGAGCTTCTACTTCGACTTGAGGATACCCGAGTTTTGCATATAGCCATTGCTCAACGCCTATATTAAGTACCCTGCATGAGAACAAAAAATGGATAAGATGATTGTTCTTCATTGCAAAAAAGCCAACAATACCATAATCCCCGAAATTGTCTTTGACTTGTATACACGCCGATTGAACCATTGGATCTTGAATAAGCTCAGACAGATCATTCTTTTCCATACGATTCTTCGTGTAATTTAATTGATTTGTACGATGAATCATTTCATGAATTCGATCCAACAGCCGCCCGCAATCAAACTCTAGTCTTACCTGAATATTCGATTCCTCAGGAATTGCTCGTTCGAAGTATATTTCGTCTGCTCTTTGAACCGCATTTCTAACAACTTATATTGTTTAAGCCGCGAATGGTCGACATCATCTTTCCCCTGAAACGCAGGATGACATATTATTTCCGGTATTTGTTCAGGACCCATTACATGGACTTCCGGCAAGTAAAACTTTACTTCTTCACGATTTCCATGGTTATCGTCAATAAAAACTAGTTCCAGCCCAGAAAGTGTCATCTAAATCCCAAATGACCATTTTTATATTAATTCCATTCATTTTTGGAAACGTTAGAATTGACATGCATCTATCACTCCCTTGATGCCCCATCATTTTTTTTATGCGGATTCATTTGAAACTCCACAATCCAAAAATCTTCTTCGGTATCAATGTCGAGCGATCGTGCGCGAGGCATTATGAAAGAAACAGTCCCGTTATCCAGTAACTTACCAGTTTGTCTAACCCAGGGTACCTCTGCAGCGTAAACAGCTCCGTTAAGCACGTACACCGGAGGCAACTGCTGTCTTGGTAGAGATCTGTCATTCGATTCCAAAACCGGTCTCATGGATCCCTTCTCGTCCAAATGATACATCCAAAGCGGGGTCTTATCCGCAAGCGTAACCGTGACGCATGAAGACACGCCGGATGAGACCAGCTTCTCTATACACCCGTCGATATCTTCCGTTTGCCGAAGTGGCGATGTAGGCTGTAAAAGCACGACAATATCGTAGTCCGGCAATTCGTCTATGGCATGGAGAACCGGAGCTATGCCTGGCGTATCGTCAAGCGCAAGCTCTGCCGGGCGAAGAAATGGAACATCGCCTCCCCAATTCCTTGATATCTCGGCGATTTCCTCACTCTCCGTGCTTATGATGCAACGATCTATGTATTGGGAACGGGCAGCACATTCAATCGCCCAAGCGATTAACGGCTTGCCGGAAAGCGGCTTGATGTTTTTGCCCGGGACTCCTTTGGATCCTCCGCGCGCCGGGATGACTGCGAGCACTTGTTTGCCATGGATCACGGCGCTGCCCCCTCGTTATTTTAGATCATTAAAAAATCGCGAATGATTTGAATGCCTACCGGACCGCTTTTTTCAGGATGAAACTGGCAGCCATACAGGTTTCGATCCTTAACCGCTGCGACCACCTTTCTACCGTTATAGCTTGTCGTCGCAAGGATGTGCGCCTCATTCTCAGGACATGCCATAAAGGAGTGTACGAAATAAACGTGGCTGTCCGAAGAAAGCTTCTCGAACGCCGTTCCACTCCACGCCTCTTCACCTTCCGGGTGTTTCAAGCCATTCCATCCGACATGCGGAATTTTATGTCCAAGCCCTGCCGACGTCGTATCGGGAATATGAACGATTCGGCCAGGAATCAGTCCTAGGCCTTCGTGATGCCCGAACTCCTCGCTCTCATCAAACATGAGCTGCATCCCAAGGCAGATGCCTAGAAACGGCTTCCCGCTGGCCGCAAATTTTCGAATGCACGGGACAAGCTCCCGCTCACGCAAAGCGCTCATCGCGCTACCGAATGCGCCTACGCCCGGTAAGAGGACGCGATCGGCTTTCAGAATCTTTTCCGGATCTCCCGATACCGAAACTTCCGCTCCGCAATGTTCCAAAGCTCTCTTAACGCTTAACAGATTTCCAGCGTCGTAATCAATAATCATTATTTTTTTCATTACAACGTCTCCAACCAGCCGTCATGGCGGACCGCGAGGTCATTCGATCTCGCATAGTTTCGGATTTCCCGTATGCTTATTCGGTTATAGTGAAGAACATCGGCCATAACAACCGCATCCGCCTTGCCCGTCGTTACCGCCTCTTTCAAATGTTCCAACGTCCCCATGCCGCCGCTTGCCACGACTGGAATCGGTACGGCGGTGCTGACCGCGCGAATCAATTCGACATCGAAGCCTTTGCGAGTTCCTTCTTGATCGACCGAAGTGAGCAATATTTCTCCCGCTCCGCGCTCTACGCCCAGCTTCGCCCATTCCACCACGTCGAGGCCCGTGCGTTCCCTGCCGTTCTCGATATAAACTTCCCATTTATGGTCTGCTAGCTTCTTAGCTTCAATCGATAGAACCATACACTGAGATCCGAAAGTTGTTGCAATATCGCTTATGAGCTGCGGGTTACGAGTTGCCGCCGTATTAACGGCAACTTTGTCCGCTCCTGCTCGAAGCAGCGACTTGGCGTCATCCGTCGATCGAATGCCTCCACCCACCGTAATCGGGATGAAAACATTTTGAGCCGTGTAAGAAACAATGTCCGACAAGCTGTTTCTTTCGTACAAACTCGCGACAGCATCCATATAAATGATTTCATCGATTCCCGCTTCATAATACCTCCGCGCGAATTGTTGCGGGTCTCCGACAACGCGCAAACCTTCCAGGTGCACGCCTTTTATTAAATTCGGACCCTTAATGTCCATTCGAGCGACCAAACGCAATTTGCCCATAAAGCCAATTCCCTTCGTAGCAACAGTTTACGGCTGCCATACTGTACGGCGAAGTTTCCATTCACCGCCTTGTTGCATCCAGATGTGATCGGAGCGCCAACTGTCGATTACTTCCCAGAACTGATCTTCGGTAATATCGCAATATTCGAGGAAGTCCTTATAGTACTTCGCCGGAAATTCTCCGTCGTATTTTTTGACGAGAGCGATCCCCTCTTCACGCGTAATCTTCTGGTCTCTGATCTCGTGCGCCGTATCGGAAGTCGTGCGTCCGATACCGAACTTTATGAAGCCCAAAAAGTAGTGGAAACCATCCACTCGATCATCGAGACTCGCGTATTTGGAATACGTACCTTCGGAACGTTCCGTATTCGCGGAGAAACCGGTATTCTCCGAGCAATAGTAATAGTTTTCTTGCGGGTCCCAGAACTTGTAGTAGCCGAAGAAATGAATCTCCGTGTTGTTTTTCAAAACGGACTCAAAGCTAGGCGCTTTGTACGGATATATATCCTTTTCCGAAACGCCGTGTTCTGTCCAAAACTCAGGCGGCAATCCCGAAAAGTAGTGTTTGTCATGGTCTTGAATTTCGCGCGTCGGCCGGAAAGCGTTCTTCATGTCGCCGCCGTATTCGACTTCTCCATTCTCACCGTACATAATCAAGGAAACGTTATTTTGCACTGCTACTTTCAGCGGAAAGTTCGTCTGACCGTAGATAAACGGTTGGAACGGATCACCCAAATGAAGAAAAGAAAGTTTGGTCATCAGCCGATGAACTTTGCCGTTCGGCGTACCCAGGACGTTATCGAAGCCCGATTGGATAAACCGATCCAGATTCCTGCGCCCGATTTCCGTCGGAAGATGAGGCGCCCACGTGACGGTCAACGGATTCATCCCGTACTTGTACTTCAGTTGGTGAGCGACGAAACCGCCGTCCTTCCCTCCGCTGCATGGTACGATCACATCATAAGAACCATCGTTCTTACGATGACGATCGAGCAGCTCGATCAGCTCTTTCTCACGGGCGTTCCAGTCTACCTGAGCTCTTTTATACTTAGCGTAATTGCACGCGCTGCAAACGCCGTTCTCGTCGAACGTAATCCGCGGACGCTGGTTGGAAATCGTGCATTCCTTACAAAACCGGATATCTTGGGGTAGTTTGTACTTATTAAGCACGTCATGTTTCATGAATCTATTCCTCCATCGCAACTGAATTAAGCAAACACTTGGGCAAATTCCCCGGCTGCCCTTTCAAAATCGTCTAGTCGGCCAATATCGATCCAATATTCCCGAATCGGAAAAACGATCGTATTTCTCTTCTTTTCTATTAATTGCTCGAATAATGTCGGCATATCAAAAAACGTGTTGGATGGGATATATTCTAGCACCGATGGGTCGATAACGTATATGCCTCCGTTAATAAAATAGCGTTGAATCGGCTTCTCTTCGATGCCCGTCAGCTTGTTGCTATCCACTTTGATCACGCCGTAGGGCACCTGAAGCTCATAATCGCGCACGCACATTGTCGCAATCGCATTCATATCGTTATGGTAGTCCAGGAGATGCTGGAAATCGACCTTGGTCAGCAAGTCTCCGTTGATGACAAGCAGCGATTCTTGCGGCTTGTCCTTTATCAGACTTAAGGAGCCTGCGGTTCCCAAACGCTCCTTCTCGTGCAAGTAGCGAATTTCGACGCCCCAACGGGAGCCGTCTCCGAAATAATCTTGGATCATTTCCCATTTATAATTGATAGAAATATAGAAACGATGAAAGCCCGAAGCAATAAAGTTCTCGAGAATAATTTCCAAAATCGGTTTGTTGTTGATTCTCAAAAGCGGTTTAGGAGTATCCTTCGTCAACGCTCCTAAACGTGAACCCAGCCCTCCGGCCATGAGCACGACCCAGTTGTCGCGTTTATCTGTACTGATAATGCGATCCAGCAGTTCGAGCTTCACGACTCTGCCCTCATAATCGACGACCGGAATTTGCCGTAATTGCTTTCTTTTCATGAGTGAAAAAATATAATCGTGGCTATCCGACATCTTGGCGGTAATCGGATTGTTATTCAAGATTGTCGTCACCGAGGAATTGAGACTTTCTCCCCGCAGCAATCCGCGACGAATATCCCCGTCCGTAATCGTACCCAACAGTACTTTGCGATCATCCACGACCAACGCGATTTGAAGCGTGCCGGATTCGATCACTTGTAGAGCCTCAAGGATTGTCGATTCCGGCCTTACCATTACGCTTTGTAGCGTACTCATTTCGTGACCTCCCTGGCAGGTACCCCGTATACTTTCGTATGTGGACGAACCTCTCGAACGACAACAGAACCCGCTCCGATCAAGCTTTTCTCATGGATTCGAATTCCTTGTATGATTGTCGCGCCCGCTCCGATGTATGCATCTTGTTGAACGGTCACTCCACCGCATAGCAGAGACCCAGGGGCTAGATGAACATGCGGACCGATCCGGCAATCATGATCCACCGAAGCCCTTGTATTCACAATCGTGTTCTCTTCGATATGAGTTCCGGGTTGAAGGATAGCGCCGGCCATAATCTGCACCCCTTCAGACAAATGCACGCCTTCCGCAACGACGGCTGACGGATGAACGATGGACAAAAAGGAATACCCCTTATCTTTAAAAGTGCTGTATGCCTTTTTCCTCCGTTCGTGTTCCGGATGAAATCCAATACCGTTTACTAAAGCAATCGAAGACGCCGGATAATGAAGCACTGCCTCGTCGTCACCGATTCTCACGAATGGCAACGATGGGGGGGCGGCATCTGGGGTTACGTATCCAAGCACCTGAATGTTTAATAAACTTAATACATCCATGCAAACTTTCGCATGACCCCCGCCGCCAATCAAAATAACAGGCAACATGCTGCTCACCTATCCTGAAAGTCTTACTCTATTTATCGACTGATTTGCTCATTAACGTGATAGTTTCTAGACGCAATTCTGTTCAACAAATCCCAGTATTCCATAGGAGATATTCCCAATCCAGGGCGTTTCATCGTTATATTGCGCTCTGTGAAACGTTCTCCTTCTGCTATAGGTGCCGAGGCAACGAGGCTTTTGCGAACGATCGGCTTGTTTTTGAGCTCAGATGTCGTCGGTCCTTTATACGGAGAACCCATCGCTATCTCTATTTGTCGTATGGATTGAACCATCTCTCGAAATTGTTGCGGTTCTATCGAAGAGCGGTGATCAGGCCCCTCCATGTTGCGGTCTAACGTAAAATGCTTCTCGATAACGCTTGCCCCCCGAGCAGCTGCGGCTACGGAAACGGCAATGCCTTCCGTATGATCGGAATAGCCTACGGATAGCTGAAATGCATCTCTCAGAGTATCCATCGAACGGAGATTCACTTCTTCGAACGGACAAGGGTACTCGGTCGTACAATGCAGTAATACGACCTTTTCCTGCAGCAACCGTCGTCCTTCTGGAGAAGCGTAGGCCGATTCGAAATGCGCTTTTCCCGGAGCAAGATTAGAGTTTAAGTAGCCAAAAGCCAGCACTTGCAGAGCTTGCTCCACTTCGCTTATTGTGCTCATGCCCGTAGATAAGAAAATGGGCAGTCCGCTTTTGGCGGCTGCCAGCAGCAGAGGACCGTTCGTAATTTCACCGGACGGCAATTTTAATCGACTTAATTTGCAGCGTTGCGCCAAGAAATGCAAACTATCCTCATCGAACGGCGTCGATAAAAAATCGATGCCAAGCTCTGCGCATTGCGCCATGAGGACATGATGATCCGCTTCAGACAACTCCAGCTTCTTCAGCATGTCGAGTTGAGATTGCTCTCGGTCCGTCGTTTCGCGCTGATATTGAGCTTTCGATGCCTCCGGAGTCACAAGCTTGTCCGCCTTGAACGTTTGGAATTTCACGGCATCGGCGCCCGCTTCGACAGCCCTTTCAATCAATTGTTTGGCCAGCTCCAGCGAACCGTTATGGTTAACGCCGATCTCGGCAATGACATACACGCGATTGGTCATCTTGATCCTCACAGTTCCACATCATAAAATTTTTTCACCGTAATATGATCTAGCTCGACACATTTGATCACTTCCTTGATTTGCGGCGCCACGTTCCCGGAACCGAATAAGGAAGCCGTATACGGCAATTCAGCTTGAAATGCCGAGGATAGCGCAACACCAATCGCGGCTTCGATCTCGTCCGCGGATTCACCACATGAAATTACAGACGAAGATTTCAACCTGCCCTTCTGCCTATCCCCGATATCAACCGTCGGTTTCTTGAATAGAGGCACTTCGATAATCCCGCTGGAAGAGTTTCCGATTACCGCATCAACATGTCGGATTGCGCTCAAATACTTGAGTTGACCCATTGACACGAAAGAAACACATCGATCCGATCGTTCGGATACATAGCGATCGATCCGTTGGCAGATCATCCGTCCGTCCGTATCCGCGTTAGGCTTAGTAAAGATGATGCGTGCATCCGAGAAGCGGTCCAGCGCGCAAAGCAATTCATCGATCATTTCGGCTGAGGATCGCTTTGACAAAGTAAGTGGGTGATACGTAACTAGAAAGGACGGCACGCCTTGCCCCAAGCTAAAGTCGATAGCCGCCTCGAAATCTTCCCTGCCGAGCAACGGAAGATTACGAATGTTGTCCAAACCAATCGCCCCGACGTTAAATACGCGTTGCGGTTGTTCTCCGAGTTGGATGACCCGTTGCCGATAAGGTTCTGCTGCTGTGAAATGCAGATGGGACATCTTAGTAATCGAATGGCGAATAGCTTCATCAATAGCTCCTTCCGTGCTTTCTCCGCCGTGAAGGTGAGCTACCGGGATGTTTGCGATCATCGCGGCTTGCACTGCAACCATGATTTCATATCGATCGCCAAGCACGACGATTAAATCCGGTCTTAAGGAAGACAACGCATCAGCAAAACCGATCAATCCCAACCCCATCGATTTCGTGATAGCGGTTGGAGTATCGCTCGACAGCAACATTTCCACTTTGGCATCGATTACGAATCCATCATTTTCGATTTGGCGATAGGTATATCCGAACTCCGGAGACAAATGCATGCCGGTTGCCACAATCTGAAGATGCAAGTCGTCATCCGTTTGAATTTCTTTCATCAATCCATGAAGAAGTCCATATTCCGCCCGAGAGCCCGTTATAACGCAGATCGTTCTCATCACTCGTCACCCGCGCAGATAGGACTGCTCGGTAAATTGATGATACGTTGCGCCATTTGTTCAGTAACAGGAAGCGGCATCGCAGGGCAATTAGCGTAGATTTTCATTTGATGCATCGGCGTCCAAACCGGACGGGTCATCAGCCCGTTTTCATTCGTCCGACGCAAAATTTCATTCCGTAATTCAAGATTGGGGGAATTCAGAATGATCGTTTGGAGCCAGTAGTTGCTTTCTGCGAAAGCTTGCTCAGTATACAGCTTCATGTGAGGTACATCCGCTATGGCTTGTCTATAGTTCTCCGTGAGCAATCTCTTTCGATGAAGAAACGAAGGTAACCGCTCCAATTGAGCGCAGCCTAATGCAGCATTCAAATTCGGCATCCGATAGTTGAAGCCGATTTGATCGTGTTCAAATTGCCAAGCATGCGGAATCTTGGCGGTAGTCGTCAGATGTTTGGCTCTCTTGGCCAGCGACTCGTCTTGGGTTAAGATCGCGCCGCCACCCCCAGTTGTAAGGATTTTGTTGCCGTTAAAGCTAAGCGAGGCGAGTTTCCCGAACGTTCCAGTGTGCCGCCCTTTGTACTTAGATCCAATCGACTCTGCCGCATCTTCTACAAGAACGAGCTTATACCGTTCACACACTTCGATAAGGGGTTCCAAATCCACAGGATGACCGAACGTGTGCATCGGGACTAGCGCTCTCATCCGTCGACCGCTCATCCGATTATAGGTGCATCCGTCACGCGTCACCGCAATGTCCCTCAAATAGCTTTTCAATGCTTCGGGGTCGAGCCCCAAAGTCGATTCGGCAATGTCCGCAAAATGAGGCATGGCTCCGCAATAAGAGACCGCGTTGGCGGTTGCAACGAAGGTTAGCGAAGGGATCAGTACCTCATCGCCGGCTTCGACTCCCGCCAATAGTAATGCAATATGCAGCGCGGCTGTACCGTTCGAGACAGCAACCGCATATTGGGATCCCGTAACAGTTGCCAATTGTTCCTCGAAACGATCGACATACTTACCAACCGAAGATACCCAACCGGTATCCAAACATTCTTTCACGTAATTCCATTCATTGCCCTTGAATTCGGGTTGATGCAAGGCGAGCCGCTGCGGGTTCCCCTCTACAGCAGCTCGAATCGCTGTGACAACGGCATCCGCAATCTGAACGGATTCAACCGGCATGCCTTTGTCCCCCTTCGCTTAAATATTGTATATGCCCGCTTTATAACCGCTTCGATTGATCGGATCGACGAACCACTCCGCTGTTTCCCGAAGTCCCCGTTTGAAGCCTTCTACTCCCGCGAACTCCGGCTGCCAGCTAAGCAGCTCGCTCGCCTTCCGATTGTCCGCCCACAGCCGTTCCACTTCGCTGAGCGAAGGGCGAATTCGAACGTCGTCGCTGACGATTTCCGCATCCGTTCCCAAGATTTCTTGAAGAAAAGCGACTGTATCTTCGATCGAGACTTCAAAGTTGCTGCCGATATTGATCACTTCGCCGATGCATTGATCCGACTCCAGCATGTGGATAAAGCCCCGCACGGTGTCTTTTACGTAGTTAAAATCCCGAGTAGGGTGAATCGCCCCGAGTCGGATGCTTTCTTTGCCCGCGGCAAGCTGCGTGATGATGGTCGGAATAACCGCCCGCGCAGATTGGCGAGGTCCGTATGTATTAAAGGGCCGAATGATGCCGACCGGCAGTTCAAACGAACGGTAAAAGGACAGCGCCATTTGGTCGGCACCGATTTTGGAAGCCGAATACGGCGATTGGCCTTGCAATGGATGCTTCTCATCGATGGGCACGTATAATGCGGTTCCGTAAACCTCGCT
Organism: Cohnella soli; assembly: GCF_042655525.1. Taxonomy (NCBI): domain Bacteria; kingdom Bacillati; phylum Bacillota; class Bacilli; order Caryophanales; family Paenibacillaceae; genus Cohnella; species Cohnella soli. The sequence continues at coordinate 108,857 of NZ_JBHSMI010000005.1, forward strand.
GGTGGAGGTATGTACGACTTTACGCACGCCTTGATTTCTGGCGGCTTGCAGTACATTCAGCGTACCTTTAATATTCGTATCCACATATGTATCGGGAGAATGATACGAATACGGGATCGCGATGAGCGCGGCCAAGTGAAGGACCGCATCGCAGCCCTTCATTGCTTCGCTTACGCCATGTGGATCTCTAATGTCTCCAGCGAACACCTCGAACTTCCCCTGAACGTCCGCTGCGGCATGATCCAACCAGCCCCACGAATTGAAGGAATTATACATGACGAATGCACGAACGTCATAGCCGCGACGCACAAGCTCTTCCGTTAGGTGAGAACCGATAAAACCGTCAGCTCCGGTTACCAATACCTTGCGAATTCGAGTCATATCCACCCCACCCTTAAATCATAAAAACTTCTTTTGTGCTTTTAACGTTTCATAATGTTCAATATCTCTGCTTTTAAAATACCTAGCTGGATGGCCACCGAAGATGGCATATTTGGGAACATCCGAAACGACTACGCTACCCGCCTGGATGATTGCACCCTCCCCGATTCTTACGCCGCCTAAGACGATTACTCTGCTACCTAGCCATACATTATCTTCGATGTGGATATCTTTAACAACTTGCGTTTCATCATAAGGAATGGCTTTACCATTATCATAATTGTGGCTTTGAGTAATGAATAAACATTCTTCGCCTGAATGAAAGTTATCACCTATTACTACCTTGCCCCCACCTGTAATTCTCATTCCATTAAAATTCACATTATTACCTAGGTATGTATTGCGGGTAACGCTAGATTTGTTGTTCACTGTCAAATCAGTTCCTACCTTACTCGCTCGCTGCGCAACTTTCCTCGTCCACCATTTCTTTCGAAGGGTACGCCTTAAACGACGATAAAACTTCATCATATATATCACTCCTCCGATTTCAATTGCCGTTTCGCCAACGCTGGAATATAAGATGGGGCTAGCGACCGATAGGTGATTCCCTGCCTCTCCCCATGTTGAAGTAATTCCTCCATGAAACGATGATGCCTTTCGGAGTATTGCACAGGAGGATCATGAGATACTAACGAAGAAGAATGCACTTTTTGCAAGTCTTCATTCTCAACAACAACTAGGGTAGCAGACTTACTATGTTTCCATTCTAGATCATTGACGTTACTTCTGCCATCGCAACCCAAGATGTAAACAGACTTCGCAAGCGACGATGCTGTTGTGATTCCGAGCCTGGTCATTACATTGTACGTCTGCTTAACAGAGAAAGATTGTGTTGTTGGGATATTCATTGATGAACTTGATACCGGGATGCCGATTAACTGATCACGAATATCCGGGAAATGTGCCAATAGAAGCGGTGCATACATTTCCGGGACGATACAATACCTATTTTTATTTTGAAGAAACGCAATAAGACATTGTCTAAACTCTGCTCCGAATGAAGTATGACTGAACCATAATCCATCCGAAAAAACAAAAATATCCGCATTCAGCCGATTGATTAATTTTGCATTCTTAATGATGGAATTGCAGATAATCTTAACGGATGGTTCAAACTCCATGTCCCATACCTTCTCAAGAGAAGGTCCTGAACCAAACACATATGCCAAATCGTACTTTTTAAACTGCTCCTGCATTCTGGCAAAATTGCTGATCGATTGTGATAAGAATTCTTTCCGCTGATTATAGCTAGTAGTCCTGTAATACAAACTGACGTATACATAGATTTCTTGCGTATCCGTATACTTCGGATCTACGCAAGCCGTCTTCACCTTGCATGATTGAAGATCATCATCGCCGAGACGCTCTTTATCCCATACCAATACAAGGTCACATGCTTCCAACTGTCCACGCCATGCTTGAATCTGCACTTGATGCTCTGGCATAAATATCTTCAGATCCGCTAAATTAGGCAGATACCAATTCAATCGCGTCATGATATCTTTACGAATGGTTTCTTCTTCTATATACGGATACATTACGATGTGCTGTATAGAATCGCGATGCAGAGGGAAGTAGGCCTTATCCCTCTCTATACTCGCCGGGGCAGGCATCACAATATTTTCTTCTGCCACCCCGCAATTCCGCAACTCGTCGACAACACAGTGTGCATTTAAGTACGAAGCCACGATATAGGTCCATTGCGCCCGATCGGGGTGATCCTGCAATTGCTTCAGGCTAAGAACCGGTCTCCCTTTAAATACTCCTACATCCGATGGGTAGGAATCGGCAAAATAAGCAACCTGATCCTGGGCACCCATCTCCTCTATTTGATCCATATATTGATTGGCTACATCGCCCGTTCCATAAATGACCACAGATGCTGACTTCGCGAAAGCCTCGACAGGTAGTTTGAATTTCATGCTCAAATCGTCATCCTCTCGACACTTATATCAATAGATACAATCTTCCATTTTTAAGCCTAAGCGCAGATAACTATCCACATCGAACAACTTAATTTCTCGATCGGATTGACGAAGTACGCGATGGATACTCTTGCTGTATTGGCTATTCGGCACGATTACAGCGCTCACTTTGTCACGTGCTTTCTCGAATGGCTCTACCGTTAGTCCGGCTACCTGCAACCCCGCTTTTCCGGCATCCTCATCAATGATGCAGCGCAACTCGAATCCATGCTCTTGGCATGCTTGAAAGAAGGCCTTCCCGAATAATCCATAGCCCCATAGACCGTAGTGATATCCGGCGCTTTTCAAACAATCAAACAACTCGTTAATTCTCATTAAAGAACCTAGTTGAGATACCTCATATTGCTCTTTCAGAAAATATTGATACCTTCTAAACTCATATTTGCTTATGAAATCCGATTCTTGGCAATGCATCATGTTTAAGGCTTTTAATCCCTCATGACGAACCAATTCATACAATTCACTTTTAGAATCGTCTTTAGACTTGTCGAACATATAGTAAAAATGTTCAACCGCACACGAGTGAAAGCTTCGTTTGTACTTCTCAAACGCCCCTTGTTCAATCAACGATTTTTGGATGGCAACGAGCGCCTCCAGAACACACTTCGGATTGCGATGTACATTGCTCGTAATTTGATTAGGAAGGTTGAAGCGATAGTAATATAACGGGGTGTCGGTCTCTATATAGATAATTCTCTTAGCCTTTGTTAAAATCATGTAGCCAAAATAAGTATCATTTGAATTTTGCAGATCTTGATATTCAAGCCCACTCTCTAATACGAAACTTCTCTTATATAATTTATTCCAAGGCGCACAATTAATTAATTGAAACACATAGTCGCTCATCTGATCAAAACTGAAAGTGCGGTTGCTTATACGTTTGGCAAAATGTAGGGGCATTGATAAGTCCATCGTACTTTTCGTTGAATGATTAAACTTCGCATAATCATATGTTCCCAAATCCGCGTTTTCTTCCACGCATCTGCCATATGCGATTTCCAGCATGCGAATATCACAAAAATCGTCCGAGTCAAGGATTGCCAAATACTCTCCTTTGGCTTCAAGCAACCCGATATTCCTTGACTTTGCAGCCCCTATATTTTCTTTATTATTAATAATAATGATTCTGTTATCTTTTGTCGCATATTCATTCAGAATCTCAAGCGATCTATCGGTCGAACAATCATTGATGCAAATGACTTCAATTTCGGTCAATGTCTGACTGACGAGACTATCCAAACACTCTCTCAAATAGCTCTCCACATTAAAGACAGGCATTATTACGGAGACTTTAATCATAATACGCAATCCTTTATTTCCTGATAGATTTTTGCACCGCTCGATCCATCGGAATTGACATAAATCTTAGATGCCAATCCTTTACGATTTTCTGCTAATGGATCATTTCCGGCCGAAAAACTCTTAACAAGCTCGTACCAAGGTTCGTTTGGATTAAAAGCATAATAAAATGCATTACTAGGGACCAATGAATTTTCCGGCATCTTGTCTCCCCAAAAGAGCACTTTTTTCTCTGTCAATAAATAAGAAATTAATAGAGAGCCCACATGTGTAATCATGACATCCGCAGCCATCAAAGCAGGAATATAATCTGCCGACTCGTCTAAAATAATGTGTTTATATAGGGGATCTTTGTTCCGAATAGAATCGGTTAAGTTCACATAATATTCTGTCAGGTTCGGCGAATACTTCATGACTGAAATCTGAGTTAGCGGATGTGGACGCCAAATAATGATACTGTCATTGTCTATTCGTGGAATGTTAAAAAAATGGGTTAGCCATTCTAAACGGAAGTGTACGTTGGAAGCAAAAAACATGACCTCCGTATTTATTAAATAAACGGTTTTACCTGCAATTCTCTCCCTCCACTCCAAAGGGTATTCAATCTCCGTATTCAATGCTTTATTTAATGCGTCTAATTTAGGCGAACCCATCGCGAGTAATTTTCCTTCAGGAACACCGCTGCGAATGGCCATTTGCTTCAACGGCTCATTGACAATGATCACCTTGTCCACGTTCTTGATGGTCGGGATGTCATATGCCATGCTGCGATCCCCTTCAACCGGCAATACAAATGAAGAAACATGATAGGGAACGTAGACTAACATTTCGGTATATTGTTTCAAATTGGACGTGAAGTACATTTCGTGTACTCGCGTAAGGGTGTTATATTCATCGTAAATATTATGTACATAGATAATGTCCGGCTGTTCATTTTCCAAGCTATACGCATTATAATGTGTAATCGGAATGTGTGACGGAAAAAAATCCCCCTCATACGTTCCGAAGGCATTGTCGTTGGATAGCTGATAATAAGGAATCGGAACGACCTTCGCTACGCAATTCGAGTCTTTGGCGGCTGCCTCATAGATGGATTCTAAGCTGTCCCACATGGACGCTTTATAGGGGAAAAACACGATATTCAATTTCGGTTTGATTTCTGCTGCCACGGTCTCCCGAAGCACCTTCACTTGCTTGTCCAGCGTCTTTATTGCAATATCGTTAATAAGTGAACCATCCGCATACAATGCTGCGAATGCCGCTTGAATTTCCAATAACATTTGTTTAGACTGCGGCGGCGACGACTCTTCCTTATCCAATTGATTCAGGATAGCCGCCAGCGCCGCTGAACATTCCTCGATTGCGCCACTCTTATTGCTCATTTTCCCGAGTTCTGCAAGCATCTCCGAGATGGTACCGAATAGTGCAAGTATTTTGTTTTTCATACTTAGAAACATGACTACAACCCCTTTAAGCGTGTCAAATGTGTGCAGTTAATAACCGATTTATTCTCTCAAGCCTGTCGGGGAACTCCCTATTCGTATCCATATAAACAGCTAAATACCGATTCATTTCATTCTGCATTTGTCTCAACTTATCTTGTTCTTGAAGTTCCATTGCTAATTCTGCTAACAAGCTAGCGTGGTAGACATAGAACCGTTTGACCCATTGGATAAGATCCAATTCGATCACGCTGTTCTCGAGTTTCTCAATAATACGAGTATATACCTTTAAAATATCGCTTCGACTGCTTAAATCTTTGGCATGATCAAGTGAACCTTCCCGCTGGTAATAATGATAATATGGCGTATCAAAATAGTAAGCTGTGTTCGCTTTCATTACATAATCAATAAACATAAGTACATCGCCGCCACTTACTTCTTCCCAAAAGCGAATTTTCTCAATTCCGTTAGTCGGATTAAACAGATTCACACGAAAAAGTTTATTCCAATAGTACGCCCCGAAAGCACGATATGAATCTCGCATAAACGTATATCTCATGATCTCTTGCCGCTTGATTATACCCGGTACGAAATCAGCTTTATTATCAACTCGAGAACTTTGCTTATCTGTCGCAATAAACCGCCCTGAGCAAACAAAATCCACATCATGATCTTCAAGTAACTTCACCATTTCTTCAAAGAAATGAAGCTCTACCCAATCATCCGGATCGACAAACCCAACGTAGTCTCCCGTCATTATGTCAAGCCCAGCATTAATCGCACTAGAGCAGCCCCGATTTGCTTGATGAACGACCTTTACCCGCGAATCTCTCCGCGCGTACTCATCACAAATTTCTCCCGACCGGTCGGTCGAACCATCGTTGACGCAGATGATCTCAAGGTTCGGATACGTCTGGTGAACCACGCTCTCCAGACTCTTGCAAATATAGGCTTCTACGTTATAGACAGGCATAATAACAGAAATCTTCTTCACGGGGACTCCCTCCTACAAATGTGCAAGCGGGGATACCATGCCCTCCTTAGGACACACACCCCCACTTGGACTTGTCATTATCGACAACAAAAAATGAATACGCCCTCCTTACTTTCCTTCCTGATCCACAATCGAAAAGGCGTTCCAGAATGTGCGCATCGATTCTATGTTGCCGGTTGACACACGCAAATAGCCTGCCAGGATTCCGGAGCGGTAGTCTCGAATCCACACTCCCTGCTCCTTCAACGACGCGACCACATCTGCCGAATGTTTCCTCGGCCTGAATAGAAGGAAGTTTCCCTCCAAAGCCAGTACTTCGTAGCCATGATCCCGCAGTTGCTGAGCGAGCCACTTCCGTCCTTTTGCTTCCGATACCCGCTGCTGTTCCATTAAATCTGGACGCTTCAGAATTTCTTCGGCAAACAATAACCCGACGTTGTTCACATTGAACGTCGCCTCGGACTTTTCCAAATACTCGATCAGCTTCGCATTGCCTGCTGCGTAGCCAACTCGAAGTCCTGCAATGGCACAGAGCTTCGAGAACGTGCGCAGCAGCAAGACATTCTCATACTTCGATAGTAACGGCATGAATGTCGGGCTATAGAAGTAATGATAAGCTTCATCAATAATAACCAATGCGCCTGCTGCTTGTGCTTTCTCGATGATGGCACAAGCTTCTGCTTCGGTGTAAACAGCCCCGATCGGACTATTCGGATTGAGCAGGACGACAATACCCGTGTCCTTATCAATGGCCTCTAACAGCCTATCCACCGGAAGCGTGAAATCTTCCTTATAGTCCACAGCGACATGCTTCATTCCGAACATCGCGGCATAAACCCCATACAGCTCGAACGTTGGTGTAACCGTTACGACTGTACGCCCTTGTTCACCAAAACATTGGAATGCAAGTCGCATCGCTTCGTCGGAACCGCAAGTGATCGTAATTTGATCCGTTTGCAATCCGCAATGAAGCGAGACTTGCCGCACAAGTCGATTCTTCTGCGGATACGTGGCTAGAAATTCCGGCGTAATCTTTCGTTTCACTTCTTCCACGAAATCCGCGGGAAGCCCTTCCGGGCTTTCATTCATATCTAGTCGGAGAACCTGATCCCGCTCGTCATGGAATTTCACGCGATACAGATCTTTGATGAATTCATTCACATACATATCGCATGACTACCTTTCCAGTAGGGTGTACCAACGATCCGTCTCGTAATATTGTTTCTCTTTGTTCAAGTGCGGCAAGTATTTCTGCTCACGCACTCTGAATCCCGCGTCCGTGAAAGCCTTATAATGTTGAATATACTCCTCCGGCGTCCGGTAGATGACATCGTAGCTCGTCCTCAGTGCTTCGGAAGGGCATTCATCCAACGTCAACCTGTTCTCTACCGCGACAGTCTCCGTGAAGTAGATAACGCAGTGTTCATCTAACAAGGGCAGCAATCCTTCATAACACGTGGGTAGTTCATCATCGTTAATATACATGCATACGCCGCCAACGATTAACCGGTCGAATCGCCCTTTGTAATATCCTGTTGATTGCCGAACGGTTTCTTGGAAAGATAGGTTATAGAAGTCATAGGCTTTCCCGGCGAAATGATTGCGCTTGCGGGCCGTCTCAACCATCTCAGACGAGAAGTCAGTCCCGCAATAATACCCGCTTAACGGAATAATCGACTCTGCCCACCTCCCAATCCCGCACCCGATATCAAGCACGCGGCTCGTCCGAGAAATTTGCAGTTCCGGAAGAATGAATTGCTTCTCGTACCTATTCCACTCCTCGGCGTGGCCCGGATTCTGATCTCCAAGCAATACCGCTACGTACGGGTTAGCCATACTTGCAATCGCCTTCGCCCGTTCGTCATAGAAGGAGCGCGTGTTCTCCGTCTTAATATTAATACGCTCGCCGTAAACTCGGTGCCGGTCTGACAAGGGCTTCTTCCTCCTTCTCGATATGCTTCAGAATCCGTTCGTAATCGTCGAAATAATCGATCTCCGCCCAGAATCTCCCTCCGACGTCCACGGTATATATATTTTGTTCTTTCGTATCCGCGAAAGAATACAGCACGTTTTCCCACCATAAAGAGTGCTGATGGGTTTCCACGAGCCACCCCAGACGTTCGTTGAATTTCTCCATGAAGCTACCTCTGATCTTGGCGAGCCCGACATATTCGCAGCTGCGGGACGAGAGCGGAAGCTCCTTCCCATACTTCTCGATGCAGCCGTTGTCCGTCGTTGAGAAGAAGTAGTCCCCGACCTCCGTACGTGTCTTATCGATCGCCATGCTTACCTCATATTTATCGTTAAGCACGAGATCAAGAATTTCTTTCGAGAAGTAAACATCCGCATTGAGTACGATCGAGTCGCCTTGCAACTCCTCGCGCGCGAACCAAAGACTCGCAATGCTGTTCGTCACATTATAGAACGGATTGAAATAATACTTAACGGGAAGCCCTTCGAGCGCTTCATATATTTTGTTCGATTGATATCCTACGCATACGACCAATTCAAAACCTGAGTCGAGTAGCATTTGCGCCGTGCGACGGATGAGCGGAACACCATCAATGGGTAACGTCGACTTCGGAACATCTTCGATCATACGAGAAATTCGAGTGCCTCGACCAGCAGCAAGCAGGATTGCCTTCATGCTCATCATCCTCTCTAAATGTCATAGACTATATGAAGAAAGTGGAGAAGTGATCTGCCGACGATTCGGTGGTGGCGGCATCATGTAGTTATCACCATAGACGTATCGCAAGTAGCCATCCCAATCCGCCGGCGCATAGTATTGTTCTCCTTCAAAAGGTAACAGCACCATTTCCGTAAACCAGTTTTTGCGAAACCCGTTCGCTTCCGCCTTGCCATGGTAACCAATACAACCAACCCGATTACATCGCTTCTCGTCGAATACGACGGAAAGGAGCTTTGCGATACCAAAAGGGATTTGTTTAGGTATCATCCGAACGATACTCCAACCCAATCTCCCAATGAATGTTTCCGAAGTTCTACAAGCCACCCGCGCATAAAGCATCTTCCGGCTCATTGCCGCAACCACGCTTCGCGCTGATCGAAGCAGGGTATGTTCTGGCACCCCATCACGAGGGAATATATCAATAAATACACCGCTTTGCATCTTGAGATGCTCTTGACCAAGACGAACGGCTTGTGTGCCGGAGCGTCTTAATTTCCCGTATAACCACGGATAATGCTTGTCCGTCTTATTCGTTTGGAAGAACGTGTTTTCTCCGAACTCTTGTTTATCGATCTTGCAAAATTTATCATAGTCGCTACGCAGCATCTCTACGTCGATATCGTCATCCCAAGGAATAAAAGATCCATGCCGCGCCGCGCCCAATAGCGTCCCTGACGCAATGACATAGCGTAACTCGTGCTTCCTGCATAACGCATCGAATTCCGCAAGTAACTCAATTTGAATCAACTGCATTCGACGCAACTCTGCTTGAGACATTTCCTTTTGGCTATATTTCAACATTCCGTTTCGGATCATCGCCTTTCAGTGCGCCTACTACCTTACTTATCGACATTTTTCGATTTGGACATTACATCTAAAATTAGATTCCACTTTTTGGCGCTAAACTAGCGACTCTTATCGCCAGAGTTGCCTTAAGGGTGACCGCTAGTAATTTCGCCTATTATATATATCGGTTAATCACATCAAACATTGAGCTGAGCTAGCTTGAAAGCCATGTATAAGATTACAGAGTCCGACATTTTTCGACAGCAAGCTCGTATCCGTGAGAAGCCGACAGCGCGTAGTACTGTTGCGCCCTCGCAATATTCCCAATGACTTCATAGAAAACACCCAAATTGTACGCCGCCAAGAAAGATGAGCAACCAACGACAAATTCAGGAACCCCTTGACGTCCTAACTCCAGACACTTCAAGTAGCTGTTCTCAATATTCTCGATCACCGAGTAGTCCTCTGAATCGATCGCGTAGTCGAGCAGAAATTGTGCAGTCGCGAAGCAGAAGTCAGGTGACTCTTCCAGTCTTTTGACTTCAGCGCCTGCCAACTGTAGCGCGCGATCATAGCGCTTGCATTTCGTATACGCCTGCAACAACTCGACGATCGTTTCTAAGGCAAATGGGTCAGACTCCTCTAACAAGCCATATGCGCTCTCCAAATATTGCATAGCCTGTTCATGCTGCTTGGCACCCTGATACTGCTTACCTAATTGAAAATTCAGATAGGCGTCTTCCGGCTCATCTTCCAATGCTTTGAGCAACAACGGAATATTACGCGTGGATTTGTCTGTCATGTAATAGCCATCATGCAACAGCTTTAAACCAGTCGCCGCCCGTGGTAGCAATGGGGTTAGCTGTTCATGAATACGTCCGACGTAGGTAATCCCTCTTGGAAACAACCTTGGAACCGTGTGTCTTCCCTCGAAGATTTGTCCATCTTCTACGAATCTCGACACCATATCAATGACACCGACCCGTTGAATATTCGTACTTGTAAATCCCCTCAGAGCATCTACGTTCGCTTCCACAAAATATTCATCGGCATCCAATACGAGTATCCATTTACCTGAAGTCATCTCGAGCGCGTAATTCCTCGCTGCAGCGAAATCATCGCACCACTCGAAGTGAAACACCTTCGCGCCATACTCCAATGCGATGTCTACGGTTCGATCCGTTGACCCGGTATCCACAACAACGATCTCATCAACCATTGCAGCCGCGCTATGTATACATCGTGCCAAATATTGCTCCTCATTCTTCACGATCATCGCTAGTGAAATCAAGTTGTTACGCCCCTTGTGAGTGGATTGAATCTATATTAAGCTTGATCTATCAGATTTGTCGACTGGAGGCTGTACATGAGCACACCACTAATCAGTGTATGCATGATTGTGAAAGATGAAGAAGCCGTGCTCGAGCGCTGCCTACGTAGTATATCCGAGCACATAGAGGAGATCATTATCGTTGATACCGGTTCAACCGATGCGACGAAAAGCATTGCGTTGAAGTATACCGATAAAGTGTACGATTTTAAGTGGATTAATGACTTCTCCGCTGCGCGGAATGAAGCGCTCAAATATGCAACCGGTAAATTTATCGTTGTCCTCGATGCAGATGAGTATATGGATGAAACCAATTTAACGATCTTGAAACAGCAACTGGAAGCCACAACACCGCAGGCAAATACCATTTACGCACTTACCGTCGTCAACGTCGCGGATGGGAATAAACCGTCTACTGAGGATCCCATTTTACGTGCCTTCGCCAACGGCTTCGGTATTCGTTATGTAAGGCCGATTCACGAGCAGCCTGCCCCGGTCCGTGGCAATTCAAGTCTCAGCTATCTTCCGGTGCGCATTATGCATTCCGGGTATACCGAAGCAACCGTGATCGCCAAGAATAAGCACGAGAGAAACTTAAACATTTTCCACACGATGCAAGAAGAAAAGCAATTCTCGCCTTACGACGAATGTATGCTCGGTCGGCAGCTTCTCATGATGGGACGAAAAGAGGAAGCACTCCCTCATCTACTCCGCGGACTAAGGGAAGGTAACGAAAACGCGGAATGGTATCGGCATAATGTCGTGTCGACGATCGAGCTGTATGTGTCCTTGAATCGCTTCATTGAGGCATATGAAGTGTATCAGCAATCGCTACGCCGTTATCGTGATTACCCTGATGTGCAGTGCATCTATGCTGTCATCCTGCAACAGCTCGGATTCTGGGATAAGGCCAAAGAAACGTTCGAGCAAGCCAATGCATTGGCAGAAGAAAGGGCAACACAAGGCTTGACTGTCGCGCTTTATAGTACGGAATTCGTGTTTCAGAGATCGCTTTGGCAGTTGGCCACGATATACGAAAGGGAGCAACGCTATGCTGAAGCAGTGCCGTGTGTATTAAAGCTAGTACAAGCTAACCCACGCGACGTCCAGGCATTCGCCAAATTAATAGAACTTCTCGCCTTGCTCGATAAACCAGCCAACATCATTCGCTTCTTGAACAGACAGTTCCAAGCGGACTCCGATGAGTATAACCAGGCGATGGTCGGCAAGATTTCGTTATCTCTGTACCAGTACGAATTAGCAGCGTATTATTGCGAGCGAACGCTGTGGGGTAGCGCATACTCGACAGGAGATCGATTACGTTACGGCTTGCTGATGAAACGTCCAGAGATCGTGGAACAAGTGTTAACGCTGATACCAGAAGACGAGCTCGATAACGTGGCAGCCACGCTAGTGGCGACCGGTATTCTGTGTTGGAACAGACAAGATTGGCTACCTCGGCTGTATTCGTATACAGACTTGTACGAACTCATCCGCACGCTCACTGCTGAGCCGCAGATCAGCCCACCTGAAGAGAAGGAACAGCTAGCCATAACACTTCTTAAGGAGTTGTACATGCTTCGCCAGTGGGATGCCTACGAACTTCTATTGGGTCATTACGATTCTGCCCGCACCGTGAATGCTCTGGTCGGCTTCTTCTTCACCAAACATGAACTTTCAACCGCCACGCAATACTGCCAGCATCTATTGGACAACGAGACGCTGAATGTGAGTAACTATGCCACATTGGCATTCAATCAACATAAACAAGGATATACCGATGATGCCGTAGCCCTCTGGGAACAAGCGATCGATAGATTCCCTACGGAGACTAGCTTGTATATTGCTTACATGACAGCAACGAATGACATTGAAACTAGACGAGCAGTTCGTCAAGCTTTACTAGCCATCGCCCCCGAGTATGAACGTGTCCGACTTATCTATGAATAACAGATGACATGATGTACTCACATATGAATAAAGCCGCTAGACTACTGTCTGGCGGCTTAATGATATAATCGACTAATACTTTTCACTTCTTCTCATCGAAGAAGAAGCTCTCCGCATTGAACGATTGCTGATACTTCTGCTGCTGAAGCCGAGTCACTGCAATCTTCTGCAGTTCATCAGCCGCTTCCTCGCGTAATGCTTCCATTCGAGCGACGATTACAGGATCATGCTCGGCAATTGCACGCAACAAATTTTCTTCGGCGTCCGGTAGCGGGCGGCGCTGCTGCACATCAAGCAACACCGACTCCCTTAGCTCGACCAGATTGACCAATTCATCGTGATCGGCATGACCGATCCGCCCCGTCAACTCAACAGTCACATCGTGAAGCTGCCTGAGAGTAGCGTTCATCATCGAACTCCTGATTGAGGCGTTGTGCTTGGAACGGCTTTCACCGCTTGCTTCCACGCCTCTAGCAGTTCTGTCAAATGACCAATCGCCTCTTGTGCCTTTGCCGGATTCTTCTGAATATTCGCCTGAATGAGCAAGTGCAACAAATACTCATAAATACGAATAAGATGCTGCGCAATCTCATAGTCCTTATTCAGCGAAGCAATCAGTTCGTTAACAACCCCTTGCGCCTTCGAGAAATTCAAATTTGCTGACTCGATATCCTTACCACGAATACCCTCTATCCCCATGCGTGTGAACCGGATCGCTCCTTCATACAGCATGATGATAAGCTGCCCGCCATTAGCTGTCTGAACAGAAGATTGTTTATATGCTTGATAAGGTGAGTTCAACAAAACGAATCGCTCCTTTATTTACATACCCCTTATTTACCCATGCTGAACAATGATGATGACTGTGTATTAAATCTGTTGATTGACGTCTCCATGGAGGCAAATATTTTGTAATAATGATTCTCAAGCGAACTAAGCTTATCTAGCTCCAAGTCTTCACGTTTCTTCATTAATCTAACTTGCGTACTGAGCAACGAGTTTTCAAGGAAGGCAGTCTTCGTATCCGTGCTGTACATCGACGTACCCGCCTTCGACGAAAGCCCCTTTAACGTCTCCATTGCCGAACTGCTCATTCTTGTGAATACGCCAACTGCTTTGTTGCTCGCCGATGTGTCTAATTTCCCTCCAGCATCGACCGTGCCCGGCGCGGTAAACAACTGTACAACTTTGTTCGGATCTGAATTCAGTACGGCACGAAGCTTATCCTCGTCCAAATACAGCTTGCCCTTCTCCGTGTAGCTTCCGGATGTAATGCCAATCGAAAGCTTCTTATTCGGGTCTGCCGGAGTCGGGTCCGCTACCCCCTCAATCAGCGATGTCGCAGCCAAACGTAGATCCGCGACGAGTTTACCGAGCGTATTGTCGTGAGCTAACGAACCACTTCTTGCCTTCTCTTCCCACTGCTCGATTTCCTTGTCCTTCATCTCTTTCTTCTGGTCGTCAGTGAGCGGGCTGAATTTGTAATTTTTCTTCTCGACAAGCTTCGGGTTAATCGCATCAATGAGTGCATTGTAATCCGCAACGAAAGATTTAATCGTATTTACGATCTTATCGTTGTCCTTGGTCGATGTCAACGTCGCCGCCGTTGTCGTCTTGGCGTTCACACGGAAGCTGACGCCGTTGACGGTGAAATCGTTATTGCTTTGCTTGAACTCAACGCCGTCTACTTTGATCGTGGCATCCGAGCCCTTGTACGTTGTAACGTCGGCGCTAACCGTTGCTGCGCGAATCGTACCACTGCCCGGAGGATCCTCTGTATCCGTCGTATCGAACCCTGTAACGGTCAGTTTCCCAGCGCCAGTCGTTGTCGCTTTAATAGACAACGTTCCATTGTTATAAGTGGCTGTCGCCTTATATTTGACAGGATCGGCGTTAATCTTATCCGCAAGTGTTTTCATATTATCGCCGGTGCCTAGTGCAATCGATTGCCCATTAATCGAAATCGTAGTACCGTTACTAAACTCGCTAGTGCCCTGCTTAAAACCGTAGACAAATGTATCTGCCTTCGCTACGTCTATCACTTCTACGTTCAACGAACCTGTCGCTGATGACGAGGTTGCCGTCACCGTAAGTGCGTTCGTATCTCCGGTCACTTTCGTTGTCTGCGCATTAATCGCCCCGGACAAGCTGTAGTTTGACAGCTTGTTATTGCGGAAATCAACGATCTTCGCAGTCAGTGAACGATAGTCTTCCTGTTGCCATTCTACCTTCGTCCGGTCTTTCACCATATTGTCGTATTTCATTCGTCTAGCCTTCATCAATTCCTGAACCATCTTGTCGACGTCCATCCCCGACGCCATGCCTGTAATTCTGACTGTCATCTGCCTTGCCTCCTTTCTTTATACTTTCTCGTCTACAATAAGTCCGCTCAGCTTCATTAGCTTGGCCGCCATATCAAGCAACTTTCTCTCGGGAATTTCACGAATCAATTCACCTGTCACTTTATTCGTAACCTTGTAGATAATTTGCTTCGTTTCTTTATGAACACTGCGTTCTACTTGCGTGTCTGATCCTTGGATAGACTGCAGTAGCTCCTTCACTTCTGCACCTAACTTATTTTGCCGTTCCTCGGGGGTCTCAGGGCTACGCGAATTGTCCGGCCTACTCATGCCACTATTGGCTACCGGAACAACTTCCTTGGCCGACAAGCTGCTTGCTGTCGTCTGATCATATCCGTAGCCTGTCGTGGTACTAACCGATGAAATATTCATCTCCTGTCTCACCTCACGCTCTGAATTCGTTATTATCTTTATCGGCTCTTCCCGATTCATTTGTTAGAAACCAATCTGTGCTCTATGAAAAAGAAGCCCTGGATACAATCCAAGGCCTCTTTATCTGGAAGTAACTTAACGCAGCAAGGACAGAACGCCTTGTGGTTGCGAGTTCGCTTGTGCAAGCATCGCTTGCGAAGCTTGTAGCAAGATGTTGTTCTTCGTGAGAGCGACCATCTGGCTCGCCATGTCGGTGTCGCGAATACGGGATTCAGCAGCCGACAAGTTCTCAACCGTCGTACCGAGGTTGTTCGACGTGTACTCCAGACGGTTCTGCGTAGCACCCAGCTTAGCGCGCTCCGTGGAAACAGCTTGGATCGCAGTCTCGATTTTACCCAACGAAGATGCGCTAGTCAAACTCACGAAGCTAGTCGTCGTGATGGAGCCAATTTGGATCTTCTGTGCAGAATCGTCAGATTGGATCGATACGCCCGTCGTGTTGTTAATGTGGATACCGTTAAACGTCGTATCCTTCATGATCAGATCGATCTGGCTACCCAGTTGATTCAACTCGAGATCAATGTTAGCTTTGTCACTCGTGTTGTACGTGCCAGTTTCCTTCTGAACGTTCAATTCCTTCATACGCGTCAGCATTGCGCTAACTTCGTTCATTGCGCCTTCAGCCGTTTGCACAAAAGAGATACCGTCTTGAACGTTGCGTTGCGCTTGTTGCAGACCACGGATTTGTCCACGCATTTTCTCGGATACTGCCAAGCCAGCAGCATCGTCAGCCGCACGGTTGATACGAAGACCGGAAGACAGCTTCTCCATATCCTTGCCTGCTGCTGCAGTGTTCAAAGTCATGTTGCGGTGCGTGTTCATTGCCGTAATGTTGTGGTTAATACGCATTGTAAAATTCCTCCCTGAATGTTGTTGTTCCACTTCCTTGTGGACACCGTATGTAGGACAAGCGCCCTTCTTCGGTTACTTATTATATCGACACGCTTTGACACGTTTTTAATAGCTACTTCAAACTTTTTTTCATTTTTTTCAATTGCTCGGACAGCCCGCCGACATCAAGCGGCTTGCCGACAGATTGACGGTTTTCTTCCTGAACCGACACAAGCAGTTCCTTGCGCATGACCTGCACCTCACGGGGCGCCGACACCCCGATCTTGACCGTGTCGCCTTCCATGTCCAGAACCGTAATCTCGATCCCCGGCTGCACGATGATCGATTGTCCCTTCTTTCGGGCCAGCACCAACATGCCCATCCCCCCCTATTCTGTCGGAGCCGGCTCGAATAGCCGATGCTTGGTCGCATAATTACCTTGCATCAATACGATTTGCCGGCCTTGCTTCGAAGCGCTATTCAACAACACCGGAGCCGCCAGATTAATCGTCGCCTCGCTTAGCTCATCATTCATATTCACAATCGTATAGATGAGCAAGTCCTTCGCCGTCTCGATTTGCGTTGCCTTTACTTGCAGAACCTCCATATCCACTTCGCTCAAGTCAAATTCATAACTCGTCACAAACTCGAACGGATTCACGATGATGAACGAAACTTCTGGTGCGTGCAACGATTGCAAATATTTAAAAGGTAGATGCTCTTCGAACTGTACGACGCAGAACTCCCGCTCCTGTTCGAAGCCCGGAATGCCCTCAGCAAAAACAAAAACCGTCTCTTCTTTAACCTCAATGTGCCCGAACCTCGTTGTTTCAATTCTCATCATATAACCTCCTGCAAATATAACCTTCGCCTGCGAGAAGTCAGACAATCCACAGAAATAAGACAAGCCGCAAGCGTTGACAGCAACGCATGCAGCTCTCGTTTCATTGTTACACGGTCAGATCGATACGTGGAGGAACAACCGTAACACTCGGATATTGCTCCATATATACTTGTATCGAACCACGTATATAATTCACTTCCAGCTGTTGCCTCTCAACGTTCATGTTCACTTGCCCGGGAACGTACTGCAAGTTTAGTTCATTCGGCGTATATTCGAAATGCGTATTCATCGGCGAAGCAAATCCGAACACTTGAAGGTCGGGAGCACCCTCGATATAATCGTCCAGCGCCATCTCCGCAATCGGATTCCCCGGTGTAGTCAGGTCGCCCATACGGTTGCCCTTGGCTACGATTCGTTCGATATTTTGCTGCCCGATCTGCCGATATTGGGAATACATCCGCTCCCAGAACGCTTCCGGCTTACCGCCCGTGAGCGCATTATTCGTATCTGTACTATCGATGACCAACGTACCTGAACGATTATTCGCCGTAAAGTAACCTGGAGTAGACTCAACTTGCAGTTCGGCGGGACGGCTCTGAATTTCATATCGACCCGGCTCGGTACGGATCCCGATCTGACCGCGCTCTGAAGATATGGATAGTTGCGGCAGCGGTATCATATCGGTCTACACCTCCGTTAAGCAATATTATCTCAGAAAATCAACCAAAGTAGGTTGAATGACTTTCGACCCGACTGAAAGTGATGCCTGATAGACGCTTTCGTTCACTTTGGAACGAATAATCAAGTCCTCGATATCCGCGTCCTCCGTCTTCGATTGCAGCGTTTGCAGGTTTAGATTGAGATCCTTCAAACGATCCTGCATTAATTCGAGTCGATTGGTACGCGCCCCTACTTCCGCTTGCTGGGTAAGAATCTTGTCCATTCTCGAATCCAGCAATCCAAGCTGCCCCGACACGCCCGCTATGTTACCCGTGCCCAAATTTGCGATGATGTTATCCAGAACGTTAAAGGCGTTGTCGTCCTCATACTTGGGAGACGTTACCCCGCTGGAGGCAGGCGGATATCCGAACACATCATTGCCGTTCAAATTAACGGAAAGCTTGACGCCCGAACTAATCATGTATTCGATTTCTCCAGGGTCTGTTAGGACCGTCTTAGGGTCGACGGAAGGATCATATGGAATCGTATCCGTGAATTGGCCGTTAAAAACGTACTTCCCCTTGAATTGGCTGTTGGCGACATCGACGAGCTGAGCTCTCAATTGCTTGATCTCGCCGGCAACATTGTCCAAGGCAACTTGCGGATTCGTTCCATTCGAGCCTTGAATGGCAAGCTCCTTGACCCTCTTCAAAATATCGTTCGTTTGCGTCATGAGAGTATCGTTAAAATCCAAGTAGGAGCTGGCCGAATCAACGTTTGTCTGAAAGCGTTCGTTGACAGAAAGATCGCTGCGATAGCGAAGCCCATACGTAATGCCTACAGGATTATCGGACGGACGGTTAATTTCCCGACCAGTCGATAATTTCTCTTGCAAGCTTTGCGATTGCTTGAGGTTGGAGTTAATATTACGCAGAAGCTGAGAAGTTATCGTCCCTTGTGTAACACGACCGAACATATGTCATAACCTCGCTCTCATCTTTAACAATTTACAGATTATCTGCCAACGGTGCCCATCCCATTAATAATCTTGTCGAGCGTCTCATCGATCGATGTCATAAAGCGGGCTGCCGCATTGTATGCATGTTGGAATTTAATTAAATTCGACATCTCTTCATCAAGCGAAACACCGCTGACGGATTGTCGCCGGGAATCAACCTGATCGACGACGATCTTCGAATTGTCGGCTTGCCGCTGAGCCTCTTGCGTTTGAATGCCCAATTGTCCGACGAGAGAGCGGAAGAAATCGTTCGCGGTTCCTACGCTTGTGCTTGGACTTGTGCTGACTGAGGCAAAATTGATCTTCGTATCGTTGAACTGGGCAATCAGCATGGCTAGATCTTTGTTGCCGATAACCGACTTTTCAGTCGTGCCATCCATATAAGTTCGCATGGAAGAGGCAATATTGTTCGCATCAGCATCAATATCCGCACTGATTTGGATATTGTTCGCAGTCAGCGGGCCGCCGTCTTTGCTTGTGAAAAATGGACCACCTGCCTGCAATGGAACTTTGTTCGTATAGCCAAGCTGATGAAGGCCATTCAAACCTTGCACGGTAACCGTCAAATCGTTAGCAAGCGCGCCGGAATAGCTGACTCCATTCAGTACAGTTCCCGCTGGTAAAATCGATCCCTTAGGAATCGTCACGGTAACTTCTCCGTTTACGATTCCATTAATCAAAGTATTCAGTTGATCTTTGTAGTCGACGACGAATTGATCGCGGGACTTGATCATGCCGTACACTTCTCCGCCGGTCAAATCTCCGTTAAAGCTTCCGACAATACCGTCCACCGTCATCGGTGTGTAGCTGCCATTCTCGACCAGCACTTGCGACCCCATCATCACTTGGTAACTGCCGTCAAGGCTTTCCCTGGCCGATATATTTGCAATCTTCGATAACTCATCGACCAGTAAATCGCGTTGATCTCTTAGGTCGTTGGCATTATCGCCGAAGCCTTCCGTGCGCCGGATTTGGTCGTTCAAGCTTGCGATTGTCTGAAGAGCCGTGTTCATCTGATCGACTTTGACTCCGATGTTTTCGGTCAAATCAGCGCCCAAATCGTCCAGTTGTTTTGCTGTTTGGTTAAACGCATCCGTTAACGATTTCGCAGTTTCGCGTACAAGCTTCCTTGCCGTAATACTTTCCGGATTCTCGCTAAGATCATGCCAGGAGTTCCAAAACTTATCTAACACGGAGCGAAGACCAGAATCAGACGGTTCGTTTACGATCGTTTCGAGTTTCTGAAGCGTGTCGACTTGAATGGACCAGTTCCCGTTGTTCTGACTCTCGTTGCGATACTGCGCATCGAGGAAGTTTTCGCGAATACGCTTGATTGAGTTGAACTCTACACCGGTTCCCAGTTGTCCGGGTGTGACTGAGCGATTCATTCCCATTACTTCCATCGGCTTGGAAGCAACCATGTTCACAACTTGCCGAGAGTAGCCCGCCGTATTGGCATTGGCAACGTTATGGCCAGTTGTTTGAAGCGCCGTTTGTTGGGTCATCAGACTGCGCTTGGCTGTCTCTATTGAATGGAACGTCGACCTCATTGTCCATCACTCATTTCTTCTGTGGTTGGGCTGATCTATGCTTTCGAGTCGAAAATTTTCAAGTTATGTCCGGGATAAGTTTGATCGCTCGGCCGCTTATACACATAATCCTGATCGTCATAACCGCCCGCGAGCAAATCGAGCGAGAAGTCGTTGAACTCGATCGATTGCTGAGTCAGCTTCACGTTGAGATCATTGAGCGCTCTCAGCTTCTCTACCGTTGCGCTCAATCGGTCGGCAATGTTCGATAGTGCCAGCTTGTCCTCGGCCACCGTCACCATCCGCACAATGTCCGCGACCCTCGTGGAGGAAGCAGGTTTTAAACCCTGTTCCGCCAGGAAACCGTTGACGGCTTGAACTCGCTTACTCTCCATCTCCACGATTAGCTTCAGAAGCCGTGCTTCCTTGTTCACCATCTCGTTCAATAGTTCTACGTTGTTCACGATCAACGCCTGTTTCTTCTGCTCGCTGAGCGCGATCATCTGCTCGTGCTGCATGAGCAGCGTCTCCAGCACTTCGATCAGATTTCGAATCGCCATGCTTGCACCTTCTGCTCTCAAATTGATGTCGACAAACTATTCGCGAACGAACGGCAGCAATTTCTCCGCAAGTTTACCCGATTCGACTTCGTACGTCCCCGTGCGGACTTCATGCTTCAACTTCTCGATGCGCTGCGAGCGATCCGGCTCTTCGGCGCGGTTAGCGCCCAGAAGCTCCATCGCCTCAGCGGAAAATTGAACCTCGTCCTTCCGGCGCTTGCCAGCCGCCTGGTTCGAACGCGCTTCGGTCTGTTGCATGTAATTGCGATAAGCGCCTATGCGCTGAGTATCATTAATCTTCATCGTATCCACCTCAAATAAAAAAACCGATAATTGTATAAAACTATTATCGGTCGCTTGCTATAAATTATTTAGATGCCGTGCGATTATTTGCGTTCATTCAACCGATCGCCGATCCGATAGGCACCCTCGTGCTTCGTTCCGTCCGGATTATAATGCTGCTGTCCGCTAGAAGTTGCATTCCTGACATCGCGCTGCAACCGCTTCTTGCACGATTCGCACAAGTGGCTTTCCCGGATCAAGATGCCGCACGATTCGCAAGGGTAAGACATGTTCGGCGCATTTACAAGGGAAATCCGGCCTTCCCGGATCCATTTGGTAATTTGTTTGATACTGACATCCATATCTTCCGACAGTTGCTGAATATCCAAGCCTTTGTTCTGGCGAAGATGTTCAACGCATCTCTCGTAATCTTTCTCCAATTGAGCGTAGCAGTTGTTGCAAACATCGCGGAAACTCTTGGAGAACAACTTCCCGCATTTTGGACAGTAGGTTATATCCACACAATCGTCTCCCCATTTTCGACATCAATCGGCGTACCTTCCCGTATTGTACTCGAAAAAGAAAAGATTCGCCAACTATTTGTTCGACTCGCAACCACTCAACCCGAGACCGTCCCTGGCGTAACCGAATTCCCCGCTTCTCTCTTCCGTTTCGCCCTCTCTGCTTCAAGCTGGGCTGGAACGCTTCCGAATAGAATCCACGACAGGTTCGTCAATCTGCTCAGCACGTACACAACCAACCAGGACACAAGTAGTGCGCACACGAATCCGCCCGCGTACCAGAGATGCTGCATGTACCCCGGGCCTCCGTGCAACGGATGCTGGCGATAGTAGAACAGAACGAACGGGTGGAGCAAGTATACGCCGAACGATACGATCCCGAGTTGGCGCAGCGCCGCGACCCAAAGCGACGATTTCATTTTGTCCCGCAACAGGAAGGCAACTTGAATGAGCACAATCGGTGTCAGCATCGTGTACGCATCCCACAGTCCGTCGTACAACGCGTTGCTGAACATCGTGCGGTGCACCCGGCTTTGATAGAATAGCCATACATAACCTAAGCCCGCGCTTAGCCATACCGCCCACAACACGCACCACGAGATCACCTTGCCAACCGTAGCCGATTCTTTCGCGATGACGAGCCAGGACCGAATCCGATCGAAGTAGATGCCAAGCCACGCGCCGAGAAAATATTGACCGAAATAGCTGAGAGACCAGCTCCCTCGATTGTCGACCTGCCAATACTCCCTGTTTAACAGGAAAAATGCCCACTGAACGACGACCCCGACGATAATCGCCGACGCAGCCAGCCACTTAAATCTTTTGAACAAATAGAGCAGGATCGGAAACAGCAAATAAAGCTGGATACTGATAAAAACAAAGTATAAATGCGTATATGCCTGCCCCGTCAATACCTTATGCCAGAAGCTCGGCCACATGTCGGGCAAAGACCATTCATGCTTGTTGAGCCTCCACCGGTGCAGGAAATAGAGCGTCGAGAACACCAAATAAGGCACGATGATGTATAGGAGCCGATTGCGGTAAAATTTCTTCAACTGCGCGAAAGTAAAGGGCTGCGGGTAATAATTGTAGAACAGCACAAAGCTGCTAAGCAGAATAAACGACGTCGTACCGATCTTCGAAAAAATGTTCAAGAAATTGTAGATGCCGTATAATCCTGATGTTTTCATGTCTATCGTCGCTTCGGACGTCGAATGAACCATTAGCACGCCCAATATGGCGATTCCGCGTACGAAATCGATTTCCGTTAACTTGGCCCTTCGTTGCATGGCGCCTCCTTATGTTGTCCGTCGTTGTTACGAACGTGCCCACATGAGCCCAAAGAGGTCGAGGCCGCCTCTCCCCTGTCCCGACTCCTTCAGCACCCGAGCGCATTCGTCAAGCGTACTGCCTGTCGTATAGACGTCGTCCACTATCAATAATCGTATAGGTGATTCATTATCGGAAAATAAAGCTCCGGCATCGGCGGCGAAATTCCCTCTCATATCGATGATGCGGCTGCTGCGAGTTTTGAGACTTTGTTTCTCGGTGTGGCGCAGTCTGCGCAATACGGGGCTGTAGCTTAGCCCGTACCATTCCGCAAGCTTGCGGGCCAGCCTCTCAGCCTGGTTAAATCCCCGATCCCGCTGCCTCTCTGGAGCTAGAGGCACAGCTGTTAGGCTAGGCAACGTTATTCCGGCTGTCTCGACTAGTCTCTCATACGCGAAAGCGAGCATCGCGGCAAATGCGTTCTCAAGCCCCTCGTTACCTCTATACTTGTAGAGGGCGAGCCATTCTTTCATCCGGGCATCGTAACGAACCGCGCACCGGCTTGACTTGAAGTGCCTGTTCATCCTTCTCGCACAATCTCCGCAACGCTCCGCCCTCCCGCATATCCGACAAGCCGGAAAAGGGATCCACGGAATGTTTGCGCTGCACGGCGGACACAGCGATGCGACGATGGCTCTTGGTGCCGGATGAAGCAGCGGGATCGGCCGATCTTTCCTCGCAGAATGACTGCCCCCGCATATTGGACAAATTACGTTTCGCGGCGAAAATAGCTGCCCTAATATTCCCATTATAGTCGACTTCCCCCTATTAAACGTTTTCATATTGTTAAAAGTTTTTATCTTTTTGATTAAGATTTCCTAAAGATTGGGCGAAAGTTTGTCGAATATCAACAAATATCGTCAAGTGACTATGAATTTAGAAATCCCTCCCGGGCAGCCAGGGCGTTCATAGCGCGAATCTGACGAACGGCTTCCTGCTGCGCGTTCGTCCATGAAGGGGCGGCAAATCGCACGACTCCTGCCGGGTCAGCGGCCGAGCGACCTGCCCTCCCAGCCATCTGGACAAGCGATGCCCCGTCAAACATGGCATGGTGCGAGTCGATGACATAGACGTCGCTTCGCGGAATTGTAACCCCTCTTTCCAGTATCGTAGTCGTTACAAGCAGACGGAGTGCGCCGGAGCGGAAGTCGGCCACCTTATTCGTTCTTTCTTCATCTTTAGAAGAGGTGCCGGCAATCGTCTCTGCGGACAAGCCCAACCGATCGGCATGATGCTTTAGCAGACTTACAAAAGGCTCCACTTGTTTGATATACGGCACGAACATGAAGATTTGTGCGCCTCTGTGTACCGATCTCTGCAATGGTTTAAACAGCTTGGAAGGCAGACGTTGCTTCTTCAGCAGCTCGGAAAGACGAGATATGGCGATTCTGCCGGGTACGGGAAGCGGATTCCCATGGAAGCGGACAGGCACACGCGCGCAAGAGAGCTTGCCTCGCGCAACAGCGCGTTGCATCGGGGCTGGCGGAGTTGCGCTCAAGTAAACGGTGACGCCGAACGGCCGTCTGCACTTCTCCGCTGCATAGTGAAGCATCGGATCGTTGTGGAATGGGAAAGCATCCAACTCGTCGATCAGTACAAGATCGAACGCCTCCTGAAAACGAAATAACTGTTGAGTGGTGGCAAGCGTCAGAGCGCCCGTCTCCCACCTCATCTCGCTTCCCCCGTAAAGGACGATCGGAGGCACATCCGGAAAGGCTTTCGCTAATCGCGGCGCAAGCTCAAGCACAACGTCTCGGCGCGGCGTGGCAACAAGGGCGCGGCCTCCTTGGGAGACCACGAAGTCGAGCAACGGAAAAATCATTTCCGTTTTGCCCGCGCCGGTAACAGCCCACAGCAGGAATGCACGGTCGTTTGACACAGGGGTACCGAGACGTGACGGATTAAGTGTTGATGGCTTTTGGGTGATCCGCTCTTGCAAGAAAGTCAGCGCCTTGTTCGCCGCAGCAGCTTGCGCGGCGCTTAGCCCCCAGCG
Organism: Cohnella soli; assembly: GCF_042655525.1. NCBI lineage: Bacteria > Bacillati > Bacillota > Bacilli > Caryophanales > Paenibacillaceae > Cohnella > Cohnella soli. The sequence continues at coordinate 134,135 of NZ_JBHSMI010000005.1, forward strand.
CTTCGATAAGTGCTCGCGGCCGATTGGATAGGATTTGCGCTTGCCTGGGACGCAGACAGCTTCGGGGGCGCCGGCAAAGTTAGCGGCGCTAACAGCGCCAGCCTCCGGCCGCTGTGCTAGCGCGCCGATGACGAGCAGCCCGCACTCGCGGCTGCGCCCCATCGTCAGGCAAGCCGCGCAATACGCGCAGGCTTGCCTCCCGCACGCGGCGCACGGTGTGCGCCGCAAAGCTTCGCTGCCGCTACCGCAGCGGCGGCAGCGCAATTCGGGGCGCCGCCGCGAAGCCGGCGCCCCAAGCCCTGGCAGCCGAGCGCTGCGCAGCCGCTCGGCCCAAGCGCGCAGCCCGCGTAGCGGCGGGCGCGCAGGTTCGGGGGACACGGCGGCCGCCAGCCGCACGATCCCCATTAGCGAGGCGAGCTGGAGCGCGGCGAGGGGCGCTTCCTTGAGCCCCGCGGGCAGCAGCCGCGGGAGCAACTGCTCTGCTTCTTCTCGCAGCAGGGACCTGCCCGCCAACGCCGGCGCAGCCATTCTTATCGCTTTGGCGAGTACGCCCATCTTGCCCTCGGAGTCCGACTTTCTGCCCTGTCCGATCGCTTTTTCAATCTCAATTTTCTCAGCGCCATCCCGCTCTTCTCCCGCCGACACCCCCTCCATGTCGACGCACGATAGCAATGCCCGCTTCAGTTCTTCCAACCATATCATCTCTCCGCTCGCATGGCTGCCCGGGCCCATTCTCTCACGCTCCCTGACACCACCCTGTCTCACACTTTCCCCGATTGGTGCGTCGCTAAGTGACCCGATCCGCCCGCCACTGCCCTCTCTCGCCCACATCTCATTTAATTTCTCGCTTAGATCTACGGCCATGCCCAGCGGAAGCTCCTCTTTCACACGCACGATCTCCGCTCCGCTACCCTCCCAGTACCCGCAGTCCACTTCCCACGCAACGGAAATTCTGGCCTCCCTGCAGTCCCCTTTTCGCAACGCGTAGAGCACAGCCTTCATTTTCACTTCCCCCGTTTCGTCAATCATGCATTAACGACAAAAAAATCTTCACTTCCCCCGATTCGCCAAACCTCCATATAACGACAAAAAACACCCCCGTCGCCGCATCCGCAGCAATCGGGAGTGTTCTTCACTCCGAACAAAACTTATTTGCATTTGCCTCATTGTAAACGATTATCTTTGACCTGGCAACCGCGTCACATCGCCTTCGCGATCGAGATCAACGTAAACGACTTTCCCTCGTCCCTCGTTGCTGCCACCCGACCGTGAGATGCCAATGTCATCCCCATCGGACCGGTGAACCCAATCGATTCCGGACTTGCCACGCGCATAACATTCCGTAATCCGGCCCGTGTCGTCATTCGAACGATCCAACACAACTGTAATCCCGATGTCCATGCCGCTTCTTCGCGCAAACTGCCTAATAGAACGAATATACCATTCGATATGCATCTGATGATTACCGGCAACGAGCACGTAATGCCGTCGTTCCATGCGGCCATTTCTCCGAACAAGCCCATGCACAGCTAAAATCGCAGCGGCATACAATCCGACAATCCATAATAAATCGGGGAACACGGCTGGCACCTCCTCTGGCATGAAGGTCAGTGATGCTAAGGCGTATCTGAAAACCCGCTACCCTCGGAGTATTCAGATGCGTCCTAAGGAACGGCGACCATCCCGGTCATCCGTCTACCTGTTCCACATCATATGCCGAAACAGAAAAGGGAGTTCCGAGCACGCCGCCACTATAAAAAAAGCGCCACAGTCGATGTCCGACCGAGGCGCTGCTCTTATTTACAACGTGACCCATCCGTACTTGATGGAATTGATGACCGCTTGCGTGCGATCGTCCACTTCCATCTTCTGCAGGATGCTGCTCACGTGGTTTTTGACTGTCTTCTCGCTAATAAATAAATTCTCCCCTATCGTCTTGTTACTTTTGCCTTCCGCCATTAAGCGCAACACTTCGGCTTCGCGGCGAGTCAGCGGATTGTTGCCGCGCGGGATAAGCTTCGTGACCGTCTCGCGGCTAGCCGCTGCGCCGGAAGTCGCCCCGATCTCATCCAAATACGTCATGCGGCGTAACTGGTTGATCAGCTTGCCCGTCACTTTGGGATGGATGTACGCATGCCCCTCGGCCACCGTGCGAATCGCGTTAACCAAAGCCTCAGCTTCCATGTCCTTTAACAAGTACCCTGACGCGCCCTTGCGCAGAGTCTCGAACACGTAACTTTCGTCGTCATGAATCGAAAGAATAATGACTTTGATCTCCGGGAAAATATCGCGTAGTCGCTCGGTCGCCACCACGCCGTTCTCCGTCGGCATGTTGATGTCAAGCAGGACAACGTCCGGCTTCTCGTAATTGCAAAGCTCCAACACCTGAATACCGTCTCCGCATTCCCCAATGACCTCGAGGTCGCTCTCCATATTCAGGATGCGCTTGAGACCTTCGCGGAATAACTGGTGGTCGTCAGCCAGGAGTACTTTGATCTTGCGCACTGCAACTTTATTCTCCATGTGCGAGAAACTCCTTTCCTGGCTCTCCTTTGATAGGGATATCGATGATGATTTTCGTGCCATGCCCCGGCTTGGATTGAATCTCCCACTTGCCTTGCAAGAGCTCGACTCTCTCCTTCATGCCAATTAGACCGAAATGAGAATGGGATTTCGCCCGGGACTCGATCGCGTCTACGATGAAGCCGACACCATTATCTTCGATATGCATTTCGACAGTCGTTTCCTTGAAAAACAATTCTAGCGATACATATGTAGATTGCGCGTGTTTAAGCGCGTTATTAAAACCTTCTTGAACGAGCCGGAACATAGCCGCTTCCATGGCGCTCGGCAGACGCCTATCTTTACCTGCCGTCTCGAACACCGTGCGGATTCTCGTCTTCTCTTCGAAATCCTGCGCGAACTTGCGAAGCGTCGGCACCAATCCGAGATCATCAAGCGCCATCGGACGGAGGTTGAAAATAATTTTGCGAATCTCTTCCAGGCCGATGCGGATTTGCGATTTGAGATCGACGAGCTCGCTGCGAACGACTTCCAAATCTTTCGTGTCGAGGAGCCGCTCGGCGATCTCCGTTCGAAGCACGAGGTTGGCGAGCGATTGTGCCGGGCCGTCGTGAATCTCGCGGGCGATGCGCTTGCGTTCGTCTTCTTGGGCAAGGATGATTTTCAGCCCGATAATCTGGCGGTTTTTCGCGGACTCGAGAATACGCGTGACTTGGGTGAGGTCGCCGGACAAATAATCGAGAACGACGCTCATCTGCAAGTTGATCGTATCCGCCCGCTCGATCGACGTCTCCACGCTCTTTACGCGCTTCTGAAGATCGTCCCGCCGTGTCTTGAGATAACCTTCTTTTTCCCGGTACACCATCAGATCAAGTTGAAGCTGCGTCGCTTTCTCGTAGGCGGACTTGATGTCTTTCTCCGAATATCGGACGAAGTCTCTGCTGACTTCGGTCAGGCGAATCCGCGCAAGCCGATAGTCCCGCTCCAGCCCGTCTACTTTCGTGATCGTTTCCGACGTTTCCCGAAGTACCGTCTCCAGTTCAACGGTTAAAGAGTGCAGTTCGCGGCGGGCTGCCTCGCAAATCTCGAACACTTGAACTTTGCTGTCTTCCATAACGGATATCGCATTCTGGATTACCCGGTCTACTTGATCTACATGATAATCCATGAATACGACTCCCTTATCCTTAATCGGTGCCCCCGCATCAACCGAGCGCCCTGTAATCACTAGGGCGCTCGGCTTTTTGCTGCTTATTTAACATCATACCATAAATCCGTGAAGCTCATAGAGCGGGTTTAATAGATTTAGGGTTAAAATTAATGAATTGTAATAGTTTTCTTCTTCTGATCCCATTCGACTTTCATGCCGAGCTGCTCCGTAATGACGCGGATCGGCACGTAAACATTGTTCTTCTGAAGGATCGGCGAACCCGTTACAGTCAAGCGCTGGCCGTTCAAAATCGCTTTGCTGCTGCCCGACCATAGCTCGAGCATTCTGTCGCCGCGGAGGACGGTAATTTTCTTCGCTGCGTTGTCCCATTGGTAAGTTGCGCCCAGCTTCGTCGCGATGTATTGAAGCGGCACATAGTTCGTTCCGCCTTGGTTAAACGGCGCTGCCGGCAGCGCCGCTTTCTTGCCGTCGACTGTCGCTTCCTTCTTCCCGACAGTCATAACGATCGTTGGCTTCGGCACCGCAATCTGAGCCGGAGGATACTGCAGGACGAGATTATCGAACGCCAGCTCGCCGGTAACCGCCCTTTCGTCCTGGTCCTGCTCCTGATTGACGATGTACAGCTTCGTCAGCTTCGAAGGTCCTGTTAAACCGCCCGCCGCCAGATCTATGCGTACATTTTTCCAACCGGTCCAGTCGATCTTATCGGCAACATTAATGTATACCGTTTTCCCCTTGGCATCGGTGAACTCCGCGCGAAGCCAATGCGAACTTTGATCGCCCAGAATATCAAGCGTCATCGTGCTCGGCGTGCCGTCTATCGAGATGCCTTTGCCGTCATTCAGCACCGCGTTGGCGTAACGCTTGCCTTTGCCGTTCGTGAAATCGTAATCCAGCACAAGCACTTTAGAGTTTTCGCGGCCGGGAATACCCGTCGAGATTGTTGTCGTACCTACTGTCTCCACCGGAGTACCGGCGAATCCGACGTTGTACGTCGCTTTCTCGAAATCTTCCAGCATCTTCTCCGTACCCGCTGCCAGGACGGCAACGGTGCCGTAGCCGTCGTATCTGGCGATCGCGTAACCGACCGATGCGTTCTTTTGCACTTGATCTACCGTAATTTTGCCGCCATCCGCTTTACCAGTAAAGCCGCGGAATTCCCATTTGATCGAAGCAGCCGGGATCGATAACTGTCTGCCATCCGTCAAAGTCGCTTTAACCGGAACGCTGATGACCGCGCCCGGACGCAGCACTCGGGAGCTTGGCTCGACGGTTAACTGCGAGATTTGCGCTTCGCCGATCACTTCAATTGTCGTCTTGTCGGTCGCCTGACCGGAAGTGACGCTGAGTGTGGCATTGCCCGGCTTCGTCGCCGTTAACGTCCCTCCGCTGATCGTTCCAATCGCCTTATCAAGCTTCCAGATGGCAGCAAGGCCAGTCGGATCAAGTGGATTGTAGTACGTGTCGTATGCTTTAAGCGAATAATTCGCTTGCCCGCCGACGAAAAGCGTCTTCGGACCGCTCGCAGTAATACCTTTCAGTTCCCCGGAGGGAGCTGTCGTGAAAACGCCGATACCGTTCGTCACGAGCCGCTGCGTCGTACCGTAGGACGTCGGATGAGACAACTGCACCTGGAACTCGCCAAGCGGACGGGAAACCATCGTCGTCGAACCGCCGCCGTCCAGGTTGATCGCCTTCCAGGCGCCGAGCGAGACTAGAATTTGCTGAAGCTCTTTCAGCGTAACGCCATCGCGTCCGCCGTTCTCCTCGACGGTAACGAGATACGCCGTCGCGCCGTCCTTCGAATACCCAACAGCTGTGCGAGCGCGATCCGCGCCTCCGCTGACGCCGTTAATGTTCCGCGTGAAAGCGGAAGCAGCGCCTTGGTCAACAAGCAGCGTATGCCCGCTCACCATCATCTGGAACGCGTTCTCCGCGTACGTCGTGCCATTCGTCATTGATTGAAGAGAATATTCCGACTGTACGGGCTGACCAACGGTCAAGTGTGTCTTGATAAAATCAGCCGCTGTCTTGTCGCCATGACCACGCAATATGTACCCGTTCGTCGGGATCGCCGTCTTGATCGGCGTGCCGATGGACACTTCCGTCACGATGCCGTCGACGACAAGCGCTTCGGTCGGCTTCGTCGCGCTGTTCACCGGACGCTCCGGCGCCGTCCATGCACTCGTGTAGATGTACAGCGCGTCCACGTGGCTATAAGCGCTGTTAGGTTCCGTCATGTACGCTGACTTGTTCATACCCGTCAACGAGAACTGCGCTCCGTCAGCTGCAGTCACTGTGCCGGTAAACTTAAACTGGTCGATCATCGGCTTGCCGTCGGCTGTTACGCCGAACGCGTACATGCCGGTCAATTGCTCCGTGCTGACGAGCAGCTTGCCCGATGTAATCTGCGCGCCCATCGGCACGGCTTCCGTTGCGATTCCCGTCCGGAACACGTCGCCGTTAATGCCTGCGATCGCTCCAGTTTCCTTAGCCATTGCGCCGACGGATTGCTTCGTCGTGACGCTGCCTTTCGGGCCACCCATTGCGTCCAGCTTCACATAGGGATTAGTCAAATCGATCTGCAGGACATGAACCGCTTCGGTCGCCTGCTTCGAATCGGACGGCACCCATTTGTAAGACAATTCGCGGACCCCGGACGTTACGATGGCGTCGGTTTGTTTCACAAGCTTGTAAGTGACCGCAACCGCGGCATAAGAATGCGGGATGAACCCGCCGCTGAACGATGACGACAAGACGATAGCCCCTGCAAGCAGAGGTGCGACGAGACGTAAGCTTCTCGACCGAACATGTTGTGTTTGTTGTACCATTCCATTCTCCCGTAATTCTCTAGATTAGGCATGGAGCGTTGCAGCTCTATGTAATACCTACTCTATTAGACTCGGAAAAAGTGGAAAAGTTACACTTGATTTTCGATCGTGCGAATTTTCATAGATTACGTAGGAACGTAAGCTAGTCTATCGAAAAAAGACGACCAGATTCGGCCGCCTTTCTCCTTCGTGCTATTCGATTTCCTCGCGCTCCTGCTTCGTCAGCTTGCTCTTCACCAGCAAGTAAGATTGTTCGTACATCGCGAGCAATTCATTATCCGGAACATCGCCGTTCAGGACGACGGTGTTCCAATGTTTCTTGTTCATGTGGTAGCCGGGAAGAACGGCTGAAGGATACTGCTGCCTAAGCAGCCAAGCTTCCTCCGGATCCGCCTTCAGATTCACGCTTTCACATTCTCCCGTATGGCCGAACAACGCAAACATTTTACTTCCGACATACAGTACCGGCAAGTCCGGATCGAACGGATAACGAAGTGTCGTTCCCCGCCATTCCAGCCCTTTAGCTATCAATTGTGCGTGATTCATAGGAAGTCCACGTACTCGAGGAACCGTTTGATCATAATCGCCGCTTCCGCCCTCGTCGCATTGGCTTTCGGGTTGACAGTTGTTGGCGTGTTTCCTTTGATGAAACCAGCCGTCACGCTAATCGCCACTCCATCTTTCGCCCACGAACTGATTTTGGACTTATCCTTGAACGAGTTTAACGCAGTCGAAGACGGCGAAGTCTGATAGCCCGCATATTTCATCGCCCGCACGAGAATCGTAGCCATCTCTTCCCGGGTAATCGGGTCGTTCGGGCGGAATTTGCCACTGCTATCTCCCTGAACGATGCCCGCCGTGCTGACGGCACCGATATATGCGGCTACGGTTCCTGTCATCCCAATATCTTTGTACTTACTGGCAGCACTCCGATTCCCTGTAAGTCCCATGCCTCGAGCAATGTATTCCGCAAAGTCTGCTCTCGTAATGCTTTTCGCGGGGTCAAACTTTAATTTAGCTGTTCCTTCCACGATGAACTTTGACGCGAGTGTATTCACATCCGCCCGTGCCCAGTGAGTTGTCATATCGTTGAACGCGAAATTCGATCTTTTTACTACCGCGTAGGTGCTATTGCCTTTCCGTGAAAAATTGACCTTTATCGTACTTCCCGAGCTTTCGATGCGGGTTGGCACGTAGTTCAAATCTCCAGATTCCACATCCAGCCTCACAACAGCAATATCGGTCGTACTTCCACTGCTATTGACAGTGATGGAACGGTTAACGTATTTCTCGTATTCGGTGATCTCCTTCTCCGTTCCGTTAGAGTTAACAAACGCGGAGAAATCAATCATGGAACCTAACACTTGCCCACCCTGGCTCGCTACAAGAGAGGACAACGCGGCATTCGTCGTTCTTTCGATTTTCAATACGATCTGCGCATTGGCAATGTTATTCCCGGATGCTTGCACAAGCTGCGTATAGCTCAGCGCGTTTAGAGGGAAGTCGAAAGTCGATCCGTCGTATTCCACCGTAACGATTCCATTAGAGACTTTGCCGACGGAGTCTACGATCGATTTAATCGGCACACTTACGACTGCTCCCGCTTCCGTACTCGGAACCTGCAGGGTAATCCTTGGGGTCGAGATTCCGCTTGCTGTTTTTAATAAAGTAAACGCTGCGGTCAGTTTATCCCCATCCACTGTGTACTTCTTAGCTGTCCTTCCGGACGCAGTTTGAGAGCTCGACGTTGATACGGCTCTGGAATTCATACGATAACCATTCGAACCGTTAGACTCCAAATAATCCGGTAGGCCGCTGTTCGTAGACTGGTTGCTCACAAGGAAGTCCGTGAACGTATCTGCAATCTGTCCCGTCAAATCCTTTAACGAGTTTCCTGAATTGAAGTACGAGACAGTCAAACGTTGGGATGTCGTTACTGCTGAGCTTAACGTAAGGAACACTTGAGAACCGCTTACTGAAACGTTCGCCAAGCTGACATAGTTTCCATCAGCTTTCACCGAATACTGACTCGTATAAGGGATAGAGGCATTACTTAACGCCGCCGAATAATTAAGAGCCAATACCGAACCATTTAGTACCGCAGACATGAGAGTCGCTTTGTTTACTCCAACTCCCGTGATTTGATACCCGTTTATTGCCGCTGCTGGATTTCCCGCCAAGTCCGCTACAGGGTTCGTACTCGGGTTATAGCTAAGAATGACAGCCGAGCCATTGGTAACCGACTGAGATAACGTCAACTCCACACTCGTGTTACTAATCGCCACTGCACTGATAGACCATGCGGTTCCATTAACCAGTACAGAGTAGCTGGACAAAACCGGAAGAACATTAGATCTTAAAGCTTCGTTGTAGTAAAGCGTAATTTTATTTCCTACTGCGATCGCCGACGTAAATGTCGGAGGAGTTGTATCATTCGGGTTCAGCACTTGGAATCCGCTAAACGCACTCACCGGATTCCCAGCCGTATCTCTTAATGGGTAACTCGATGGCGAGTAATTAACCGTTATATTGCCAGAAGTGCTCGTCACCGGTGGAAGCGTCAGTACAACTAACGAGCCGTTGATCGCGATAGCACTCGGGTACACATATTGACCGCCCCAATTAATATAAAATTGATCTTTAGCAGCAGCATTGGCAAGTGCAGCCAATGTTTTATTAAAGTTAAGCGTGACGATAACCCCCGCTGCCGTTCCGCTGATCGGACGAGGAAGCGTCGTATCCGCCGTATTAGTAACGTCTCTGCTGACGAAGCTTACGGCCTCTTTCTGCTGAAGACTCTGTATCCTCTTCGCTGCGGAGTAACTATCGGGGTAATAAGAGATTTTCACAACTTGCCCCACGATTACCCCGTTCTGTAACGTTACTCGCACTTGATTCGACGTAATCGAAACGTTAGAGACCGGTTGGGATACATTGTTGACCGTTACGTAAAAATTGCTCGCATAGGGAACCTTGGTGGTATCCAATTGGTCGCTATAAGTTAAGACAATCGTTGAGCCTTCCATTTCAGCCTTAGTTAGCGTCGGAATGGCTCCTGCGACAGAAGTGTCAAATGCCCACTGATAAGGGTTAAGAATCCCCGCAAAACTATTACCTGCTATGTCCTTGATCACTCCATTAGGTACCGTGATCGCATAGCGCGTGCTGGGCAATAAATCGGCTCCGCCCGTTTTCGTGAAGATAACTTTCTTCTTGTCACTATCTTGGGACAAAGATAAATTCGTTACAGAATTCACGTTAGCCTGCGGGAACAGAACGCCGTTACTTGAACCGGCAATTGTAACCTCTTCGTTAAAAGTGATGCTGAAAATAGTCGTATTCAGCGGAACAGACACAGCTGATACCGCTGGAGAATAAGTCGTTGGTACCGGAGGAACAGTATCGGCTATTGCCGTAAACGTCCACGAGCCGGAGACTCCAGCATAATAATTGCCAGTAGCATCCCTAAATGCATTATTTCCAATTTCCACTTTGTAGGATGTGCCATTAACGAATGCAGGACAAGTATAATCGGTCGGTTTGATCGTTACGATCTTTCCTGTTGCCGCATCTATTGTAACTGCGCTTGTATACACCGGAATACTGCAGAAAAGCGAGCTTGCTCCGTTATCCGGAAGTTTCTTTATCGTTACATTGCCAGTCCCCGCATAAACTTTCTCATTAAACGCAATCGAGATTCCACCATTTAGTTGACCCAGTGTCCCGCCGTTCGTCGGAGTGAAGGAAACAACTGCCGGCGGGGTGATATCAAACATTTCCTCCGTCAAGAATGTCCATACCGTCTTATCGGTCAATCCAGTGTAGGGGTTACCCATGGTATCCTTGAACGTTCCTGGATCGATGACAACATAATACTCGGTGCTGTTCTCCAGCTTCAATGGAAGTGGAATAGTAATAATCGACTCTCCTGGAAGCGTCGTATTATCAATGGCCACAGCACCTTGAGATGAGGAGTTAATTGCCGCAATGACTGAATCGTTGCTTTTTCTCTTAACATATATGAACCCTTGATTGTTCTGCATTGGACGATTAAATTTCATCTGCAAACTTATTGGCGCATCAGCGTCTACGTCCGTTGCGGAGGAACCGTACGGAAATTGCGGCGTTCCCGCAAGATTAACTACCTTGAATCGATACGCAGTTGTCGAATTCATGCTTCCCGCGTAAGGCTGGTCGCTGTTTACTCCGACAAATGCCCCACTAGAAATAAGGACGTAGTAAGTCCCCGCCGAAGATATCGTTGTCGGTTTAATACTCACGATATTATTCGAGAGCCATTGAATGTGGCTTGTATCTGTCGCAATCGGATAATCAGCGACCAACGTATTATCCGCATCCAGATAGATTTGCACACTTCCTGTACCTCTTCTTACCGGCTCGTTGAATACAAGTTGAATTTCGTTATTCGCAGTAATTTCTGACCCGCTTGGTGGAGAGAGAGTCACTGTCGGCGGTACAGCTGCAGCGAATGTAAATTGCTCCGTCCGTAGGCCAAAATTATAAAACAATGAGACAATTAGGGCCACCAGTAGTGTGATTGATATAGTACGAATACGTGGCATACGTCAAACCTCCGCTTTTAAACAGTCTTGTAGTAAATACTTCGGCTTTTGCAAGGCAATTAATTAGGGTCGAACGACTTATTTCCAGATGTTGATTTATAAAAAGCCTCCGCGTTTGCGGAGGCTTTAGAGTTATTTCTTATTTTCTTACGCCAAAGCGCCTTGCTTCAACGCTTCTACGCGATCGAGACGTTCCCATGGCAAGTCGACGTCCGTGCGGCCGAAGTGACCATACGCCGCTGTCTGGCGGTAGATCGGGCGACGCAAGTCGAGCATCTTGATGATGCCAGCAGGGCGGAGGTCAAAATTATTCGTGATCAACTCAACGAGTTTCTCTTCGGACACTTTGCCCGTGCCGTACGTATCGACATTGATCGATACCGGCTTCGCTACGCCGATTGCGTAAGCAAGCTGGATTTCGCACTTGTCAGCAAGACCAGCCGCGACGATGTTCTTCGCCACGTAACGAGCCGCGTACGCTGCGGAGCGGTCGACTTTTGTCGGATCCTTGCCGGAGAATGCGCCGCCGCCGTGACGTGCGTAACCGCCGTACGTGTCGACGATAATTTTCCGGCCGGTCAGTCCAGCATCCCCTTGAGGTCCGCCGATAACGAAACGGCCCGTCGGGTTGATGAAGAACTTCGTATCGCTATCCAGCCATTCTTTCGGAACTTCCGGATAAATAACGTGCTCCTTAATGTCAGCCTGGATTTGCTCCAGAGTGATCTCCTCGGAGTGTTGTGTCGAGACAACGATCGCGTCGACGCGAACCGGCTTGCCATCGATGTATTCAACCGTAACTTGCGTTTTGCCGTCCGGACGAAGATACGGAAGCGTGTCGTTTTTGCGTACTTCGGACAAACGACGGGACAGACGGTGAGCGAGCGCGATCGGAAGAGGCATCAGTTCCGGCGTCTCGTTTGTTGCAAAGCCGAACATCAAGCCTTGGTCGCCCGCACCGATGTCTTCGTTTTCTTGCTGCACGTCTTTGCCATCGCGGGATTCAAGAGCTGCGTTAACGCCTTGAGCGATATCAGCGGACTGCTCGTTCAGCGACGTCAGAACCGCGCAAGTGCTGGAGTCGAATCCATACTTCGCGCGCGTATAACCGATATCTTTAATCGTGCGGCGAGCGATTGCCGAAATATCGACATAATCCGCTTTGCTGGTGATTTCGCCGATGACGAGTACAAGTCCAGTAGCTACAGATACTTCGCACGCCACGCGAGCGTTAGGATCTGCTTCGAGGAACGCGTCCAATACCGCGTCCGAGATTTGATCGCAAATTTTATCCGGATGGCCCTCAGTGACCGATTCGGATGTGAACAAATGCCGTCCTTTGATCGACAAAGTGTCCAGCCCCCTACATATAAAATCAGCCCTTTCCAATAGGAAAAGGCTGTCTAAGCTAAACCTTCGATTAATAATACCGAAATTGTCGAGGGGTGTCAATAAATCTGGCGCCTATTCCTTGCTGTTATAGGATTGTTTGTTCTGCTTGTCGAATGAGTCGCTTCGTAATGCCTCCTCCAAGCGCACCTGCTTCCCTGGACGACAAATTGCCCATATACGCTTCACCGAATCCGGCCGATGGAATGCTGCCCAATTCGCCCGCGAATTCCGTGTCCTGGCCGCTTCCGCTTGCGAAAGCGGGCACGCCGAGTTCGGATGCGATCTCATACTTCATTTGTTTCAGCGCGTTAGCGCATTCCGGTACGACAAGTCTGTTACTCCTTCGAGCCATTGAAGATGACCTCCTTGAATGGGATAGCCTTATTGTTCTCTTGGCTTACCCGTTCAAGGCGTATGAGTTAATGGGATACGGGGCAAAATGTAGCAGAAATCCGCGTTTATCCCCTTTCTTCTCGCTCTCTTTCCATAAAGTGCTTTAAGGCATCACGCCAATGTCGCAACGGCTGCAAACCTGCGGCGATTAAAGCATCATTTCCAAGCACCGAATACGCTGGCCGTGAAGCTGGTCTCGGATACTGTTCCGTCGTACATGGCGACACGTTTACCTCATGCATTCCCGCTTCCTCGAAAATAGCTTGGGCGAACTCGTACCAAGAACATTTTCCACTACCGGTTGCATGATAGGTTCCGTATCGATCCGACTTCGTAAGCTCAAGTAGGAATGTAGCCAGGTCATACGTATAAGTCGGCGAGCCGATCTGATCCGCTACGACAGATAGTTCACGGCCTTGCGCCCCGAGTTGCAGCATTGTTTTCACAAAGTTATTCCCGTATCGCCCATATACCCAGGACGTTCTAGTTATGAATAATTTGGAATGAATGGCCGAAGCGACTTTCTCCCCCTCAAGTTTGGTTTTGCCGTATACCGTCCTGGGCGATGTCGTATCATATTCAGCGTAAGGACGAACAGCAGTCCCGTTAAAAACATAATCCGTACTCACGTAGGTTAGTTTCGCCCCGACGCTCTCGGAGGCCTCCGCGACATTCCGCGTTCCTTCCACGTTGATCTTCCACGCCGCCTCGGGCTCAGTCTCCGCGCGATCAACAGCCGTATAAGCTGCTGCGTGTATGACCGCATTCGGCCTGTGATGCGAGATGACTTCTCTGCACTGTTCAGCATCTGTTATGTCCAGTTGTTCGCGGTTTAGAGCGATCAGCCGTACCCCGCTGGACTTTAGATGTGCCAGTTCCTGCCCTAGTTGGCCACCCCCACCCGTAACCAAGACAGTCATCTTTACGCCTTCGACGCTCATTGTCTATATTCCCCTGTTTCAATGCGCCGCATCCATTCTCCGTTCGCTTGATACCATGCGATCGTCTGGCGAATGCCCGAATCATAATCGTATCGAGGTTGCCAGCCCAATTCATCCCGAATCTTCGTCGCATCGATCGCATACCGGCGATCATGGCCGAGACGGTCTTCGACAAAGGTGATAAGTGTCTCCGGTTTACCGAGTTGCTTCAGTATCGTACGAACGACTTGCTCATTCGTTCTTTCATTATTGCCACCGACGTTGTACACCTCACCGCTCCTACCGCTATGCAGCACGAGGTCAATAGCTGAGCAGTGATCCTCCACATGCAGCCAGTCCCGCACATTTTGACCATCACCATATACAGGCAATGTTTGATTCGTTAGCGCATTGCGTATCATAAGGGGGATCAATTTCTCCGGAAATTGAAACGGACCGTAATTGTTCGAACATCGCGTAATATTCACGTTCATGCCGAAAGTTTCATGATACGCCCGTACAAGGAGATCCGCTCCCGCCTTGCTAGCCGAATACGGACTATTCGGTGCTAGCGGTGTCGACTCGATAAAAAGTCCTTCTGCACCTAACGTCCCGTACACTTCATCTGTCGATACTTGAATGAATTTGTGAACCTGATATTTACGCGCGAGATCGAGCAGCGTCTGCGTCCCAGTCACATTCGTCCGGACGAAAATGCCTGGATCGGTGATGCTGCGGTCTACGTGCGACTCTGCGGCGAAGTTTACGATCGCATCGATGCCTTCAGTGACTAGCGTTTCTATCGCTGGTACGTTCGTTATATCGGCTCGCATAAATCGATAATTTGGCGACTGTTGAATCTCCACCAGATTATCCAAATTTCCAGCGTACGTCAGCAGATCCACATTAACGATTCGATAGGTCGGATACTTTTCCAACATATGTCGTATGAAGTTACTCCCAATGAAGCCAGCCCCGCCCGTTACGAGCAGTTTCATGCCATCACCCTATCCGGTATACAAAGTTGTTTTCCGCTTCCTCTAATGTCGGATGATTCGCGTCCTTATTCGAGAGGATCGGAAATAGAACAGGCCACTGAATCGCGAGCTTCGCGTCGTCCCATGCGATCCCTCTGTCATGCATCTTTGAATAAACGCAATCCACCTTGTACTGAACTTCCGTGTTGGTGGCGATCGTGCAAAAGCCGTGCGCAAACCCTTGAGGCACAAGCAACTGTCTTTTATTGGCCGCGCTTAACTCAAAACTCTCCCACTGCCCATAAGTCGGCGATCCTTGACGAATATCGACCACCACATCCCAGATCGCTCCCGCCGTCACCCTCACGAGCTTCGACTGCGCTCTCGGTTCAAGCTGGTAATGTAACCCTCTAAGCACACCGACTTCTTTCGAGAAAGAATGATTGTCCTGTACAAAATATTGCGGAATCCCGTTAGCAGCATATCGATCCACATGGTAGCTTTCCAAGAAAAAGCCCCGTTCATCTTCATGTACAGCAGGTTCGATCAATTTGACACCTTGTAACCGACTTTCAATCACCTTCATCGGATCACCCTGCATTGTCCATTGTCAAACTTCTGAGAAAATGTCACCCTAACTCGTCCGAGAAAATGTCACTTTTTTAAGTGGTGCCGAAGCCTCTCACCAGAGCGCTTCGGCATAGCT
>NZ_JBHSMI010000006.1:0-16137 GCF_042655525.1 Cohnella soli
GCTGGTCCAGGCGCCATGCTGAAGGATCGCTTGGAGCAGATCCGGAATGCCGGCAGCCGTCGCGGACGTCTCGCCCACCGACCAGGCGTCGCCCATTGCGAGCAGCTGCTGCGGATCCGGACTGCCGCGACCGTGGCGCCGATCAAGCGAGCTGAACACGACGCCAGGATGAACGACGCTTGGTGCATATCCGGATCGCCGGCAGCCGGCCGCGGATGTCCTGCCTTCCGCTCGGTCGTCGCTCTGTGAACAGCTGCAGCGGATCCGGATCACTGTCAGCCGCTGCGGGCGTCCCTCCTGCCTCTCTGAGCACCGCCAGCGCCAGTGTCCCTCCTGCCTCTCTGTACGGCCGACTGGATTAGGCATAGCAGCATGTCCGACCATCTTTGCGCCAGTGTCCTTCCTGCCTCTTTGTGCGGCCGCCTGGATGAGCCATAGCAGCAGATCCAGCCCCTTCATGCGCCGGCGTCCTCCTGCCTCTCTGTGCACCGCCAGGACGAGCCATAGCAGCAGATCCGGCACATCCTTGCGCCGGCGTCCCTCCTGCCTCTCTGAGCTCCGCCTGGACGAGCCATAGCAGCAGATCCGGCACATCCTTGCGCCAGCGTCCCTCCTGCCTCTCTGAGCTCTGCCTGGATGAGCCATAGCAGCAGATCCGGCCCCATCCTTGCGCCGGCGTCCCTCCTGCCTCTCTGCGCGACGCCTGGACGAGCCGTAGCAGCATTCGAATCACCGTATGCAGGCTGATTTTCAAACATAAGGCTGCCAAAACGGCAATGTTATGGTTGATTTTCAGTTTACCGCGTAGCATCAAGGGTTTTCCCCTCAACATCAGCTAGAAAAAAAGATAAAAACAGCTCAATAATGAAACGTTTTATCGAATGCGGATTAAGTTTTTTGAATTATATCCGATAAAGGATTTTACATTCACTCCTGGGTAAATCTATAATATCCTAAATAGGATTCTTCTTCTGTTAATCTATCCGTTAAAGGATATGGAGGGGTGAATAGTGGATTATATTACGAGAAGTTACGTGGAACGGGTGGAAAGCCTGGAGAAGTTGAAAGCGGATCTGCTACCTTTGGTTGGGGATGATATCTTAGCGAAGTCCTTTGTTTCGCAGGTAGAAAGCGAAATCGCTCAGTATGGAATTAAGCTTAGCAGATTACAGAGTAAAAGTTTGGATGCCTTGAAGTGTATACAATGCAGTCGTTTCGAGGATAAGAATAATTGCAAAACGATTCGACTAGGGGTTCATATTTGTGCACTTTGCATGCGAACGATATCTGAAATGCTGGTTGCAAGTGAGTTTGAGGAAAAGTATGAAATTCCTGAAGGTACTATCAAGCAACATGCCACAAGCCCGGCAGACCCGTTATCCGCTTTTAAGGAAGCAGGAATGCTTCGTAAATCGGGCCGGAATTGGCTTATACATCGTCTATTGTGGGACCTTTTCTAT
Source organism: Cohnella soli (assembly GCF_042655525.1). Taxonomy (NCBI): domain Bacteria; kingdom Bacillati; phylum Bacillota; class Bacilli; order Caryophanales; family Paenibacillaceae; genus Cohnella; species Cohnella soli. The sequence goes on from NZ_JBHSMI010000006.1 coordinate 1,461, forward strand.
GCAGAAAAGTATTCCCATAAAGCGAAACTTCCAAAATAGCTAAAAAGCCACGCTTTTCCTAAGGAGGAACAGCGCGGCTTTTTCTTTTAGCTATGATTCAAAGTGGATTGTCTTAAATTTTTTAATCGGTTAAGGTCCGGCTTCTTTTCTGTATTTGAATCCTCCGTTGCAACTTTTACCGGCATAACTTCAGGAGCGACAGATTCAGGTAGTTCTTGATTGATTGGAAGTCCACTTGTCGAAATCAAACCGGAAGAAATCAAGGTTTCGAGAGCCTGGTAGAGTTTAGCCCTATCAGCATCGATTGCTATTTTCTTGCCGGTCAATACGGATAGTCCAATTTCGGTAGCTTGTCGCAGTTTCTCCTGGCGCTTCCCATCTGCCTCGTGATCCTGCCACCATTTTTCGATTTCAGGATTCGCAAGTAGTTGTATTCGAGCCATTTAGATCATCCCTTTGCGCTGGCAGCTTCATTTTGATTGGGCAGTACGAAGAATTTACCGAATTTATACATGCCGCGAACTGGGGCAAACTGCGGATCTTCCGGAATTTGAACCCGTTTATTGTTCCATTCCCGGAACAGGTCGCCCCATTCTTCGATCGGTCCTCCGACGACAACAATACGTGCAAACAAATCAGGATCATCGATAATTCCGTTCAGTTCTGAGAGTAGGTCTGCAAATACCCCTTTTACGGCTTGATTATAAATGTCGTTGAAGCCTGGCACAACGTCATTGACGTATTTGAATGTCTTTGTTTGTTTATCTCGTTGTGCCTCTAACTGGAGCGCTACGTCTTGCACATCGATCGGCTTTTGAAGCGTTGAGGCCAACCAGGATGCGCATCGTTTGTATACATCCAAGAATGAGGTCAGAAGGGTCTCTTTAGGCATTTTTATGTACTCCATGTTGCTGTACCGGCTAAGGTCGGTTGTCCCGTATCCTGCATTGATTACCAGGATATCCTCGTCCATGATCTTCTCGTCTGCTACATTGCCGTTTTCGTCGAAGTAAAGATCGTAGAGAATTGCTTCAGTTTCACTCATTGGTTCGTACTGAACCACGTTTATTACTTTTCGTTCGCCGTTTACTTCGACTTTATGCAAGTCGTTTAGCACTTTACTGAGCTGGTTCCGTACGTTCTCGTTATGAAAATCGTTCGCAGGTGTCGATGTGATTAATAGAATCGGAATCATATCAGGTGCGCCTTCTAAGGCTTTGGCTAGGCCGATTTTTGCATATACTGCGAACATTGGCTGAGAGTAACGGCTAAGGCTGTTTCGGGAGTGAAGTGGAATAGGGTCAAGTTTATTCTCTTGGATTGCCTTATAGCCAGCAACCCAGAGTTGGGGATCCTGTTCTACTCGATAAGACATTCCCTCGGATTGTCGGGACATTCTGCTTTTCGTTGTCGGCTTTTCGTACCGACCTAACACTGCCTCCGTGTAAGCGCGTTTTACAAAGTCTGAAGTGATCTTGTTTCCACCATTCCCCGGATCCATTGCCACTACATAAACGGGTACAACATTCTTCTTCGTCACTCGAACCCCTCCACTACACATTATTCTCGAATTATTACACAACCCGATCATACCACGACTTCATAGATTGTGCAATATGATAGAGAAAGTGTGTAATAACACAAAATTCGACAACGAAAGTGTGTAATATGTGGCCGTTAATGTGTAATAACCAATACACAATCATTACACACAATACACAATCGTTACACACTCGATGGGGCCGACCGTGATATGAAAGCAGCCAATCTGGTAGCGAAGTACATAGAAGTAAGAAAGTCACTTAAATGAGAATAAATGCGCACGATCGTGCGCGTTTTTATTGTGATCAATACTAAGGACTCATACTCACATTTGTATCTAAAAATGAAATTAAGGCTGCAAGACTAGTAAATTATGAACAAAAAATGTGTCGGAAATATTTAAAAATTAGAAAACGTTGATTTTGCGCGGTTTTCTTGATGCAAACTACCCATTAATTCATTTTTGTGAAGTGTTAGTTTTTGTCGTCATTTGGAACATTTTATGTGATACAATGACATTAGAACCACGCGAAAGGCCCGGTGATATAGTGATTGAGTCCTTTGCAATATACCTCAAGTCTCATGGAAAAACAGAAGCGACTATAACAACTTATATGCGCACTATAGAACGCTTCATTTCTAGTAATTATGGCACTGTTAATCCGGATGAATTCGCCGGCAATTATCAAAAGTGGATTCAGAACGATAGGTCTGGAAGTGGCAATTCAACGAAAGGTGTACACAAGGCAGCTGGACAAGCATTCTCGCGTTATTTAACCGGCAATGACAAGAAGATTAACTTCATACCGCAACATCCCAATGTTACCGTCGCTGCGACACCATGGCTTACACATGAGCAGTTTTCACAGTTGCTGGCCACTATGAAAAGCATATCTGGTCGGGCTGATCTGTATCGCAGAGACGTAACGATCATTGAAACCTTCGTTTACACCGGTTTTAAGGTATCCCAGGTAAGTCAGTTAAATGTTGGTGATGTGAATTTTCGACGGAATGCGATTTGGAACGGGAGCCAATGGATGCCTATGGCCGACTCACTTCGAGAATCACTGAAGCTTTGGATCGCCCACCGGCGTGATTTGAGGAAGTTAAATGATGCGGAGAAAAGAGAGGCGCCATTATTCGTGTCGCGTAATGGCTTGCGGATGGGAAGGCGTACGATCTCGTTGATGATCGAGTCGTATTATTTGCCTGGTCTTAAAATTACACCTGAAATACTGAGGCACACGTTCGCCAAGTGGCTGCTGAAGGCGACGAATAACGATACACAGTTTGTTCTTTCCATGCTGGGCACAGCCCAGTCGAAATATGTGCAACCCGAAACGATGATAAATCCTTGGCAGCTGCGAGAGCTGCCAATAAATGCAGGAAGGAGCTAAACATGAGAATTCGAAGACTGGTAAGCATCGTAGTTTATATCCTATTGTTTTTTGGCTGTATTGCAGGATTAAACGTGTTGACCGGTGGGTTTCGGTCGGATCCGGAAACAAACATCCCAGATTACCATGCTATGCAAATGGAGGCTGAGCACTTCTCCAGGCTCTACCTGGATTGGGACAAGCCATTAGACCAAAGGCAAAAGGAAATGGGGGAAATTGCGCCTAGTGTCGTCCCTTACTTAGTTTCGGGTAAACAGTCGGTTGAGTATGTGGAGTCAGGCACGCCCTACTTCTCAGGCAATCGAGCCTATGTCGATGTAACGGCAATTACGCGAATTGTTGCGAAAGTGGAAGAGAAAGAAGAGGAGGTGAGTCGAAGATACAAGCTGACAGTATTCTTTGTGCCTGCTGGTGGTGGCGAATACGTAGTTGAACGCATGCCGCTGCAAACGATCTTACCGGCTACGGGTGATCCAAGGCCAGTCATGGACAAAATGCAAGAAACAGCCGCCTCAAGCATTAAACCAACCCTACAAGTCTTTTTGCCGGCATTACTAAGCGGAGACTTGCGGAGTGTTCAAACGCTTCTAAAACCTGATTCTCAGATTGTGGCGTACAAAGGCGAATATGAGTTTTTATCGATTCAGGACGTTCGGATCCGGGAGCCGAGCAATGTAGATTTGGCAGACTACGCTGTTGATATCGTAATGAAGGTGAATGACGTACAGATAGGGCAAGAAACATCATTGCAGGTTTACTTGTGGGTGAAGCAAGAGGGTGAAAAATATTACGTTGTGAGGGCAAATGTATGAACCATAAGGTGCATCACCTTGCAGGCATAGTAATCGCTCAGGGGGCCTTGCTCTACCATCACGTGCCGGCATTCTCTTTCCAGACCATAGGGGTTATGATGTGCGGTTATGGCGCGGCTATGTTTCCTGACTTGGACAAACCAGGATCCTACTTTACGCAACATCAGCCATTCCGTGCATTCTCGGAAGGTTTGAGCCGTGTGGGTGTCCCTCATCGAGGCCCTACCCACTCCATTCCAGCACTAATTCTGTTCTATCTGCTGTTCCAATATGTGATACCGCTGCCGGACGTCTATGTCTGGGCCATTATACTTGGCTATGCCTCGCATATATTTTTGGATTTGTTTAATGCAGCTGGGGTCATGCTCCTCTACCCGTGGAAGTTAGATTTTAAATTGCTCCCTTCCTTCATGGCCGTCTCTTCGGATGACCATAGTATTGGACAAACACTCATTCATGCAGTGCTGTCTATATCGTTCTACGGGCTTCTGATCAACACGATGCTAGACGTTTTCTCGCATTCTCCAATCATAGGTGAGCCAATTGGAAGGCTTCACCATTGGCTCGTGCAACACACATCAACTATATGGAAACCAGTTGTCCGCGCTGTTCATGCTTCAGTGAACGGCACTAATACAGTATTGAATTTTCCAAAACACATATTCGGGAGGAATTAACGATGGGAAGCTGGTCATATCAACTTACTGGAATTGTGATCATCGACAACGTGTTTACAATTATTATGAAAATTATTTTTATGGTTGTCTGCGTCGTCATGGCAGTCCGGGCAACAAAAAATTACAGCCAAGGCCAAATGGGGCAAATGATCATTACAGCTGGAGTCGGCGTGGTGTTGTTAGCTGCGTTTATCGGGTTTACAAATATCGCGAATGCTGCGAATTCACTCACTGGATTGTTTGATCTTAAAGGCGGCGGCTCATCTGGCGGAAGTGGTAAATAAGTTATGGCCTATCGCACATACAAAGAGATTTTCCGTGTGAGGGCGGAAGTTTCGTCGCTAGGCACAGGTGTTCATCGAGTCGTGCTCCCGGAGTGGTGCACGATCACATTGGATGTGGTAATCATCATCGCACTCTCTCTGCCAATAACGGTATTCATCATTGCACCTTTACCCAATTTGTTCATCAGCGCATTTCTGCACATCGAAAATCCAATATTGAAATGGATAGAAGGGTTCCTTATGTCTGCTGCTTTGGCTTTTTGGTTGCACAAAAAAGAAGCTGCAGGGAAAACACCGCTTCAATACTTGGGGACACTTGTTGGCTTCATCCTGCGATCAACAGTTAACAGCTGGCATGATGGTTGGGATACTACACGAATTGAACTCCAAACGCACAAAAATGTACAAATCAGAACGTATAGGTTCGATGAGCGGGAATGCGGATCGCTACCAGCGGTAGGCGTGGGGGTGAAGCGATTTACCCTCACGAGTGCGGCGGCTGTAAAGGTAAGAGGGGACAAGATCTTATTTACGAAGTCTGGGAAGCGATTAGAACCAGGAGAGTATCAAGTTGAAGGCAAAAAGATTGTCCCAGTACAGACGGAAGCCCGTAGACAGCCGCCATCATTACGCGATGAGGAGGACCTGGATTGATCCCAATATCTTTATTACAAGGGAATGTTGTCTTCGATGACACAGGGGCTCCCTACGCGGTTTACATCATTGAGCCCGTCCCCTATGCATTTCAGAATAAGAATATCAAGATTGGGGCGATTGAAGAGGTCGCTAAGGCGCTATACGGCATCGTAGGAGAGATGTATGTCTATTTGCTTGCCAAACAGTATTCGGCCGATCAGGTGGCAGAGCAGATGATGGAGTTTTCTAGTTCCCCTGGTTGGGTAAGACAAGTAGGATATGCACGCGAGCACCTGGAGAAAGAGCTGCCATATCACCGGGTTAATTATGTCGTTCTGCCGCTAAAAAAGCGGATGTCCATCTATTACGACCAGGACAAGATACGTTATATCAAAGAAGTGGGTATGAACGCTTGGCAAGGCATTAGGGACGTTGCTGAACGTCTTATGCGACCGGTCTTTGGTCGTGATTTGATGTATACAATGCAATTTTTAGAGTCGATGCAGGAGCAATCCGATGAAATGTTGGATAAGTTGTCGGGGTTTAAACGTGTCCGAAAGGCCACGATGCGCGAGTGCGAATGGTGGCTGAAAAAGGGGTATCATCGCGGTATTTCGGATCCGGAGTTACTACTACCGGATCCGTTCCCGACACAAGTGCGAACTGGGCAGGATGAAGTGAGAAGGGTTTTGCCGATCAAAGCGTCACTTGTTACGTTGTCCAAACTAACAAAAGAGCATTTGGATTATATGGCGACGCTAACGGACGAGGGCACTGCTTACCATTCTTATATGCCGATCCTATCCGTTCCGCCTGACATCGACGAACATGATCCAACCGGGTATGAGTGGATTTACGGCACTGTCGAAAAACTCGATTTCCCAGTCGACACAGCATTGAAAATAACGCTCGAAGCGCATGAGGATGCAAAGAAGAAAGTAAAGAGAAGGCGAAAAGTCGTTTGGCAGCAAGTAAAAGAATGGGTGGGGGGCAAGCAAGAAGTTCCCGAGGAAATCATCGAGGATCTTGATGGCATAAACGATGTGCTACGGAAGTTCCGGCAAACCAAAATGCCTCTTGTATATATGACCGGTGTATTTGCTATAGGCGCTTCGTCACCAGAGCAATTACGATCCCGGAAAAAGAAGCTTGCTGAAGAAGCGGATAAGCTAGATGTCATCGTGGCTAATTCCCCGGGAGACCAACAAAAAATGTTCCAGCATTTTTACCCGTTCGCGAAAAAGTCACTCCCGCAGCGCTGGGAGATTCCAATGGAGCCCGGAACCATTGGTGCCGGTGTACCCTTCGGCGTACGAAAGCTGGGAGATCCGACCGGGTTCTATTTAGGAGAAATGCTAGGAACGCGCCGCCCGGTCTTTATGAATCCGAAACGGCCGGCAATGGATAAGTCGCTGAACCGCGCATCTACGATTCTCATTGTGGGCGTCCCCGGATCGGGAAAAACGGCGACAGCTAAATATATCATTGACATGATGGTTGAATGGGGCGCTTACGGCTATATTGAAGATCCTAAAGGGGATTTTGATCGGTTCTTCGAACATCCGACTATCTCAAAAGAGGGACGTATGGTTTCCTTTACGCCAGGATCCGCAACAAGATTTACCCCATTTCGACTTTCTAAAGATGAGAGTCAACGAGTTAGTGCGGCAACGACCATTATGGAGCTCATGCTTAATCCAAATGGATCGGCGACAAACGAGGTGCGGGGTTTTGTAATTGACGAGGCATTGGTTCGCCTTTACCGCGGTGAAAAATGGGATATGAATCATTTTGAGGTTGAGATGGAGTGGATTTCGGAAAATCACCCAAAAGACACTCATAAATATGAGGCCGAAATGTGCCTCGGTCACATAAAAAAGTTTCGTCACAATCTCATTGGCTCTTTGATGTATGGCGATGACACAGGCGAATCTCTGTTTGATCGTAAGGTTCTTATCGCGATAACGCGGGGGCTTGTAATTCCTGACCGGCGAAAGAAGTCTGTTGCTGAGTGGAGCGATGATGAACGAATCTCCGCTGCATTGAAGTATGCAACTTCATCACTTGGACTAGAGCAGCTTATGAGCCTTCCACCCTATGTGCTGAAATTTTTGGACCTTGAAGAATACTGGATTCTTAAATCATTCCCAGGTGGGAAGGCGCTTGTAGAGAAAGCAATTCGGTTTTCTCGGTTCACCAATATGACCGTAATTCTATCAACGCAAAATCCAACCGATCCAGAAGAAGATGAGTCGGACGACTCGGATGATGTTACTGGACTTTTCAGTTGGAAAATTATCTTGCGCCTGGATTCCCAAGATCAAGTGGCGTCCGCATTAAAGTTGATGGGCATGACTGAGGAGCGAGCAAAGGATTGGGTACAGCAGTTTAGCGTTGTGTACAAAAACGGTATTGGTTTGGTAAAGGATCCGGAAGGAAACATAGGTGAAATACGAGTGCGTCCACTGGATCCGGAACTCATGTACTATCTGGAGTCAACACCTGAAGAGCAAAAGAAAGACGGAGGAGGTAGGAGCGCATGAAGAAAGGGGTAAAACGGCTTGGGATAGCAATGCTCGTCATTGCGTTCCTGGCCGTTTCCTCTGTGGCTTTCGCTGCAGCTACGCAACAGCCGGGGACAGTCATCAAGCCGGATTATACAACATTTAGTTTATTTCCTCCCATTGAGGGATTCGACTATCCCCCCGTTCACTTTTACGTTTGGGGGACGGGTGGGCTTTTCAGCAATCCGATCAGCATGGTTGCGTCCTGGATTCTGATGCTGGGGACTGTGCTTTTGCGGCTTGGGATTATGCTGCTTGATTTAGGCATGCATCCAACCTTTCTGAATGCGCCGATCGAAAAAATCGCTGAACGAATGCAAGAGAAGGGCTGGCCATTCGTGCATCTGATGATGCCGATCATAGTTCTGGGCGCATTTTTTATATTCGCTAAGGACTATATAAAGGGGGCGGTTGGCACTTCCGTCAGACGTTTTGTGATCATCGGTATCACACTTGCAATTATCGGCATTTCTTTTGCGGCGCCAACAACAACCGTTGTTAAGACGCTTACGGCCGTTGGTGAATTCGGTAATTGGATTGCAACAAAGGTCGTTCTCGTGTTTGCGGACGAAGAGAACAAAGCGCCTGGCACGCCCGCTAGTACGCGGGATTCCTCGAATCGGTATCTGTATGAGGAATCCTGGGAGCTCCTTGTCTACCAGCCTTATGCGATTGGGCAAATTGCTGATGCCAACATCAAAATAACAAAAGACGAAATCGAAAAAGTGAATAAAATCATCTCCCCTTACCAGGCTGTGGCCGGCCAAAGATGGGGCGATGTTATGCTCTGGTTCTCTTCCAAGTCGGATGAACGTGAGGATTTACTAGATTATTATGCCGAGCGATATGAGTCCAATTATGACTTTGCGGATGATGGTTTTTTTCGATGTCTCATTGCGCTGTTTCAAGTCATCGTTGCAATTTTTGCACTACTTTTCTTTGCAATAATCGGTGCCATATTGATTTGTCTGGGGGTATATTTACTCGGGCTGTTGGTAGCTGCCATCATTGTCCTACCCCTTAGTCTAATTCCTAGCCAAGACATCGCGGTACTGAGGTATCTGACAAGAATCGCGGGCATTTTCATGGCCATTATTTTTATTAACTTGTATGTTGCGGTTGTTTTCATCGTCAGTCATCTTATTACGGCAAACGATGGATCCTCAAAATACAGTTTTCTCGGGGGAATGTTCCTCCTGGCGCTCGTCTTTATCGCGGCGACCGTGATGTTCTTTGTCATCCTTATGAAGATGCAAGGTGTTGGGGCACTCAAGCCAATGAATGACGTCATGAACCCGATTGCCAGAAGGGGACAACGCATGTTTGATCGGGTAAAAAGGCGCCGGAAACGGAATAAGGGTCGCTATGCCGATGAAGACGACGATGATGATGAGTACGACGACGAGGATGAGGAAGAAGACGATCGTCCTTCGCGTGGCTCTAGCTCACGGCAATCGAGGAATCGAGGCCGTAACGATCGGGCAGATGCGCCGGCTGCAAATGATTCCGATTCGGGTAGACGTTCTTCCGGTACACGTGGCGATCGGGCCAATCCACCTGCTGAACAGATGGCTGCAAGGGAGACAAAAGAAAGACGTAAAGACATGCCGGTAAAGCTCGCGCTCCAACACAATGGGGGAGAGAACGAACGGCCAGAGAATAGCTCGCGGGATAGAGCTGGAGCCTCTGTTGAGAGTGCTGGGGGGCCGGTGGGACGTGTAGAAACCAAGCCAGTTGAACCTGCAGGCAGCAGTGCTCCAGCCAAAAGAAATACAGATCGATATGCCGGGTCCGGTAACGAGCAATCAGAGGCTTCTGCGCAAGGCGGTTTGAGTGGAGGAATGAATTCGCGAGAAGCTGAGAGAGAGCAGCACGGGTCAACGGAGGCAAACGTAACAGCCAAGCCTGCGACAGCTGATCGGGTGGATGCCAATCCTGACACTTCAAAGGGCTTCGAATCTAAGGTTGCAGCTGAAGCCATTGCAGCTGCGGCAAATTCCCCTTCAGTGAGAATCGCTTTAGCAGAATCTGAACAAAATGCGATCCACAAAGCTAGAGAAATAGAACGCGTAGAGCGTCTTTATGGAGACCAGGAAGGGGAGTCTACAAGAACTAAGGGTAATCCTTCTGAACCGGTAACGGCTATCCAGGCGTCTGACGGTGGGGGCAAAAAAGAACTTAGTAAGGATCGAGTAGACAGCTCGGTCGAAGCTAAGGTTCGGAATCCAGAGGGAGGATCCCAAAAAGAGGCCAGCAACGATCGAGGAAAGAGCTCAAGCGATCAGTCCCAATCGGGAACGTCGAAAGTGTCGTCATCCGCATCTGAGGAGCTTGAAAACCAAAACGAGGTTGCTGCAACCACAGAGACACCGCGGGTGACCTCCACAACCAAGGAAGCGCCTGGAGGGGATGTACAAGTCCGGAACAACTCTAGCAGACCGTCAGATGCCTCTCAGAGCCCCACAGTGCCTACGGGAGGTAGTCACGGCGTAGAGAGCAGGCACGTGCAAGGCGGGCCTCAAATTCAGCCAGAAGGAACCCCAGGGCAGGCGGCGCAACCAGTGGGGAAGGAACCAACAGTTTCTAATGCGAAAACTGACGAGGATTCTGCTGGAATCCCTCAAGGAACTCCGGGAGGCAGAGCTGGCGTCTCGCGACGCCAAAAAGCGGAGAAAAAATCGGAAGCCGGTACAGGAGCCAAGACGCCAAAGACCGGAGTGAACAACAAAAAACAAACTAGCGATAAGACATAGGGGGTGCGGTTGTGCCAGCTGAAACTCAACCACGATTTAGCAATTGTCGGATTTGCAATCGCAAATTGACTAACGCACGCTCGGTTAGTGTTTCGATGGGCCCGGTATGCGCACGGCGATTCGGGGCCATTTTCGAAGAGGCACTGGCGTACGCGCGGACGATCGGCCGGCAGCTGGATACTGGAACGTTAGAAAATCAGATGATCCTTGCATCCCAGCAAGCTTATCGGGAGCGCATAAGTAGGTCACGTCGCGGTGCTGCACCAGTTGATGCAGTGCCGCCGGTACCAGAGGATCGTACTGTTCAAATGTGGTCGGCTACTCGTGGCCGGGAAGAGCAGATGCGGGTCGAGTTTTCAGATGCTCATCGCGCTCGGATTACTTCGGAGTCGGGACATACGTACGACGTTACAGATACATCCTGCAGCTGCCCGCATCATCGTAATCGGTTGCAGGGTACCGAACAAACCTGCCGACACATCGACGCCCTACGGCTTGCACGTGGCAGGACGCAGGAGCCGGCACCGGCAGCTGCAGCCGAAACAGATCGTGTTGAACCGGTTATTATTCAAGCAGTTGATCGTGCTCTCCATGAGCGTGTAACCCAGCGCTTTGCAGATATCAATTGGGTAGAAGAAGAAGCGCGTGAGGGCGTGCTAAACGTCTGGAGAGAAAACCGCGCTTTCGATGGCGTGTACATGTCCGAAGACGATGAGGCATGGCAGCAACTGCAGGAGCAGGCACAGGGGGATTGGGAATACCAGTACGAAAACGTACTTGGTGGTACTGGAAACTCGTTTGGTATGGAAATAGAGTTCGAACTTCCGAGAAATGTAAGCTACGACCATGTAGCCCAGGCTCTTTACAGAGCTGATATCATCGATAGGCCAAATTATTTCGGATATCACGGCGGGGACGGTCGGGTCGGCCCGGGCTACTTCCGCCTAGAAACGGATGGATCTTTATCCCATGGGCTCGAGCTTGTATCCCCAGTCATGTTTGATAACCGTGAATCTTGGGAGAAAATCGAAAAGGCGACGCAGATTCTAAGAGATCTTGGTGCACGTACAAACGATAATACGGGTGGGCATATTCATGTGGGGATTGCGCCACTGGATCATAGAACCTATTCTTGGCAGCGTCTCGCCCGTATTGGGCTTGCCTATGAACACAACATCTATAGAATGGGTGGAGCAGACGCAGATACCTTCGCCCGTAACGGTACACGTGGTGAACATCGGGGATCTGGCTATGCAGCACCTTTTCCGAGTTCTGTAAAACAAATAACTTCTACGTCGAGCGCAGAAAGCGCGCGTGCTGCATTCGGGCAAAGGTATACCATTTTCAACACTACAAATGTAGACGCAAGCAGGAATCGTAAGCCAACAGTGGAAATGCGTTATCCTAACTCGACGCTCAATCCCAAACAGTGGCAAGCACAGATTCAGGTAGCCAATGCTATAGTCCATCAGGCAGCTGTTATTCGAAACGAGTCACCACAGGCGAGATTTACGCCAGGGTTGCTCCAAACTCACAATCAATTGAGGGTATCGGATCGTTGTAATGATCAGATGGAAACGGACCAGTTCCGGAAGTTCCTCGATGTGCTTGGTAATGCCCAGGATCGTCTGGCTGCGACTTGGTTATTCACGCGGGGGCGCGCATGATTGATTTAGTGATTGCAAAATCAAAGTTTTGACAGTATTATTGAAATAGACATAACTAAATCATAGTAATGACAAAACCATACAAATGACTAAATCATAGTAATGACTATGATTTAGTCATATCTAAATCAAACGGGAGGGGATGAAATTGGCGTCTCCACCGCAGCAACCAGACAAGGAAGGAAGAGGGTCAAGATCCATAAAGGGCGGCCACCGGGAAGGATCCGGGCGACCGAACTTAAAGGCTCTTAATCTTGTCGCCTTACAAACCCGAATGTCACTCCCGCAAGATGTTGTGGATTGGCTAGATATGTGCGCAAAACTCCGGGATGGGGAACCTAAGCAGTTCCCGGAACGTCACAGGGTAGATGTATTAAGGGACATCCTGACGGCCATTGCAACATTGCTTCGGTCGAGTGGTTACAGCGATGAGGATCAGGCGGCTCTGACCAAAAGATTGAACGAAGTATTATCTTTGAAAGTGGGGGAGTAGGTCATGGAAAAACTTATTGATCAACGGAGATGGATAGCTCAAGGCGAAACGCCTTCTAAGCGGTATGTCGTTGAATTGTTTGAAGGATCAAGAGGCGAATCAGACATGGCGTTAACGTTGTTTGATTTGCTTTGCGATTCTACTTATTCGGACACGGAAGACCGCGAATCTCAAATATTTGAACTGGCCAAAAAGCTGAAGGATGTTGCATCCCATGACTTAGGTTCCATGGGGATTCGAGCACAGGTTTATTCTGGCGTTGGGCTTTTCTTCGACAACGGTACCTGGCAGCATGCTGATGAAGCTGAAGAGGCTGCAGCCGTGAAATTCACAAACAAAGAGCCGGTGATCCTGGACTTCTGGGATGAATGGACAACGATGGCTAGTCTAATCAACTGCGGTTATTTGAAGTTATACGTAAAAGACGAAAGTCTGACCGCTGCGGAAAGGAAACGTCTGGCCAAAACGCTGACTATTTTCGAGAATATGAATGGTGTGGCCAGTGCAGAGGCGCCGGCAGGGTATTTACAAGTTACACCAGAACAATTCTCGAATGAACCAACTTGGAAACCGAATTACATTCCGCTTGCCCAGCGCAATTAGGTGAATTCTGATGCAACTGAGCAAATGGGAAAGATGGATGACGATATTCGATGAGGACGTCGCCGCTATTGCGATATGCCTAGTCATTCTTACTGCAGCTCCGGCTATTTCTCTTGGGGGCATGTGGAAGTGGTTGTTCTGCATCTTTTGTGCATATATAGCCCTTACGTTTGGCAGGCAAGAGTATTACCGGCATCGTTGTCGAAAGATCGGGCTCAAGTATTATCTAATCGTTCCAAGCCGGTTAATACCCGCCGTTAAGCGAAGGGCACTAAACATTCCTGAAGATGTCCGGATATGTTGGAAAATTCACGTTAACCGTCGGTACCTGAAGAAGTTACATAAGGGACGTGAAGTGCTCAGATTTCGGTGGGATGACATCCGAAATCTAACAAGTCGAGGGTGGAATACAAATACTTTTATGGTGGGCAGCACATATTCTGACTTAGGTAAATTTCGGATGGACGGAATCGAACTGACGGTTTACCAGTTTCCGCTGTTTAGGTATCTCTCTTGGATGATTACTCCGAGAAGAATCATGCAAGAGCAGAAGCAAATTGTTGGAGCTGTTTATACGGATCCTGACAAGATAAAGTGGCAGACATTCACATTCAATTTTAAGCGATAAAGCCTTTTGGATAATTCAATCCGAGGGGCTTTTTTTGTTGCCCTTATAAGAGCTGGTGGACTGAACACGAGGAAGGTCATCGACCGGCGTGTGAGACGGCGTGGTGCCGGCGATCGGGATTCGCTGTAGGAGCTCAGCCTGGCCGACGCACTGCCGGTGGGCGAGACTTCCGCGCCGGCTGCCAGCGATCCGGATCTGCTCAAGCGATCGTTCAGCCTCGCGATCGGCGCCGCGGTCGCCGGCAGTCCGGATCCGCGGCCGCTGTTTGCTATGGGCGACGCCTGGACGATGGGCGAGACGTCCGCGACAGCTGCCGGCAATCTGGATCTGCTCAAAGCGATCGTTCAGCCAGGCGTCGTGTTCAGCTCGCGCGATCGGCGCCGTGGTCGCCGGCAGTCCGGATCCGCTGCAGCTGCATCGCAATGGGCGACGCCTGGACGGTGGGCGGGACGTCCGCGCCGGCTGCCGACGATCCGGATCTGCTCAAAGCGATCGTTCAGCCTGGCGCCTGGTTCAGCTCACGCGATCGGCGCCGCGGTCGCCGGCAGTCCGGATCCGCAGCAGCTGCTCGCTATGGGCGACGCCTGGACGGTTGGGCGAGACGTCCGCGCCGGCTACTGG
>NZ_JBHSMI010000007.1:0-25454 GCF_042655525.1 Cohnella soli
GCCAGGATCAAACTCTCCATAATAGTTGAAGCCGAAGCTTCTTATTACAGAGCCTTTTGAGGCTCATTCACTGCTGGTCTTACTTTTGTTTCTTACGCTCAATGTTCAGTTTTCAAAGTACAATTTGTTTCTTATTCTTCGTCGTCCGCGTTAACGGCGACTTGAATAATATATCACAGCTCGTTAGCATTTTGCAACAGTTATTTTTAATTTCTTTTCTGTTGCCATTTCCTTGCTTCATTCGCTGCGGCCCGTTCTAAGTGGGGCGAAAGATAATTTACCATAGAACAAATGCGTAGGTCAAGCCTTTTGATGCATCTTTTTTCACGATAATTCGCATAGAAGCTTATCTTTGCATGCGCAGCCCTGTTGCGTATCTGGATAATTCGCGCGGCGGCGCGATTCTCGCGTACATGCGGAAGATGATTTTGTAACGTCTCGAGATCGCTTCTTTCACCGGTCCGTCCAATCGGCGATCTCCCATATCAAGCAGCATCTCGTCCATTTCCTTGCGCAGCAAATAGTCGAATTCCTTGCATTCTTTCTCCGTGAACATCATTCCAAGCATAGGGGAGGGCTCCTTCCGAGAATAAGCGGCGTTTGTCTAGGGCGTTGCTGCCCTCGGGGTATTCTGACACGCCCTACTGTTATGCTCTTTTTTCGCCGACTTTATGACAGAATCGACCTTCCCCGCAAAACTTTAGTTCATCAACCAATATGTAATCGTACTTTCAACGCCCGCTCCGATCAGAAGCAACACAAAAATCGCAATCAATGCAGGAACTGCGCCTTTAGCCGTGTTAACGAAAGGTTGCCATGGCAGCTTCTTGCCGAATAATGAACCGAAAACGCCTTTCAACAGCGTGACGCCAAACCGCATACCGAACGCACACGCCAGAAAAACAGCCGTCAGCTCGAAAATACCGTGCGGCAGCAATCCTTTCAGAACAAGCTCCCACACGCTCTGTCCCGCGCCGGAAGCCTTATCGATCAGAAAACCGATTACGAGTCCGTTCGTTACTAGCATCACGACCGGCATAATCCCCGCAGCAAGACCGTACAGCATAGCGAGAAAAGATGCCGTCATATTGTTCATAAGCACAAGGAAAAACATCGTTCGCTCCGGATGAGCGGATCGATTGACGTCTTCCGCAATGGAAGCCAAGCCTTTGATCTGATCTTTCAGAAAATCCGTCGGCGCGTCCGGCGCCATTCCGATGACGATACCTGCGAAAAACAACATCGCCGAAAAAATGAAATATGGACGAATTTCTTGCCATGTTAACTTCAACCGCTTGCGCGCGAACATCGCCGATCCCCTCTCGCATAGACATGCCTTATGAATATCTGTATGGGTCAAGCATACATTGGTAGTACAAGCGATTCGAATCGTTCGCTCCTCGCGGCGCGGACGCCATCTTCCTCATCCGAAAGGAGTTAAATGTACAATGAATCATTTTTTCGTCTTCGACGGACGGCGCATCAAAAAAATATTTTTCCTGTCTGTTGCCGCCATTCTCGCCCTCTCGGTCATTTGGGTGGAAAAAAACAATCTCAGCGTGTTCGCCCCCCATCCTCCCGCAGCCGTTTACAGCGTGCCGACCGAACGCAAAGTCGTCGCTCTGACCTTCGATATCAGTTGGGGCGAAAAACGCGCAGAACCGATTCTCGACATTTTGAAGACGAAAGGCGTCAAAAATGTTACCTTTTTCCTCTCCTCTCCATGGAGCAAAACTCACTCGGACATCGTTAAGAAAATTACGGACGCGGGTTACGAAATCGGCAGCCATGGACATAAGCACGATAATTACAGCCAATATAGCGACGAGGAAATTCGTAAGCAAATCACGACCGCAGACGGTATTCTCAAGGAAATGACAGGCAAGTCCCCTAATTTAATCCGGATGCCCAACGGCGATTTTGACAAACGCGTGCTCCGCATCGCAGAAAGCTTGAACTATAAAGTGATCCAATGGGACACAGACTCCCTTGATTGGAAAAACCCCGGTGTGGGTAACATCATCAGCAAAGTCGTCACCAAGGCGCACCCCGGCGACATTATTTTGCTGCATGCCAGCGACTCTTGCAAACAAACGCATGAAGCGCTGCCGGCCATCATCGACCAATTGCGGGCCAAAGGCTACGAGTTCGTCACCGTATCGCAAATGATCAGCCAAACGGACTCGAACGGCAAAACAGTCGAAGACCGCTCAGCATGGAACGAGATGGCTTCCCCGTACTTTACTTAGAAGAAGATACCGCGGCCGGCGCCTTGGCGGAGTCGGCGGCGAGTATGCGGTGCAGCCTCATAATCTGATAGGCGTTGCAGACGAACAACGGGATCATCTGGTACAGCAGCGACGAAATCTCACCCAGCTTAAATACCGGAATAGACTCAAGCGTCGTGATCGCGATCAAGAAAAAGATCGTGGGCACCCACGCTCCCGCGCTCGTCTGCTGCGTCTTCATCCAACCGACAAGCAAAGAACCGACCAGCAGGCCGAGCGGCACCCCCCAATAAGTTTGCTGCGGGAAATTCGTATCGTATGTCCAATAGCCGATCTCGAACAATACGACCGCGGCGATAAAACCTTGAACGGCAACCCAAGTCATCGGCCGCTTGAATATGCTTCTCGCAATGTAGTTCAGCATCATATAAGCGAAGAAGCCCATATGGGAAAACGCTCCGAACGTCATGCCGATCAAAGCCATCATGAGAATATAGGAAAGCCACCCTCCCGCTTCCACATCTCTAAAGTCGGGATTGGCCAACTGTATGCACACGCTGCCGACAACGGTCACGACAGCGCCGATCAGTATAGTCACACCGAACAGTCTCATCCATTTACGTAAATTCAACTCGCTGCTACCCCCTCCGCGTAATCACCATCATTTTACCATGAACAGGCCAAAAAGCCATGTAAAGCCCCTAATATTCACAAGGTTGTCGAAGCATACTACAGCCATCACCCTAATGAAGAAAGGGAGCTGTGCGGTATGCTTCTTCGTTTGCGCTTGATCGGACTTTTGTCCGTCATGTCGCTGCTGCTTGCGTCATGCGGTTCCGAATCCGGCGGAAGTAGCGGCGGCGGACAGATGAGCTATAAAGAAGTCAAATCGATGGTCATCGACATTCTCGGCTCGGAGGAAGCCCAGAAAGCGATGGAGAAGGCGTCCACCGCCCAATACGGCGAAAGCACGCTGCAGATGAAAAGCATGACACCGGCCGATCAGGCTCAAGTCCGGATCGTCGTTAAAGACGTGCTAACGTCACCGGAATATTCGACCGTACTCGAGAAAATCATGAAAGATCCGAAATTCGCGGGCGAATTCGCCAAGGCGGTCAGTAAAGACAACAAACAAATTCATAAAGATTTGATGAAAGATCCGATGTACCAGAAAGAACTCGTCGACATGTTTAAATCTCCGGATATGCTTAAAATTATGTCCGATTCGATGAAAACGACGGAAGTGCGCAAGCTGATCATGAGCTCGGTGACGGAAGCGATGCAGAATCCGCTCTTCAAGCTCGAAATCATGAAGCTGCTCCAAAGCGTCGTTAAGGAAGAACTGACACCGAATACGGAAAAGAAGGGTGAGAAAAAAGGCGGAGAAGGCGGCGGGGGCGGAGGAGACAGCGGCGGGGATAGCGGTGGCGGTGGCGGTGACAGCGGCGGAGATAGCGGTGGCGGAAGCTCCTGATGATCCCGCTCGCACCACCAAAACAGCAAAAAGCGGTTGGACGATTTTTTCGCCCAGCCGCTTTTTGTTTTAGTGACCGCAGCGCTCGATGACAGAGCGTCCAAGATCTAGGTATTGTTGGCCGATCTCCGAGTCCGCTTTGTACACGGACGGCGAGAAATCAGGTTCTGCCGGGTGGTTGTCCGGCGCTCCGAGCGGGAATTGCGCCAGCAGTTCCGTATTTAACGTCTCCGCGAGACGGCCGCCGCCGCCTCTGCCGAATACGTACTCCTTGTTGCCCGTTTCCTTGCTCTCGAAGTAACTCATGTTCTCGACGACGCCCAGTATGGCGTGCTCAGTACGAATCGCCATCGCGCCTGCCCGGGCGGCGACGAATGCTGCAGTCGCATGAGGCGTCGTGACGATAATCTCCTTGCTCTGCGGAATCATCTGGTGAACGTCGAGAGCAACATCCCCTGTACCCGGCGGCAAATCGAGCAGTAAGTAATCCAGTTCGCCCCAGTCCACTTCGGCGAAGAAGTTTCTGAGCATTTTGCCGAGCATCGGACCACGCCAGACGATTGGGCTGTTATCTTCGACGAAAAAGCCCATCGAAATGACTTTCACGCCAAAACGTTCGATCGGAACAATTTTATTGCCCACCTGTTCTGGCCGCTCTTCGATGCCCATCATATCCGGCACGCTGAAACCGTAAATATCGGCGTCGATCAGGCCGACGCGTTTGCCCAAGCGCGCAAGCGCTACAGCCAAATTCACGGTGACGGTTGATTTGCCAACGCCGCCCTTACCGCTTGCGATCGCGATAAATTCGACGCCGCTGTCCTGATGGAGAATCGTCCCGTTCTCAAGGCCGGCTCCATGGCCTTTGATCGGCGCTTTCTTCTCCTGGGAAGCTTGAGCCGATGCCGGCTGTTGCAGCTTCGCAGTTGCTTCCGCTGTTTCGTGCTCAGTCATCTGACGCACGCGCACATGCGGAGCAGGCATATTCGCTTTCGCCAACGCTTCAGCGATCTCGCGTTCGACGTCAGCGGTCCGCCCCATACTATCGGAATGCAGCACGACGGATAACGACACGGAAGTTTCCCGCACGACGATATCGCGTATAAGCCCCAGACTCGCAATACTTGTCTTGAAGGTGGGCTCTTGTATCGCTTGCAATGTTTCGATGATTGATTCTTTCGTGATCAAGATGACGCCTCCATCTCCTTGTTGCTGACAATAACCTTCACCCATCATTATAGCACAGGCTTTTCCGATTCACCGTTCATATAGCGCAAGATTCCTCGATAGATCGCACCAGCCACTTTCCGTTGATACTGTTCGTCAGCGAGTTGCTCGGCTTCTTCCGGATGGGACAGAAAACCGACTTCCACGAGCGCCGTAGGCATCTTCAAAGTCTTAAGCAAATAAATCGTATCCGCGCGTTTGGCGATACGCTCCGTGTTGCCTAGGACGCCGCGAAGCTCTGTTTGGATTATCGTCGCCAGACGCTGGCTATCTCCATTATTCAGCGAATAGAACGTCTGTGCCCCCGACCAGCGAGGCGAAGGCATACTGTTCATGTGCACGCTGATCGCGAGACTTGCCTCTTGCTTCGTGACGCGGTCCGCCCTCTCCAGTAAATCTTCCGTCTTACGCTTCGCATAACCTTTCGTATCCGGAGAAGCCAGGTCGTAATCGCCTTCCCGCGTCAGTTGCACGACCGCTCCGGCCTGCTGCAAATAATCGCGCAAGTACAGCACGATCGCGAGGTTCAAATCTTTCTCGATGACCCCTTCGCGGCTTTGCGCCCCTCCGTCAGGCCCACCGTGACCTGCATCAAGCGCGATCACTTTGCCCGACAACGGCAAACTCCAGTGCGACCACGTTCGCGATGACGGTATTTCGCTCAGAAATACTACCGCCGTTAGCAGCACCAAGCAACCGATGATCGCAAGGCGGAGCATTGCCTTGCGAGTGAGCCATACAATTAGGCGACCGCGCGGATAATGCGTTCTTCTCCGGTCTCGGCCGCCCCCCTGCTTAAACCCTCCATTAAACAATTAAATCCACCTCGTCCCAGGGAAAACTCCCTATATTTTATGGGACAAGATGGATTTATATGATTTAGATCGTGTAAGATTTGCTCGCTTCGGCCATACCTTCGATCAAAATTTCCGCTACTTCAGGGCGCGAAAATTCCGGAGGCGGACAAATGCCGTCGCGCAGCAGCGCTCGAACTTTCGTTCCCGACAGCGTCAGATGGTCTTCCTTGCCGTGCGGGCAAGTTTTACTGGACGCCATGTTGCCGCACTTCGTGCAGAAAAAGCTGTGCTCGAAGTAAAGCGGCGTAATACCTAGCTCTCCCGGAGCGAGCGACTTCAGCAAGTCCTGAGCCTCATACGTGCCGTAATAATCGCCGACGCCCGCGTGGTCGCGTCCGACGATGAAGTGGGTGCAGCCGTAGTTTTTGCGTACGAGCGCGTGGAAAATCGCCTCTCTCGGACCTGCATACCGCATCGCGGCAGGGAATACGCCCAGGAATACGCGATCTTGCGGATAATAATTCTCGAGTAGCGCCAAATAGCTCTTCATCCGCACGTTGGCAGGCACGTCGTCTGACTTCGTCTCGCCGACAAGCGGATTCAGGAACAAGCCGTCGACAATTTCCATCGCCGCTTTTTGGATATATTCGTGAGCTCTGTGAACCGGGTTGCGGGTTTGGAATCCGACGACCGTCTTCCAGCCCTTCTCCGCGAAGATGCGGCGAGTATCCACAGGATCGAAATAAAACTCGTTAAACTTCTCCGGCACAGGGCGATTCAGCACTTGGATGGATCCGCCTACGTAAATATCAGGACGATCAAACAGCTTCACGACGCCAGGGTGCTCCAACTCGTCGGTCTTGAACACTTTAACCGCTTCGTGTTTTTTGTTCGCCTGATAGATGCTTTCTACGTTGATAATGCCATAGACGACACCATCGCTTTCGCCAACGAGCACCGCTGGCTTGCCGATGGTTAAAGCATTCGCTTGATCGGAAGTCACCGCAAGCGTGACCGGAATGCTCCAGACCAAGCCGTTCGCCAGATGCATGTTGTCGACGACGGAGACGTAATCTTCTTCGTTCATGAAACCTGTCAGCGGGCTGAATGCGCCGACGCCGATCAAATCCAGATCCGAGATCGCCCACGCGTTCACTGGAATGACCGGCATCGTAGCCGCTTTAGCCAGCAAATCTTCCCGTTCCGGGCCTTTTACGATCCGATTGATCAACTGTCCGCCATGCGGTTGAATTGCGCTCATGAGATGAGTAGCTCCTTTGAATCTATAATAAGAATTTCGGTTATCTTACTTATGAAGTCCGCATTCCGTCTTCTCGTTGCCTGCCCAACGGCCCGAACGCGGGTCTTCGCCCGGCATAACTTTTTTCGTGCAATACTCGCAACCGATGCTTGGATAGTTCTGGTCGTGCAGCGGATTGTAAATGATGTCGTTGGCACGAATATAATCCCATACGTCCTCGGACGTCCAGGCAGCAAGCGGATTAAATTTCACGAGACCGAATTTCGTGTCGTATTCGACTTTCTTCGCATTGGCGCGAGTCGGCGCCTGATCACGGCGAATTCCCGTAATCCAAGCTTCGTACTGCGACAGAATGCGAGTAAGCGGCTCGACTTTGCGAATGTTGCAGCATGCCGTCGGATCCGCTTTCCATAGCTCGTCGCCGTGCTTCGCCGCCTGCTCCTCAGGCGTCAATACCGGCTTTACTTGCACGAATTGCAAATTGTATTTCTCTTCCATGCGATCGCGCGTTTCGTACGTTTCCTTGAAGTGGAAGTCGGTATCCAAATAGAAAATATCCGTGGACGGGCTGATTTTCTGGATCATATCCACTAATACGACGTCTTCTGCACCGAAACTGCACGCAAACGTAATGTTCGGGAACGTCTCGATCGCCCATTGAATGACCGTCTCCGGCGACGCGTTCTCGAACTCTTCCGCTTTCTGGCGGATGAGGTTTTCTTTTTCAATCAGATTCATTCGAATGACCTCCGTTGAAATCCTAGTATTTAAGTATGAATACCACCTATTATACGCTCAACACCACGAATGTTCAATCCATAGTTGTGATAAAACTGCCGAATTCCGGGAAACAAAACATGCCTTTCCCACCATCGATTTCGCAATGGGAGAAAGGCATGCAACAGAAAAATATTAACGTTTCGAGAATTGTGGAGCGCGACGAGCAGCTTTCAAGCCGTATTTCTTACGTTCTTTCATACGTGGGTCACGAGTCAGGAATCCAGCTTTCTTCAGCGCCGGACGAAGCTCCGGATCTGCTTTCAGAAGAGCGCGGGAGATACCATGACGGATCGCGCCGGCTTGACCGGAAGTACCGCCGCCGTGAGCGAGAACGATAATGTCGTACTTGCCGACCGTTTCAGTCAGGTTCAGCGGTTGTTTAACGATCAGTTTCAACGTTTCGAGGTCGAAATAGTCGTTGATTTCACGTTTGTTGATAACGATGCGGCCTTCACCCGCCACGAGGCGAACCCGCGCAACGGAGTGCTTGCGGCGACCCGTTCCTAAATATTGCACTTGAGCCATTCGAAAGTCCCCCTTTTATTATCCGCGAAGTTCGTAAACTTCAGGTTGTTGGGCTTGATGTGGATGTTCGGATCCTGCGTATACTTTCAGCTTGCCTTGAAGCTGGTGGCCAAGCTTGTTCTTCGGCAACATGCCATACACTGCCAATTCGATGATGCGAGCCGGCTTGCGGTTGATCATCTCTTGCGCCGTCGTCGTTTTCAGACCGCCCGGATAGTGGGAGTGCGTGTAGTATTTCTTTTGTTGCAATTTCTTGCCGGTCAGAACGATTTTCTCCGCATTGATCACGATGACGAAATCTCCCGTGTCGATGTGAGGGGTGAATTCAGGCTTGTGCTTGCCGCGGATCAATGCTGCAGCTTCGCTAGCGAGACGACCGAGTGTTTTGCCTTCGGCGTCGATGATGAGCCATTTGCGCTCGACTTCAAGCGGCTTGGCCATGTAGGTTGTACGCATGAAAGATCCTCCTTCGGGTTAATTCCCTGCATTGTATGGGAACGCATAGATTTCACGTTCAGATTGATTATCGGTTTGATGGATAGGTACAACGCAACTCCGTCACTCGGAACTGATGGAGAACCGAATGCGCGAAACGCGCCAAAAAATGTGACCTCTCTACGCTGGGGCCGTGGGTAGCCACGCAGAAGGCACAAAAATTATTGTACATGAACCCGGCAACATATGCAAGCAATATGTTTGACTTTATTCTGCAAGTCATTCCGGAGCCTCGAATGCACCGTCGGGATAAGCGACTTCCCATAACGTTAGCCCTTGGGGAACTGCTGTCGGACCGGCTCGTGCGCGATCCATCGAAGCTAGAATAGATGCTACCTGGTCTGCCGTCCTCTTCCCTTCTCCGACTTGAATAAGGGTACCGGTAATGATACGCACCATATTATAAAGAAATCCTGTGCCCGTCACGTATACGTGCAGGATGCCTCTTTGTTTGCCCGGATAATATTTCTGATCTCTTTCGCTATCCACGAGTGATGAAGGATAGTTGATATGATTATCCGACGGTGTCTCTAGTTCCACCCTAGCATCAAGAATAGTGCGGATATGGCTTGGCTTAACCGAGTGCGGCGACGTAAATGCAGAAAAATCGTGCTTGCCGATAAGGTGACAGATCGCCTCGTGCATCGCCTTCACGTCTAACGGAGCGGGATGGTGAAATTCATAACGTCTGCGAAAAAGATCGGGAATCCGGTTACAGTTGATCGTGTATCGGTATGTCTTGCGTATTGCGTGCTTGCGAGCATGAAATTGTTCGGACACTTCCCAAGCGCGTTGGACAACGATATCGTTCGGCAATCGGGTATTCAAAGCAATCGTCCAGCGATCGATCGGAATGGCGGAATGGGTCTCGAAATTGACTACCTGGCATCTGGCATGTACGCCCGCATCCGTCCGGCCAGAACCGATTGCTTTGACTCGCTCCCCCGTGAGCATACGAATGGCTTCCTCCAGCTTATCCTGGACCGTATAACCTTCCGGTTGGCTTTGAAAGCCTCTATAGTCCGTACCGTCATAACTGATGACAAGAGCAATATTCCGCATATGCACCTCTCCGATTTCCCTGTTGGCGATTGACCTTCTGCAGGCACAAAAAAAGGATGATCCGAATGCTTCCATTCGGCCCATCCTTCCTTGTTTGCACCGTTCTTACACGCGATCTACGAGCTCGAGAAACACCATTGGAGCCGAATCTCCGCGGCGTGGTCCCAGCTTCAGAATGCGAGTATATCCACCCGGACGTTCCGCATAACGCGGAGCGAGTTCGGAGAACAGTTTCTGGATGGCGTCTGGTCCGCCGTCAAGGCTTTCACGACGCACGAATGCAGCTACCTGACGACGAGCGTGCAGGTCTCCGCGCTTCGCGAGCGTAATCAACTTCTCGGCGATAGAGCGAATTTCTTTCGCTTTCGCTTCGGTCGTTTGAATGCGCTCGTACAGGAACAGGTCGGTCGTCAGGTCACGGAATAGAGCTTTCCGCGCGCTGGAGTCGCGACTCAGTTTTTGGTAAGCCATTTGTTTTTCCTCCCCTCATGCATGTTCCTAGACGATGTTATTCCTCGAAACGCAAACCAAGCCCGAGTTCTTCGAGTTTCTCTTGTACTTCCTCCAAAGACTTGCGGCCCAGGTTGCGGACCTTCATCATGTCTTCTTCGGTTTTCGTGATCAACTCTTGAACCGTATTGATGCCGGCGCGTTTGAGGCAGTTGTAGGAACGAACGGAAAGATCGAGCTCTTCGATGGTCATCTCGAGCACTTTCTCTTTCTTGTCCTCTTCCTTCTCCTTCATCGTTTCGGTATCTTTCGCCTCGTCCGTCAAACCGACGAATAAGGATAAGTGGTCCGTCAAAATTTTCGCGCCAAGGCTCACCGCTTCTTCAGGACGAATGCTGCCGTCAGTCCAAACTTCAAGCGTAAGCTTGTCATAGTTTGTAACTTGACCGACACGCGTATTCTCGACTTGATAGTTCACGCGAGTGATCGGCGTATAGATCGAGTCGATCGGAATAACGCCGATCGGCTGATCTTCTTTCTTGTTACGATCGGAAGGCACGTAACCACGGCCCACTCTCGCGAAAATCCGCATGTGCAGACGCGCGCCGGAAGCCAGCGTCGCGATGTGCAAATCCGGATTCAGGATTTCCACGTCGCTATCCGCGCGAATGTCGCCGGCAGTTACAATGCCGTCGCCTTCCGCATCGATCTCGAGCACTTTTTCCTCGTCGGAATGAATCTTCAGCGAAAGTCGCTTCAGATTGAGGATGATTTGCGTTACATCCTCGATCACGCCCGGGATCGTGGAAAACTCATGAAGCACGCCGTCGATTTGCACCGACACGACCGCCGCCCCTGGAAGGGACGACAGCAGAATGCGGCGGAGAGAGTTGCCGAGCGTCATGCCGTAGCCGCGTTCAAGCGGCTCTACGACAAAACGACCGTATCTCTTGTCATCGTGAATCTCCACGGAATCGATCTTTGGTTTCTCGATCACAATCACAACCAAAACCTCCTTCAAAACGTCGCAGACGTTGCGCGTTGCCGTTGCTTTTGTTCCCCCAAGATTAAAGTTCAACCTTTAACAAGGAGAAATGTTTATGGGGTAAACCATGTAGTATGCCTAACCGTTACAACCATTATTCTCAAGTTGTTCTTGTTTGATACCACACATGCAACGTTGTATTATACGCGGCGGCGCTTCGGAGGACGGCATCCGTTATGCGGGATCGGAGTAACGTCTCTGATCATGCTGACTTCAAGACCAGCGGCTTGCAACGAACGGATAGCAGCTTCGCGGCCTGCGCCAGGTCCTTTAACGGAAACTTCAACCAACCGCATGCCGTGTTCCATTGCGGCGCGAGCAGCAGATTCTGCCGCCATTTGCGCTGCATATGGCGTGCTCTTACGGGAGCCCTTGAAGCCAAGGTTACCGGAGCTAGCCCAGGAAACCGCATTACCGTGCGGGTCCGTAATCGTCACGATTGTATTGTTAAACGTAGAGCGAATGTGCGCTACGCCAGAATCGATATTTTTCCGATCACGACGCTTGGTACGTACGACTTTCTTGCCCTTTTGTGCCATGTTTGTTATCCCCCCTTATTACTTCTTCTTGTTCGCTACTGTACGACGTGGACCTTTGCGCGTACGCGCGTTGGTCTTAGAACGTTGTCCGCGAACCGGAAGACCGCGGCGGTGACGGAGGCCTCGATAAGAACCGATCTCGATCAGGCGCTTGATGTTTAGTGCAATTTCGCGACGCAAGTCGCCCTCAACCTTGAGTTCTTTGTCGATCGTTTCACGAAGGCGAGCCAGCTCGTCTTCCGTCAGATCGCGAACTCGAGTGTTGGGATTGACGCCCGTAGACGCAAGGATCTTCTGCGAAGTGGACTTGCCGATGCCGAAGATGTACGTCAGAGCGATTTCCACGCGCTTGTCGCGCGGGAGGTCAACACCAGAAATACGTGCCATTAGGGGGCACCTCCTTTTTCATTAGCCTTGTTTTTGTTTGTGTTTCGGGTTCTCGCAAATAACCATCACGTTGCCTTTGCGGCGAATGACTTTGCATTTCTCGCAAATCGGTTTGACCGAAGGTCTCACCTTCATGATAATACCCTCCTTAATTGTGCGGCCGAATGTTAGCTTCCGCCAGCAGCCGGCGGGTTTGGATCCGAATTATTTCCGGTAAGTAATGCGACCTCTGGTCAGATCGTAAGGCGACAACTGGATAACCACTTTGTCCCCTGTCAGAATCCGAATGAAGTGCATACGCAGCTTGCCGGAAACATGTGCAAGAATTTGATGTCCGTTCTCGAGTTCCACTTTGAACATGGCGTTCGGAAGCGGTTCGACTACGGTGCCTTCTACCTCAATGACGTCCTCTTTGGCCAACCGTCATTCTCCTTTCTCTTCAGCATGCGCTTCGAGCCGTTGTTCGATTACGCCGATCGCGTAACGCAGCTTTGCGTTTGTCACGCGGCCGGTGTCGCGAAGGCTGTTCGCGACTTCGTCGCTTCGTTCCCCTAGCGATTCGAGATGCAGCACGTTTTTGCGTTTGGGCCGGTCGAATCGGCGTTTATCGCCGTCGGCCACGAGCGCGAATCGCTCATCGACGAGGGCGACCACGATGGCCAATTGCCCTTCGTCCCTTCCACGCCGGCTTCTCACGATATCTCCGGGTTCCAACTTCACGTTTACCGTCATATGATCACCTGGCCTATGCACGGGTCAAGATTTCGTACCCGTCTTCGGTAACGGCAACCGTGTGCTCGAAATGCGCGCACAGCGAACCGTCGACTGTGACGACTGTCCAGTTATCGGACAATGTCTTCACGTAACGTTCTCCCACGTTGACCATCGGTTCGATCGCCAGCGTCATTCCCGGTTTAAGCCGCGGACCGCGGTCGGGAGCGCCGTAGTTCGGAATCTGCGGTTCTTCGTGAAGTTCAGCGCCTACGCCGTGACCGACGTATTCTCTGACAACCGAAAAGCCCGCGTCTTCGATAACCTTCTGTATCGCATGGGACACGGTGAAAAGCCTAACGTCCGGTCGAATGAGCTCAAGGCCCGCATAAAGCGAAGCCTCGGTAACCTCTAACAAACGCTGCGCTTCGTCGGAAATGTTCCCGACGCCGTATGTCCAAGCGGAATCGCCGTGATAGCCTTTGTACTGCGCGCCGATGTCGATGCTGATGATGTCGCCTTCTACTAACTTCCGCGGACCGGGAAACCCGTGAACGAGTTCCTCGTTCGTGGAAGCGCATATGCTGGCCGGGAATCCGTTGTAGCCTTTGAACGATGGAACGGCTCCTTGACTACGAATGAACGAGTCCGCGATCCGATCCAGCTCGGCGGTCGTTACGCCGGGAACGATCGCCTGTTTCATCAAACGATGCGTCTCCGCGACGATTCTTCCCGCCTCGCGCATGAGGTTCAGTTCTTTCTCCGACTTGATTACGATCATAATCGATTACCCTCTTAGAAGGGAGGCGATGTCGGCCGTAACCTCGTCGATTTCCTTCTCCCCGTCAACTTCGCGGAGCGATCCTTGATCGCCGTAATACGCGAGAAGCGGCGCCGTCTTGGTCGTGTACTCGTCCAAGCGCGTTCCCACTTTCTCCGCCGTATCATCGGGACGCTGGTACAGCTCTCCCCCGTCCTTGTCGCAGATACCTGCCTGCTTAGGAGGGTTGTTAACGACGTGATACGCCGCGCCGCAAGTTTTGCAAATCCATCTTCCCGTAATGCGGGCCAGCAAGAAGCCGGGATCCACTTTCAAGTTGATGACATGATCCAGCTTGCGCCCCATCTCGGCAAGCATGCCGTCGAGTGCTTCGGCTTGCGCTATCGTCCGCGGAAAACCGTCCAAAAGAAAACCTTTGGCGCAGTCGGGCTCCGCAAGACGCTCGCGTACGATGCCGTTCGTCACTTCGTCGGGTACAAGTAAGCCTTGGTCGATATACTCCTTAGCTTTCTTCCCGATCGGCGTGCCTTGCTTGATGGCTAAACGAAACGCATCGCCGGTAGAGATATGCGGAATGTCGAATTGCTCGACAATCCGCTCTGCCTGCGTGCCCTTACCGGCGCCAGGAGGCCCCATAAACAAGATGTTCATCGTTGTTCCTCCTGCCCGTTCGGTAGGTTACTTATTGATAAACCCTTTGTAGTGGCGTTTGATCAGTTGGCTTTCGATCTGCTTCATCGTCTCCAGCGCGACGCCGATGACGATAAGAAGGGACGTGCCGCCAAGCTTAACC
This sequence comes from Cohnella soli, assembly GCF_042655525.1. Taxonomy (NCBI): domain Bacteria; kingdom Bacillati; phylum Bacillota; class Bacilli; order Caryophanales; family Paenibacillaceae; genus Cohnella; species Cohnella soli. The sequence goes on from NZ_JBHSMI010000007.1 coordinate 14,556, forward strand.
GATTTCGGCAAGTCTGCCAGGTTTCCGAAGAACACTGGAAGCACCGAGATGAGCGCCAGGAAAATCGCTCCGGCCAAGGTGATGCGCGTAATGACGCGCGTCAGGAAGCCTTGCGTCGGCTTACCCGGACGAATGCCCGGAATGTAGCCGCCGTTCTTCTTCATGTTATCCGCCAGTTGCTGCGGATTAAACTGAACGAAGGTGTAGAAGAAAGTAAAACCGATGATCAGCAATACGTAAAGCGTCATGCCAAGCGGCTGATCATAGTACATATGACGAATGATCCAGCGCGCCCAATCGTGATTCGACCAGAAGTTGGCGATCGTGATCGGGAACATGAGCAACGATACCGCGAAGATAACCGGGATAACGCCAGCGCCATTCACTTTAAGTGGAATGTGCGTCGACTGGCCGCCATACATTTTCTGTCCGACAACCCGTTTGGCGTATTGAACCGGAATTTTGCGAACGCCTTGTTGGATGAAAATGACCCCTGCAATAATCAGGATGATTACGATCAGGATGATGATCACCTTCACAATGGCCATGAACACTTGGCTCGAGTCTGTGAAATAGGTTGCGTAAATGTCACGAGCGTGTTTCGGAATCGCGGCGACGATCGCCGCGAAGATCAGGATCGAGATCCCGTTGCCGATACCCTTTTCGTTGATTTGCTCGCCTAACCACATCAAGAACGCAGTACCCGCTGTCAGTACGATGGCGATCGTCAAGTACGTTGCCGTGCTTGGATCGAGCACCATTTTCATGCTGTACATCCGGTTAAATCCGATTGCGGTAGCGAAAGCTTGGATAAGCCCCAGAATAACCGTTCCGTAACGGGTAATCTGAGCCAGCTTACGCTTGCCGTTCTCGCCTTCCTTCTGCCATTCCGAGAACTTCGGAATGACATCCATGGAAAGGAGTTGAACGATGATCGAAGCCGTGATGTACGGCGTAATCCCCAGAGCGAAAATGGAGAAGTTGAACAACGCACCGCCAGAGAACGTGTTGAGAAGGCCAAACAGGTCAGTGCCCTGCGAACCAGCACTCTCAAGCACGCTCTTATCAATGTTCGGAACCGGGATAAAGGAACCGACTCGGTAGATGAACAGGATGAAAAGTGTGAAGAGAATCCGCGAACGGAGGTCCGCAACTTTCCAAATGTTTGTGACGGTCGCGAACATTAGATCACCTCGGTTTTACCGCCGGCGGCTTGAATTTTTTCTGCAGCGGATTGAGAGAACTTATGTGCCTTAACCGTTAGCGCCACTGTCAGTTCACCATTGCCCAGAACTTTAATTCCGTCTTTCGGATTTTTCAGAATGCCCTCTTCGAGAAGCAATTCCGGAGTTACTTCCGTGCCAGCCGCAAAGCGGTTCAGCTGGTCAAGATTGATGATCGCGAAAACTGTCGCGAAACGATCGTTGTTAAAACCGCGTTTCGGTACCCGACGGTACAACGGGTTTTGGCCGCCCTCGAAGCCGGGACGAACCCCGCCGCCGGAACGAGCGTTTTGCCCTTTGTGACCGCGACCGGACGTTTTGCCGAGGCCGCTGCCCGCGCCGCGTCCAACGCGTTTGCGGGTAAACTTCGAACCTTCGTTCGGAGATAGCTCATGCAATTTCATCGTACGTCGCACCTCCTTGAAAAATAATCGTTTATGCTTAAACTTCTTTAACTTCGATCAGGTGGCTAACCGTGTTGATCATGCCGCGAGTCGCAACATTGTCTTCTCTAACGACGGTCGTGTGCAGTTTGCCGAGTCCGAGCGTCTTCACCGTTTGGCGTTGATTTTCCGGACGGCCGATCAAGCTGCGTACGAGGGTAATTTGAATCTTTGCCATCTGTTTCCCCTCCTTAACGGAATAGCTCTGCTACGGTTTTGCCGCGCAGTTTCGCTACGTCTTCGGCGCGTTTCAGTCGGGAAAGACCTTCCAACGTCGCATTGACCATGTTAATGGAGTTGGAGGATCCCAGCGATTTCGTCAAAATATCGCCGACTCCAGCCAGTTCGAGCACTGCGCGGACAGGACCGCCCGCGATAACGCCCGTACCTTCGGAAGCTGGTTTCAGCAACACTTTGCCGGCGCCGAACTGTCCCGTAACGGCGTGCGGAATCGTGGTTTTTACGAGTGGTACGAACACGAGATTTTTCTTGGCGTCGTCTACGCCTTTGCGGATTGCATCTTGGACTTCGGAAGCTTTGCCGATACCGGCGCCAACCCAACCTTTGCCGTCGCCGACAACGACGAGTGCGCTGAAGCTAAAGCGACGTCCGCCTTTGACGACTTTGGAAACGCGGTTGATTTGAACCATTTTTTCCGTAAGTTCCAATGTATTCGGATCTACACGCAAGTCGTTTACCTCCTTGTTTCAAAAATTGAATTAGAACTGCAGACCGGCTTCGCGCGCTGCGTCTGCCAGTGCTTGGATACGTCCGTGATAGAGGTAACCGCCGCGGTCGAATACGACCCGCTCATACCCTTTGCTCTTCGCGCGCTCTGCGATCAGAGTGCCGATTTTTTGAGCGGATTCCACGTTGCCGCCGTTGCCGGAAACTTCTTTCTCTACTGTCGATGCGCTAGCAATCGTAATGCCTTTAACGTCATCGATCAGTTGAGCGTAGATATGTTTCGAGGAACGGAATACGGACAAGCGAGGACGCTCGTTCGTGCCCGTGATTTTCTTGCGCACGCGAAGGTGGCGCTTCAAACGGGCTTTATTTTTATCGCCTTTGGTAATCATCCGAGTATACTCCCTTCTCGGTGTTGCATCTAGGCAGCTCTTAACCACCCGCAACTACCTGTCTTATTTCTTCTTACCAGCTTTACCTTCTTTACGAATGATACGCTCGTTTTCGTATTTGATCCCTTTGCCTTTGTAAGGCTCAGGCTCGCGTACGGAACGAATTTTCGCCGCAGTTGCGCCGACAAGCTCTTTGTCGATGCCTTTAACGATGATTTTGTTTTGCGCAGGAACTTCGAATTCGATGCCGTTCTCAGGCACGATTTCGACCGGGTGAGAGTAACCAACGTTCAGTACCAGCTTCTCGCCGGACTTGCTCGCACGGTAACCTACACCAACCAGCTCAAGGTTGCGAACATAACCGTCGGTTACGCCGCTCACCATGTTCGCTACGAGGGAACGAGTCGTTCCGTGCAACGAGCGGTGAAGCTTGTTGTCGGAAGGACGTTCAACGGTAATGACGTTCTCCTCGTAGGAAACTTTCATATCGCCGTGCAGAGCACGGGACAAAGATCCTTTAGGACCTTTAATCGTAATGACGTTGCTGTCCAGGTTCACGTTCACGCCGTTAGGCACCTGGATCGGTTTGCGTCCAATACGGGACATAGGTACACCTCCAATCGTATAACGGTTAAATTACCAAACGTAGCAGAGCACTTCGCCGCCAGCTTTGCCTTGACGGGCTTCCTTGTCGGTTACAATGCCTTTGGATGTCGAAATGATCGCGATGCCGAGGCCACCCAGCACACGCGGAACTTCGCTCGATTTCGTGTAAACGCGCAATCCAGGTTTGGAAATACGCTTCAGGCCAGTAATAACGCGCTCGTTATTCGGTCCGTATTTCAAGAAGATACGGATCAAGCCTTGTTTGTTATCCTCGACGTACTCAGCGTCGCGGATGAAGCCTTCGCGTTTTAGGATTTCAGCAATTTGCTTCTTCACCGTAGACGCAGGCAGTTCCACAGATTCATGACGCACCAGATTCGCGTTGCGAATGCGCGTCAGCATATCTGCAATTGGATCAGACATAACCATGGGGTAAACCTCCTTTCCGAACTAGGCTGATTACCAGCTCGCTTTTTTGACGCCAGGAATCTGGCCTTTGTATGCCAACTCACGGAAACAGATCCGGCAGATTTTGAACTTTTGCAAAACGGAATGCGGACGACCGCAACGTTCGCAACGCGTGTAAGCTTGGACTTTAAACTTCGGCGCACGCTGTTGCTTGATTTTCATCGACGTTTTTGCCACTTGCTTTCACACCTCCATTAGGTAACCTTTTGCTCATTGACAGGGGTTATCGTCACTTCGCAAACGGCATACCCAATTGGGTGAGCAGCTCACGCGCCTCTTCGTCCGATTGTGCAGTCGTTACGATGACGATGTCCATCCCGCGAACTTTATCGATTTTGTCATACTCGATTTCCGGGAAGATCAATTGTTCTTTCAAGCCCAGCGTGTAGTTTCCGCGGCCGTCGAACGATTTCGTCGACACGCCATGGAAGTCGCGTACGCGCGGAAGAGAAATGTTGAACAATTTGTCCAGGAAGTAGTACATCCGCTCGCCGCGAAGCGTTACTTTAACGCCGATTGGCAAGTTCTCACGAAGGCGGAAACCCGCGATCGATTTTTTCGAGCGAGTGACGACCGGTTTTTGACCGGCGATCTTTTGCATGTCTTCAACTGCGAAATCGATGATTTTGGAGTTGGAAACCGCTTCGCCGACACCCATGTTGATGACGACTTTCTCGATCTTCGGCACTTGCATGACGGATTTGTAGCTAAACTTCTGCATCAAAGCAGGAGTAATTTCATTCAGGTAACGTTCCTTCATTCTTGCTGCCATGAGTCACAGTGACCTCCTTTCCGTTCTAATCGCGATTAGTCGATCATTTCTCCGGAGCGTTTCGCTACCCGGACTTTTTTGCCGTTATCAAGCGTTTTGTTGCCAACGCGAGTTGGCTTGCCGCTTTTTGGATCGATATGCATCACGTTGGACACGTGAATCGGCGCTTCGCGCTCGATGATACCGCCTTGCGGGTTCGTCGGATTCGGGCGAGTATGGCGCTTGACCATGTTGACGCCTTCCACCAGGACGCGATTTTCGCGCGGGTAAGCAGCGATAATGCGGCCTTTCTTACCTTTGTCTTTGCCGGAGATGACGATGATGTTATCGTCTTTCTTCACGTGCAATTTATTGTTGTGCGATTCAAGCACTTTTTTCAGACGGGGCATGGGTACACCTCCTTGAGTGTTTCTCCATCGGTGCGTTCCGGAGCATTAAATAACTTCCGGTGCCAGGGAAATGATTTTCATGAAGTCACGTTCGCGAAGCTCACGGGCAACTGGTCCAAAGATCCGGGTACCGCGCGGGCTCTTGTCTTCTTTAACGATTACGGCTGCGTTCTCGTCGAACGCGATGTAGGAACCGTCTTTACGGCGTACCGAACGCTTCGTGCGAACGATAACGCATTTGACTACGTCGCCTTTTTTGACAACGCCGCCTGGTGTTGCTTGTTTGACGGAGCATACGATCATATCACCGATATGCCCGACGCGGCGACCTGTACCGCCAAGCACGCGGATGCACATCAATTCTTTAGCGCCGGAGTTGTCGGCAACAGCCAGACGCGTAAACGGTTGAATCATCGCAAGGTCCTCCTTTCAATCCACAAGTAAGTGTCGGTTAGGCCAAAACGGCTTTCTCGACGATTTCGACCAAACGCCATGTTTTGTCTTTCGACAGCGGGCGGGTCTCCATGATTCTAACAGTATCGCCGATTTGCGCTTGATTGCTTTCGTCATGCGCTTTGAATTTCTTCGTGTATTTGATCCGCTTGTGGTACAGGCTGTGCTTTTTGTACGTCTCAACAGCTACCACAATCGTTTTGTCCATCTTATCGCTGACAACTTTACCAATCTGCACTTTACGATTGTTGTTGCGGTCGCTCATGGTAATCCTCCTTCCTGAAATCGATCTTCAGGGCTTTTGTCGGGTATTAGCCGATGCCGAGTTCACGCTCGCGCAAAATGGTTTTAGCCCGGGCAATTTCTTTCCGCAGGTCGCCAAGGCGATGCGGGTTATCCAGTTGGCCAGTAGCCAGTTGGAAGCGGAGGTTGAACAGCTCATCCTTGAAGCCGGCGATCTTCTGTTCCAATTCCGCCGAAGTCAGGTTGCGAAATTCACTGGCTTTCATTTGCTTCACCACCCAGTTCTTCACGTTTCACAAACTTCGTCTTGATCGGCAGCTTGTGTGCCGCAAGGCGCATTGCTTCGCGTGCGATCTCCTCGGATACCCCTGCGAGTTCGAACAATACTTTGCCCGGTTTCACAACGGCAACCCATGCTTCTACGTTACCTTTACCGCTACCCATCCGAACCTCGAGAGGCTTTTGGGTGATTGGTTTCGAAGGGAAAATTTTAATCCATACTTTACCGCCACGCTTGATGTAACGTGTCATCGCGATACGAGCAGCCTCGATCTGACGGTTCGTTACCCAGGAAGCTTCCTGCGCTTGAAGGCCGTATTCGCCGAAGTGAACTTCAGCGCCGCCTTTCGCATTGCCTCTCATTTTACCGCGGTGTACTTTGCGGTGTTTGACGCGTTTAGGGACCAACATGATTAGTTGCCTCCTTCCTCAGCAGCTCTTTTCTTCGTCGGAAGGACTTCGCCGCGGTAGATCCAGACTTTAACGCCGATGCGTCCGTAAGTCGTATGTGCTTCCGCAGTACCGTAATCGATGTCAGCGCGCAACGTGTGCAATGGCACAGTGCCTTCGCTGTATCCTTCTTGACGAGCAATTTCCGCTCCGCCCAGACGACCGCTAACCGACGTTTTGATACCTTTGGCGCCAGCGCGTTGCGTGCGTTGCATCGCTTGTTTCATTGCGCGGCGGAAGGAAACGCGGCGTTCCAGTTGTTGCGCGATGCTCTCGGCAACGAGGATAGCGTCCAGTTCCGGGTTTTTGATCTCGGAAATGTTGATGTGCACTTTTTTGCCGTTCGTTAGTTTCGTCAGTTGGCCGCGAAGCACTTCTACTTCGGAGCCGCCTTTACCGATAACGATACCCGGCTTAGCGGTATGAATCGTAACGTTAACGCGGTTAGCCGCGCGCTCGATTTCGATTTTGGAAACCGCAGCTTCTTTCAACTTCTTCTTAAGGAATTCGCGGATTTTGACATCTTCGATCAGAAGGGAGCCGAAATCTTTGTCAGCATACCATTTGGATTCCCAATCACGGATAATGCCGATGCGAAGACCGACGGGATTTACTTTTTGACCCACACGTTGTCCCTCCTTATTTCTCGGATACGACCAGCGTAATATGGCTGGAGCGTTTTAAGATGCTGAATGCGCGACCTTGGGAACGAGGTTGGAATCGTTTCATCGTAGCGCCTTCGTTAACGAAGGCTTCGGACACGACCAATTTGTTCACGTCGAGCTGGAAGTTATGCTCTGCGTTTGCGATTGCGGAGTTCAGCAGTTTCTCCACTACAGGAGATGCCGAACGAGGCGTATGACGCAAAATCGCGATCGCGTCGCCAACTTTCTTGCCGCGGATCAGGTCTACGACCAGGCGGACTTTGCGCGCCGGGATGCGAATGTTATTCACAACGGCTTTCGATTGCTGAGACATCGGTGTACCTCCTCCCTTACGTTACGTTCGTGCGATCGCGCCGCGGCCTCAAGCCGCTGTACCGATCCCACTCCGTAGGGTTAAATTATCTTTTGCCGGTTTTTTTGTCGTCGTCCGTGTGTCCTTTGAAAGTACGCGTAGGCGCGAACTCACCAAGCTTATGGCCGACCATGTCTTCCGATACGTACACTGGAACGTGTTTGCGACCGTCGTATACCGCGAACGTTTGACCCACGAATTGCGGGAAAATCGTCGAGCGACGGGACCACGTTTTAATAACGACCTTTTTGTTCGAACCGGACAACTCTTCCACTTTTTTCAGAAGATATCCATCCACGAAAGGTCCTTTTTTCAAACTGCGACCCATGGAATGCTCCTCCCTTCACGGTGCCTTGAGAGATTTCCGTTCATGCCGCTAAGCCAAGATTTACTTGCTGCGGCGACGAACGATATATTTGCTCGAAGCTTTTTTCTTCTTGCGAGTTTTGTAACCGAGCGTAGGCTGACCCCAAGGAGAAAGCGGGGATTTGCGTCCGATCGGAGCGCGACCTTCGCCACCGCCGTGTGGGTGATCGTTCGGGTTCATGACGACGCCGCGAACGACTGGGCGGTTGCCGAGCCAACGTTTGCGACCTGCTTTACCGATGTTGATGAGCTCGTGATCCTGGTTGCCTACCGTACCGATCGTGGCGCGGCAAGTTTTGAGGATGCGACGAATCTCGCCGGAAGTCAGACGGATCGTAACGTAAGTCTCTTCTTTACCAAGCAATTGTGCGCTCGTACCGGCTGCGCGTACGAGTTGGCCGCCTTTGCCTGGCTTCAATTCGATGTTGTGGATAACCGTACCGACCGGAATGTTCTCCAGCGCGAGTGCGTTACCGATCTTGATGTCGGCCGTAGGACCGGACATGATCTCGTCGCCTACTTTAAGGCCTTTAGGAGCGATAATGTAAGCTTTCTCGCCGTCCGCGTAGTTGATCAGAGCGATATAAGACGTACGGTTCGGATCGTATTCGATCGTAGCCACGCGGCCGGGAATGCCGTCCTTCGTGCGCTTGAAATCGATAATCCGGTATTTACGCTTGTGTCCGCCGCCGTGGTGACGAACCGTAATTTTACCTTGGTTGTTGCGGCCTGCGCGTTTGAAGAGCGGCGCGAGCAAAGATTTCTCCGGCTCATTGGTCGTGATCTCTTCGAATGTCGCAATCGTCATTTGACGACGGCTGGCCGTAGTCGGATTAAACTTTTTGACTGGCAAGTGGATTCCCTCCTTACTTTAGAGACTTATTATACGGATGCTTCGAAGAACTCGAGCGGTTTGCTGTCTGCGGAAAGCTGCACAATCGCTTTTTTCCACTCGGACGTATAGCCGCTATGTCTGCCGTAGCGCTTAGGCTTAGCAGGCATTCTGAGCGTATTGACGCCGGTGACCTTCACTTTGAAGATCGACTCGATCGCTTGTTTGATTTCGGTTTTGTTAGCTTTGAGGTCGACTTCGAACACGTATTTACGTTGTTCGATGAAGTCGCTCGTACGCTCGGTAATAACCGGCCGTTTAATCAGATCGCGAGGGTTTTTCATTACGCGAACACCTCCTCGACTTTAGCAACCGCGTCTTTCGTGATGATCAGTTGATCGTGCTTCATCACGTCGAGCACATTGATCCCATCAGCGGAAACGAATTTCACGCCCGGAATGTTACGTGCGGACAGGGCCACATTATTGTCAAAATCAGCCGTTACGACAAGCGCTTTGCGGGAGATTTTGAGGTTGTTCAGGATCTTCGCGATGTCCTTCGTCTTAGGCGCGGACAAGCTCAGTTGATCGAGAACGATAAGTTGATTGTCTTGCACTTTGCTCGACAACGCGGATTTGATCGCCAAGCGGCGAACTTTGCGCGGCAACTTAAAGCCGTAGCTGCGCGGCGTAGGTCCGAATACGATACCGCCGCCTTTCCATTGCGGCGAACGAATGGAACCTTGACGAGCGCGGCCCGTTCCTTTTTGTTTCCACGGTTTGCGTCCGCCCCCGCGAACTTCCGAACGACCTTTCGTGTCGTGCGTGCCCGAGCGAAGCGAAGCTTGTTGGAGCAATACGGCACTGTGCAGAACGTGAACGTTCGGAGCAAGTCCGAAGATACCATCTGCCAGATCCAATTGTCCGACTTCTTTGCCTTCTACGTTAAATACCGATACTTTCGGCATGAGGTGGTCCTCCTTTCCTGAAACCTTTACGAATTATTTCTTCACCGACGAGCGGATTTTGAGGAAGCTGTTGCGAGCGCCCGGTACGGAACCTTTGATCAGCAATACGTTGCGCTCTACATCGACTTTCACGACTTCGAGGTTTTGTACTGTGATCGTTTCGCTACCCATGCGACCATGCATTTTCTTACCTTTAGGTACGCGGTTTGCATCGCGAATCGTCGCGAGCGAGCCGTTACCGCGGTGGTATTTGGAACCATGCGTCATTTTGCCGCGTTGGAAGCCCCAACGTTTGATCGCGCCTTGCGTTCCTTTACCTTTGGATACTCCCGTTACGTCAACAACATCGCCAGCGGAGAATTGGTCAACTTTAAGCTCTTGTCCAACTTCCGTGCTAGCAGCATCGATGCCGCTAACTTCGCGAATGAAGCGCTTGGGTGCCGTTCCGGCTTTCTTAGCGTGGCCGATGGCTGGTTTGGTCGCTTGCTTCTCGCGTTTGTCCGCGAAGCCAAGCTGAACTGCTTCGTATCCATCGTTATCCACAGTTTTCTTTTGCAATACTACGTTCGGAGTCGCTTCTACGACGGTTACAGGCACTACGTTGCCGTCGGCCGTGAAGAATTGCGTCATCCCGATTTTACGTCCCAAGATTCCTGACATGTTGACACCTCTTTTCTTGATCAATCTCAATGATGGTAAAGCTTAAAATTACAGCTTGATTTCGATATCAACGCCGGATGGCAGGTCCAAACGCATGAGAGCGTCGACCGTTTGCGGCGTAGGATTGACGATATCAATCAGACGCTTGTGCGTACGCATTTCGAATTGCTCACGCGAATCCTTGTACTTGTGCACCGCGCGCAGGATCGTGATGATCTGCTTCTCGGTTGGCAACGGAATCGGTCCAGAAACACCTGCACCAGTACGTTTTGCCGTTTCTACGATTTTCTCCGCGGATTGATCCAGGATACGGTGATCGTAGGCTTTCAAACGGATACGGATTTTTTGCTTAGCCATAGAATTCCCTCCTTCATTCGCCCAATTTTGGAATCGGACATACTCCGTGAGAATAACCCAACAACTCCCTAGTGGCATCCCTTATGGCAAAGGGGCCGGGTGTGTCGGCAACCTCTCACATCAGCGCACAGTCACAGACCAACATTCACTATTATAGCGATCTGCCCAATCAATTGCAACAAAATGTTTTCCCCTTGTCGTTGTGCTGTGATAATGTCACCCTATAACTGTTCTGAGATAATGTCACTATGAGACAGGAGACAGTGACATTGAGCAGAGCCGAATTGAAGAAGGT
>NZ_JBHSMI010000008.1:0-56057 GCF_042655525.1 Cohnella soli
GGATGGTGGAAGAACTAAACCCAAAAATACAAGGGTGGAAGAACTACTATGGACTGGACGTCTTTGCCGACAAGTTCCTAAACAAAATCGACTGGTACATTCGAAAGCGTCTCACTCTGTTCTGGAACAAGAAACGCAATCGTCGTAATAAGCACAGCAGGTCCAAGCAGGCCGCCATGGCGGCTCAACTCGCTGGACTCAAGAAAGTCGCCAGCTAAGGAGAGTACTGCAACGCTGAAGGAAGAAGAACATCGGAAAGCCGGATGAGGGAAAACCTCACGTCCGGTTTGATGAAGGGGGAGCTGAAAAAGTAAAAGGAGGGCTTCCGCCCCCCAATGAAATTTCAGTTCTCTACTCTACTTGGCGTACGTTGGTGCCTCGCGAGGCAGGTTGTTCTCGCTCTACTCTATTGTATTCCCTCGATATGCTGAGCAAGATACCCATCCCTGTCAACAGCGTCAACATGGAAGTGCCTCCGTAACTGATGAAAGGCAGCGTTACGCCTGTTACCGGAATAGCTCCGCTGACGCCTCCCATATTAATGAGTGCCTGGATGGCGATCAGCGATACGAGGCCGATACCGACTAACGTTCCGTAGATATCGGGACAACGCAGTGCAACGATGAGTGCGCGCCAGAGGAAAACGACGTAAATGACAATAAAGGCGGTCGTGCCGAGGAAGCCGAGCTCTTCGCCGATGACGGCGAAAATAAAGTCATTATAGGCATATGGCAAGTAGTACAGCTTCTGAATACTGTGACCAAGCCCCGTACCGGTCAATCCGCCGTGGCCGAATGCTTCAAGCGAACGGACCATATGGTAGCCGATACCGTCCTGATCGGCGAGCGGGTCCATGAATGCGGTGAACCGACTGCCTCGGTAGCCGAAGTCGGCGTCGGGATGCGTCAAGAAATACAAGCTTGTCCCAAGTGCGGCAAGGCCGAGCAAGACGGCGGCCGACATCATGATGTGCTTCAAATTGGATCCGCCCGCGATAACAATGGCTGCGGCACACATGACCAGAATGGCGCACGAGCCGAAGTCAGGCTGCAGCATGATCAAGAAAGCGAAAAATCCGACGACGATCATGACGGGAAGCAAGCCCTTCTTGAAATCGCGGAATTTTTCGTCTTTTTTCGCGATGATAGAAGCCAAATACAAAATGATGGCCAGCTTCGCGAATTCAGTCGGCTGCACGCCGAACACCCAGCTACGGGCGCCGTTCAGTTCTCTGCCTATAATCGGGGTGAGGAAAAGCAGTACAAGCGTTCCAACGAAGAAGAGCAGGAACAACTTCTTGTATTTCTGGAAATGGATGTTCATGAGTACGAACATGGCGATCGACCCGAGCCCGACGGCCATCAGCTGCTTCTTCACGAAGAAAAGCGCATCGTTGTTAAAGTCGGGATCGGACACCGCCATGCTCGAGCTCGCGCTGAACACCATGACAAGACCGAAGCCTACGAGCAGAAAAGTCAGGATCAGCAACAAAAAATCAGGCGTTCCCCGCCGTCCGCTCTCGGGAGTCTTCATCGGTCATTCCCCTCGTCGCTAGGACAGCAGTTTCTTTAATTCCTGCATGCGCTGATTGGCAATGCCCATAACTGCATCCGGAATTTTCGATTCATACTCCATACCATGCGGGAACGTAGCTCGGCCGATATAGACCGATTCGATTTCGAGAACTGCGTCTGGATTTTCAAGCTTGCCTTCGATTGCGCGAGTTGCCATCCGCAGGAAGTAGTCGTTGCCGCTCGGACGGTCGTGAAGTTTCAAATCGTATGTAGCACGGCGATATTCCCATTGCCACCGCACGAAACCTAATTTGTCGCAAGAATCGTCAAGATGTCCAAGGTCGCTGCGCACGCCGACCAGGCCTGTATTTTCGAGTAACATGAAAGATCCTCCTTGTAAACAAGCGTTATCCCCTCCATGATAGTCGGTTTGCGAACCTAGCGCAAGCCCGCGAACAGGGCCAAGTTCGAACGTTCATTGACATTTATCTCCTGAATGCCAATGCACGACATGTACTAAAGCGAGGTTACGGAAGTTAGATGTTTCTGATACAATAATAAAAATAAATAGGGAAACGGCAACAGGAGGCGCGACCATGACTGTCAATGAACAGACGTTGCAATCGTTATACGGGGACATGGTAAGCTGGCGCCGGCATTTGCACATGAATCCAGAGCTTTCCTTCCATGAATACAATACGTCCCGGATGATCGGGGATTTGCTCGAATCCTGGGGGCTTAACGTTCGGAGGGACGTGGCCGGAACAGGTGTAATCGCCAAGCTGACCGGAGGCAAGCCAGGGCGAACGATTGCGCTTCGCGCGGATATCGACGCCCTTGCCATTCAAGACGCGAAGACGAAGGATTATCGTTCGACTGTAGACGGTGTCATGCATGCATGCGGGCACGACGGCCACACGGCCGAACTGCTTGCTGTGGCGCGTTATTACAGCTTGCATCGGGAAGAAACGGCTGGCACTCGCGTTTTTCTGTTCCAGCCCGGCGAGGAAGTATTGCCTGGCGGCGCGGTTCGGATGATCGCGGATGGCGCGCTGGACGGCGTCGATGCCGTATACGGCGTTCATTTATGGTCTCCGATGCCGTACGGAACGGCGTCGACGAAGCCTGGGGCTTTCATGGCGACGCCGGACGAATTCGAGCTGGAAATCGTCGGGCGCGGCGGGCATGGCGGCTTGCCTCACGAAGCGAAAGACACTCTTGTCGTAGGCGCCTATCTTGTGACTGCACTTCAGACGATCGTCTCGCGTAACGTAAACCCGCTCGATGCCGGCGTGTTGTCGATCGGCAAAATGTCCGCAGGCACGGCGAACAACGTCATTGCGGAAAGATGCAAACTCAGCGGCACGGTCCGTTCGTTCGACAAGTCGGTGAGAACGCTTATCCGTGAACGGATGGAAAGCGTCGTGAATCATACTTGCGACATGTACGGATGCGATTACGAATTTAAGTACATTGAAGGCTATCCTCCGGTCGTTAACGACGAGCGCGAGGCGCGGCGAGTGCTCCGCGTGATCGCCGAGCTACTTCCGGAGTCTGGCGGGCAACCTTGCGAACGAATTATGGCTGGCGAAGATTTTGCTTACTACTTGGAACGAAAGCCCGGCTGTTTCTTTTTCGTCGGAGCGGGAAGGGACGACGGCGGCTCGGCACCGCACCATCATCCTCGCTTCGACCTGGTGGAAGAAGCGATGTTGCATGCGGCCCGCCTCATTATCGCTGTAGCTGATGATTCCGCCACGGATTCGAATGAATAGCGACTACGAAAGTCCATGCTCCCCCGCAGTGAGGGACATGGGCTTTTTTTGTGATTTGTCGGTCGCTTGCACGCATGAACGATAGGTACGAGGGAAGGATGAAAGATAACGAAAGGGGATGGGCAATGGCGACGGCAAAACCGCTGTGGGTTCAATCGGATGGGACGCTGCTCCTGGACGAGCGGCACCGGGACAGGGACGAAGCGGGGAGATTGCTCAGGCAGTTCGCGGAACTTCGCAAACGTCCGGGAGCATGGCATACGTATGTCATGACGAAAGTGACGTTATGGAACGCTGCAGCCGCGGGTTGGCGCTCGCAAAGCGTTATCGATGCGCTCGCGACGCTGTCCGGACATTCGCTTCCGCACGCGACGGAACGGATGATCCGCGAAAACATGGACCGGTACGGTCAAATTCGACTCGTGGCAGAGGGCGGGGAATTGCGGCTTTACACGGAGACGAGGGAGTTGTTGGAGCAACTTGCGAGTACCGTTGCGCCGCGCGGGTTGATAGAACCGACTGTCGTTTCGGAGGGCAAGGGTGCGAGAGCGGTTTCGAAGCAATATGTTCGCGTAAGAGACGAACATCGAGGAACATTAAAGCGGGAACTCGCCGCGCTAGGTTACCCGGTCAAGGACGAAGCGGGGTTTCACGCCGGAGAGCCGCTTGCGATGAGCATGCGGGCGAGGACGGACGCGGGGGCGGAAGTTGCTTTGCGGAGCTACCAGTCGGAAGCGGCCGACGCTTTGTTAGGCAATGAGTCGGCAGGCGGCGGCAGCGGTGTTGTCGTGCTGCCTTGCGGGGCAGGCAAAACGTGGGTCGGCATGGCTGCGATGGCCAGATTGCAGTGCGAGACGTTGATTTTGACTCCAAACGGCGTTTCCGTCTCCCAGTGGATCGCCGAACTATTACGCCACACGACGTTAACGGAGGCAGAAGTCGGGGAATATACGGGGCGAACGAAGGACGTCAAGCCAGTTACCGTTGCGACATACCAGGTTTTGACCTATAGAAACACTAGGGATGGGCGTTATCCCCATCTCCGGCTGTTCGTTAACCGGGATTGGGGGCTGATCATTTATGACGAAGTTCATTTGCTGCCAGCGCCCGTATTTCGGATGACGGCAGACATTCAGGCGACTAGACGCCTCGGACTTACGGCGACGCTTGTCCGCGAAGACGGTAAGGAAGCGGACGCCTTCTCCCTTATCGGACCGAAACTTTACGAACTGCCGTGGAAAGCAGCGGAAAGCGGCGAGTGGATCGCGAAAGCATCTTGCACGGAAGTAAGAGTGCCGCTCGATCGTGAAGTCGCCGGACAGTACGCGGATGCACCGAAAAGCGACAGACATCGCATCGCCGGGGAAAATCCGCGCAAAGCAGAAGTTGTTAAGGCGCTGTTAGAGAAGCATAAGCATACGCCGACGTTGGTGATCGGCCATTACTTGGATCAGCTTCGGGTGCTATCGCAACAATTGGCGTTGCCGCTTATTACGGGAGAGACATCCCATCGTAATCGGCTGATGCTATTTGAGAAATTCAAATCAGGCGAAATATCAGCGCTGCTTGTATCCAAAGTCGCCAATTTCGCTGTCGATTTGCCAGACGCGGCGGTCGCCATTCAAGTATCCGGCAGTTACGGTTCGCGACAAGAAGAAGCGCAGAGACTTGGGAGAATATTGCGGCCGAAAAAAACAAGCGTTGAAGCGGCCTTCTATTCTCTTGTCAGCGAAGGAACGGACGAAGTGGAATTCGCCCGCAATCGGGGCAGGTTTTTACTCGAACAAGGTTACGGTTACGTCGTCGATCGGTCGGTCATAAACGAGGTTTCCGGCACAGGCGGGGAGGGAAAAGGATGAATGTCGAGCAGTCACTGGAGAGACTTCCCGAATCGGCGATCAAGCTGATCGGAAACGATCCTGCCGTACGTTCGAGATATGCGAACGGTGAAAAGCTCGCGGTTATTTTACGTTCCGGAACATGGGCGCGAAGCTGGCTCGCGGGAAGCGACGAGCGGGAACGCCTCGTGTTGCGTGGCCTTATGAGGCATTATGGCTCGAAGCCCTTCGAGACGGAAACGCTCGTTCGTCTGCTCGTCCGCGACCTTCCGCTGGCGGGGGCGGAAGTGAAGTTAGCAATCGCCAGGTTGCGGAGGAGCGGCATATTATTTGCGATCCGCAAAGCCTGGGGAGACAAGCTTGTTTATTTGCCGAGCGACGCAGTTGCTCTCTGGCAGCCCCTACTGCTGCCCGCTTGGGGGGAAGAGACGAGGGAAGAGATGCTTGTTGCAAGCGATGTCCGTATTTTGACCGAAGCGTATCAACCCCCGCTGTCAGTGCAGTTGATCGCCGTCTGGCATGCACTTATTGGGCAACCGCTTGGTTGGACAGCGAAAGGCAATCTGCATCAGCAGACAGTCGCGAAGTTAAACGGATTACCGCATTTCGGGATACGGGTGCTAGCCTGTTTGCCGATCGTTTATCCGCATGCCGATCAACTTGGCGCGAACACGGCTTTGGCGATCGATATCGGGATGCGTCTAGGATTGACCGGCAAAGTCCGCGACCGCATCCATTTGATCGAAGGGCCAAGGCTGAGAGAATGGTTGGAAATGACGCCGGGCGAAGCTGACTTGAAGCTGTATGAGCTGGTATCGACGGTGTATGCAATGGGGGATTCCGGACTTCAGCTAGCTTCATCATTTGTGCGATCGTTGCCGGCGGGCGTATGGATTGTTCAAAAGCGGCTGGAAGTATACGGCTGTACGAGCAAGCTTGAAGATTGGATTCTGTTGCTGGAGGCGTTCGGTTGGGCGGAAAGGGGCGAATCGGATGAAGGGAGCGCATTTCGCTTGCTTGCGGATTTTTCGCTTTCCGACACATCTTCCGCCTTGGCATCGCCTATCGAAAGCGATCTCCAGGCCAAGGATCTGTTCATCTACGTCCAACCGGACGGCGAAGTGATCGTGCCGCCCGGAGCGCCGCTGAAGTACCGCTGGCTGCTTCGCGAAATCGCCGATGTCGTCGCCGAAGACGCGCTCAGTCTGTACAAACTCAGCAAAGCGACGTGCGAGAGAGCGTATAATGCCGGATACACGTTAGCACGGGTTGTCTCGGCACTCGTAGAGGGCAGCGGAGGCCCATTGCCCGAATCAGTGTCGAATGCGCTTAAAGACTGGTTCGGCATGTTCGGCAAAGCAATTATCGACGAAGCGGTCGTTCTGCTTAGAACGGAAGACGGGCAAGTCGCCAAAGCGCTGTTGAGGGACGGAGAAGTGGCCGACATGATCAAGGAAAGATTAACCGAAACGATCTTTGTCGTCGACGAATCGGCGTTACCGACGCTTCGTACTAGATTGAGAAAGCTTGGCTTTCCCGCTCCGGAACGGTGGGAAACGGTGCAGGCGGAAGATGGGGGCGGGCGATGCGATGGGATTCTCGGTCCGGCGACAAAGCAGGGATGGGCAAGCTTGCCTCATGATTTATCCGTTTTCGAACCAGATGTTATTTGGCCGGCTAACGATGACATGTTTCCTGGATTGGGGGATATTCCGGCTTCGTGGATTGCAAAACCCCGCATTTATCACGTATCGACGAAGCGACAATTGCTGGAGCAAGCGATCGCGTGGGAAACGCCGGTATATATTGGACGGGAAGGGCGATCCGGAACATTCCTGCCGTCTGGCGCAATTGACGGAGAGGGCGGATGGGCGGTCAGCGGACGGTGGAGAACGGAAGAAGGGGACGAGGTCGAGCCGGCTGTTATTCGTTCCGGAGACATCGGCGAATTGATGATTGACCTGCCGGCGCTGCAAGTTGCGGAACCGCTGGCGACGGAATCCGATTGACGAGTATTAAGCCACTTATGGTATGATGGACGGGTATGACTAAGCCGAAAGGTGAGGTGAGGCCGATGGCCGATATGACTTCAACCCTCCCGGCGGTGGAAATCGGCGTAATGGACGGCGTTCCCGCCGATATGGCGGTACTGCTTACTCGAGCTTACGAGTTGGGAGACGCGCTGAATCATTCCGATTTTGCCGCGGAATATGTATATTGGAAAGATCAAGTTCGCCGCGATCCCGAAGCGCGAAGATTGGCCGGTCAATTCGGCAAAGCGAAAGAAAAATTCGCAGAATGCGAACGTTTCGGCAGATTCCATCCGGATTACAACGCCGCCCTGGATGAAGTGTACGCACTCGAAAGTCAGCTTGATCGATTGGAATGCGTGCGTATGTACAAGCAAGCGGAGAACGCAATGGACGGATTGCTGCACGATATATCCCGAACGCTGGCGCAAGCCGTGTCGTTCACCATTAAAGTGCCGGATAACGACCCGAATCCGAAAGGCTCGGGCTGCGGCGGCGGAGGCAGTTGCTCCTGCGGAAGCGGCGGCTGCGGATAATTAATCGGACGGAGGCTTTATATGTTTGCCGAACGGACTGGCTATATCGTATGGTTTAGCGACGCGAAGGCGGCCAAAGGGCTGGATAAATACGGCACGCTTCATTACTTGTCGCGCAAAATGCATTACGCTGTCATGTACATGAACGCGGATGTCGCCGAAGATGCCGTTCGCAACTTGCAGCGTTTGCCTTTCGTGCGCAAAGTCGAGCGTTCCTATCGTAACGAGATCAAAACCGAGTACGAGAAAAGCGTGCCGGACAAAACACGTTTTTACGGATTATAATGCGCCGGGAGCCAAGAATCACGGCAATGGCTGAAAGTCTCCCGAAGATTGGGAGACTTTTTTCGTTTTAAAGGAAATATACATAAGTAATTTGTTTTATCCAAATGGTGGGATGAAAGGGTTATATTATTTTTTTGTTGAATCCTCACGAATATTTGCGGTAATATGTACTTAAGTTCCTATTATTTTCGCGGATTTCTGAGCCGATTGACCTATATCGGGAAGGGGGAGTGCCGGGTGAAGGATAAGCACACGGAGCGTTGGCATACTTATGAGCCCTTTCACGTCGTTCTCGGTGACAAGAAGGTCGTCGACATTATTATTACGAACCACGCCCGCACCCGCTGGGCGGACCGGGTCGAGAGCGAGAAGACCGGTTACTCCGACATTGCCGAGTATATGTGGCAATGTTTGAAAGAAGACCGAATCGCTTCGTATTACCGCAATGAACAAGACGTCTACACGATCGACGACGATCTCGTATTCGTCGCGGAGTTTTCCGTCAGCGAGACGGACACCGATCTGCTTGGCAATCCGTTGCACAAAATGATCGTCGTGACGTTTCTCGGGAGAATGTCGGAGACGATGGAATTGCGGGATTTGAAAACGTATTATTCCTGGCTCAGGCACTCGCGCCGCATGACACTCATTAAGAATAATCGCAAACGGCGCTAGCTAAATGACGACGCTTCAACCGGCCCGGGGTGTTCCCGGCCGGTTTTTTGGCTTTCTCCGGGCGAGGGTTCCCGGATGTGTTATAATTCGGAAGACGACATCGGACGGAGGGCGACAACATGGCGTTAAACGTACATCAGTTGCATATATTCTACACGGTCGCGGAACGAGGAAGCTTCTCTGCCGCCGCTCAAACTTTGCATATGACGCAACCCGCGGTAACGATGCAGGTGCAGGCGCTTGAGGAGAGGTTCGGGACTAAGCTGCTGAACCGTACGACCAAGAAACTGGAACTGACCGAAGCCGGCCAACGGTTGCTGCCGCAAGCCCGCAAAGCGGTAGAACTGATGAGGGAAACGGACGAGATGATGGTCCGGTTTGCAGAGGATTTGAAAGGCCGGTTGCAATTCGCGGCGAGCCTTACGATTGGAGAGTACGTGCTCCCGCGTTTGCTCGGCTCGTTCCTCCGCCGGTTCCCTGACATTTCTGTCGATATGAAAGTGATGAATACAACCGAAATCGTAGACGCGGTTGCTCATCAAGGGCTCGACTTCGGCTTGATCGAAGCGCCGTGCGATGCGCCTGGCATAGTCGCAGAGCCCGTTATGGACGATGAACTTGTGCTCGTGGCGCCGGCGGCGCACCCTTTCGCGAAGCGCGAAACGGTAACGCTCGAGGAGATGCTGGCCGAGCCGATGGTGCTCCGGGAGAAAGGCTCTGGCACTAGACAGGTCGTTGAAGACGAGTTGATTCGGCTCGGCTTAGTAGAATCTCCAGAGTCGAAAATGCGCATCATTAGCGAGTTCGGCAGCAACGGGGCGGTCAAGTCGGCAGTGGAAGCGGGGCTTGGCTTATCTATTCTGTCGGTATGGACGATCAAACACGAAGTTTCTCTCGGGCTGCTAAAGCCCGTGCGGGTGGTGGACGTCGATTTCAAAAGGCAATTTTATTCCGTTCGGCTTCGCTCGGCGCTGCTGCCGGTTGCGGCTGCGGCATTGCTCGAAGATTTGAAGGAGCTGTCCCATGAAAAATGACGCACAATCTCCGTTAATCGGAAGAGCCGATTTGCACACGCACACGACAGCTTCGGACGGTTTGCAATCGCCTGAGGACAATGTCCGAATGGCCAAGGAAGCGGGGCTGGCCGCACTCGCGATTACCGATCACGACACGATCGCTGGTATTGACGAAGCGCTCGAGGCAGGGGAGAAGTACGGTATCGTTGTCGTACCTGGCATCGAGCTGAGCACCGTAGCGAACGGTAAGGACATTCATGTGCTAGGTTACGGTTACCGGACCGATAATGCAATGTGGCTGCAGCGGCTTGAGCGGCAGATGAAAGCAAGAGATCGCAGAAACGCGGCGATACTCGAGATGCTCACCAAGCTCGGCATGCCGGTGTCCGCTGATGAGCTGACGAGGGCGGCAACGACGGGCGACACTTCCGGTTCGAGTTCGAAGCGGAAGAACGGCTCCGTCGGCAGGCCGCACATTGCCCGAGCGATGGTCGATAAAGGTTATGTCAGCGACATTCGCGAAGCGTTTGACCGCTGGATCGGCGAAGATAAGCCGGCTTATGCAAGCGAGCAACGAATTTCTCCGCTCGAGGCGATCTCTTGGATTCACGAGGCCGGAGGAACGGCAATCATTGCTCACCCGGGCCTATACGGAGACGATGGGCTCGTGTCGTCTTTGCTTGATGGCGCAGCTGACGGAGTAGAAGCATACCATTCCGATCATGACCATGAAGAAGAACGTCGATATGCCGGCTGGGCGGAGGAACGTGGCAAAATCGTCACTGGCGGCTCTGATTTTCATGGCATTAGCGACGGCAAGTCTTTCCATGGTGCAATTGGCAGCCGGATAGTCGACATGTCGGTCGTCAAACGATTGCTAGGCCTTGGCGACGACGTTAAGTAGTAAAGTGTCAGCGTACGCAAAAAATACGACGGCACATTTGGCTCACAAAGTATGAACTAAAGCGGCGAAATCGGTTGCTTTTCTCCCCTTTTGCCGATATCCCCTTCGCTCAGCAAGCGATTGAAGTGATTGAGGGGATTTGAGGGCGAGGAAGTCGGCAGTCCTGCCGCCGCATTTTGCAACAAAGCGGAGCAGTGGCACATTTTCTGAGTGAGCGGGATATCGACAAAAGTGGAGTGGCACATCTTCTGAGTGAACGGGATATCGACAAAAGCGGAGCAGTGGCACATTTTCTGAGTGAGCGGGATATCGACAAAAGCGAAAACAGGTTTCAACTGGTTACGCCTCGTTCACTATGTGACAGCGATCGGAGCAGTCCCATTCCGGCGCATCCCTTTTACTTTCGATATTGTCGGCATTTTCCGCTATTGGGCGAATTTTTCCTCCCGTGGGGAGTATAGCGGCAATTTTTTCCGCAATGATTGAGGTTTTGCCCGCGAACTGGCTATTTCCGCAGGGAATAACGGAAAAAAAGGTATGTTATCCCGGTCCAAATAGGCGAGGGTGCACCGAATAACGGAAAAAATTTTCACCTATAGGCGGGGATTTCAGTTCACCCGAAAGTACGTGGTTGGTCAATTATGCCGGCGTAGAAAGAAGCGGTTCTCCGGGAAAGTCCGAGGAACCGCTTCTTTTGAATGGCTATTTTATCGTTGATGGGAGTGCTTGAACGAGCGCTTCGTCAGGGGTGACATATAGCGTCTTCTGACCTTCATAGATGACGAAGCCGGGTTTGGCGCCGCTTGGCTTGCGAACGTTACGAATGCGCGTATAGTCGACGGGTACGCTGCTGGACGATTTCGCTTTGCTGTAAAAGGCGGCGAGTATCGCCGCTTCACGCAACGTTTCGTCCCCGAATTCGGCGGCGCGGATGAGCACGTGGGAGCCGGGAATGTCTTTCGTATGCAGCCAGGTGTCCGTCGAAGAAGCGAGTCTGTTCGTGACGTAATCGTTCTGGGTGTTGTTTTTGCCGACATAGATCGGAATGCCTTCGCTTGACGTGTAGCAGAGAACGGATGGGGCGTCTTTCTTCTTTTTCTTCATCCCCCGCTTGACGCCTCGCTGCCGGATATAGCCTTGCTCGATCAATTCCTCGCGAATTTCTTCTACGTCGGCCGGTGTTGCCGTCTCAAGCCCTTGCAACACCGAAGCCAAATAGTCGAGCTCCGTATTCGCGACGTCAATCTGCTCGGACACGACGGATCGGCTGTTTTTCAGCTTCGCGTATTTGCGGAAAAACCGCTGCGCGTTCTCGTTAGGCGTTAGGAGCGGGTCGAGCGGAATGGTGAGGATGGGCTGGCTTTCATCGTAATAATCGACGACTTCGACGGACTTGTCGCCTTTCTTGAACGCATGGAGATGTGCGGTCAGTAACTCGCCCTTTTTACGGACCTCATCCGCTTCGTTCGCTTCCTCAAGCGTTTCCCGAAGTTTCACCAGCTTCTTCTCGTTTTTCGCGATTTCGTTGCTTAGAAAACGACTCAAATCCGATGTGCGCTGTCTGACAAGATCCCGGGACGCCTTATCTCCATAATAAGCTTCGAGGCATTCGTGCATGGTGGAAAATGTACGAACTTCGCCTTTCGCGTGCGTAAGCGAAAGAGCGGAGAACAGCGTCTTTCCGTCTTCCTGAACGACAATGTTCGGAGAAAATTCGCCCGCATCGATAGCGTTCATCGCGTTTTCGAAAGATGAACACAACTGCTCGGTGTGGCCCCCGGCACGATACGCGATTTCTTTGGCGACGAGGAAGCTGATCCCTGTATACGCGTTAGCTATCGCCGTCTCGGCTGCGGCTAGCCATGTTTTCTCGCCGACTTCTTCGGCTGTGGGAAGACCTGCGACGGCTGCACGGAATGACATTTTCTCGGGGGGGAGCGGCGTGACCTTATCCTGGGCCGGAGGCGGGACATACGCACTGCCCGGAAGAACGACACGATAACTGCTAATCGCAGGGGTAACATGACGAATGCCGTCGTGAATGATGCCGGTTGCCGGATCGAGCAAAATTAAATTGCTGTGCCGCCCCATAATTTCGAGAACGATGCGCTTAAACGACGAATCGCCTAACTCGTCTCGGTGTCGGACGTCAATCTCGACGACGCGCTCCATTCCGTTCTGACGAATCGCTTCGATGACGCCGCCTTCGCAATATTTGCGAAGCAGCATGCAGAACATCGGCGGTTCCGGAGGATTGACCCATGTTTGTTCCGTCCAGTGCATTCGCGGCATGGAAGGATGGGCGGAAAGCAGCAACTTCCCGTTCATTCCTTGTCCTCTAATATGCAGAACAAGCTCGTTGTCCGTAGGCTGGTAAATTTTATGAATGCGGGCTTTGACGCAATTCTGGAGCTCCGTCGTTAGCGCCCGGGTGACGATTCCGTCCAATGACATTTTGATATCTCCTGTCGATTCGAATTCCCTCTTATGATGCCACACATCAGAGCAAAGGGGAAGCGCAGAAGGTGTTCGCCGTTTCGGACAACCGGGGGATATTTTCGGGCCTGTCTGAATACATATAGAGTGCGAGTTCAAAAAATTCGATGTTCAGCACCGAGAAGGTTGAAAGAAGCTAGGGAATGAGGAGCGGAGCGTAGGCAAACCTACGTGAGCACCGGAAGTCCCGGCTGACTTCAACATTCGACGACGAAACCACTTCCTGCATCGCTTCGTGATCAACATCGGACTTTTTGAACCACCACATATAGGCGTAAACGCGTGATGAAGGAAGGGGATGGGCCATCGTGGAAGGAAAGGCTTGGCACCAGCTTAACGAGGAGCAACTTCTCTCGGCGCTGGATTCCGATCCGAAACTCGGGTTGACGCCGGAGGCGGCGGCTTCCCGGTTGGAGAAAGTCGGATCGAACGAACTGGCGGAGAAACGTGGGGAGTCGCCCCTTAAGCTGCTATTTAATCAGTTCAAAGATTTTATGGTGCTTGTGTTGCTCGGGGCAACAGTGATTTCCGGCTTGCTTGGGGAAATGCTTGACGCGTTGACGATTATTGCGATCATCATCATTAACGGCGTGCTCGGATTTTACCAGGAATTTCGCGCTGAACGGTCGTTGCGGGCTCTGAAGGAGCTCTCCGCCCCGAATGCGAAAGTCGTTCGCAACGGCGAATTTCATCTCATACCTGCAAGGGAGCTTGTGCCTGGGGATATCGTACATCTAGAGAGCGGCGACCGCGTTCCGGCCGATATGCGTTTCCTCGAATGCAACGAGTGCTCGATAGACGAGTCTGCGTTGACAGGCGAATCCGTCCCCGTATCGAAAAAGGCGGGCGTTCTGCCGTCTGCAGAACTCGCGCTAGGGGATCGCAAAAACTGCGGTTATCTCGGCACGATGGTGACGCGCGGGACGGCCAAGGGCGTCGTCACCGTAACGGGCATGGGGACGGAAATGGGCAAAATCGCCGATCTGATCCAGCAGACCGAAGAATCGGAAACGCCACTTCAGCATCGGCTTGAGCAGCTTGGGAAAATTTTGATCGTCGTCTCGATTATTTTGACCATCGTTGTTGTTCTGGCCGGCATTCTGCATGGTCAGCCGATCTACGACATGTTCCTCGCCGGCGTCAGCTTGGCCGTAGCTGCCATTCCAGAAGGTTTGCCTGCCATCGTGACGATTGCGCTCGCGCTCGGCGTTCAGCGAATGATCAAGCGCAGGGCGATCGTTCGCAAGCTGCCTTCTGTCGAGACGCTCGGCTGCGCATCGGTCATCTGTTCGGACAAGACGGGGACGCTGACGCAAAATAAAATGACCGTAACGAAGATTTGGCTAGGCGGCAGGGCGCTTGAAGTGACAGGTGAAGGGTACGAGCCGGTCGGCTTGCTGAAGGAAGGCGGCAAAACGATCGATATCAAAGGCGATCCTGCTTTGCGCAGATTGACCCAGATTGCGGCGCTTTGCAATAATGCGGACTTGAGTTTGCAAGAGACGGCCGTGGATCCGAAAAATCGCAAGCCTGCCAAAGGCGATTCGACTGCCTCCGCTTCGGATGCGACGGAATGGCGGATTAAAGGCGATCCGACGGAAGGCGCTCTGTTGGTGCTTGCAGCGAAGACCGGACTTGCCAAGTCGACCGCGCAAAGTTTGTACGCCAGGGAGAAGGAATTCCCGTTCGATGCCGAGCGCAAACGTATGTCGGTGCTGGTCTCGCACCAGGGCGGAAGACTCATTTGCACGAAGGGTGCCCCGGACATGCTCGTCGGGCAGTGCGCGTACGTGCTGTGGGACGGCCAGGTCGTTCCGTTCACGGGAACGCTCAAGACGAAAGTGCATCAGGCGAACGAAGCGATGGCGAGAGATTCGCTTCGTGTGCTCGGCCTCGCTTTTCGCGAGGTGAAGCCTCATGAAACTTGTGATGGCAACGAGCAGGCGGAGAGCGGTCTTGTCTTCGTCGGACTTGCCGGGATGATGGATCCGCCGCGCAAGGAAGTGAAGGAAGCGATCACGAAGTGTCGCCAAGCCGGCATCAAGACGGTTATGATCACCGGGGATCATGGCGTGACGGCGGAAGCGATCGCGAAGACGCTCGGCATAATGGGCAAAGACGGCCGCGTCATAAGCGGCAACGAGTTGGCTACTATGGATGACGCCGAGCTTGAGCTTATTGCGGACGACGTTAACGTCTACGCCAGGGTATCTCCCGAACATAAGCTTCGAATCGTCCAGGCGCTGCAGCGCCGCGGCCACGTCGTAGCGATGACCGGCGACGGCGTGAACGATGCGCCAGCCGTCAAAGCTGCCGATATCGGCATTGCGATGGGCATTACGGGTACGGATGTTACGAAAGAAGCTTCCGCCCTCGTGCTTTCCGATGACAACTTCTCCAGCATTGTCGCGGCCGTAGAAGAAGGCAGGGGCATTTACGAAAACATTCGCAAGTTCATCCGGTATTTGCTTGCGTCCAACGTCGGCGAGATTATGACGATGTTTATGGCGATGATGGCCGGATTTCCGCTGCCGCTCGTACCGATTCAGATTTTGTGGGTCAACCTCGTCACGGACGGATTGCCTGCTATGGCACTCGGCGTCGATCAGGCCGAGAGCGACTTGATGCAACATAAACCGCGTTCTGCCAAGGAAAACATCTTCGCCCGCAGGCTCGGGTGGAAAATTGTTAGCCGCGGTATTCTGATCGGCGTCTGCACGCTCGGTGCTTTCGTACTTGCGTTGAATGCGGGGGCGGGTCATTCGGATCAACTGATTCACGCCCAGACGGTTGCGTTCGCAACCCTCGTCATGGCGCAATTGATTCATGTGTTCGATTGCCGTAGTTCGCGTTCGATTTTTCACCGGAAGCTGCTCGAGAACAAGTTTCTCGTGCTGGCGGTATTGTCGTCGCTCGTGCTCATGCTTCTCGTCCTGTATGTCGAGCCGCTGCAGCCCGTGTTTAAGACGGTGCCGCTCGACTTCCGCGACTGGGCTCTTGTCATCGTCGCCGCGGGTATTCCAACGTTTGCGATGGGGATCGGCAGCGTAATGGGCACGTCGAAGCAGAAGAAAAACCGCAAAATCCCGTACGGCGGCGCTCCGGCCCATCGTCCGGCCGCAAGGTAAGGAAACGACTTTAACCGCGTTCGAACTCCTCGGAGCTTCGGGCGCGGTTTTTGCATTTTATTCGAGTGAAAACGAGCATGCTTCGTGTATAATGGACGTTATTGAACATGCAAGCGGGAGGATTCATGACATGTATAAAACGAAAAAACTGCTTATGCTCGGTTCGGGCGAATTAGGTAAAGAAGTGATGATCGAGGCGCAGCGGCTTGGCGTCGAGACGGTTGCGGTCGATCGTTATGCTGGCGCTCCGGCAATGCAAGTCGCTCATCGGAGTTATGTCATCGATATGCTGGACAAGCAGGCGCTTCGGGAAGTGATCGAGAAGGAGAAGCCGGACTTGATCGTTCCCGAGATCGAAGCGATTGCCACTTCCGAACTGGTGAAACTTGAGGAAGAAGGGTATCGCGTCATTCCGACTGCGCGTGCCGCTCGACTGACAATGGATCGGGAAGGCATCCGCAGATTGGCTTCCGAGAAACTTGGCGTGCCGACGGCGGCTTACCGGTTCGCGGATACGTTCGAGCAATTCACGGAAGCGGCCCGCGAGATGGGATTTCCGTGCGTCGTGAAGCCGCTCATGAGCTCGTCGGGCAAAGGCCAAAGCGTCTGCCGTTCCGAATCGGAGCTTACGCGCAGTTGGGAAATTGCGATGGAAGGCGGCCGCGTACAGCAGGCTCGCGTCATCGTCGAGCAGTTCATTACGTTCGAATCCGAAATTACGTTACTTACTGTGCGCTCCGCGAGCGGCACCCAATATTGCCCGCCAATCGGTCATGTCCAGCAGGATGGAGATTATATTGAATCTTGGCAGCCTCATGCGATGACGGAAAGACAGATTGCGGAAGCGAAAGCGATCGCCCGCGCGGTTACAGATGAACTTGGCGGTTACGGGGTGTTCGGCGTTGAGCTATTCCTCGCTGCGGACAAAGTGTATTTCAGTGAAGTGTCGCCGCGTCCGCACGATACGGGACTTGTAACGCTTATTAGCCAGAATTTGAGCGAGTTCGCGCTGCACGTGCGGGCGATTCTCGGCTATCCCATTCCGGAAATCGAACTTATTTCTCCTGGCGCGAGCCGGCCTCTCAAAGCAGAGCAAGAACTAGCAGATTACCGTGTCGACGGAATCGGTGAAGCGCTGTCGGTTCCCCGCACGCAAGTTCGAGTTTTCGGTAAGCCTGTCACGAAAGCAGGCCGTCGTATGGCGGTCGCGTTGTCGGCAGGGGATGACGTGGAACAAGCGCGTGAAAGGGCGAAACAAGCCCTCGATGCGATGAGTATTTCCGAAGCAGGTTTGTAAGGAGCTTTCTGCCCCGTCGATCGGATTCAAACCGCAAAACGTTGAAAAGTGCAAACAAACGGATGATCGCTGTATGCTCTTTTCGATGGACAACGGGTATGATGAGGACATGATAATCGACCGGTTGCAACCGCCCGGCGGGGAGGAATCATCATATGAAATTTACGAAAATGCACGGCCTTGGCAATGATTTCGTCATTGTATACGGAGAAAAGTCATTGCCGAACAATGCGTCCGATTTGGCAATCGAACTTTGCAATCGTTTTTTCGGCATCGGGGCGGACGGATTGGTTTATATTCTTCCTTCGGACGATGCCGATTTCAAGATGCGCATCATCAATTCCGATGGCTCGGAGGCGGAGCAGTGCGGCAACGCGATTCGTTGCGTTGCCAAGTACGTCTACGATAACGGCTTGACTGATAAGAAAGAGCTGACAATCGAGACGATCGGAGCGGGCGTTCAGCCTGTCAAGCTTACGGTCGAAGGCGGAGTGGCGAAGCTTGCGACGGTCGATATGGGCGCGCCGATTTTGAATGGGCTTGACGTGCCAACGACGATCGATGCGAATCCGGTAATCGGCCATACGGTGACTGTAGACGGACGCGACTTCACGTTCACAGCCGTCTCGATGGGCAATCCTCACTGTGTCATCTACGTTGACGATGCGCCGAGCTTCGATCTTGCGACATGGGGGCCAAAACTCGAGAAACATCCGCTGTTCCCACGCAAAATCAACGTCGAATTCGCAACTGTCAACTCCCGCGGTCAGGTGGACATGCGCGTATGGGAACGCGGAGCAGGACCGACGCTCGCATGCGGCACGGGCGCATGTGCGACGCTTGTCGCATCTGTGCTGAACGGTTTGACCGACCGCAAAGCAACGATCTCGCTCGCTGGCGGCGACCTCCTCATCGAATGGGACGAAGCATCCAACCGAATCTACATGACCGGGCCAGCCGCAGCGGTGTATACGGGCAATGTATAACTCAAAAACGTCTCCGTCGTCCTTTGACGACGGAGACGTTTTTACTCGGTGACAACACCACGACTCAACCCGCAGAAACTTCCGTCTCGATCGTAGCCGCCGCAGCTCCTGCCAGTTGTTCCCGCCGATGCGCGAGTTTCTTCGCATATCTGGTAGAGACGCCGAGCGACACGGCGGTTAAGCCGGCGGCGACGGTAACGAGCGCAACGCTGATCCAACCGACGGATGTGAGCGAGATCGCGTCGACCGCGACGCCGCCGATGCCTGCGCCGGCTGCCATGGCGAGTTGAAGGACGGACGTGTTCAGGCTCAGCATAATGCCCGACGATTCCGGTGCGAGCGTAATCAAGTAATACTGCTGCGTCGGGCCGGAAGACCAAGCGGCGAACGCCCACAGCATGAGAAGAGGGAAGACGAGCGCCGGATATGGCGAGAGGACGGACAGCAGCGCCAGTACACTGGCGTGCAGCGTCATGCCGGTAAACAGCGTTTTGCCAACGCCCCAACGGTCGGTGCTATAACCGCCGAGCTTTGAGCCAAACAGGCTCGCGATGCCGAATGCGAACAAGGCGATGCTTACGACCCGCTCGCTCATGCCCGTCACTTCGAGCAAGAACGGGGAAATGTACGTATACAAAACGGCATACCCGAATATCCAGAAAAAAGTGACGGTGAGCGCAAGCGCAATTCGAGGGCTGCGTAAAATCGAGATTTGACGGCGCAGAGGAACGGCTTCCTCCCCGCCGGAGCGTGGAATCGTTCTCCAGATCGCCAGCATAGCGAGCAGGCCGAGCAACCCGATACCCGCGAAGACGAGCTTCCAGTCATACTGAGAGGCAACGACGCGGCCGATCGGAACGCCAACGATAAGCGCCGTGCTGAATCCCATAACGAGCGTGGCGATCGCGCTTCCTTGCTTGCCTTCCGGCGCGAGTTTGGCGGCGACCGTCAGCGAGACGACGACGAACGTGCCGGTGCTCAGTGCAAGTAATACTCTCGCTCCCATAAGCGGAGCGTAACCCGTGAACAAGAAAGAAATAAGATTGCCGACAACAAACAGCGCAAGCGCTGCGACCATAAGCGTCCGTCTTTCGACGCGGGCGGTTACAGCCATCAAAATCGGTGTGCCGAAAGCGTAAGCGAGCGAGAACACCGTAATGAGCTGTCCGGCAGCGGATACCGATACGCCGATGTCCTCCGCAACTCTGTCCAGAATACCTGCGATAATGAATTCCGATGTGCCAACGAGAAAGCTGACAATGGCCAGCATGTAAATTTTCCAAGAATTCGACATGCTTAATTCCTCTCCCTTCCGTGCTCCAATATTCTATATTTCTAGTTACATCGAAATATGCGTGAAAAAAAATTACGTGAGCAAATAGGGAGCGAATTTTGTCGCCATGTCGCGGTTTACGCTGTAATAAATATAAGTGCCGTCTTTGCGAAGATTCAGCAACCCGCAGTCGGTTAGCTGCTTCAGATGGTGGGACAGCGTAGAGCCGGCGACGGATTCGAGCTTGTTTCCGATGTCGGAACAGCATAGCGTCGACTCCTCGGTCAACAACATGGCGATTTTGAGCCGTGTCGGTTCTCCAAGCGCTTTGTACACTTTCACCGCTTGTTGGATGTCTGGGTTATTGTCGGCCATCATCGTCACCCTTTCGTAAGTTCAGCGCATATTTCCATATGTATCGAAATAAACGATATCAGGTTTCGGGCGAATTGTAAATGGGTAATTGCCGTTTTCGCAGGGGAGAAATTGTGCTACATTAGTAAAGACTTTATGCATGATAGAATGGGGAAGAGGGAATATGAAACCGGATTTGAGAACGGCGTTGACGCTCAGGCCAATGGTGGGCGACGGTGCGATGGCCACTTATTTATATCAACTCGGACTGCCTGTCGGCGTGTCCTTCGAAGAATTTAACTTGCTCAAGCCGGACGTGATCGCTGACGTCCACCGCCGTTATGCGGCTGCGGGAGCTGAAGTCATAGAGACGAATACGTATTCTGCGCAATATCATAAGCTGTCTAAGTACGGCTTGGAGAAAAAGACCGAGAAAATCAACGCGGCAGGAGTAACGATCGCTCGTAAAGCGGTCGGTGACACCGCTTATGTCGTTGGCTCGATCGGTGCCGTGCGCGGCGGCAAAGGCAAAAACGTTCGCACTGCTACTGTTAAGCGAGACTTCGAGGAACAGATCGGCGCGTTGCTCGGTGCTGGCGTAGACGGCCTGCTGCTTGAAACGTTCTTTGATCTGGAAGAACTTTCGCTAGCACTCTCAGTCATTCGTAAAAAAAGCGATATTAGCGTCATTTGTCAGTTCGCCGTCGAAGACGCGCACCGGACGAGCGACGGCACCCCGTTGCCGGAAGCTTTCCGGAGACTGAAAGGCGAAGGCGCGGACATCATTGGTTTTAATTGCCGCAGCGGCCCGAATGGCATTTTACGTGCAGTGGAGTCCATTCCCCGAGACATCGGCGTGCCGCTTAGCGTGTTTCCGAACGCCGGCATCCCGGATTATGTCGACGGGCAAGTCGTCTACTCTGCGACTCCGGAATATTTCGCGAGCTCCGCGATTCGATTCGCCGACGCTGGAGCACGCCTCATCGGCGGCTGCTGCGGCACGACTCCGGAACATATTGCGGCCATCGCCGGCGCGCTGAAGACGTATTCGCCGCAAACCGGCGGCGCGATTGCCACCGCGACGCCAGTCGCTGTTGAGATCGCGGCAGATCCTACGGTGATCGCAGAACCGCCTGTGACCGGCGAACCAAGTATCGTCGATCTCGTACGCGAGAGACACACGGTTATCGTCGAACTAGATCCGCCGCGCGATCTCGACATTACGAAATTTATGGCTGGCGCGCAGGCGCTTAAGGAAGCGAAAGCGGACGCGCTGACGATGGCGGACAATTCGCTAGCCGTCACCCGCATGAGCAACATGGCGCTCGCCGCGCTGCTGAAGGAGCGTGTCGGTATTCGGCCGCTCGCGCATATTGCTTGCCGAGATCGCAACCTGATTGGGACGCAAACCCATATGATGGGCTTTGATGCGCTCGGCATCGATCATGTGCTCGCGGTTACTGGCGATCCCGCGAAATTCGGCGACTTGCCGGGTTCGAGTTCGGTTTACGACTTGACGTCGTTCGAGATTATCCGAATGATCAAGCAGTTGAACGAAGGCGTTGCATTCTCCGGTAAGCCGTTGAAACAAAAGGCAAAATTTATCGTCGGCGCGGCGTTTAACCCGAACGTTAAACATCTCGACAAAGCGGTGCAGCGTCTGGAACGCAAAATCGCTGCCGGTGCCGATTACGTCATGACGCAGCCCGTCTACGATCCCGAACTTATCGTACGGATCGCCGACATGACGAAACATTTGTCAATCCCGATATTTCTCGGTATTTTTCCGCTTGCAAGCGGACGTAATGCCGAATATTTGCATAATGAAGTGCCCGGCATCCAACTTTCCGACGAAGTTCGCTCGAGAATGGCGGGACTCGAAGGCACGGCCGGCCGAGCAGAAGGCGTCAAAATCGCCGAAGAACTTCTTGATGTCGCGATGACGCATTTCAACGGAATCTATCTCATGACGCCATTTATGGCGTACGAGATGACAGTCTCGCTGACGAAATACGTCCGAAGCAGAAGCGCGCAGTTGACATCGAGCAATTAACGTGCTCCAATCCTCTTGTCCCACTTGGGGATTTGAAGTACAATAAAGCAATCAATCGAAAGACGTACAGAATAGGCATTGTCGAGCTTGCGGTATGCGGCCAGCCGCTTTCGGCAACAATGGAAGCGAAGTTCGGTTGCCATCCAACTGCATGGCAGATGTGCCGGGGGGAAAGTGCAAACCATGGCGATCAAGCTGATTAACATCGGATTCGGCAACATTGTATCGGCGAATCGGATCATTTCAATCATTAGTCCGGAATCGGCGCCGATCAAGCGCATTATCCAGGAAGCGCGCGACCGCCACATGCTCATCGACGCGACTTACGGCCGCCGCACCCGTGCGGTCATCATTACCGACAGCGATCACGTCATCCTTTCTGCGGTGCAACCGGAGACAGTGGCGCATCGGTTGTCTACCAAAGACGACGAACACGACGAATGAATTGGGGAGCATCATGAAAAGAGGCATTTTATTCGTATTATCCGGCCCGTCCGGCGTCGGCAAAGGAACGGTATGCACGTTGCTTCGCAGTAAACTAACGGAGCTCGTATATTCGGTATCTGCGACGACGCGTTCTCCTCGCGAGGGCGAGAAGGACGGGGTGAATTATTTTTTCAAGTCCCGCGAACAGTTCATGCGGATGATCGAGGAAGATGCATTGCTTGAGCATGCGGAATATGTCGGCAACTATTATGGCACACCGCGTGATTTCGTGGAGAAAACATTGTCCGAAGGCAAGGACATTATTCTCGAGATCGAAGTTCAGGGCGCGCTGAAAGTTCGGGAGAAATTTGCCGAAGGCGTGTTTGTTTTCCTGATGCCTCCGTCTCTTAACGAACTAAAGCAACGTATCGTCGGTCGGGGCACGGAGACGCAAGCGACGATCGACCACAGGCTTTCCGTTGCGGTGGAAGAGATGAACTTACTGCACCATTACGATTACGCGGTTGTGAACGATAAGATCGAACTGGCTTGCGAACGAATCAGTTCCATTATTACCGCAGAACACTGCAAACGGGAGCGGTTTCTTGGTGAGTTGTTTGAACAGCTTGAAACCGTGAAAGCAGCGGACAACGTTTGAAAGAGGTGAAAAAAGATGCTATATCCGTCTATTGATGAATTGGTCAGGAAAGTAGATAGCAAATACACGCTAGTCGTTGCCGCTTCCAAGCGCGCGCGCAATTTGAGAGAAGGCTCCATGTGCAACATCGGGCAGCCGAAATCCCATAAGCAAGTCGGCGTGGCGCTTGAAGAAATTTACCATGAAGCAATCAAAGTGGAGCAATTGACACCGAACGCTTAACAACGAACAATCAGATAAGCTAGACGGAAGGACAACCCTCAGCGGTTGTTTTTTTGTAGACAAGAGAAAGTTCAAAAAGCTAGTAGGGAGGAGAACCGATGAACAAGCCGTTACATGGCAAAACGATACTGCTTGGCGTTACCGGGGGAATCGCCGCTTACAAAGCCGCGACGTTGTGCAGTCGGCTCGTCGGACTCGGCGCAAACGTACGCGTCATGATGACGAAAGGGGCAACGCAATTCATTACGCCTCTTACGCTGCAGACGCTAACCCGTCACCCGGTCGCAACCGACGTGTTCGACGAACGTGATGCTTCGATCGTGCAGCATATCGATTGGGCGGACGCGGCTGATCTCGCGGTCGTCGCACCGGCGACGGCGAATATGCTGTCGAAGCTCGCGAACGGGCTCGCGGACGATATGGTGAGCACGACGCTGCTCGCCGTAACGGCGCCTCTTCTGATCGCGCCGGCGATGAACGTTCATATGTGGGAACACCCAGCAGTCGTGGACAACGTAAATAAACTGGCGGCGCGGGGGGCAACGTTCGTTGAACCAGGGACGGGTCAGCTCGCATGCGGTTACGTCGGCAAGGGACGATTGGCCGAGCCTGACGAGATCGTCGGCGCGATCGTTGCGATGCTGACCGGACCGAAACCGCTCGCAGGCAAGCGGGTTCTTGTAACGGCGGGCGGTACGGTGGAACGGATCGATCCTGTGCGCTATATTACGAACGACTCTTCGGGCAAGATGGGCTTTGCCATTGCGGAAGCTGCGAGAGACAGAGGAGCTCAAGTGACGCTTGTTGTCGGCAAAGCCGACGTCGAGCCGCCGAACGGCGTCGATGTCGTAGCCGTTCGCTCGGCGCTGGAGATGCGCGAAGCGGTCATGGAACGGTTGCCGGACGTTGATGTTGTCGTGAAGGCGGCAGCGGTTGCGGATTATCGTCCCGCGCGGCAAGCGACAGAGAAAATGAAAAAATCGGCTGAAGCCTTAACGCTTGAACTCGTGCCGAATCCCGATATTTTGCAGGAAATCGGCGAGTGGAAGGCGGCACGGGAAGTTGGCGCTCGCCAGCCATTCATCATCGGTTTCGCCGCCGAGACGACAGATGTGGAGAAACATGCTCTGGACAAGCTAAAGCGCAAAAAGTGCGATCTGATCGTCGCCAACGACGTGACGGCAGAAGGCGCAGGATTCGGCATCGATACGAATGTCGTCAGCGTCTATGGACCTGCAGGGCTCGTCGAGAAACTTCCGTTGCTATCGAAGAAAGATGTCGCGGGCCGTATTCTCGATCTGATTGCGGTAAGTACCCGGCCAACCGGTGGTAACAAGGTAACTTCAGATGCAACAGCCAGCGGAGGCGGGCAATGACCGTTGCCAGAGTGATCGTTGACGTGCCGAGCCGAGATACGGACAGGCCATTCGACTATGCCATTCCTGAGCGACTGCTTGATTGGGTTGAAGTTGGCAGCCGTGTCGCCGTACCGTTCGGACCGCGCAAACTGCAAGGCATCGTCACTGCGCTCGCCGAAGACGCGGACGTAGATCTCGCGAAGCTGAAGCCCCTTGAGGACGTACTTGACGCGTTGCCGCCATTGTCGGCTGAACTCGTCGAATTAGGCGAATGGATGAGCCGCAGATGGCTCTGTCCGTTGACGGTTGCTCTCCAGGCAATGCTGCCGGCGGCGCTTAAAGGCCGCTCGGAGAAATACGTGTCCCTGGCAGCCGGCGTTCAGTGGAGCGAAGAGGAGATCGCCGCAAGCGGCGGTCTCCTGGTTGCGCTTGGCAAAGGCAAACCACTGAAGCTGGATGCGCTGCTCAGGCAATTTCCCGAGCAAGGGGAGAAGCTGAAACGCTGGATTCGCCAAGGATTTCTCGAGGAGAAGCAGCAAGTGGAAGATAAGTCGGCAGGCAAATCTGTCTTGACCGTCTTCCCGGGACCGCCGGAGAAGCTGTTGCAGGCGGCGGAGAGCATACCGGCAAGAGCCGGCAAGCAGCGTGAGTTGCTGCGGTTTCTTACCGTGAGGGGCACGGATTCGGTCGCAGTCGCAAGGTTGATCGAAGAGGCGGAAGTTGCGCTCTCGACGATACGGGCGCTGGAAGAAAAAGGGTTGCTAGAGATCAAGTCCGTAACGGAAGATCGCGATCCCTATGCGGATCGAGCATTTCCGCCGTCAGCGCCGATGACGCTCACGCCGAAGCAGGCGGCGGCGCTTGCGCCGATCCGGAAGGCGATTGACGCCAGGGAAGCCGGCACCTTTCTGCTGCATGGAGTCACAGGCAGCGGCAAGACGGAAGTTTATTTGCAAGCGATCCAGCAGTGTCTCGAGCAAGGCCGCGAAGCGATCGTGCTCGTACCGGAAATTTCGCTGACGCCGCAGATGGTCGAGCGGTTCAAGAGCCGTTTCGGCTCGAAAGTCGCCGTGCTGCACAGCCGTCTTTCCAACGGGGAACGTTACGACGAATGGCGCAAAATCCGCGAAGGCAGAGCACTGGTAGCGGTTGGTGCCAGGTCAGCCATTTTCGCGCCTTTCGCGAGCATCGGGCTGATCGTTATCGACGAAGAACACGAGACGTCGTACAAACAAGAAGAAAGCCCGAAGTATCACGCTCGCGAAGTCGCGATCGAGAGGGCGCGCCAGCATGGC
This sequence comes from Cohnella soli, assembly GCF_042655525.1. Lineage (NCBI taxonomy): Bacteria > Bacillati > Bacillota > Bacilli > Caryophanales > Paenibacillaceae > Cohnella > Cohnella soli. The sequence goes on from NZ_JBHSMI010000008.1 coordinate 26,120, forward strand.
GCCGCCGTTGTGCTCGGATCCGCGACGCCATCGCTCGAGACGTACGAAGCGGCGAAACATGCCGGAGGCGGACGCCGCTCGGGGCTTGGAGACATCGGTTATATCGCGATGCCGGAACGCGTTGCCAACCGACCGCTGCCCGGCGTGCGTATTGTCGACATGCGCGAGGAACTGAAGATGGGCAACCGTGCGATGTTCAGCAGGCCGCTTGCCGACGCAATCCGCGACCGATTGGAGAAGCGCGAGCAGATCGTGCTGCTGCTGAACAGACGAGGGTATGCCACTTTTGTCATGTGCCGGTCGTGCGGCTACACCGCCGCATGTCCGCACTGTGAAATTTCGCTGACGTACCACCGGGGGGCGGCCAATTTGCGCTGTCATTACTGCGGATACTCCGAAGCTGAACCGAAGAAGTGCCCGAGCTGCGACAGCCCTCATATTCGCTTCTTCGGCACCGGTACGCAGAAAGTCGAAGAGGCGCTCGCCGCTGCGTTTCCCGGCATCCGGGTCATCCGTATGGACGTCGACACGACGACGGAGAAAGGCTCTCATGAGCGCTGGTTGACGGAATTTCGCGAGAGGCGCGCCGACGTGTTGCTCGGCACGCAAATGGTGGCGAAGGGGCTCGATTTCCCTTACGTTACGCTTGTCGGCGTTCTCGCCGCAGATGCGGCGCTTCGGTTGCCGGATTTTCGCGCAGCTGAGCGGACATTCCAATTGCTTACGCAAGTAGCGGGAAGAGCGGGCCGTCATGAATTGCCGGGAGAAGTGATTATTCAGGCGTATGAACCGGAGCATGAAGCCATTACTTCCGTACAGGGGCATGATTACGACGGATTTGTTGAGCGCGCGCTTTTGCTGCGCCACCAACTCGGATATCCGCCTTACGGCAGGCTCATCTGCATCACTTTCTCTCACGAGTCGGTGCCGATGTTGTTGTCGGTAGGCGAAAGATTCGCTTCGGCGGCACGCGAGACTGCGGCCGACATGGGCGTCGGGCGATCGTTCGATGGGTCCGGAGGAGATGCGCTTGAGGTGCTCGGACCGGTTTCTTCGCCGATAGCTCGGCTGAAGGATCGCTACCGTTTTCAATGTATGGTAAAATATCGGGGAGAAGTCGACGCGAGTCTCATTGTATCCCGCTCGCTTGCCGGCATGGCCGACGCCGTGAAGAAAGGCGGCGTGCAGGTGAGCGTCGACGTTGATCCGCAAATGATGTTATGAAAGAAGGTTGCCGTTATGACCATTCGGTTGATCGTGAAACACCCCGATCCCGTTCTTCGGGAACGCGCGCAGGAGGTTACGAAGTTTAACGCCAACCTGCACAAGCTGCTAGACGACATGGCCGACACGATGTACGACGCAGACGGCGTCGGATTGGCCGCGCCGCAGGTCGGCATCCTGAAGCGCGTTATCGTTGTGGATGTCGGGGACGAGCATGAGCTTATCGAGCTGGTGAATCCGGTTATTGTCGTCGCGGAAGGCGAACAGCTCGGGCCAGAAGGCTGCCTGAGCATTCCTGGCTTGCAAGGGGACGTTCGCAGGCACAACCGCATCGTGATCCGGGGGCAAGATCGCAACGGCAATCCGATCGAATATGAGGCAACGGAGTTTCTGTCCAGGGCGTTCCAGCATGAAGTGGATCACCTGAACGGCGTTCTCTACATCGATTCTGCGGAATCGGTATATGAAGCGAGAAAAATCGAAGAGCAAGATCAGGATCAGGATGGGGAATCGCAATGAATCGCATAAAAATCGTTTTTATGGGGACGCCGGATTTCGCGGTGTCCTCGCTTGAAGCACTTCTTGAGTGCGGCTATGACGTCGTTGGCGTCGTCACCCAGCCTGACCGTCCGAAAGGCCGCAAGCGGGAACTGGCGCCGACACCGGTAAAAGCTTACGCGCTCTCTCGCGGGCTTCCCGTGCTGCAGCCGGAGAAGCTGCGGGCGCCGGAAGGCGTAGCAGCCGTAACTGCGCTGTCCCCGGATCTGATCGTAACTGCGGCTTACGGGCAAATTTTGCCGAAGTCTGTATTGGACTTGCCTCGACTCGGCTGTATTAATGTACACGGATCGCTCCTTCCGCGATACCGCGGCGGTGCGCCGATCCAGCGTTCGATTATCGATGGAGAGAAGAAAACAGGCGTCACGCTTATGTATATGGCCGAAGGCCTCGATACCGGGGATATGATCTCGACAGTCGAAGTGTCGATCGATGACGAGGATACGGCAGGTACGATGTTTGGGAAGCTGAGCGAGGCGGGAGCGGCTTTGCTTGTCGAGTGGTTGCCGCGTATTGTAGAGGGTACGGCGGGCAGAACCCCGCAAAATAACGACGAGGCGACGTACGCGCCGAACTTGACGCGGGACGATGAGCGGCTTGATTGGCACGAACCTTCCAGGAGGCTGTTCGACCGGATTAGGGGACTGAATCCGATGGCGAGCGGCTTCACGACGCTGAACGGCGAAGTGTTCAAAGTGTGGGGGGCCAAAGCGCCGACGGCAGATGATGCCAAGCTTGGAGCGACTGCTGCGTCTTTACCGCCTGGTACGGTGATCGAAGCGGGAGCTGCTGGCATTCGCGTTCGTACCGGGGACGGCAGCCTACTGCTGACGGAGGTGCAGCCGGCCGGCAAGAAGGCGCTGGCTGCGTCTGAATTCGCCAAAGGTGCCAGACTAACGACGGAAACAAGGCTCGGGTAGCGATCCCGGGCTTTTTTTGAAGGAACAGAAAGTAAATTTGCAAAAATGATAAGGATGCGAATGATGAGTAAACAGAACCGTTTGCCGGGCGGCAAACCGCAAGGAGCCAGAGAAGTTGCGCTCGGCGTGCTGCACGGAGTGGAGACGAGGGGGGCGTACAGCGGACTCGAATTGAATCAGGCGCTGCAAGCTTCCGGCTTGTCAAGACCGGACGCCGCGCTCGCGACCGAAATCGTGTATGGCACGATCCAGCGCTTAAACACGATTGACGAAGCGCTGGCGCGCAGAGTGAAAGGGTGGCCGGGCAAGACGGAGCCCTGGGTAAGAAGTTTGCTTCGCTTGAGCTACTACCAGTTGCGCTGGCTAACGAGAGTACCGGCGCATGCGGTCGTAGACGAAGCGGTCCGTATCGCCAAGAAGAGGGGGCACGCTGGAATCGCCGGTCTTGTCAACGGTGTGCTGCGTGGCCTTCTGCGCGACGGCGTGACAGGAGAACTACCAGCCGGTCTATCGCCGACACAACGAATTTCGCTTGAGCACAGCCATCCTGAATGGCTCGTGTCGCGCTGGATTGCTGAATACGGCGAACAGACGACAGAGCAAATATGCGAAGCGAACAACAACCCGCCTCACGCTTCCGCGCGGACGAACCGGCTGAAAGGGACCCGGGAACAGCTTATAGCCGAATTAAAGGCCGAAGGCACGGCAGCAGAGCAGTCAGCTCTCTCTGCTGACGGCATCGTCGCCGAGAAGGCTGGTAATCTCGTCCATTCGCCGGCGTATCAAGGCGGGCGAATGACAGTGCAGGATGAGAGCTCGATGCTCGTTGCCGCGATCGCCGATCCGCAGCCTGGTATGCGCGTACTCGATTGTTGCGCTGCTCCGGGCGGCAAATCGACGCATCTGGCTGAACGGATGAACGACGAGGGGGAACTCATTGCAAACGATGTTCACCCGCACAAAGAGGCGCTCGTCCGCCAACAAGCGGACAGGCTCGGCCTCAACTGCGTGACAACGATGACTGCAGACGCGCTTGAGTTGCCCGCCAAGCTGGCCGAACAATCGATCGACGTCGTGCTGCTAGACGCCCCATGCTCAGGGCTTGGCGTCATTCGGCGCAAACCGGAGATCAAATGGAACAAGACGCCGGACGACATCGCCAGCCTGGCGGCGCTGCAAGGGAAGCTGCTCGAAGCGGCGGGGTCTCTCGTCAAGACGGGCGGCACGTTAGTCTACAGCACATGCACAATCGCTAAGGAAGAAAACGAGCATATGGTTCGAACGTTTCTGTCCCGAAACCCGTCGTTCGAACTTGACGCGTCGTGGCCGCCGGAATTGCTGAAGACGCTGCGGGAAAGCGGGCATCTGCCAGACGATTTCGCGGGGATGTTGCAGTTGCTGCCGCACATGTTCGGAAGCGACGGCTTCTTCATCGCGCGAATGCGGAGGAAATCGAGTTAAACTTATGGTAAAATAGCAAGAATGGCGGTGAACATGAATGACAAACGAACATAATGAAAATCCGATACAACCGGACCTTGCCGAGCAAACGCAGCAACCGGCGCAGGAAGCCGAGACAAAAGCGATGCGGATGCCGAAGACAAAGTTGCCGGACCCGAATCTGCCTCCTTTTATTTACGACTATACGCTCGAAGATATCCAGCGGTGGGTTAAGGAGCAGGGAGAGCCTGTGTTCCGCGCCGGCCAAATTTTCGACTGGCTGTATGTCAAACGCGTCTCCTCCTTCGAGGAGATGTCCAACTTGTCGAAGTCTTTGCGGGATAAGCTGACTGCAAGTTTCCGTTTCGTGACGTTGACCGAGATCGCGAAATTCGAATCGAAGGACGGAACAGTCAAATTCCTGTTCCAGTTGCAGGACGACCACGCGATCGAGACGGTAATTATGCGTCACAATTACGGAAACAGCGTATGCGTTACGACGCAGGTCGGCTGTCGCGTCGGTTGCACGTTTTGCGCTTCCACGCTTGGCGGGTTGAAGCGCAGCTTAACGGCGGGCGAAATTATCGCGCAAGTCGTCCAATCGCAGAAAATTCTCGATCCATTGAACGAGCGGGTGTCAAGCATCGTTATTATGGGCATCGGCGAGCCTTTCGAGAACTACGAGGCTACGATGCAATTTCTTCGAACGATGATTCATCCGAAAGGGTTGAACATCGGGGCGCGTCATATTACGGTGTCGACGAGCGGCATCGTGCCGAATATGATCAAATTTGCGGACGAAGATACGCAAATTAACCTTGCGATTTCGATCCATGCGCCGAATGATGCGCTGCGTTCGAAATTGATGCCCGTCAACAGGCGTTTTCCTTTCAAAGACGTCATAGATGCGTGCAAATACTACATCGAGAAGACGGGCCGGCGGATTACGTTCGAATACGCCTTGATCGGCGGGGTCAACGATCGTCCTGAGCATGCAGAGGAACTTGGAGAAGTGCTGCAAGGGATGCTGTGCCACGTTAACCTGATTCCGGTCAACTATGTGCCGGAGCGCAACTACGTCAGGACGCCTCGCGACGACATCTTCGAATTCCAACGCGTCCTGCAGAAGAAAAACGTGAACGTTACGATTCGCAGAGAGCAAGGCCATGATATCGCCGCCGCCTGCGGCCAATTGCGGGCGAAGCATATGGAGACTACGACGGGGTGATCGGTGTGAAAACGGTATTGCGTAGTCATGTGGGCAAAGTGAGGCAAGTGAACGAGGATAAGGCGTGGAGCGGCCGATTGGCCGGAGGGCTGACGGTCGCCATCGTGGCGGACGGCATGGGCGGCCATCGCGCCGGCGATGTCGCAAGCGCGATGGCCGTGGACAGCCTAGTCCAGTCGCTGCAAGCGGTCGGTGCGACGCTGACGGTTGCAAGCGGGGCGGAGGCATTACGCGAAATGGTTCGCGAAGCGAACCGCGCCATCTTCGAAACGGCTTCCTTGAACGACCAGTATCATAATATGGGCACTACGGTCGTCGTTGCGCTTCTGGACGGGAGCAGCGGTATTATTGCGCATATCGGCGACAGCAGGGCGTATCGGCTCAGAGCAGGTCGTTTGGAGCAGCTGACGGAAGATCATACGCTCGTCAACGAGTTGACGAAATCGGGGCAGATCAGCGCGGAAGAAGCAGCGAGGCATCCGAGACGTAACGTGTTGACGAGAGCGCTCGGCACGGACCAGGATGTCAAGGCGGACATCGACTCGATCGACTGGCATGCTGGAGACGTGCTTTTGTTATGCAGCGACGGCCTAAGCGGTCTCGTCGAGTCGACCGATATGTCTGCTACGATTGGCGAAACGAACGTACAGCTCGAGCAACGGGCGCAGAAGCTCATCGACCTCGCCATGGCGGCGGGCGGAGACGATAACATAACTGTCGTTCTCGTGACGGACGACGACGGCTGGCCAAGCGCCGCAGGAGGGGAGACGGCATGATCGGACATACGCTTAGCGGACGTTACGAACTGCTGGCCCGCGTCGGCGGAGGCGGCATGGCACTCGTATACAAGGCAAAGGACTTATTGTTGAATCGGTACGTCGCGGTCAAAGTACTGCGGCAGCAATTTACGCACGATGACGACTTCGTCAAGCGGTTCCGTCGCGAAGCTCAGGCGGCCGCATCGTTGTCGCATCCGAACATCGTCAGTATTTACGATGTCGGACAAGTAGAAGATACCCACTATATCGTCATGGAATTCATCGACGGTTCGAACTTAAACGAGATCATTCGCGAGCGGGCGCCGTTGCAACCGACCGAAGCGGTCAGGATCGCCTCGCAAATTTGCGACGCGCTCGAGCACGCTCACCATAACCAGATCATTCATCGGGACATTAAGCCGCACAATATATTGATTGGCAACAACGGACGGGTGAAAGTCACCGATTTCGGCATCGCGCGCGCGGTAACGTCTTCGACGATTACGCAAACGGGATCCGTCATCGGATCGGTTCATTATTTCTCGCCGGAGCATGCCAAAGGCGTGGCTACGGGAGAGAAATCGGATATTTATTCGCTTGGCATCGTGCTGTATCAGATGATGACGGGACGACTGCCGTTTCTCGGGGAAAGCCCGATCAGCGTGGCGCTCAAACATTTGCAAGAGCCGTTCGAACAGCCGCGCAAAGTGAACCCGCATATTCCGCAAAGCCTGGAGAACGTCATCCTCCGCGCGATGCGCAAAAATCCGCAGGAGCGTTACCAATCGGCGAAGGAAATGCTGGATGATCTGGAAACGTGCCTGCAGCCTAACCGACTGAACGAAGCTCCAGCTTTCTACGGCAGCGACATGGACGAAGAGGACATGACGAAAGTCGTTCCCGCCATCCGGCCGGACATGCGCAACGCGAATACGATCGAGGCACCGGCGATCAAATCTTCTTCGAATGTTGAAGATCGCTGGAACTCGGACGGGCTAGGGGAGCGCAAGCGCAAATGGGTCGTCCCGACAGTGCTCGGCGCGCTGGCCGTCATTCTCATCGGCGTTCTGCTGTGGGCGATCTCATCGCTGAAGAACGAGTTCAGTCCGGCGGATGTGCACGTGCCGTCCGTTGTCGGCAAGAAGCTCGATGCCGCGAAAGCCGAGCTGATCGCGGCGGGTTTAACGATCGGCGATCCGATCAAGGAAGAAGCGAGCGCGGATGTGGAAGAGGGCATTGTACTGGCGCAATCGAAGAGCGATGTGGATGTAAAGGAAGGCTCTCCGATTGAGCTGACGGTCAGCACAGGCAAAGCGAAGTCCCAAATGCCGGACGTGTCGAACAAATCGCTGGAGGAAGCGACGCAAATATTGGTCGATCTCGGGGTGAAGAAGGAAAATATCGGCACGAATCCGATCTTCGACGAAAGCGAGCCGGGAACAGTTCTGAATCAGGTGCCGAAGCCGGAAGAGTTGATCGACCCGGAGACGGCTGTCGTCAACTTAACGATCAGCAAAGGCGAGGAAGAGTTCCCGATGCCGGAACTGGTCGGCAAGAAGGAAGCCGAAGCGATCGCGATCATCGGCAAAAACAACTTGAAGTTCGATGCGAAGAAAATCGTTCGCGAGCCGAGTTATTCGCCTAAAGGCGTCGTATTTAAGCAATTCCCGGCAGAGAAGGGCGAAATGGTAACGCGGGATACGGAAGTGACGATCTGGGTTAGCAGCGGCTATCCGGAAGACTCGAAGATACAGCCGCTTAAAGTGACCGTGTCCCCGGCCGTCGAAGGCAAATCGAGCAAAATTCAGATCGTCTATTCCGATGCGACGGGCGACGATATTCAAGGTCCGACGAAGACGATTACGAAAATGACGTCGTTCCCGCTGACGTTGATTCTGTCACCGACAAAAGACGGTAAAATTATGATTTACCGCGACGGTCAGTATTTGCAGACGGAGGATGTGCCCTATTATGTTTCTCCGACGACGCCGACCGAACCCGATATTCCAGCCAGCAGCGATCCCGTCACTCCACCAAGTGAAGGTGATACGTCACCAGGCGACGGTGAAGCCGTGAACCCGTAAGGAGCACATATATGCCAGAAGGTTTGATCGTTAAAGCGTTAAGCGGTTATTATTACGTGCAAGACGATGCCGGCGGCGAGCCAGTACAATGTCGAGGCAGAGGGATATTCAAGAAACGGGGCGAGTCGCCGCTTGTCGGCGACCGCGTCATCTATACGGAAACAGAGAACGGGGAGGGCGCGGTCGAACGAATATTGCCGCGCTCTTCGGAATTGATTCGGCCCCCGGTCGCTAACGCGGATTTGGCCGTTCTAGTTTTCTCGGTCGTGAGGCCGGAGATGAGTTTTGTTCTGCTCGACAAATTTCTCGTTCACGTGGAGCATGCCCGTATGGATGCGCTTATCGTGCTCACGAAAATGGACCGGATACCGGATGGGGAAGAGGGGGAGCGCATTCGTCGTACGGTGGACGAAGCGACGAACTTGTATAACGCCATCGGCTACCGGGTATTGCCGACAAGCGCCCACGAAGGCGAAGGGCTTGATACTTTGCGGGCTCAGCTTGCCGGTCATATCAATATGTTGGCCGGCCAGTCCGGCGTCGGCAAATCATCCCTCGTTAATGCGCTCGTACCGGGCCTTAAGCTCGAGACGAATGAGATTAGCGACAAGCTTGGCCGCGGGAAACATACGACTCGTCACGTCGAGCTCGTTGCGGTGCCTGGCGGCGGTTATATGGCGGATACACCGGGATTCAGCCAGCTTGATTTCGCAGAGCTCGGCATCGACGAGATCGGAAGTTGTTTCCGGGAGTTCCGGGAGCTGGCGAGCTCGTGTAAATTCCGTGGCTGCACGCATACGCACGAACCGCATTGCGCGGTCATACTAGCGTTAGCGCAAGGGCAAGTAGCGCAAAGCCGCTATGACAACTACGTCGCATTTATGACGGAGTGGAAAGAAACGAAACGGAGGTACTGACATGACGATTATCGCACCGTCTATTCTGGCCGCGAACTTCGCGTTTCTCGGGGATGAAGTTCGCAGTATCGAAGCCGCAGGAGCGGATTGGGTACATATCGATATCATGGATAATCATTTCGTTCCGAATTTGACGTTCGGCCCCCCGATCGTCCAGATGATTCGTCCGGTAACGAAATTGTTTTTCGACGCGCATCTGATGGTCGAGAATCCGCAATCGCTGTTCCCGGCACTGGCGGATGCCGGCGTCGACCGGATTACCGTGCATCCTGAAGCTTGCACACATCTTCACCGGACACTGACAGATATTCGCTCGCGGGGGATAAAAGCCGGTGTCGCGCTTAATCCGCATACGCCATTGTCCGTAATCGAGTACGTGCTCGACGAGATTGATCTCGTGCTTATTATGACGATTAATCCGGGCTTCGGCGGGCAATCTTTATTGCCGGCGATGTTGCCTAAGCTTCGTGACCTGAAGGCGATGCTTGATCGCCACGGTCGCGACGATATTTTTATCCAGGTCGACGGCGGCATCAATGCGGAGACGGCCAAACAAGTCAAAGAAGCTGGCGCGAATTCACTAGTAGCAGGGACATACGTATTTGGCCATGAAGACCGTGCAGCGGCAATCGCCTCTCTTCGGTAGAGGCGACGCCGCCGCATTTTTTTTACATCTTCCCCGTCACGAATGGTATAGGACAAAACCGCCTCTGCATATCATGAAACATGAGCGGGCTCGTGAGGTAGGAGCCGGTAATGGTTCAGCCTGTGGAGGGGGGATGGGAAAATGAAGTTTTACACCATCAAGCTGCCGAAGTTTTTGGGTGGCTTCGTCAAAGCGATTCTTAATACGTTCCAAAAAAATTGACGCCTTCTAGGCAACGACACGAAAAAAAGAACCGTCAGGATCCCTGACGGTTTTTCTTCATGGCGATTATGCGATTGTTCCTTATACGCGGGTAACAAGACCGGAACGCAAAGCACGAGTGCTGACGTACACACGCTTCGGCTTGCCGTTCACCAGAATGCGCACCTTTTGTACGTTAACCCCCCAAGAACGGCGGGTAGTGTTATTCGCGTGAGATTTGTTATTGCCGGAACCTGGCTTTTTCCCTGTGATATAACATTTACGAGCCACTAAAATACACCTCCCTGCCACGTCCATACAAATACTTCACTATATTAGCACAGGCGGTTAGCGGATGCAACGGAAAAAGTCGCGTTTGCGCGCCAGATGCCGATAATCGCGCCTTTTGCCTAGAAAACGGCTTCATTCTCCCGTTTTTTTATAGTACAATGAAGTATGGTTTACCATATAGGCATAAAGGAGTGAATTTCCATGCCTCTGCAGCTTGTCTCGGAGAACGGAAAGATTGACGTTGCGGATCAAGTCATCGCGGTAATCGCCGGCTCGGCGGCGCTCGATTGTTATGGATTGGTGGGCATGGCCTCCCGCAAAGGATTAAAGGACGGCATCGCGGAATTGCTTGGCCGCGAGAATCTGTCTAGGGGCGTCGAAGTTCGTCACGAAGGCGAAACCGTCCATTTAGATCTTTACGTCATTGTCAGCTACGGCACGAAAATATCCGAAGTCGCCCATAACATCCAGTCTAAAGTGAAATACGTGCTGGAAGAAGTCGTTGGACTACGGGTCGACGTCGTGAATGTGAACGTTCAGGGCGTTCGAGTGTTAAAGTAGCTTATCTAGGAAGGGGAAAGCATCATTGAGTAAGCGCGTCTTGAACGGTACGGAATGGTCGGCTATGGTAATGGCCGGTGCCGAGCGATTGTCCGGCAACGTGGACAGGGTGAATGCCCTGAACGTATTTCCCGTGCCGGACGGCGATACGGGAACGAACATGAATTTAACGATGACGGCCGGCGTGGCCGAATTAACGAATAAACCGTCGGAGGAAGTCGGCCGCGCGGCCGAAGCGCTCTCCAAAGGGCTGTTGATGGGCGCACGGGGCAACTCGGGGGTTATTTTGTCGCAGTTATTTCGGGGGTTCTCCCGCGCGGTTGCCGGGCAGAAGGAGTTGACCGTCCCGCTGTTCGCAGCGGCGCTCCAACAGGGAGTTGATACCGCTTACAAGGCTGTCGTCAAGCCGGTAGAAGGCACGATATTGACCGTGGCGAGGGAGACGGCGCGACATGGCGTCACGGTGTCTCGGCGTTTCACGGATTTGCCGGATTGGATGGCAGAAGTGTTGGCCAAGGCGCAAGAGACGCTTGCCCGGACGCAGGAAATGCTTCCGGTGCTCAAGCAGGTTGGCGTCGTCGACTCCGGGGGACAAGGGCTCGTCTATATTTACGAAGGCTTTGCCGCTTACTTGAATGGGGGCAGCTTCGAGAAAGAAGACGCCCGTCCTGCGGCACGTCCGGCGGTTCAGACCATGGCGCCTTCACTAGCCAAACCGTCCGCTCCACCAGCCGTAACGCATGCGACTGCCCAATCGAAGATTGCGACTGAAAGCATATCTTTCCCTTACGATATGGAATTTTTCATTCGCCGCGCCTCCGTGACGACGCCGTTCCCGGAACGTTCGTTCCGTCAAGCGCTCGAGAGAGACGGAGATTCGATCATTCTGATCGAAGACGACGATATCGTGAAAGTTCACGTTCATTCCCGCCGTCCGGGCGACGTCTTGAACCACGCGCTGACGCATGGCGCAATTACGCACATCCACATTCTGAACATGCAAGAGCAGCACCGCGAGCTGCTGGCGCAAGCATCGACGACTCGCGAGCCGTTTCCGGCGCCCGTAATGTCGCAGCCAAGCCCGTCGCTTACAGGCAACGTCGACTACGCCTTGCCGGGCGTCGTGAACTTGCCTGCGATTGCGCCATCCCCGGAGAGTGAACCGAACCCGGACGTGCACGAAATGGCCGATTACGGCATCGTTGCTGTAAGCGTAGGCGAAGGCAACGCGCAGCTCTTCCGCAGCTTGGGCGTCGACATCGTCTTGTCGGGCGGCCAAAGCATGAATCCGAGCGCGGAAGATTTGGTCGGGGCGATCACTTCGTTGTCAGCGCATCACATCTTTGTATTGCCGAACAATCCCAACATTGTCATGGCGGCGAAACAAGCGGCAGAGCTGGCCGAGCGTCCCGTCACCGTGCTTTCGACGCGTACGCTGCCGCAAGGGATGGCGGCGATGCTCGCTTTTCAGGAAGACGACAGCGAAGAAACGAATATCGAACGGATGACGAAAGCTTACGAGCGTGTTGTCACTGGCCAAGTGACGCAGGCGGTACGCGACACGGAAATGGACGGCGTCAGCATTCGCCAAGGCGATTATATCGGCATTAAAGATAAGACTATTGTAGCTTCCGAAGCAACCCGCATTGCTTGTTGTCAAGCATTACTGACGTCATTGCTCGTGACGGGCGGAGAAATATTGACAGTGTTGACCGGGGAAGGCTCCGAGGCCGAAGAGACGGAAGCGCTCGAAAGATGGCTTGCGGAGGCGTACCCGGACGCGGAAGTCGAAGTGCACGAAGGCGGGCAACCGCTGTACCCGTATCTGTTCGCGGTCGAGCCGTGACGAATCGATATTATTTTCTACAGATGGAGGTTGTTCGTTATGGCATCTGTCGCCATCGTGACGGATAGTACGGCGGACATTCCGCTCGAGATGAGATCTGCGCTCGGCATTTCGATGGTTCCGCTCAAGGTGTTGTTCGGAGAAGAAAGTTATCTGGACAATATTACGCTTCAGCCGTTTGAATTTTATGAGAAACTGCCCAAGTTCGCCGGCATGCCTACGACTTCGCAGCCTTCGCCTGCCGATTATTTGGCCGTGTTCGAACGATTGGTTGCGGAAGGGAAATCGGTCGTATCGATTCATCTATCGGCAGCGATGAGCGGCACTTATCAATCGGCTACGATCGCCAAATCGATGCTAGACGATGGCACAGACGTGACCGTCATCGATTCCAAATCCGCTTCCTTTGGTTACGGACAATTGGTTGTCACTGCGGCCGAGATGGCGAGAGATGGCGCTTCTCCGGAAGCGATCGTTGCCGAAGTGCAGCGACTGCGCAATGAACTGAGATTGTATTTCGTTGTGGATACGCTCGAATATTTGCAAAAAGGGGGCCGTATCGGGAAGGCATCCGCCGTTCTAGGCGCCCTGTTGAATATCAAACCGATTTTATCCATCGATAAAGAAGGCGTCGTGTTCCCGTTCGATAAAGCGAGAGGCCAGAAGCGAGCATTCGCCAGAATCGTTGAAGTGCTCTCTTCCGATATCGGCAATCGGCCTGTCAACTTTACGATCGCCACGACGCCCGGGCATACCGAAGGCGCAGCGGAGCTGACGGACATGTTGAAGCGGGCGCTGGACGTCCGCGACTTCAAGGAAACGGACATCGGACCGGTTATTGGCGCGCATGCCGGACCAGGCACGATCGGGTTGTTCGTTTTTCCAATGGAGTCGGTCTAATGGCGTTGTCGCTATTTCATATCCCCATCTCCAAACTTCAAGGCGTGGGCCCTCAGAAAGCAGAGGAGCTCCACGCCTTGGGCATTTCCACCGTCGGAGCCCTCATCGAATACTATCCTTTCCGCTACGAGGATTATAGAGTTCGGGAGCTCTCGGAAGCGAAGGACGGCGAGAAAATTACCGTCCAAGGCAAAATCGCGTCATTACCCGTCGTCCAGCGATATGGCGGTAAATCCCGACTGACGTGCCGGGTAACTGTCGAATCAACGCTTGTGACCGCCGTCTGGTTTAACAGACCATTTCTGAAAGACCAACTTGTCGTCGGGCGGGAGATTACACTGACTGGCAAGTGGGACATGCGCCGCAAAAACATGACCGTCGCGGATTCTGAGTTTCCCGATCGCGGCGCGTCGAAGACAGGTACGCTTCAGCCAGTCTATTCGGTTGGCGGCAATATTACGCAAACGTTGATTCGCAAATTAATCGATAAGGCGCTCACCCAATTTGCCGGATCGATTCCAGAACTACTGCCGGAACAACTGCTTAACCGCCATGGATTGATGTCCCGCGCAGAGGCGATTTCCATCATCCATCGACCGGAAAACACGAAGTCGGGCCAAGAAGCCCGGCGCCGTATGGTGTACGAGGAGCTGTTTCTATTTCAGTTACGGCTGCAGGCTTATCGCGCGATGCACGCGAAGAAAGCGGATGGCATCGCGCACAATGTCGACAATGCTGAAATTCGTGAATTCGTAGGGCGGTTGCCGTTTGAATTGACCGATGCGCAGAAACAAGTCGTGAATGAAATTTTGCGTGACATGAAGATGGCATCCGCGATGAATCGGCTGTTGCAAGGGGACGTCGGGGCGGGCAAAACAGTGGTCGCTGCCATTGCGTTGTATGCGACGATCAAATCGGGACATCAGGGAGCGCTGATGGTGCCGACCGAAATACTTGCGGAGCAGCACGTTCGCTCGCTTGGCCGCATTTTCGAGCCTTACGGCATTCAAGTCGGATTATTGACGGGAAGTTTGACCGAACGCAAGCGCAGAGATGTGATCGCATCACTTCAGATGGGCTTGCTAGATATCGTCGTTGGCACTCACGCGCTAATTCAGGAGGACGTCTTCTTCAGAAGTCTTGGCCTCGTCGTGACGGACGAGCAGCACCGGTTCGGGGTGAACCAGCGCAGCATACTAAGGCGTAAAGGCATGAACCCGGACGTGCTGTCGATGACCGCGACGCCGATCCCACGCACGCTTGCCATTACGGTGTTCGGTGATTTGGACGTCTCGACAATTCGTGAACGGCCGAAAGGAAGAAAGCCGATCAAGACGTATTCGGTCAAGCACAATATGATGGACCGCGTGCTCGGTTTTATCCGCAAAGAGGTGCAGCAGGGTAGGCAAACCTTTTTTATTTGCCCGTTGATCGAGGAATCGGAGAAGATCGACGTACAAAATGCGATCGATCTGCATGCTCAATTGTCCCATGCGCTTCCGGAGCTTGCCGTCGGCCTGCTGCACGGCAGAATGACGTCCGCTGAGAAGGAAGCGACAATGGGGGCGTTCGCTGCCGGGGACACCGACGTGCTCGTCTCTACGACCGTTATCGAGGTCGGGGTGGATGTACCGAATGCGACATTGATGGTCGTCATGGATGCCGACCGGTTCGGTCTGTCCCAACTCCACCAATTGCGAGGCAGGGTCGGCAGGGGAGAACACCAATCGTATTGCATTCTTATTGCCGATCCGAAGTCGGAGAATGGGCAGGAGAGAATGAAAGCGATGACCGACACGGACGACGGGTTCGAAATTTCTAGACGAGATTTGGAGATTCGCGGCCCGGGCGAGTTTTTCGGCACGAGGCAGAGCGGTATGCCGGAATTCAGGATTGCTAGCCTCGTCGAAGATTTCGACGTGATGGAGATGGCCAGGGACGATGCTGCTGAACTCGCCGCGCTGCCGGAGTTCTGGACTTCCGCCGTATACGCGGGATTGAGGGAATATCTTGCACGTGACGAGAATAACCGCGAAGAACCGCTAGATTAACGCAGATGATTGTTTTCTTCGAAGGCCGGAGTGTCATTGCTCTCCATGGAGCGGCATATGATGAACCGTATAGCAGCCGAAGGAGCGTGATCATATTGACCCAGAGCTGGCAGAAGTTCGGCATTAAAGCGGAATTCGTCGAAAGAGTAAAGCTGAAAATGAAAAATCAGGCGACGAAGGAGCGGATTAAAGAACTGCTCGACGGCGTCACGAAATACGACTTACAAGATCGGACGAAAGTGCGTAGATGGGTGAAACAATTCGCTCAAATACTAAACGAACCGCTTACGGAGACGCAGGAAAATCAACTCATCAATTTCGTTATTGCCCAGAAGATCGACCCGAACAACATGCTCCATTTGATCAAATTGTACACGATGTTTAGATAGCGCTCGCCCTGCAATCGGATGAGAAATTATGCTCGTAACCTATGAGGTTTGTCCAATCAGTTAAAAGAATCGGACATACACTATACCAACTTCAAATGCGAAGGAGGTAAAATGTATGGGAACTTTTCTTGATTTACGCAGCTCGATGAACTCGAATCAGACGGGTGCGCCGATGACCCCAATTACGGCAACGCCTGTGTTGTTCGGCGTCATCGGACTTCAAACGAAAAATGTCGTGAACAAAGTCATTACATTGACGGGGATGGTGGGCGTCAGTTCGCTTGTTGTGGGCAGTACGTTTGCGATCCAAATTTGCCGCGGCACGACGGTGTACAATCCGGCGAACGTCATCTACACGATGATTCAATCGGTTCGCTTGTCCGCATTCAGTGACACCTACGCGTTTACGGCGCAAGATTTGCTCGCACCTGCAGCAGCGGAGACGATCTACTCCTCGTTCATTTTCGGCGGAAGCTTGCTCGGTCTTTTGTTTACGGGCGAACGGACCGGTCCCGAAGTGTTCTGGGGCGTGGCGGAACAAGGCGCTCCGGGCTAAACGGAGTGCGTCATTCTCGACCGGCAACGGATGTTGCCGGTTTTTTGCATGCGCGAAAAATGAGATCGCGCGACTGTCTATCCACCACCTGTCCAAGCGGAGCGATTGCCGGCGTCATAAGATGGGGCATAGGTCGGTTATATAAGGAGGAGCTGCGTGGTTACCGTCAGCTTGTGCATGATTGTTCGCGACGAAGAACAGGTGCTTGCTCGTTGTTTGGATTCCGTTGCCGACTTGGTAGATGAGATTGTCATCGTCGATACCGGTTCTGTCGATAGCACGAAAGAAATCGCCAGCAAGTATACGAAAAGGATTTACGATTTCGAGTGGATCGACGATTTCGCGGCTGCCCGCAATACATCGTTCTCTTACGCAACGATGGAGTATGTGATGTGGTTGGACGCGGACGATTATTTGAAAGACCGCGATCGCGACAAATTGCGCGAATTGAAACGAACCCTGAGCGACGAAGTCGATTCTGTCGTGATGGCCTACCATTTGCTGTTCGATGGATATGGCAACGCGATCGCCATGTCGCGCAGAAACCGGATCGTCAAACGCAGTCGGCAGTTTCGCTGGTACAACGCGGTTCACGAATATTTGTTAGTAGATGGAAATTACTATTTATCCGATATTGCGGTTTCGCACGGTCGCGTGCATACGCATACGACGAGGAATCTGGATATTCTCGAACGCAAGCTAGAGCGAGACGGAGAGCTTTTTGGCCGCGATATGCTGTATTACGCCAACGAGCTGTCCGACGCAGGCAAATTTCGCGAAGCCACAGAGCATTATGTCCGGTTTCTGGATACTGAAGCGGACTATTTCGAAGATTCATTGATGGCTTGCGCAAGACTTGCCGCATGTTATCACGAAATGAAAAACGAAGACTTGAAGCTGAAGACACTGTTGCATTCGATGGCTTATGACGTTCCGCGCGCCGATTTCTGCTGCTCGATCGGGCAGTGTTTCGCCGATAAAGAACAGTTCGACAAAGCGATTTATTGGTTTAAGCTGGCCCTCACCCAGGAAAATCCTCCGCATCATTTCGGCGTATTAAATCTGATCTGCTGGACGTGGTTCCCGCATTTCCAGTTGTGCATCTGTTACGGCATGACCGGCGAACTGGAGCTTGCGCACGCGCACAATGAGAAAGCGCTCGCCTATTTGCCCCGCGATGAGAATTTACTGCGTAACAAGGCATTGCTTGAAGCTGCGCTGGCAAGCGGCGACGGAGGCAAGGGAGTATGAAGACGAGCATTGTTCTCGTGACGCACAACCAGTTGCAAATGACGAAGCGATGTTTGTCGAGCATCAGAAAACATACGAAGGCCGATACGTACGAGATCCTTGTCGTCGACAACGCTTCGACGGACGGCACGACGCAATGGCTGAGAACGCAGACGGACGTAAAATGCAGCGAGAGAACGACGAACGAAGGATTCCCGGCAGGCTGCAACATCGGCGCAGGAATGGCTTCAGGAGACGCTATCCTTTTTCTGAACAACGATACGGTCGTTACGCCCCGCTGGATGGAGCAGATGACGGAGGCGCTCACGAGCCACCCGTCCGTCGGAGCGGTCGGTCCGCTGACGAACTATGCCGGTTACGGGCAAATGATCGAAACGTCGTACCGGACGATGGAAGAAATGCAACGGTATGCGGATTTGTTTAACCAGTCGTCCCCCGAGCATTGGGAGGAACGGATGAAGCTGATCGGCTTCTGCCTGCTCGTCTCCCGCTCCGCTTGGGAGACGGTCGGGCCGCTCGACGAAAGCTTCGGTATCGGCAACTACGAAGATGATGACTGGTCGTTCAGGGCGCGGCTCGCCGGCTACAAGCTTCTGCTTTGCAGAGATACGTTTATTCATCATGAAGGAAGCGCGTCGTTCAAACACGATAAGGCGGCTTATCGTAAAGCAATGACCGAAAATGAATCGTTGTTTTATCGCAAGTGGGGTTTTCACCCGGCGGTGTCTACGAATATCCGCGAAGATTTGCTCCGCCCGTTGCGATTGCTTAAGCCCGGCATGAGCGTGCTTGAGATCGGTTGCGGCTGCGGATCCTCTTTGCTTGAGTTGCGCAACCGACGTTCGGAGTTCCGATTGTTCGGTTACGAGAAAGAGGAGGCGCAAGCGCGCGTAGCCGCTCTGGTCGCCGAGAAAGTGTGGACGGACGATGATGAGATCGAACTTCCGTCCGGGACGAGAGGGTTCGACGTTGTCATTCTGAACGACATCATGTCCAATCCGATTCCGGTTCGACGTCTGCTTCAAGCGCATAAGCTGCTCCGCCCCGGCGGAGCGTTCGTGTCGAGCGTGCCGAACCGGCTATTCGCGGATTATGCGAAAGCGTACTTAAAGCCGGTAAATCCGGTGCCGAAGGAAGCGTTCCTCTCGATGGAGGAAGCGCAAGCGAGATTTGCCGAGAGCGGGTTCGATGAAGTCGGATTCGAGGCGATTGTGTCGAACGATAACCGGAAGCCGGACATCGACGCTTTGTGCCAATTGACCGGGGAATCGAGTAGAGAAGCGTTTATGACGATGTATTACGTCGTCACCGCGATCAAGAAATCGGCTGGTGCGAATCCGGCAACCGGGACGTCGACCAGAGTGGATCGTTCAGTTGACGACCCAGCTGCGACGGTTCGATCCGCTGTGGCGAGGCCGGTGCTTCCAGCTTCTACGTCTGGATCTACATCGGCATCTGCATCTGGTGAACCTCCGCCTCCTCCAACGGAACCGAGCGAAAGAAGGCAGTTGCCTATTACGCAAGAGGATGTCGCTTTTACCGGGGAGCGTCTCGTTTTGAGTTCGGCAGTGGCCGGCTCCCACCCCGACGTGCTGGCAGAGCACGTCTACCGCTACCGGCTGGCTCGGTCATACTGCGTCGGCAAAGCGGTGCTCGACGCGGCTTGCGGAGCGGGATACGGAACCCGAATGCTGAAAGATGGCGGCGCCGCAAAAGTGACTGGAGTCGACATCGACTTGCCGTCCGTCCAGCTTGCCGAGCGCGACTACAGCGGAGAGGGGATCTCATTCCAGCAAGATGACGTCTTGCATTTGCCGTTCGCTAACGAATCGTTCGATGTCGTCGTGTCTTTCGAGACGATCGAACACGTTCCCGACGGTGCTGCTTGGCTGCGCGAAGCTGCACGCGTGCTGAAGCCCGGCGGAACGCTGATTGTCTCGACGCCGAATCGGGACGTGACCAACCCGGATCGCCTATTCGGTCAGCAAGTTCGCAATCCTTATCACGCGTTCGAATATAGCCTCGGCGAATTCGTCGGGGAACTGGCGGCGCTTTATGATATTGAGGCGCTATACGGCCAAACATTTTTCGGGCCGCAAGGACGCGTCGTTCCAGAACTTGCCGACATCGCCGACTCCGTCGGAGACGAAAAGGATATGGCCGGCTATAACATCGCAGGAGGGCGGACATATGCGCCAGCCGCGTTAAGCCGAATGAAAAACGCCAAGCCTCTTTATGTCATAGCTGTATGCTGCAAAAAATGAATGGAAGGGAGCCGTATGGCGTCATGCATACACCGAAGCCGATGATGGCCGCGATCGCCCGCCATCATTCCAAGCAGGATCGGCACGCCCATCGGCTGGCCGAGAAAACGTTCAGGGCGTCGCAGACGTCTTTGATCAACAAGCTTGAAGCTTTTCCGCGCTTCGCGACGAAAAGAAGCGTAGCAAGGTTTCTCGCCCGCTACGAAATTTATAAGGAACTGCTGCATGTCAACGGCAGTATCGTCGAGTGCGGCGTGTTTAACGGGGCGGGATTTTTCTCTTGGGCACAGTTTGCGAATATTTTCGAACCGTCAAACCATTCACGCAAAATTATCGGCTTCGATACGTTCGAGGGCTTCCCTTCGTTATCCGGCGAGGATGAGGACGAGCGCAAGACGTTCACGGCGGGCGACATGCGAGGCGACACGGCTGACCAGTTGCGCGCTTCGATCGGCAAATACGATGCGGAGCGCCATCTGTCGCATATTCCGAACGCGGAAATCGTGCAAGGCGACTTCATGGAGACTGCGGAGTCGTATGTTGCCGCCCATCCGCATTTGCTGGTCGCGCTGCTGTATTTGGACTTCGATTTGTTCGAACCGACGCGAAAGGCGCTTGAACTGTTCTTGCCCCGCATGCCGAAAGGGGCGATCGTCTGTTTCGACGAGTTGAATTGCGAAGCCTTCCCGGGCGAGACGGCGGCGCTGCTGGAGATGCTTCCGATACGCCATTGCGAGCTGCGGCGTTTCCCTTTCGATCCTTGGATTTCGTATATGAAGCTGTAAGGAGGAACGGCGAATGGATGAGCGTCAGCCGGCAAGCGGCGATTCGCGCTGGTTCGAATTCGGAGAAGGCGCGACGGTCGAAAGCCCGGGACTTGCGTACGGAGAGAAAGAAATTTCGATCGGCCGACAGGCGATCGTCAGTTCGGGGCATCGACTGATCGTCGCGACGCCGGGCGGAGGAGCGAAGCCGAAAATCGTTATCGGCGACGGCGTGCAAGCGGATATCGGGCTGATCGTAACCGCGGACGACCGCGTTGAACTGGAGCGATCCGTCTGGTGCGGGCCGCACGTTATTTTGTCGGACAGAGGACCGGAATACCGCAAAACCGGCTTACCTATCAGCATGCAAGGAAGCCAGGTGTTGGGTGGTCGACGTGGTCTCCTTATTGGAGAAGGGAGCTACATCGGCGCCCATGCGGTTATCGAAGGTCCATTTACGATCGGAAAAGGGTGTTTCGTTGCGGCGGGAAGTTCCGTGCGCGGAGACGTCCCGGACTATAGCGTCGTAGAAGGCGTGCCGGCCAAAGTGACGGAGATGTTCGATACGGAGGCGGAAGATTGGATCGAGATCGGCACGGAGGCCGATGTTGCTGCGGTGTTGAGCCGAAGGCGGGAGCGTCCTCTGCTTTCCATCTGTATTCCGACCTACAATCGCAGCAGGGAACTCGTCGAATGTTTGGAGACAACGCTGCCGCAGACGAGTGCGAACGGCATCGTCGAAGTGTGCGTATCGGATAACGCCTCCGACGATGCGACACCGGCTGTTCTGGCGGAATTCTCGGCACGCTATCCGCAATTGCGGGTCGTGCGGCAACCGTCCAATATTGGCGGGGAACGAAATTACTTGGAAATCGTGAAGTTCGCGCGAGGCAAATACGCCAAGCTGCACGGAGACGACGATTATTTCGTGCCGGGCGCGGTGCAACCGATCTTGTATGCGTTACTGAGCCGCCGAACCCGATTTCTGTTCATCGACGTGTTGCGCAGCGACGGAACGGTCGAAGTGCTGGAAGGGATGGAGGCGCTGTTACGCGAGTTGTCATTGGCCAGCGGCTTCATTACGTCGATCGTCGTCGACCGGGAAGCGCTGCTTAGTTTGCCGGAACCTGATCGTTTCATCGGCACAAGCTTGAATCATATTTACTGGCTGTATGCGTTGCTTGAACAGGATCCGAGCTTCAGCATGCTGAAGCTGTCAATGTTCCGATATGCATTTAACGCGCCCCGCGGCTACAATTACGGTGATGTCGCGATCCGGGGGTATTTGGAAATTTTACGGCATTTCGTAGGCAAAGGCCTTTCGGAGGCGGCATACGTCGCGGAGAAGAAGACGTTGCTCGACAAGTTCGTGCTGCCGCGCTTGGAGATGATGATCGATGTCGGGTTCGACTTCGATTACGAGGGTTTCGTGGAAGTGTTCGCGGCGCATTATGAGAACGAACCGTATTACGCGGAATATTTGGCGGAAGTCGAGAGAATTTTGGCCAGGCGACCGTAAAACATAGACAACAGGGAACCATCTGCTATAATAAGGATTGCGAGTAGCGGGTTTCGAACAATCGAATACGCCCCGGGGGAGCTGGAGAAGGCCGGCTGAGAGTGCATCCCATCGAAGATGCAGACCCTTATACCTGATCTGGTTAATGCCAGCGTAGGAAGGTGGGAACATGGCGGATAGTCCGTCGTGTATTTTGTCCGTTTATATTTTCTTATGGACGCCCTCCGGAATCGGGGGGCGTTTTTTATTGCCGGAATACGACCTCGACAGCATGCAAGAGAGAGGGAGATTGGAGATGGCAAGCAAGTTTCGGTTTGGCAAAGGATTGGCGGTAACGGCGCTCGCGGGGGTGCTTCTGGCGGGATGCGGCGGCAACGGCAATAGCGGCAGCGGAGACGGCAAAGGAAACGTTTCGTCGCCTCAAGCGAGTCCTTCCGCCGCGGCCGGTGGGGCCAGCGCTAATAATTTGGGGGAAGTGACGCTCGTGCTCGATTGGACTCCGAACACGAACCATACGGGGCTTTACGTCGCGAGAGACAAAGGGTATTGGGAGAAATACGGGCTTAAAGTCAAAATCGAGCAACCGCCCGAAGCGGGCGCAAGCGCCCTCGTCGCAGCCGGGACGGCCGAGTTCGGCGTCGGTGCGCAAGAGAGTATGATATTGGCAAGAGAACAAGGATTGCCGCTTGTGTCTATTGCTCCGATTATTCAGCACAACACGTCGGGTTTCGCGTCTCCGGCCGACCGCGGCATCAAGGAGCCGAAAGATTTTGAAGGCAAGTCGTACGGGGGCTGGGGTTCTCCCGCCGAGCATGCGGTGATCGAATCGCTGATGAATGTGCAGAAAGCGGACGTAAACAAAGTGAACTTCGTCAGCGCGGGTACGGCCGACTTCTTCACTGCGGTGAAGAAAGGAATCGACTTCGAATGGATCTTTTACGGCTGGACGGGTATTGAGGCGGAGCTTCGCAAAGAGCCGGTCAACATGGTTTATTTGACCGATTACAGCAAGCAGTTGGATTACTATACGCCGCTTCTGCTCACGAACGAGAAGTTGATCAAAGAGAAACCGGAAGTCGTTCGCGCATTTTTGGCGGGAGCATCCGAAGGCTACAACTTCGCAATCGATCATCCGGAAGAGGCTGCCGACGTCTTGATCAAAGCCGAGCCGGAGATCAACGCGGAGCTCGTGAAAGCGAGCCAGAAGTGGCTCAGCCCGAAATACAAAGACGACGCGCCGCGTTGGGGCGAGCAAAAAAGAGAAGTGTGGTCCGGATATGGAGATTGGCTGAAGCAGAACGGCTTGATGAAAGCTGATTTGAACTATGACGACATGTTTACGACGGAATTTCTGCCGAAATAATGGGACCTAACGGTATTTACACGAACGAGAGGAGAATTCGCGTATGGCTCAAGCACTGCTCAGCATTCAAATTATGCCAAAAGTAAAGCCGGGAGAAGACGTTATCCCTTACGTGGACAAGGCGATTTCTATCATTAAAGCGTCAGGCGTCGCTTATCGCGTCGGCCCGATGGAGACGACGATGGAAGGCGATCTCGATACGTTGATCGGCATCGTAAAGGACATGAATGCGGCAATGTTCGAAGCGGGGAGCCCGTCCGTCCTTTCCCAGATCAAGCTGCTCGTAGACGCCGCAGAAGGCGCGTCGATGGGCAAGCTGCTGCAGAAGTATCCCGATGGGCAATAAAACCGTTCGTTCCTTCCTGCTGCCTGTCGTCGCTTTGGTTGTCTTCGTCGGCCTCTGGCAGGCGGTCTGCGCTGTTTTCTCGATTAAGACGTTCACGCTGCCGGCGCCTTCAGCCATCGCTGTCTCGATGTATGACGATTCGGCCATTTTGTGGAAGCAGGTGCTCTCGACGGCTTATCTTGCTTTCGTCGGTCTTGTGCTCGGCGTCGTCATCGGCATTGCCGTCGGTATTTTCCTACATGTAGTACCGTTATTGCGCGAGGCGTTATCGCCTATGCTTGTCCTGTCTCAAAATATACCGCTTATCGCGCTCGGACCTTTGCTTATGATCTGGTTCGGTTTCGGATGGACGCCGAAGCTGATTCTGCTCGTTCTCGTGTCTTTCTTCCCGGTGGCGCTGTCGATGCTCGTCGGACTTCGCCAATCGGAGCCGCATTTGCGGGAGTATTTGGACATGATCGGAGCTTCGCGATGGGAGATGTTGATCCGGCTAGAGTTTCCCGGCGCATTGACGTATTTCTTCTCTGGGCTGCGCATCGCCGCAACGTACGTCGTCTCGTCGGCGCTCGTCGCTGAGTGGCTCGGCGCGAACAAGGGTATCGGCTATTATTTGAAGCTGAATTCGAACGGTTTCGATCAGCCGGGCGTGTTCGGCTCGATTGTATGCGTCGTAGCGCTGAGTCTATTGTTCTATTATTCCGCTGTCATCGCAGAACGGCTCATCATCCGCTGGCGTCCCCGCAGCAAGGGCGAATGGAAGGGGGCGGCCGAATGAGCGAGCACAACAACAGTCTCGAGCGAGAGGGTAACTCCCCTATGCTCGAAGTTCAAGGCTTGTCCAAAGTTTACATGAGGGGCAAAGAACGTTTTCAGGTGCTTGATAACGTTTCGCTGACGGTCGGCGAAGGCGAGTTCGTGTCAATTATCGGTCCTTCAGGGAGCGGCAAGTCGACGTTGTTCCGGCTTATAGGCGGCGTCGAGAAACCGGATCAGGGAAGTATTCGCATAGCGGGCCAAGAGACGGCAGGGCGGCGCGGTCTCATCAGCTACATGCCGCAACAGGCTGCTCTTTTTCCTTGGCTGACGGTGGCCGATAACGTGTCGACCGCCCTTATGACGGCCGGGGCACCCAAAAAAGAGGCGAAGGAACAAGCGTTAGCATGGCTCGCGCGTATTCGTCTCGACGATGTG
Organism: Cohnella soli; assembly: GCF_042655525.1. NCBI lineage: Bacteria > Bacillati > Bacillota > Bacilli > Caryophanales > Paenibacillaceae > Cohnella > Cohnella soli. Next base: position 51,388 of record NZ_JBHSMI010000008.1, read on the forward strand.
GCTGGGGCGTACCCGCATCTATTGTCCGGCGGCATGCAGCAACGAGTATCGTTTCTGCGCGCCTTGCTCATGAAACGGGACGTCATGTGCCTGGACGAGCCGTTCGCCGCGTTGGACGCGTTGACGCGCTCGGAAATGCAGCGCTGGCTGCTTGAATTGTGGGAGAGCGACAGACGTTCCGTTCTGTTCGTCACGCACAGCATTGAGGAAGCGTTGATGCTGTCAGACCGGTTGTACGTGTTGTCTCCGGCGCCGGCGAAAGTGCTGAAGGAAATGATCGTTCCGTTCGCGCGGCCGCGCCGTTCTGACGTCTGGAAGGAGCGGGAGTTCGTCGAGTTAAAGCAGGAAGTGCTTGCTTTGCTTGGAGCAGAGTTTCCGGATTAAGTGCGGCGGTGTGTACTGCCGGGTTGTTAGGCGGAGGAACAAGGGGCCGGAACTTGCAATAATCACCGCGTTGGGAATCCATGGTATAATGGTTCAAAAACGCGGAGGGATCGCGATGAGCGACTGGTATTTCGACAGATTCGGACAGGCTGCGTTTGTCGTTGCCGACGGCGACCGGTTCGTGAGCAAGAACGGACGCAACCTAGGCTGGCTTTATCAAGACAATCAAGTGTTTTCGCTGACGGGTCAACCGCTCGGTTGGCTGGACAAAGGGGTGCTGAGAGACCGTTCGGGGAGCGTTGTCGCTTTCTCGCGGTCGGGCAGCGCCTCTTTGTCATCCATACCAGGTACGAGCGGTGCCCCAGGCTCGCCTTCTATCCCCGGCCGTCCGGCCAAGCCGGGCTTTGCCGGGTCGGTAAGCGATCCAGGCAAAGGCGGATGGGGGAGCAAGACGATCCGGGAGTTTTTCGGCACGGATGTATGACTGGTATCAAAAACAAGACCGAGCCTACGACGCTCGGTCTTGTTTTTGATTATTGTGACTGAATTCATGATTAGTCATAGGTCCAATCACACATCTCATCGTCCTATCCGCCATACTATACTTAAAGCAGACCGTTCAAACGATTACATTTCGGGTTTGGCTTCCGGCTTTGCTGCCTCGTGTTTGACTTTGCTTACGACTTTGGCCATCTCGGGTTTGGCTTCCGGTTTGGCGGCGACAGCGGAGACGGCTGCCCCCAGGACCAAACTTGCGCCCAGCAACGTCGACATCACGATTTTTCCTTTTTTCATCAAGAACACGCTCCTCGGTTTTAATCAAATCAGGTTTCATTCCCTTGCTACATTTCGAATTATATTTGAGGTCGGCGTCATCGGTAAGGATGAACTTTTTTCACCCCTTTCGGAGGAACTCGCTATGGTCATTTTATACTGCGGCATGTTTTTGTCCTTGTGGACGATCGGAACGGTCATGCTCGTGAATAACCGGAGAAATGCTTATACGCGGTGGTTCGGCACCCTTCTCATCATCACAGGCTTTGCGAGCTTCTCCGTCGTGATGAATATGGAGGTTCTTCCGTGGATGCGGGAATCGTTCCAATCCCCCCGCCTTATAGAGACCTTAAGGATATTCACCATCGTCGGATGGGGGACGGAGTATCACTTTTTGCCATACCTCTTCTTGATGTGTGCTCTTGTATTCACCCGGCTTTTTTCCAGAAGGTCGATCCTGTTCTTCAGTCTTGTATTTATTATACCGATCGCGGTTTATCTGCTTACCGTCCCGCCGATGTATCCCGAGGCTCAATTGGGCCATCCCTATTTTCGGATCCTGTCCGGTGCTTATTTCATAATTAGCCTGGTCATATACTGGCTGCGCTATGTTACCGAGAAAAATCCCGATCATAAGAAAAACAGCTTCAGGACTTCCTTGGTCGTAACCTTATGCATTTCTTTTCTCTATACTACGGATTATTACGGCATCGATTATTTCCTCATTGGCCGAAGCGGCCTGGAGATCGTGAGCAATGACTTATGGCGGTTTAACTTCGTGGTCGTGATCCTGTTCGCGCTGTTATTCGTCTATTACGGGATGAGATACGGATTTATGGGGATAAAGCTGAGGATCGAGCAGCAAAAGATCGATTATTCGATGAGAAACTTAACGCAAGGCGCGCTCATTCTCAACCATACATTGAAAAATGAAGTTCAGAAAATCAACTACTTAAGCAGCCGGATGAAAAGCACGGTCGCTAATCATGACATGGAAGAAACGTTGCGCAATCTGGCCAGCCTGGATCAAGTAGCCGAGCATATTCTCGATATGATGAGCAGGATCAAAGAAAAAACGGACGATATCGTTCTTAATGAACAAGAGCACCGCATGGAAAATTTGCTTGCCTATTGCCTGGATTCGATTGCGCCTGTTCTGACTTCGAAAAATGTGGCGGTCGAATGTGAATTTACGGCGGATCCCTTTGTGTTATGCGATGCCGCCCACGTCAGGGAAGTGTTGAACAACCTCATGAAAAACGCGGTTGATGCGGTTGAACCGGGTAAAGGGAAGCTTATCGTCTCCATGCTTGAAGCAAAAAGGGGTATCATCATCGGGGTCAAAGACAACGGGGCGGGAATCTCGGCGGAGAATGCGGCTAGAATCTTCGATCCGTTCTTCACTACCAAGAAAGGCAGCAATAATTACGGACTAGGACTGAATTACAGTTATGGCGTCATGCTCAAGCATGGCGGTTCCATTCGCCTTGTCGAGACGGAGCCGGGCAAAGGTACATGGATGGAGATTCGGTTTCCGGCGAGACGCGTACGATTCATGGATATATCCGCGGCGAAGAGACAAACAGCCTTTGCAATCGGCAGAAATTGAGGGTGAGTCCATATGGAAAAAGCGATCAAAGTCATGCTTGTAGAGGATGACCCGTTCTGGCGGGACACTTTTGCGACGGATCTCGATAAAGAATCGGACTTGCGCGTCGTTGCGGCTGCGGCCACTAAGCAGGAGGCGCTGCAAGCGGCCAAGATGACACAAGTAGATGTCGCGCTAATGGACATCAACTTAACGGAAAATCAGCTCGACGGCTTGGAGATCACGAAAGAATTGATGCTATTAACCGATTTTCGCATCAAAATCATCATGCTGACTTCGTTGACGGATAAAGAGGTGATCATCAAGGCATTTCAGAACGGGGCTGTCAATTATATCAACAAATCGAACTTCGGGGATATCGTCGGCGCGATCCGGGCAGCGGTCACCGAGCAGTCTTCGATTCATCCGGACGCCGCTACCGCGATGCGGGAGGAAATCCGGCTGATGCTCCTCACCCCGTCCGAGCGGCAAGTTCACGACCTTAAGGAGAAAGGGTACAACCGGACGCAAATCTCCGAAGTGCTGCACAAATCCTTGAACACGATCAAAACGCAAGTGAGAAGCATCAGGATGAAGCTCTTGAAATAAAGCGCGAGTTCTAGATAAACCGTCGAGTTGAAGCCTGGAGGTGTGCCTCCGGGCTTCTTTTTTTGCAGCTCCAAGGGTGAAGAAAGTTCAGCCTCCCTCGCTATCCCTGCACCTTCTATAATCTGATTTGTGGAGAAGGCACGCCCTCCACGGATTCGAAGAATGGATGAGGAGATGTTGAAAGTGATGTCTATTTTACGTAATAAAATGCAATCGGTATTCATCAGTTCAGTTCTGGCTGGAGTGTTCGCATTTACCGGCAGCGCGTCTGCCTTTGGCGAGACAACGCCTACGGGCGCCGAAATCAAGGAGTTCAGTCTGTTGGATACGGCTTCCGACATCGTCGGCGCAGCTGACTTCAAGCCGGAGGGCAATAAGGATGGCCACTTCAAGCTATTGCTGAGCTTAGCGCAGAAAACGGTCATTAATGCGATTGTGCTTCGCTCTACCGATGATTACGGCAAGGATAATTTTCAGGGAGTGTGGAGAACAAACCGCGCCACCACGGGTTGGTTGCTCGGTATCGTCCAGGATAAAACGGTAACGACATCAAGCGGCACCACTCATGAAAGTGTGATCATTAACCCGGGTTTTCGAAAAGATGTAAAGGAGCCTGTCGGCGAGTTCAATGGTGAGCTTACATTCGACTTGTATGCCAGCAACAACGGGACGATTAAGGAATCGCAATATTATGTGTTGGAAATCGAGACACCGCAAGGTACGATTGTTTCCCAACCGATTAAATATAATAAGCCGATGAAATCTGAAAGGTCTACAACCTCGCCTGCACCAGTTCCGACACAGCCTGCACCGACTCCGAGTCCTGCTCCGACTCCGAGTCCTGCTCCGACTCCAAGTCCTGCACCGACGCCGAGCCCTGCTCCGTCCCCTGCGGATGGATCGAAAGATATTGCGATCCATGTACTTTTCAAAGGGACAGAGCTTCAATTTGACGATGAGCAGCCTATCTTGAAAGACGGTCGCACGCTGGTCCCATTCCGCAAACTGTTTGAAACGCTAGGATTTACGGTGAAATGGGTAGAAGAGGGGGCAGTCAAGAAGGCGGTCGGAACCAAGGATGGCCTTTCCATCGAATTGACGATCAATAATAAGAATGCCATCGTAAACGGAAAAGTGGTCGCTCTGGACGTACCTGCTCAGATCATTGACGGTCGTACGATGGTGCCGTTGCGCTTCGTGTCGGAGAATAGCGGACTCAAAGTTTCCTTTTCCAGCAGCGCAAATGTTTTGACGATTCGGATCGAGGACGCCGCCCCTGGCACGAATCCGGGTCCAACACCGACTCCGACACCAA
>NZ_JBHSMI010000008.1:56199-207900 GCF_042655525.1 Cohnella soli
AAAAGGGTACTTACTGAATGCTCAGGGTAAGCCCATACCGGGAGTCACGATTAATGCAGATAACCAACTGCTCTATGACAGCCACATGCAAAGCGTTACCGACGAGAAGGGATTCTATCGGATTGAATTAGCTCACGTTCCCGCAACCTGGGTAATGTCCACGACTTTCACCCGTGAGTACAACGGCAAGGAGCAAAGATTCTATCTAAGGTCTGATGTCGATCAACCGTTCGCCGGGAGTTCAGGAGCCATTCGCAATTTTACTTTGAAGAATGTCGTAGGGCATATTGAAATCAATCCTGATTTTTGGTCATTCGACGATAATTTGCCGGAATTCAAAATGAGCGACCTGGAAGTTACGCTCACGCCTGTTGGCGCTTTATTCGACGGCAGTGCGGGCCAAACGATAACAGTACGTGCGGATGCACTCCCAACAGGAGGTCATGGAGTGGATAAAATACCGCTCGGCCGGTACAAGATCGCTGTGAGATGGATGCCGGATGGGCACGATCCTATGCCTATGTTGTTAAGCATCACAGGCACCGGTAAATTTGCCCAGTCTCTCGAATTTGATTTCTACAATCCACTAGGGTCGCCTTCCATATTTGTGAACAAATTTGAAGCCAAGCTCAGCAGTTCGACCGGAAATTAGACCAAGCGCGAGTGAAGCCTCTCAGATCTGGAGAGGCTTCACTGCGAAGGAGATCAATGTCATGGAGGTCCTAATCGTAAGCATTGTGGGAATCGTCGTATTTTTGTTGTATTTTAATACTGATTTTTACTCAAGTGATAAAGGGAAATCCAACAATTCATCTTATATTATCAGATCAAATACAGAGATCGTCTCGCTAATTAATAGATTAGATCAATTGGGATATTACAAATATGTTGAACGTACAAGGAAAAGGGAAATAAAGAAAGACGCAATGAGTGCCGGTTGTCTCTTTGGTTGGGAACAATCCGGAAGAGAGTTTATGTCGGATGCTGAAAGCTTGGCAGAAGGTGGAGTCGGCGAGTTCATTAAAGCGATAGATCCGTTTTTAAGAACCCAGAATGTGCAGATAACTAAGGTAAATGATGATCTGGTTGATACGGACTATTCTGTTGAAATAAATGGGGAATCGTACAAGATATACAGCGGAGATGAATTGCACCAAAATATTTGGGAACTCAGTACAATAAGAGCTTTCGGAATCGTTAACAAACTTTTGGAGGCAGCATCCTCGGATGAAAGGGTCTACATTCTCTATGGCGGCAATGAACTAAGAGCTGTGTTTCTAACATCTAAAATGTTCAAAGTAATCAACGGATCGAAATTCATACCTGATAAAGACAAGCCGATAATGACTCCCGAGTACGCTTAAGGATATGTTTGAAGCCTGGAGTTGTGCCTCCGGGCTTCTTTTATTTCAGCTCGAAGGGTGAAGAAAGTTCAGCCTCCCTCGTTATCCCTGCACCTTCTATAATCTGATTTGTGGAGAAGGCACGCCCTTCACTGAGTAGAAGAATGGATGAGGAGATGTTGAAATCATGTCTCGATTTTTGAAAATGCTTATGAGCCTGGTTGTCGTACTGTCGGCCATATCGCTGTCACCGGCGGGCAAAATAAGTGCGCAAGGACTCGGCCAGTGGCTTTGGTGGAGTGAAACAGGAGATGTATATCATACGTTTGGAGCGAACACGAATATTACGATCAATACCGGCAAGATGCAAATTATTCCCGCTTGTTCCGAAGGCGTTTCCGACGGAATGACGGCGTGGACCGACCTCTACATCGTGCCGAGCGGAAGTCTAACGGCGCTCTCCAATGGGGATGAGCTAAAGGACATTTCGGGTGATGGGCCGAACACGGTCATGAGTCTATCAAGCGGTATATTTATTTCCGAGACGCTCGGTTATACAGGTCCGGATGGGAAAATTCCGCCGGGAAAATACGCCGTTGTTTTCGATGAATGTCAAGATGGAAAATACGATTACTTGGTAGACGGGGTTATCGATCCGGCTTTCGAAGTGAATTATACGACGGGTGTCGTTCCTCCGCTCGACTTGACACAATTGAAGAAAGACGCGGAGAAAAAAGCGAAGTACTGGGAAAAGTTTCATGATTATACGAAGAAACTCTTTGATTTTTCAAAGGCTGAAGATGCCCATAATCCTAACGAGAAATTTGTAGATTTCTTGATGAGAACCGGGCTTCCGGAGCCCCGTGCCATGGCGCTTATTCAACTGGCGAATCAAGCGAAGCACTATGCAGGAATTGCCGCAGATCCGCCTAACCCGGATTATCAGCACGTAACGCCGTTAGGCGATCGGCCAGTCATTGACTTTCAGAGCAGCGATCCATTGGATCTAGCTACGCAAGCAGTCGCTAATGAAGCGGCAGTGGAGCAAGCGATCAATCAACAAATGTGGACGCTGCTTGAGAGGTATCAAGGCGCTCAGGCTGCAGGCGATGTCAACTGGGCATTGACGAATGCCAAGGAACTAAGCAACAACGTGAATTTGCTCATTGCACAATTGCAACGTACGAATCAAAGCATATCTCGGATGAATCAAGCTTTGGCGGCAGATTCGCGACCTCTGACAGATACCGCTGCCCAGATGGAGCAGCTTCGCAGTAGAGTGGCAACATCAGGATTTACGAATGATGAGATCGCATTTTTTCAAGATATCGGCATGAGTGATGCCGAAATTGCGCAGTTCAAAGCTGATTTTATTGCAAAAGACTTCTTGTTCACCAAAGCTGACATGCTCAATTGGGGCGCTGGACTCATAGACGATAATAATGTTTTTGGCGCTAATCTAGTTACTTTCGGTAATCAAATGGTCGACTTGATTAATCAACTCCTTCAGGATCCGGCCGTTCGTAACGATGATCCTACCGCAAAAGCCGGCGGACCTTATTCCGGGAATGAAGGCAGCGCAATCGCATTCGACGGCTCATCATCCTCCAGTTCTGCCGGCATTACGAAATACGAGTGGGATTTCAACAATGACGGCAACTTCGATGATGCGCAGGGAGCAGTCGTATCTCATACATTCACGCAGTCTTATACAGGGCTCGTCGGGTTAAAGGTGACGGATACTGCCGGAAAGGAATCCGTCGATTATGCGAAGGTAACTGTCGCTGACGTGAACCGGCCTCCGGTCATATCGTCGAGTTCACCCTTAGAACGGAAAGTCGCACTCCATATCGGAGAGACGAAGACATTCGAGGTTGTTGCTACGGATCCAGATAACGACGCGACCGCAGTGACTTGGTATGTGGACGGCGTTCAATCGGGAACGGGTACATCCTTTGCATTTAATGATCCTTCGGCAAATGCCGGCATTCACCAGATCGCTGCGATCGTTGCCGATGCGGGAACGCTTGGCGGATCTGCGCGTATCAGTTGGACATTGCAGTTGTTAAAGAAGCCGCAGCCGGGAAATCACACGCCAAAGGCATTCTTTTATCCTGTCGGTGCAGGGAAGAACGTTGCCGCGCTGGAAGAAGGCGCAAAAATCGAAGCCTATTCCAGCCAATTTGCCGGTAATGGGTATAGCCCCGAGAATATGTTGCAATTTGATCCACAAGGACGGTGGGCTACAGCGAAAAGTACGGACCAGTGGGTTAAAATCAGCCTGGCTGACGGCAAAGAGCAATTCATTGATCGAATCCAAATCAGACCTTATTCTTATCAGAGGGTTAAGGATTTTGAGGTTGCCGTATCCACGACGACGCTAGACGATAGTGCTTTTACGACAGTGTTACGGGCCACGGCAGCAGACAATGCAAATTTGCAAGATTTTAAGCTAGATCAACCGGTTATGGCTAAATATATTCTTTACAAGCCGCTTAGCAGTAGAGAAAGCTCACCTTATATCTCTACCCAGCAGTTTAAAGTAAAAACAAGTCAAATCGGCGGGCCGGTCGTTTCGTTTAAAAACACGTCAACTGACGAGGATAACGATATCGTGTCCTGGAATTGGGATTTTGGCGATCATAGTGCTGTCAGCACTGAAAAAGAACCGACTCATACATTCCCAAGCGTGGGAACCTATAACGTTACGCTTACGGTAACCGATTCGCAAGGACATTCGAACAGCGTTTCTTTGGATCAAACGGTTGAGCCTGTCGATTTTGAGTATCTCCCCAAAAATCCGAAGGAGGGAGGTTTGGTCACTTTCGTGAATACGACGGCAGGCGCCGATGAGGGAGCCTTAACGTCGAGTAAATGGTTGTTCCATGATAATAATACGGCAACAGGACTAACTGCGAGTCGTAAATACGATGATAACAAAACCTACAAGGTTACGCTTAATGTCGTGACAAAGGATGGTCAGTCCTATCAGGTTACAAAAGATGTAACAGTATTCAATGCACCGCCGACAGTTCAAGTTGGACGTGACGTTACTGTTCGCGCTGGTCAGAAGTTTGAGTCTGTTACCCAAATCAGCGATCCGGGTGGAAAGGATCAATTCACTTGTTTATGGGATTTTGGGGACGGGACGACATCAATAGCCTGCAATTTCAGTCATGCTTATCCGGCTATGGAGAAGGATGCACCTGATAAAACCTACACCGCGAATTTAACCGTGACAGATAATGACGGCGGTGAGGCTCAAGCTAGCAAAAAAATCACGACTCGTGCAGAACGTACGCCTAAACTTATCGCGTTCTATACGTTCGATGATACCTTCAAGGACTTTTCAGGGAATGGAAACGACGCGAAGCCGGTGATGAGAACGCCGACGTTTGTGCCGGGCGTTAAAGGGAAAGCCGCCCAATTTGATCCCACAAGCGGGCTTCAGGTCATGGACAATGACTCCCTTGATTTGTCGACTTCTTTTACCTTCTCCATGTGGCTGTATAAAGAGGATGGCGGATTCGGAGGATATGCACCGTGTGCACCTGTTTTTGCTAAAGGAGATACTGCCGCGTATGGACCGTACGCGCTCATGCATGACGCTACCGGCAAGTCGCCAGGCGTTCGATTGGTAGGCGGAGATAGCCCTAATTACTTATCTTTTGGATTTACCAATACGCCTGCGGACTTTAAACAGTGGTATCTTGCGACGGCTACTTGGGACGGGAATGTGATTAAGTTTTACATCAATGGTGAATTAAGAGCAACAAGTCCATGGAATGGGGTGTTGCCGAATACAACCGATAATCTTGTTATTGGTTTCGATCCGCCTGGGATTACGGAATATTATCACGGTCTGATGGATGATTTTAGAATCTACAACTATGCTCTTACGGAGCAGGAAGTAAAAGATTTGTATAACCTTAAAGATCCGACGCCAGAGGATAAAACGCCGCCTGTTACAACCGCGAGTCTGAACCCTTCGGCTCCAAACGGGAATAACAGTTGGTATACAACCAATGTCGGTCTTACGCTTAGTGCGGTGGGTGAAGGCTCCGGAATTGCCAAGACGGAGTATCGCCATGCAGGAGGAAGCTGGATTCCTTATAGCGGACAGATTACGATATCCGATGAGGGTCAGCATTCCATTGAATACCGTAGTATCGACAATGCCGGGAATGTAGAAGATACCAAATCCGTTCAGGTGAAAGTGGATAAAGTGGCTCCAAGCACTGTCACGACCCTGGCTCCTAACCTGCCGAACGGTAATAATGGGTGGTACACCAACGATGTAACGGTTACTCTGTCATCGACGGATACGGGGTCAGGTTTGAGCAAAATTGAATATCGGGTAGACGGGGGCGCATGGACGAATTATGGGAACGCAATCCTTTTAGCTAGTGAGGGCACGCATCAAGTGGAGTATCGAGGTGTCGACCAGGCTGGGAATGTAGAAGATACCAGATCCGTTCAAGCGAAAGTGGATAAAGCGGCTCCAAGCACCGTCGCGTTCGTGACTTCAAACGAAAATAACGGATGGTACACCGACGATGTAACGGTTGCTCTGTCATCAACGGATACCGGGTCAGGTTTGAGTAAAATTGAATATCGGGTAAACGGCGGCGAATGGAAAATCTATAAGTCTGCTCTTCTTTTTACCAATGACGGTACTCATCAAGTGGATTATCGTGGCGTTGATCTGGCGGGTAATGTAGAAGATGTAAAGACGAGTACAATTATTATTGATAAGACTGCCCCTGAAGTTAGTTTTAATCTTAATCTTGGCGTGCTGTGGCCACCTAATCATAAAATGGTCACGATCAAGGTTAAACCTGTGATCCTGAATGAAACTTCCGGTGTGAAGTCTATTGTATTAACTTCGATCACTAGCAATGAGCCGGATAATGGATTGGGCGATGGGGATACGGCGAACGATATTCAAAATGCGGAATACGGTACAGCCGACTTCGAATTTGACCTTCGCGCAGAAAGATCCGGTAAGGGTAACGGTCGAATTTATACGATCACTTATACCATTACCGATGTCGCAGGGAATGTTACTAAAGCAATATTGCACGTTTCGGTACCTCATAATCTGTAGACTGAATAAATTACGAAGCCGCTAGATGGATCCCTCTTAAGGCGACACATGCAGAACGAGGCATGTGTGTTGCTTAAGGGGGATTTGTCGGTTTTTTGGGTTGTTTTTCAAATAAAAAGTCGACCCCCGTCTCGCGACGAGGGCCTTCATGGGAGAGGAGAAACCGGACGAAGAGCTTATGGGGAAACGTAAGTCTTCTCCGCGGTTGTCCCCGGCACCTCTCGGCACCGGTACTATCATTGTGGCCTGATACAAGGAAAATATACCCGCGGTCGAAAAAATTGTGCGAACTTCGCCCGCCTTTCGGAGCGCGGAAGAATGTGGTAACATTACACCTGTCGAAAACAATCGGCTTACGTGATTCATACATGCAGGGGTTGAGCATTTGCGGGTTATTTCGGGACAAGCCAAAGGGCATCCGCTGAAAGCGGTGCCGGGCAGCAACACCCGTCCGACGACGGATAAAGTGAAAGAATCGTTATTCAGCATCATCGGTCCCTATTTCGACGGGGAGCGGGTGCTCGATCTATTCGCTGGGACAGGCGGCTTAGGCATTGAGGCTCTCAGTCGAGGCGCGGGCAGCGCCGTGTTCATCGACTCGCAGCCGCAGAGCGTAGATATCGTGAAAAAGAACCTCGCATCGACCCGGCTTGCGGACAAGGCTGAAGTGTACCGCAACGACGCTAAAAGGGCGCTGAAGCTGCTCGAGCGAGCGGGTAAGCCGTTCGATCTTGTTTTTCTCGACCCTCCATACGCTTTGAAAGACTGCGATGAAATATTACGGGGCATGGCGGTCAGAGGCTTGATCGCAGATGGCGCAACTGCAGTCGTGGAGCATCATCCGGACGTGGAATACGGAGAAGCGATCGGCTCATTCGAGCGAGTAAGGTATGCGAAATACGGCGAAATTGCGCTTTCTATATATAGATATCGCACATCACAGACAGAGGCGGAGCAGATCTCCTCCTCGGAAACGGAGGAGGAACGCCATGAGTCCCCATGAGAACCGGATCGGACACGAGACGCGGGTGGCCGTATATCCTGGGAGCTTCGACCCCGTCACTTTAGGGCACCTGGATATTATTCGGAGGGCGGCCAAGCAATTCGATCGTGTCGTAGTAGCTGTTCTGAACAATACGTTGAAATCGCCGCTGTTCAGCGTCGAGGAGCGCAAAACGCTGCTAGCGGAAGTGACGCGCGATTTTCCGAACGTTGAAATCGACAGCTTCAGGGATTTGCTTGTCAGGTATATGAGATCGAAGCAAGCGCAAGTGATCGTGAGAGGCATTCGGTCAGTCACCGACTTCGAATATGAACTGCAGATGGCTTCCACGAACAGACAGCTTGACGAAGACATCGAGACGGTATTCATGATGACGAATCCGAAATATTCTTATTTAAGCTCCAGCATTGTCAAGGAAATCGCCAAGTTTAACGGCCCGGTGCAGGATCTTGTGCCCCCGGCGGTGGAGAAGGCGCTTCAAGGCAAGTACGTTCCGCCCGATGGCGATGTGAAATAAAGTATAAGACAAAACCCGGCGAGCGAATCGCCGGGTTTTTCGCCGTTATAACTGAGGAGGGATTTCGTTCGAAGTTGACGATCTGTCACGAGGTGTCGGCGGCGACTTCGGCGGTTGCGGACGGATGGCGGCGGCAATTAGCGCGAGCAGAATAAAGACGCCGAAGCTGGCCAATGAGACGGCAATGCTGTCGGGTAGCCGCGTCCAGCCATTCGGCAGCGGTCCTCCCGTTGCCCATGCCTCTGTTGCAGCCGAGGTGACGGGGAGGAGCCCTGTCAGCCAGCCCGAAGCCTGTTCTGACAGCGCATATGTGGCGATGCCATAAGTTATGCCTAGAGCGGCAGCGCTGAGGAGTAGCCGGCTTGCGACGACTTTCGCCCAGGGGAAAGGGAACTCGCTGCCGAAGGCGGCCCGAGCCTGCAGCAAGCCGCTCCAACCGCTCCACGCGAGCGTGGCCGCGATCAGTGCCGCTGCGCCGGCGGGAGCAACGGTGAACAGGGCAGAGCGCGAGCTTTCGAATGCGCCTAGATTCATCTCGTATAAGCCAGGAAATGCGAGCCAGACGTCGTTGCCAGGCGCGAACAGCTGGATAAGCCGAACGACGACAGCGCTCATCATGATCAGGCCGCCGAGCGTCATCAGCGTAGAGACGGCGTTCGTCACTGCGTCTGCCAACTGCTTGCCGAGCGGCCGCCCGTCATCAGATCGCGCGTCCATCGTCGCTCTGACGGCGCGCTGAACGAATGCAACCGGCTGCGTCACGGGTAGAGACGGCACATTTGGCGAACGAGGCTTGGCGATTCGCGCCCAGACGAACCCGGTCAGCAGCGTCGCAATCCACAATCCGAACGCAATCGCCCAGCCAAGGGAAGGAGAGCGAAGAAACCCGTAACCGATGACAAGCACGACGAGGAAAGGGTTTGGCATATGCGAGACGAGCAACGCGGTATCGACGTCGCTGTCGCGAAGCAGGCCGTTTTCTCTTAGCCTGGCCGTTTCCTTAGCGCCCGCAGGTATGCCTGCTGACCACCCGAAAGCAATCGCCCAGCCGGCGGCGCCGGGAAGACGGAACAGCCTTCTCGTAAGCGGCTCAGCGATTGCAGCGAAGCCATGAAGCAAGCCGGAAGCTGCGAGCAGCTCCGCGAGAAGAAGAGGAGGCAGCAGGCCTGGAAACACGTTCTGCCACCATATTTGCAAACCCTCGAGCGACGCACGGAATGCTTCCCCGGGTGAAGCTACGATGCCTGCTACGATAGCCAAGGCAGCGGTCCCGGTGACGAGGGTCAAGAGCAGCGAACGTTTGCGACCTTTGCGATTGAACAAAAAAAGCCCCCCGATCCGATACATTATCAATGTACGTTCCGGGGGGCTTCGATAGACCTTCTTGTCCATTTAGACGCGAATCGGAGACAAAGTGAAATCGCGATATGCGGCGCCGGGCGGGGATATCGGCATGCCCAGCGCGTACACGGCTGTCGCCTGCGCGTCCATCTCAAGGTAAGGCGAACTGTGCTCTGCGGCAGACGAAATGACCGGAACCGAAGCTTTGCTGCGCATCTCCTTCAACAGGGCGCGTCCGCCCTCAGTGAAGCCGAGCACACGAATATACGTTATGCCGTCTTGTAGCCGTGAAGTCGTCAACAATTCTTGTCGGTGGCCGAGCAGGATGCGAAGGAGCGTACGCTGCAGCTTCGTACGTGTATATCTTTTCGTTTTTAACCCGTCGAGGAGTGCATCGATCGTGTATGCAGGCATATCTCGCAATACTTTTTTGATCCGGTGCTCCAGCCCTTCGGTCACTTCTGCGTATTCGGCTAATCGCTCCGGGTTTTGGCGGAACAGTTCATGGAAGAGAGGGCGGGCGAATCGTTCCCAATGGACGGGGCCGCGACCTTCTTTTAACTCCCGTCTCAGCACATCCAGCGTTGTCGCAGGGACGAACGGAGCGAGCTCATCAATCGACCCGGCTTGTCCGAAAAGTAATTTGCGTAGAGCGGTCGCGCTGGCGATTCGCGCGTCGGTAATGTCGGTCTGTCCGTAACCGGACTTTTCCCGCAGCACAGTGTGTGGTACGATTCGGCTATTCAGCTTGCGCAAGGCGAGCAAATAATGCAAGCCCAGCGTATGGTTCGGCTGAGCCAATGCGAAGATGAGTCCATCCTTGCCGCAATCGCTCAAAAAAGTGGCGGACGCGTTCGTGAATGCTGAAGGGTATGGCAGTCCGGTTTTCAGTTCGGCTTCGAGCAGGGTAGCGAAGGCCGGCGGCTCGTCCGCAAGCAATGCGGCAGCTTCGAGCAAGGCGTCGATGTTCCCGCTTTCGCTGCCGAAACAGAGCGAATCGACGATCCCGGTCGCCTCAAGCACGGCGACAGCGCCGTAAGCGAACCATTGGGCAGGTTGGGAGCTGTAGGCGACGGGCAACTCAAGCACGAGATCGCATCCTGCGAGCAGCGCCATCTCCGTTCGTGCCCATTTGTCGGCCATCGCCGGTTCTCCCCGCTGCAGAAAATGTCCGCTCATAACGGCGACGACGCTGTCCGCCCCCGTTATTTTTTTCGATTGTTGCAAATGATACAAATGCCCGTTGTGCAACGGGTTATACTCGACGATGACACCGACGGTTGACATGGCCGCCTCCTATGCGAAAATTCATCGATGCCCGGAGGCGCTGAATTAGCGTTCAGGCTTGACTGCCCCAATATACCACGTGAACGCCCGAGAGTGAAGAAGGGCGTATTCTCGTGAATATATTGACAAAGCCTCGCTGATCTCGATATAATAATTTTTGTTTGTTTGGAGTGATCCTAATGTTGCTTAGAGTACAAGAACTTGCGGCCAGGCAAGAGCCGCTGCACGTGTCGGGTGCATTGGATTTGACGGAATTGTTCCGGGACAACCCCGAGTTCAAGCCGCTCAAACCAGTCGAATTTGATTTGACCGCCCAAGCGTCAGAAGATCGGATTCTCGTAACCGGTCAACTCGCCTGCGAAGTCCGCATGCAGTGTTCCCGTTGCTTAGAGTTGTTTGACGAAACAATGAACGTTCCTTTTGAGGAGCATTTCCGTGTCGTGAACGATGAAGAAGCGACGGTGAGCGAAGACGACGAAGCTGTCCCAGTCACGGAGGAACGGATTGATCTGATGCCTTACGTAGCAGAGGAGTTCGTCGTACAGCTGCCTTTCGCGCCCCTTTGCAAAGAAGATTGCAAAGGCTTGTGCCCGGAATGCGGAAACAACCTGAACGAACAATCGTGCGGTTGCAATACGGAGAAGATCGATCCCCGTATGGCTGCGCTTCAGGATTGGTTTAAATCTCAGGAAGAGTAGTAGAAGGCTCCGCGGCCGACGTTACTCGGATCTGAATAAGGAGGTGGCAGCAATGGCAGTCCCTTTTGCGAAGACATCGAAAGCCCGCAAACACAAGCGCCGGACGCACTTTAAGTTGGTGGTTCCTGGTATGGTGAAATGCGAGCAGTGCGGAGAGTTGAAACTTTCGCACCGCGTATGCAAAGTGTGCGGTACTTACAAAGCGCGCGAAATCATCAAGCAATAAAGCTTAGACGCGTCCGGATCGACGACGGGACAGCGCATCGGTTGCCTAACAGCCGCACGATGCGCGATCGCGCTCTCGTTGCAACCAGGCGCGTTTTTCTTTATACTCTTTTTGGCACCTGGTATTAAAAAAACACTTCGTGATCATAAGCGAACTTATTGAACATCCTCGATTCAATCGAGTTCAAAAAGTTCGGTTATCAGCACCGAGAAGGTTGGGTGAAGCAAGGAAATGAGGATCGGAGCGTAGGCAAAACCTACGTGAGAACCGGAAGTTCCGTGCAGCATTCAAGATTCGACGTCGAATATGCTTCTTGAAATTACTTCGTAATCATAAGCGGACTTTTTGAACTTCCTCTAACGGAATGAAAGCGGGGGGTAGGCATGGAACGGCTTCCTAAACGTCAACGTCATCAACAGCTTAGCCGGCTACTGGACGAGAATCCGTTTCTCACCGACCGGGAATTGACCCGCCTGCTGAAGGTCAGCATTCAGACGATCCGCTTGGATCGGCTGGAGCTAGCCATTCCAGAATTGAGGGAACGGCTCAAACTCATGGCGGAAAGGTCTTACGACTCCGTAAAATCATTGCCGCTGCACGAGGTTATCGGCGATATTTTGGATTTGCAGCTCGACAAAAGCGGTATTTCTTTATTCGAAATCAGAGACGAACACGTGTTTTCTCGTACGGGCATCGCCAGGGGACATCACGTATTCGCGCAGGCGAACTCGCTGGCAGTTGCGGTCATCAACGACGAAATCGCGCTGACGGCTTCCGCGGACATTCGTTTTATCCGTCCTGCAAGATTGGGCGAGAAATGCATCGCCAAAGCGTATGTAAGAACGAGCGGCGAGCAAAAAGGCAAAGCGAAAGTCGAAGTGTTTACGTACGTCGGCGAAGAGATGGTGTTTCAGGGTAATTTCATCATCTACAGATCCGCTGGAGAATCGAAAACATAGACCGGGAAGCCAACAAAGTCACAAAGTTCGATTTTCAGAAAGGAATGTTGTCCATGCGGATTGCGATTGACGTCATGGGCGGGGACCATGCGCCGCGCGCCCAGGTCGAAAGCGCCAAAGCCGCTGCCGCCGAATGGCCGGATACGCAACTCATCCTCGTCGGGGACCCGGAAGCGATTAAGCCGCTGCTCGGTCCCGATGTTCCTGCAAATATCACGATTGAAAGCGCGCTTGAAGTCATCGGTAGCGAAGATGAGCCGGTGAAAGCGGTACGCCGCAAAACCAACTCCTCGATGGTTGTCGCCGGCAGGCTTGTGAAAGAAGGCAAAGCCGATGCGATGATTTCCGCCGGGAACACTGGAGCGCTTATGGCAACGGGGCTGCTCGTTGTCGGACGGCTGAAAGGGATCGAACGTCCGGCGCTGGCGCCGATGTTTCCGACGCTTGACCAAGTCGGCATTCTTGCCCTTGACATGGGCGCCAACATGGATGCGAAACCAGAGCATTTGCTTCAATACGCGATTATGGGCAGCATGTACCGAAGCAAGGTCCATGGCATCGCCAATCCGCGCGTCGGATTGTTGAACGTTGGCACGGAAGCGGCCAAAGGCAATGAATTGACGAAAGCGGCGTATGAACTGCTCGAGCAAGCGCCGATTAACTTCGTCGGCAACGTCGAATCGAGAGATGTGCTGAACGGCCCGTGCGATGTCGTCGTATGCGACGGTTTCTCCGGGAATATTATGCTGAAGTCGATCGAAGGCGCAGCATCCGTCGTGTTCAAAGTGCTTAGGGAACAGATGACGTCGTCGTTCACTGCGAAGATCGCGGCGTCGATTTTAAAACCGAAACTTCGCAAAGTGAGAGAATTGTTCGACTACAACGAATACAACGGGGCGCCACTCCTCGGCGTGAACGGGCTGGTCATCAAAGCGCATGGCTCGTCCGATGCGAACGCCATGAAGGTGGCGATTCGTGAAACCCGCAAGACGATCGGCAACGGACTTATTTCGGCGATTGCCGAAGAAATCAGCGGAAAGTGAGTAGAGGCGAATGAACGGAATTTCCGTCGGCATCCTCGGAACGGGCAAATACGTTCCGGAACGGCGTCTAACGAACCAAGATCTGGAGAAGATGGTGGAAACGAACGACGAGTGGATCGTCACTCGTACGGGGATGAAGGAAAGAAGAATCGCGGCGCCTGAACAGGCAACGTCGGACCTTGCTTATGAGGCGTCTATTCAAGCGCTTAAAGCGGCAGGCGTGACGGCCGAGGAACTCGATCTCATCATCGTAGCGACGATTACGCCCGACATGTTTTTCCCGTCTACCGCTTGCATCCTGCAGGAGAAGCTCGGCGCGAAGAACGCGGCGGCGTTCGATTTATCGGCCGCGTGCTCGGGCTTTATTTACGGTTTGGCGAACGCCAACGGCTTCATTGCGACAGGTGTGTACAAAAAGATTCTCGTTGTTGGCGCCGAAACCTTGTCTCGTATTACGGACTATACGGACCGCAATACGGCGATTTTGTTCGGAGACGGAGCGGGTGCGGTCGTCGTCGGGGAAGTGCCGCAAGGCCGGGGGTTCAAATCGTTTAAGCTGGGTGCAGACGGCGCGGGCGGAGATCTCCTTCGCATTTGCGGCGGCGGTTCGAGGTTGCCGTCGACGGAACAGACGGTCGGCGAACGAAAGCATTTTATCGAAATGAACGGTCGCGACGTGTTTAAATTCGCGGTCCGCATTATGGGCAGTGCGGCAGAGGAAGCATTAGCGACAGCTGGCTACGAGAAATCCGATATCGATCTGCTTATCCCTCATCAAGCGAATATTCGAATTATTCAATCCGCGCTCGAGCGCTTGGAGCTGTCCGCCGATAAGGCAATGATCAACCTGGACAAGTACGGCAACATGTCAGCGGCTTCGATTCCGCTCGCGCTCGCCGAAGCGGTCGAGCAGGGACGGGTGAAAGAAGGCGACAAGCTTGTGCTCGTCGGTTTCGGCGGGGGCCTCACATGGGGTGCGTCGGTGTTGGTCTGGTAGTCGGCCTCATTCAAAACATTGTAATCGCGTCGTAAGAGGAGGAAATCTCATTGGGTAAAATCGCATTCGTGTTTCCCGGTCAAGGCGCGCAAGCGGTAGGCATGGGGAAAGACGCATACGAGAGCAACGAGGCGGCCCGCGCGGCGTTCGACAAAGCCGACGAGGTGCTCGGTTTCCCGCTCTCTGAGCTTGCGTTCGAAGGGCCTGACGAGTTGCTTCGCCAGACGGCAAACACGCAGCCCGCGCTACTGGCGACGAGTTATGCGCTTCTGGAAATGTACAAAGCTCAAGGCGTCAAGCCTGATTTCGTGGCTGGACATTCCTTGGGCGAATACAGTGCGCTCGTCGCGGCTGGCGTTCTCGAGTTCGAAGACGCGCTTATGCTCGTGCGTATGCGCGGACAATTCATGGAACAAGCTGTTCCTAGCGGCAAAGGCGCGATGGCCGCCGTTCTCGGCGCCGAACGCGAAGCGCTTCAAACGCTATGCGAAGACGTATCCGCCAGCATAGGGCGCGTTGAGCTTGCTAACGTGAATTGCCCGGGACAAATCGTCGTTTCCGGTTCAGCCGAAGGTGTCGCGGCGATCGGCGAGCGCGGCAAGGAAGCCGGAGCGAAACGGGTTATCCCGCTTGATGTAAGCGGACCGTTCCATTCTTCGCTCATGCAGCCGGCTGCCGATAACTTGGCGGAGGAACTGGCTAAAGTCGAATTTCTGGATGCGGAAGTACCTGTCGTCGCTAACGTGCACGCGCAAGCGGTCACCTCGGGGAACGAGCTTCGCGAATTGCTCGTGAAGCAAGTCGTCTCTCCCGTACAATGGGAAGACACGGTGAATTATTTGATCGGCCAAGGCGTCGATACGTTTGTCGAGATCGGATCGGGCTCCGTGCTGGCAGGCTTGATCAAGAAAATTGACAAATCGGTTCGAGTTATCTCGGTGAACAGCGCCGAGGCGGCTACTGCGGTTGCGCAATGAAGGCGAAACTGCGAAAATGGAGCGGGAGGGTGAACGGAACATGACGATGTGGAGTTTGGAAGGGAAAAGCGCGCTCGTAACCGGAGCATCCCGCGGCATCGGTCGCGCGATCGCCATCGCACTCGCCGAAGCGGGAGCGGACGTCGCCGTGAACTACTCCGGCAGCGAAGCCGCGGCAGCGGAGACGGTCAAGGCGATCGAAGCGCTCGGCCGCAAGGCGATCGCCGTTAAGGCGAACGTCGGCAAGTCCGCCGAGTTCGAAGCGTTGGTCGCTGCGTCGCTGGAAGCGTTCGGCAAGCTGGACATTCTCGTAAACAATGCCGGGATTACCCGCGACAACTTGATTATGCGAATGAAGGAATCCGAATTCGATGAAGTCATCGAGACGAACCTGAAAGGCGTGTTTAACGGCGTGAAAGCCGTTACCCGCCCGATGATGAAGCAACGTTCTGGACGCATCATCAACATTTCGTCGGTCGTTGGCGTGCTCGGCAATGCGGGGCAAGCCAATTATGTCGCCGCCAAAGCCGGCGTCATCGGCTTGACGAAATCCGCGGCCAGAGAGCTCGCTTCTCGCGGCATTACAGTGAACGCTGTGGCGCCGGGCTTTATTGAGTCGGACATGACCGACAAGCTTCCCGCGGACATTCGCGAGAAAATGCAAGGAGAAATTCCGCTTGGCCGGATGGGACGCCCGGAGGATATCGCTTCGGCCGTCGTCTATCTGGCGTCCGATGCGGCTTCGTATATGACCGGCCAAACGATTCACATCGACGGCGGCATGTACATGTAGTTGGTATAGGCGCTATGGCTTTTTGTCCATGATTCACGTATAATACGTTAAGGGAGGTGAACCGGATGTCCGATGTACAAGAACGCGTTAAACGCATCGTTATCGAACGCCTGGGTGTTGAAGAGGCAGAGGTAACAGCCGAAGCATCCTTCAAAGACGACTTGGGCGCTGACTCTCTCGATGTGGTTGAACTCGTAATGGAACTCGAAGACGAATTCGACTTGGAGATTTCCGACGAGGATGCAGAGAAGATCACAACGGTGGGAGAAGTCGTTAAATACATACAATCTCATTCGTAAATGATCGACCGGGTCCCGTTATCGCGACGGGACTTCTGCACATTTATGGAACCGTTCCCGCAGCGCGGGGATTGAAATACCCTGAGAGGTGAATAGGTTTTGACACAACGCGTCGTCATTACGGGGATGGGAGTCGTGACGTCCCTCGGCTCAGATTTACCAACGTTCTGGAACAACCTGATGAACGCCAAATCCGGAATCAGCACGATCGAAGCGTTCGACACAACTGAATATACGACTAAGATCGCTGCTGAAATCAAGGATTTCGATCCTGGCTTATATATCGACAAGAAGGATTCTCGCAAAATGGACCGCTTCGTACAATTCGGCGTTGCGGCCAGCAAGCTGGCGATCGAAGACGCCAAGCTTGAAATCGGCGTTAACGCGGATCCCGAAAGGGTAGGCGTAGTTGTCGGTTCCGGCATCGGAGGGCTTGGTACGTGGGAAGACCAGCACACGGTTCTCCTGAACAAAGGTCCTCGACGCGTCAGCCCGTTCTTCATTCCGATGATGATCGCGAACATGGCCAGCGGCCAAATTTCGATGCTCACCGGAGCGAAAGGCCCGAATACGGCTGCCGTATCGGCGTGCGCGACCGGTACGCACTCCATCGGGGATTCGTTCAAAATGATCCAGCGAGGCGATGCCGACGTCATGATCTGCGGCGGTGCCGAAGCGACGATCCGTCCGATCGGCATGGCCGGCTTCTGCTCGATGCGAGCGATGAGCACGCGCAACGATGAGCCGGAGAAAGCAAGCCGGCCGTTTGACATCGATCGCGACGGATTCGTTATGGGCGAAGGTTCCGGCGTCATGATTTTGGAGTCGCTTGAGCATGCGAATGCGCGCGGGGCGAAAATTTACGGCGAAGTGATCGGCTATGGCATGAGCGGCGACGCTTACGACATGGTCGAGCCTGATCCGGAAGGCGCGGCCCGTTCGATGAAGAAGGCGATTAAAGACGCCGGCATCGAGCCAAGTGAGGTCGACTATATTAACGCGCACGGCACGTCAACTCCGATCGGAGACAAATCCGAGACGACGGCGATCAAGTCGGTGTTCGGCGAGCATGCATACAAGCTAGCTGTAAGCTCGACGAAATCAATGACCGGCCATTTGCTCGGAGCTGCCGGCGGCGTTGAAGCAGTTATCGTCGGATTGACCTTGCAGAACGGTGTCATTCCTCCTACGGCTAACCTGGACAACCAAGATCCAGAGCTTGATTTGGACTACGTTCCGAACGTGCCCCGGAAGGCGGACGTCAATATCGCATTGTCGAACTCCTTCGGATTCGGCGGTCATAACGCGACTATCATTTTGCGTAAATACGAAGCCTAATAAGCGCGTGAACGTCGACGCAGGCGGCATATGCTGTCTGCGTTCGTTCGTTTACGGGGGCTGTTCGAGCGCGGCATGGGGTGTAAACAATGAAGGAAAACTTCCAGAAGCTGCAGCAGAAAGTACAAGTCCGATTCCGCAATCCCGCGCTGCTGAAACAAGCGTTCACACACACGTCATACGTGAACGAGCAACGGGGCGCGAAGATCGCCGACAACGAGAGGCTCGAATTTCTTGGCGACGCCGTGCTGCAGTTGACCGTATCGGAATATTTGTACCGAACTTATCCGGAACGACCCGAGGGCGAGTTGACGCGGTTACGCGCCAGCATCGTCTGCGAACCATCGCTTGTCCGTTTTGCCGAGGCGCTCGAATTCGGGCAGATCGTGCTGCTCGGCAAAGGGGAGGAGCAAACGGGAGGCCGAACGCGGCCGTCGTTGCTCGCGGACGCTTTCGAAGCGTTCCTGGGCGCGCTTTACTTGGACCAAGGATTGGAAGCGGTTAGATCTTTTTTGGAACGTCATATGTTTGGCTCGCTGCCGCAGAACGGCCAGGCTCCGCTTAAAGATTATAAGACGGAGCTACAAGAGAAAGTGCAACAGACGTCGATCGGCGCGCTTGATTACAGCATCGTCGAGGAGCGTGGGCCGGCGCATGACAGGGAGTTCGTCGCGGTTGTGGCGCTTGGCAACCGGCAGTTGGGCACAGGAGCAGGGCGTTCGAAGAAAGAGGCGGAACAGCAGGCGGCTTCGCGTGCGCTGGCTGCGTTCGCGGAACATTTTCCCGGCTGACTCGGATAACGGATCGACGCTAGGAGGGCATTTTCCTTATGTTTTTGAAAAGAATCGAGCTGACGGGATTCAAATCGTTCGCCGACAGGACCGAGCTGGAGTTCGTTCGCGGTATTACCGCGGTCGTCGGGCCTAACGGAAGCGGCAAAAGCAACATTTCCGACGGCATCCGCTGGGTGCTCGGTGAACAAAGCGCCAAGTCTCTTCGCGGCGGCAACATGCAGGACATTATTTTTGCCGGAAGCGATTCGCGTAAAGCGGTTAATTTCGGGGAAGTGTCGTTGACGCTCGATAATATGGACAAGGCGTTGCCGCTTGATTTCAGCGAAGTGACGGTTACGCGTCGTGTCCATAGGAACGGGGACAGTGAATATTTAATCAACAAGCAGCCTTGCCGGCTGAAAGATATTACCGAATTGTTCATGGACACGGGGATCGGCCGCGAAGCTTACTCGATTATCGGGCAAGGCCGAATTGAAGAAATTTTGAGTACGCGTTCTGAAGACCGCCGCGGCATCTTCGAGGAAGCTTCCGGCATCGTGAAATATAAGAGCCGCAAGAAGGAAGCCCAGAAAAAACTCGAAGATACGGAAAACAATTTGCTGCGCATCCACGACCTCGTCAGCGAACTCAAAGGTCAGATCGAGCCCCTTCGCGAACAATCCGAAAGAGCCGAGGCATACAGGCAGCTGAAAGATGGGTTGAAGAGTAAGGAAATCGCGGTATATGTTCACCAGATCGAAGGCGTGCACACGTCGTGGTCGCAGACGAACGAGAAACTCGCCGCGCTTCGAGAGGAACAGCTCGGGTTGTCGACGTTCGTAAGCCAACACGACGCATTGCTCGAAGAGGAGCGCCTTGCACTCGTGCAGCTCGAGGAATTGCTCGAGAAATTGCAGGATGAACTGCTTCATTGCAGTGAAGAAACCGAGAAAACCGAAGGGTACGTCGAACTTCTCAGCGAACGACGCGGTCATTTGGAACGGACGAGAGAAGGCTTGCGCGCTTCGTTAGCGACGGCCGAAGAGCGTTTCGCTGCGGCGACGTCCGAGGAAGCTGTTGCACGCGACAAACGCGCTTTGTTGGAGACAGAGCTTGGCGCGCTGAAGACGAAGCTTGCGGACGAGGAGTTGCGACTTGCGCTGGCTGACGGAAGCACGGAGGCGGAAGAGAAGCTCAAAGCCGAACTGTTCGATACGCTGAACGCGATGGCGCAGGCGCGCAACGACATTCGCTACGGTGACGGGCAGCGCGAAGCTCTGGAGCGTCGCATGTCCCGCATCGCCGAAGAAGAAGCGAAGCTTGTCGAGCAATTGGCGGCGCTGGAGAGCAAGCGCGCGCAATTGGAGGCGCGCTTAACCGAGGTGTCGCGCTCGCTTGCGGAAGTGCGCGACCGTTACGTGGCGGAAGGCGCTCGTTCGGGAGAACTTCAGCGGAAGTTGGAGGAAGCCCAGGCGAATGTGCGCCGTTCAGAGCAAAAACGCGAAGCGCTCGTTTCCCGCCGGGATACGATCAAAGAATTACAGAACGACTATGACGGTTTCCAGCATGGCGTCCGAGAAGTGCTGAAGGGCGCCAAACGTGGCAACCTTCATGGTGTCCACGGGGCGGTAGCCGAACTCGTCAGCGTCCCGGGATCGCTCGAAGTGGCGATGGAGACGGCGCTTGGCGCTGCGCTTCAACACATCGTCATGGAAGACGAGAAGACTTCGCGTGCGGCGATCGCCTATTTGAAGCAGCGGCAATCGGGACGGGCGACATTCCTTCCGATGGACGTCATCCGTGCGAGAAGTTTATCCGACAGCGACAGAAGAACGGTGGAGCAGGCGGAAGGATTCGTCGGTATCGCTTCCGAACTCGTCGAGTACGCGCCGAAGTATGCGTCCATCATTGGCAGCTTGCTTGGCAACGTGCTTATTTCCGAGACGCTTGAGCAGGCGAACCGGATCGCTTCGCGGTTGCAATATCGCTATCGCGTCGTAACGCGCGACGGCGACGTTGTTAATGCCGGCGGTTCGATGACGGGGGGCGGCGTAGCGAAGAAATCGTCCAGTCTGCTCAGTCGCCAGCGCCAACTCGAAGAGCTTGACCGCGAGATCGCGACTGCGGAAAAGGCGAAAGACTTGGCGAGGGCCGAAGTCGACGATTTGAAGAAGGAACTGGCACTCGCTTCCCAGAATATCGAGCGGTTGCGCGAGCAAGGGGAGCAGGAGCGTCTGCGGGAGCAGCAAGTGTCCGGCGAAAGCGCCCAGCTCGAACAGGATGAGAAGTTGCTCGCCGAGCAGCAGTCGGCTCTGGCGGGGGAGAAAGCGGCGTTTAACGCGGAAGCAGGCAGTTTGCTTACGAGCAAGGAAGAGGCGGAAGCCCGACTTGCTTCGCTTGCTGCGGAGGAACAGCGTATCCAGAATCGTATTCGGGAAGCGGAAGAACTGCGGCGCAAGAGTGCATCGGCCAAAGAGCAGCTGCAAGCGGAGCTTACCGAACTGAAAATTGCGATTGCCCGACTCGAGCAAGATAGGGCGGCGTTGGAAGAGCAATCTAATCGGCAACGCGCTGAGCTTGCGCGTTTGACGGGCGAGCGTACGCAGCTCAAGGAATCGTTGGAGCACAATGAAGCGGAGTCGGCGAAAGCCGAACAGGAATCGGTCGAGCAACGCGAACGGTTGAACGAGCTTCGTATTCAGAAGAAACAATATACCGAAAACATCGAATTCAAGCGAGCCGACCGCGCCGAGAAACAACGTGAGTTGGAGCGTAAGGAAGGCGAAACGAAAGACCAGCGGGCTAAGCTGCGCAATGTCGAAGAAGGGCTGCGTCAAGCGGAAATTTCGGTCAATCGGATGGACGTCGAACTCGACAACTTGCTCCGCAAGTTGTCCGAGGAGTACGAGATCGGTTTTGAACTGGCGAAAGAGCGTTACCCCATTCCCGAAGATATTGTCGCGGCGCAGAACGAAGTACGCGATATGAAACGCAAAATCACTTCGCTCGGGGATGTCAACTTGGGTGCGATCGAGGAATACAAGCGTGTTTCCGAGCGCTTCGACTTCTTGTCCGGTCAGGAGAACGACTTGATTGAGGCGAAGACGAAGCTGCATGGCATAATTCGCGAGATGGACGACGAGATGTCGAAGCGGTTCCGCTCGACGTTCGAGGAGATCCGCAAGCATTTCGTCGTCGTGTTCGCCCGGATGTTCGGCGGCGGGCGCGCGGATCTGGTGTTGGTGGAGCCGGATCGGCCGCTCGATACGGGTATCGACATCGTCGCGCAGCCTCCCGGCAAGAAGTTGACGAACTTGCAACTGCTCTCCGGTGGCGAGCGGGCGCTGACGGCGATTGCGCTTCTGTTTGCGATTTTACACGTGAAGCCGGTGCCGTTCTGCGTACTCGACGAAGTCGAAGCAGCGCTCGACGAAGCGAACGTGGCGCGTTACGCGCAATACATGCGAGAGTTCTCGGATTCGACGCAGTTTATCGTTGTTACGCACCGCAAAGGCACGATGGAAGAGGCGGATGTGCTCTACGGCGTTACGATGGAAGAAGGCGGCGTGTCGAAGCTCGTATCCGTCCGATTGGAAGAGACGGAAGAGATGACGGCAACGGCGTAATCGGCGAAATAACGTACTCCCGCGCCGCTATCGGCTGGGAAAAGTGCGAAGTTGGCGAAATAACGTCCTCCCACGCCGTTAACGGCTGGGGAATGTGCGAAGTTGGCGAAATAACGTCCTCCCGCGCCGCTATTGGCCGGGAAAAGTGCGAAGTTGCAGAAATAACGTCCTCCCACGCCGTTAACGGCTGGGGAATGTGCGAAGTTGGCGAAATAACGTCCTCCTACGCCCTTAACTGCGGGGGAATGTGTGAAGTTGACGAAATAACGTCCACTCACGCTGTTAACGGCTGGGGAATGTGCGAAGTTGCAGAAATAACGTCCTCCCGCGCCGCTATTGGCCGGGAAAAGTGCGAAGTTGCAGAAATAACGTACTCTCGAGCCGTTAACGGCTGGGAACAAGTGCGAGGGCTGGGAGTGGAGGAAACACAATGAGTTTTTTCAAACGATTGCGTGAGAGCATCGCGTCCAAGACGGAAGCCGTCACGAGTAAGTTCCGCGAAGGGCTGGCGAAAACGCGCGACGCATTCGTCGGCAAAGTCGAGGAGTTGTTCAGCCGGCGCAAAAAAATCGACGAGGCATTTTTCGAGGAACTCGAGGAAATCCTTATCGGCGCGGACGTTGGCGTCAACACAGTAATGGCGCTAATCGACGAGCTGCGCGCGGAAGTGAAGAAACGCAAAATCGAGGAGCCTTCCGAGCTGCGCCCGATCTTGTCGGAGAAGCTTATCGGTATGCTCCAATCGACCGGCGACGAAGTCGGCTTAAAAGAAAACCCGGACGGGATAACGGTTATTTTGTTCGTTGGCGTCAACGGCGTCGGCAAAACGACGACAATCGGCAAGCTCGCTTGGCGATATAAGCAGCAAGGCAAAAACGTGCTGCTCGCCGCCGGGGACACGTTCCGCGCGGGCGCGATCGAGCAGCTCGAAGTGTGGGGCGGTCGCGTCGGCGTTGACGTCATTAAGCAGCAGTCCGGCGCCGACCCTGCAGCGGTCATGTTTGACGCCGTCCAAGCGGCTAAGCAGCGCGGAGTTGACGTGCTGATCTGCGACACGGCCGGTCGTTTGCAGAACAAAAACAACTTGATGGAGGAACTGGCCAAAATCCATCGGGTCATCCAACGGGAAATTCCTGGCGCCCCGCACGAGACGTTGCTTGTTCTCGATGCGACGACCGGCCAGAACGCTTTGCAGCAAGCGAAATTGTTCGGCGAGAAAAGCGGCGTAACCGGTCTCGTGCTGACGAAGCTCGACGGCACAGCGAAGGGCGGTATCGTTATCGCGATTCGCAATGAACTATCACTGCCGGTTAAGTTTGTCGGTCTCGGCGAGAAAATGGACGATTTGCAGCAATTCGACGCCGACCAGTTCGTTCATGCGTTGTTCGCCGGCATGGTTGGATCGGATACGGGCACGGACGAAGAGGAAATAGCGGAATAGGCGAGCCGAACATACAGCATGGAGGTTTACATCATGACAGCAAATGCCGGCATTCCAATTTCGGTCGTCAATCATATGGAACAAGAACAATTTGCCGAGACGTTCGGCGGGGTGTTTGAACACGCGCCTTGGGTGGCGAAGGACGTATGGGCACACCGTCCATTTTACTCGTGCAAGCAACTGCACGACCAAATGATGACGCTTGTCCGTTCCGCGTCGGAAGACGAAGTTACGGCTTTTTTTCGGGGGCACCCGGATTTGGCTACCCGACTTGAGGTCATGACGCCTTACTCCGTAACGGAACAACAAGGAGCGGGTTTAAGTCAACTAACGCAAGAGGAACATGACTTGTTCACGGGCTTTAACCGCACCTATACAGAGAAGTTCGGTTTTCCTTTTATTATGGCTGTTCGAGGCAAGGGGAAAGATGAAATACTCGCCGCGATGAAAATCCGGATCCAGCATACGGTCGCGGAAGAGCGACAAGCGGCGCTGGAGGAAATCGCGAAAGTCACCGCATTCCGAATCGGGGATTTGGTTGCGGAATGAGCAAATACGACGGTATTCGCAGCCGCTAAGCAAAAGACGAAGCAGATTTTCTCTGCTTCGTCTTTTGCTTTATTCTATGCCGTTTGTATGCGAGGACAGCAGCTTTGCAAGTTTATAGGCGGTGTCGCCTCCGCCGGACGGGATGTTGATGACTGCGGTAAGCTGGGGTGAATCAGCGACTTGAAACGATAGTTGTTCGAATTCAAGCACGCCGCCGGTCGGATGATAATTGACTTTTTTGCCTTCGGGGCCTCCCAGCACATCATGCTGCGGCCACCAGGCGCTGAATTCCGGGCTTATCCGTTTCAGGTCGTCGATCAGCTCCATCCACCACGGATCTCCCGTGAATTTCCCGTAGCTGGCTCGAAAGGAAGCCAGTCGGTGACGGGCATGGGCTTCCCAATGTTCCCGAAGCAATTGTCGGACGTCCGGTGAAGTAAACGTACGCCAGACGGAATTTCTGTCTCTTCCGGACATTTTCTCGTAATCTCCGTAAATGAGGTTGGCGGCTTTGTTCCATGCAACGATATTCAGTCGTTGATCCATGACGTAAGCGGGACTTGTCCCTTGCAAGTCCAGGAAGTTTTGCAGCAGCGGGCTGATGCCGCTCTCGAGAGATGTGACTTCAATCGGCACTTGTTGGAGAGCAAGCAGAAAAAGGTGTTTACGTTCATTGGTATCGAGTTGGAGAACCCGCGCAATATTGCTCAATACTTGCGTAGACACCTGAATATTGCGAGCTTGTTCCAGCCATGTATACCAATCGATGCTGACGCCGGACAACAAGGCGACTTCTCCGCGTCGCAGTCCCGGCGTACGCCGTCGCGTGCCGCTAGGCAAGCCCGCTTGCTCCGGTGAGATTCGTGCTCGTCTCGTCCGCAGAAATTGTGCCAGTTCTTGCAGCCGTTCGTTGTCCGATGTGTTCACTCGATTCCTCACCCTTTCCCAGTGCTTAAACAAGGATTATTTATCCTATGTTAAATACTCAACTTATTCTAGTATACGAAAGATTATACACTTGCAACGATGAAAATGAATCAAGCAAGTAAGGGAATAAGGAGGAAACGGTTGTGGGACAGTCAAAAAAAGGGTGGCTTCTGTTCGGACTTTCCCTTGGGTATTTTATGGTGCTGCTGGATACGACAGTGGTAAGTGTCGCACTTCCAGCGATTCAAGCTGATCTGGGAGGCGGCATTGAGACATTGCAATGGGTCGTTAACGCCTACACAATCGTCTTCGCAGGCCTTCTATTATCGATGGGATCGTTAACCGACAAAATGGGAGCCAAACAAGTATACGTCGGGGGATTGGTTATATTTCTTGCAGCTTCGGCGAACTCAGCAGTCGCTCCGACATCAGGAGCGCTGATCGGCCTGCGGGCGTTGCTCGGCATAGGAGGAGCGGCTTTAATGCCGGCGTCGCTTACGTTGCTCTCACATGCTTATCCCGTACCGACCAAACGCGCACGTGCGATGGGCATATGGGCGGCGATTACCGGAGTGGCGATGGCCGCTGGCCCTGTCGTCGGCGGGCTGCTGGTCGATGCGTTCGGCTGGCGCAGCATTTTTCTGCTTAACGTGCCGCTTGCCGTGATCAGTCTGTTGATCGCTTGGTTGTTCGTAGGTAAGACAGGCCGTAATGCCCAGAGAAGCCTGGACTGGAAGGGGCAAATTCTGGCCATCGTCGCAATCGGCACGTTATCTTTCGCACTGATGGAAGGGGAGGCGTACGGCTGGCGTTCTCCTCTTATCGTTGCCATGTTTGTTCTGGCGGCGCTTTGTACCGGCTTGTTTCTTATCGTTGAAGCGAAGAATCCGGCGCCGCTGCTCCCGCTTCGCTTATTCAAGAATGCGACTGTGTCGGGAGGGATTGTCGCCGGCATGATCATTAATTTCGGATTATCGGCTATTTTGTTTATGCTGCCGCTATTTTTTCAGCAAGTTCGCGGCTTGTCGGCTGGAGATGCCGGTGCCGCGATGCTTCCGATGATGATTCCGCTTGCTTTTAATCCGATTATCAGCGGTCGGATGGCCGGGCGGATCGGAGCCAAAATTCCGATGACGATCGGTTTTCTATTGTCCGCAGTAGGTTCGCTGTTGCTGATTCTGTTAAATCGCGAAACGAATCATGTTGCGACAGCGATTGGTTTGCTTGCGATCGGGTTCGGCGTA
This sequence comes from Cohnella soli, assembly GCF_042655525.1. Lineage (NCBI taxonomy): Bacteria > Bacillati > Bacillota > Bacilli > Caryophanales > Paenibacillaceae > Cohnella > Cohnella soli. The sequence continues at coordinate 82,688 of NZ_JBHSMI010000008.1, forward strand.
TCGTTTACGATCCCTTCGCTCATGACGGCTGTCATTTCTGCCGTATCGAAAGACCAGACGGGTACCGTCACGGGAACGCTGAATTCAAGCAGGCAAATCGGAGCAACCCTTGGTATCGCTGTTTCAGGCTCGCTGCTCGGTGCCAGCGCATCTTTCACTGCTGGAATGCGCGTCTCCTTGATCGCGATTGCCGCAGTGCTGTTCTCCGGGAGTGCGATTTCAATTTGGATGATCGGTCGAAGAAACAAAGATTGTTAAGGTTTTTTCCTTGACATGTGCCCGGCAATTCGGTAACATAGGTGGAGCGGTCAGGGTGTAAAGCTTTTCTACTTGACGCGAGGCAACGAAGGGAGCAGCCATTGTGAGCGGGGAGAATGCGCTTGAGAAGACGAACCGAATCAATGTGTTGTACGATTTTTACGGACCTTTGTTAACCGATAAACAACAGACGTTCTTGAAATGTTACTTTCACGATGATTATACGTTAGGCGAGATTGCCGCCGATTTCCGAATTAGCAGACAAGCGGTGTACGAGCATTTGAAACGCGCCGAACAAGTGCTTGAGGATTACGAGGCGAAGCTCGGACTGGCAGCCCGACACGAGAAGTTCCACGCGGGCATCGAGCTGTTGGAAACGCAGATCGCCGGCCTTCCGGTTGAATGGCGCAAGCCGTTAACGGAGACGGCGGCAATGCTGCGGGGCGCGGAGTAAAACTAACCGTTCCGAAGGAGGGATGGCGAATGGCTTTCGAAGGATTGTCGACCCGGCTGCAGAACGTGTTCGGCAAGCTGCGGGGACGCGGCAAAGTAACCGAAGACGACGTCAATGACGCGATGCGCGAAGTTCGGCTCGCGATGCTTGAAGCGGACGTCAACTTCAAAGTCGTCAAAGACTTCATCGGCAAGGTGAAGGAGAAGGCGCTCGGACAAGAAGTACAGAAGAGCTTTACCCCGGCAATGGTCATTATCGACATCGTCAACAAAGAACTGACCGAGCTGATGGGCGGCACACAGTCGAAGCTTGCGAAATCGAATAAGCCGCCGACGATCGTGCTGATGGCCGGTTTGCAAGGCGCCGGCAAGACAACACTGAGCGGTAAGCTTGCCAAATTGCTCAAGTCGCAGAATCATAAGCCGCTGCTCGTCGCGGGAGATATTTATCGGCCCGCCGCGATCAAGCAGTTGCAAGTTCTCGGCGAGCAAATCGATGTTCCGGTCTTCACGCTCGGCGACCAGGTCAGTCCTGTCGACATCGCGAAGCAAGGGGTACAACTCGCGAAGGAGCAAGGCAACGACTACGTGCTCATCGATACGGCCGGCCGTTTGCAGATCGATGCGGAGCTCATGCAGGAAATTAAAGATATTCACGCCGCGGTCAATCCGGACGAAGTATTGCTTGTCGTTGATGCCATGACCGGCCAAGAGGCGGTTAACGTGGCGCAGAGCTTCCACGAGCAACTTGCGCTTACCGGTGTCGTGTTGACGAAGCTTGACGGCGATACGCGCGGCGGTGCTGCACTTTCCGTCAAAGCCGTAACCGGTTGTCCGATCAAATTCGCTTCCATCGGCGAGAAAGTGGATCAGCTCGAAGCGTTCCACCCGGATCGGATGGCTTCGCGGATTCTCGGCATGGGCGACATGTTGTCGCTCATTGAGAAGGCGCAGGAGAATATCGATGCCGAGAAGGCAAAAGAGATGGAGCGCAAAATGCGTACCGCCGACTTTACCTTCGACGATTTCCTGGAGCAGATGGAGCAAGTTCGCAAGTTGGGGCCGCTCGAACAGCTTCTCGACATGATGCCCGGCATGGGCAAGCTCAAAAACAATCCGAACTTCAAAATCGACGAGAAGCAAATCGCGCGCACGGAAGCGATCGCCAAGTCGATGACGAAGAACGAGAAGCAGAAGCCCGACATCATCAACTACAGTCGGCGCAAGCGGATCGCTGCGGGCAGCGGTACGACGATCGCCGATGTCAACCGTCTGTTGAAACAGTTCGAGGACATGAAGAAGATGATGAAGCAGTTTTCCGGCATGATGGGTCCGAAAGGCCCGAAAGGCGGCATGGGGGGCCTGAAAGGGCTCAAGAACATGAAGAACATGCTTGGTGGCAAAGGCGGCATGAAATTCCCGTTCTGACGAACGGTTGATCGTAACTTTTTCAAGGAGGTGAATTTTAATGGCAACTCGCATCCGTCTGAAACGTATCGGCGCACACAAAGCTCCGTTCTACCGCGTCGTCGTATCCGATTCCCGTTCCCCGCGCGATGGCCGTTTCATCGAGGAGATCGGCGTTTATAACCCGGTCGCTCAACCGGCTCAAGTGCAAATCGACGAAGAAAAAGCTCTGAAATGGCTGCAAAACGGCGCTCAAGCGTCCGACACAGTACGCGATCTTCTGAGCAAAGCTGGCGTTCTGAAGAAATTCCACGAATCCAAGCTCCAGAAATAATCGTCCCAATACCGGAGGGTTGAGCCATGGAACAATTGATTCGGGTTATCGCCCGGGCACTCGTGGATCATCCGGAAGACGTGCAAATTCAGGTCAAGGAAGACGCGAGAGGCCTGGTGTACGAGCTTTCCGTTCATCCAGATGATGTCGGCAAAGTCATCGGCAAGCAGGGACGTATCGCGAAAGCGCTGCGTACGGTCGTCTCATCCGCCTCCGTTAAAGAGCGGAAGCGCGTCATCGTGGACATTGTCTCGGAATAATTAACGAAAGCCGTATCGTGCGACAGCATGATGCGGCTTTTTCCATAGTGTGCCCGTTCGATTGCGAAATCGAAGTGGTGTGGGATATGATAAGAACATTAGATCGGTCATAGCAAGAGAGGGGATTACCGCATGACGCAGGAGCGTTTGCTCAATATCGGCAAAATTGCCAACACGCACGGCATTAAGGGCGAGCTGAAAATATGGCCGCAGACGGATTTTCCGGATATTCGGTTTAAGAAAGGCAACAAGCTGCAAATGATTTCTCCGAATGACGGAAGTTCGTTGACAGTGGAAATCGAAAGCTCGCGAGAGCAGAAAAACATGTTTGTCGTGAAGTTCAAAGGATTCGACAACATTAACGATGTCGAGAAATACAAGGGCTGGGAACTGAAAGTCGGCGACGACGAACGCGTCCCGCTTGAAGAAGACGAATATTACGTTCGGGACATTGTCGGCTGCGAGGTCGTGACGGAGGAAGGCGAGACGCTCGGCACCGTATCCGATATTTTGTCGCCTGGAGCGAACGATATATGGGTGGTTAAGATGCCGAAAGGCAAGGAGCTGCTGTTGCCTGTTATTGACGACGTTGTGCTGGAAGTGGATATCGCGGCCCGCAAAATCAAGGTTCATCTGATGGAAGGGTTGCTCTAGTATGCGCATCGACGTATTGACGCTGTTTCCGGAAATGTTCGAAGGCGTGTTCGGCTCGAGCATCCTCGGTAAGGCGCGGGATAAAGGCATTGCCTCGCTAAATACGGTGAACTTCCGCGACTTCGCGAACAACAAGCACAACACGGTCGATGATATGCCGTACGGCGGCGGGGGCGGCATGGTGTTGAAAGCCGAGCCGATCTTCGGGGCCGTTGAGCACTTGCTGGAAAACGCCGACCGATCAGCGGAGGATGGCTTAGAGAAGCGAAAGCCGCGAATTATTCTCATGTGCCCGCAAGGGCGGACGTTCTCGCAGGAAATCGCAAAAGAATTGTCGGCAGAAGATCATCTGATCTTTATTTGCGGACATTACGAAGGTTATGACGAGCGCATCCGGGAGTTTCTCGTGACGGACGAGCTGTCCGTAGGCGATTACGTGCTGACAGGCGGCGAACTTCCGGCGATGGTTGTCGTGGACGCTGTTGTTCGGCTGTTGCCGGGGACGCTTGGCAATGAGCAGTCCGCAGTGACCGATTCATTCAGCGACGGCTTGCTGGAATACCCGCATTATACGCGACCTGCGGAATTCCGAGGCTGGAAAGTACCGGACGCTTTGTTGTCCGGGCACCACGCGGAAATCGAGAAGTGGCGTAGACAGCAATCGCTGGAACGCACGTTTCAGCGCCGCCCTGAGCTGCTGAAGACGGCGGAACTGACGGTGAAAGAACGGGAATGGTTGGAGAAAATGAGTATGGAACGCGCAAACCCGGCTGAAACTAGGGAATAAAGGTTGTATTAATCACCCAGTTATGCTATGATTGCTGATGTTGTTTGTCTTGTCACTTCTCGCGAAGGACAAGGACGGAGACACAAGTAGGACGGTCCTCTGCACGCCAAGATCCGAAGCCAAGGAGCATTCGGGGAGTGGGGTACGAACGTCTGTTATGGAAGGAGTGAAAACTCTATGAGCAACCTGATTCGGTCGATTACTCAAGAGCAACTGCGCAAGGACGTACCTAACTTCCGTCCGGGCGACACGCTCAAAGTACACGTGAAAGTCGTCGAGGGTTCCCGTGAGCGCGTGCAACTGTTCGAAGGCGTCGTTATTAAACGTCGCGGCGGCGGTATCAGCGAAACATTCACGGTGCGCAAAATTTCTTACGGCGTCGGCGTAGAACGTGCTTTCCCAGTACATTCCCCGCGCATTGAGAAAATCGAAGTCGCTCGCCGCGGTAAAGTCCGTCGTGCGAAACTTTACTACCTGCGCAACCTTCGCGGTAAAGCAGCGCGTATTAAAGAAATTCGATAATGTGCGACAGAGGAGGGCTTGGCAACGTTCAAGTCCTCCTTTTTGCATTTTCATAACGAAAGTTAGAGGCGATAACGAATGGAGCATAACAAGGACGGCTACACCAATGATTCCCCCGGGTCAGAGGAACGTGATGACGCGGCCGGTTCTTCCACGCGCGACATCGCCGAAAGGGAGCCGGAAGGCCCGCCTCCGGGTAAACCGGTCAAGAAACAAGGCAACGAACTGCTCGAATGGATAAAAGCACTGGCAATCGCGGGCATTCTCGTGTTTGTGATCCGTTGGCTGCTGCTTAGCCCGTTTATCGTCGACGGCCCATCGATGCAACCGAACTTCTGGAATCGCGAACGAATTATCGTCAACAAAATCATTTACGACATCAGAGCTCCGAAACGCGGCGAAGTGATCGTGTTCCACGTGCCGGAAGAGAAACGCGATTTCATCAAGCGGGTAATCGGCGTGCCGGGAGATACCGTAAAAGTCGACGGAGATACGGTGTACATAAACGGGAAGCCGATCGAGGAAAAATACTTGAAGAGCGCCTACGAAGAAGCGCACGCGAACGGCGAGAAGTATAACTACCGTTCGGATGGCTCGTTCCCGAACACCAAATTCCCTGATGGCGTCGTTCCAGAGGGCACGGTATTCGTCATGGGCGACAACCGGTCGAACAGCGAGGACAGCCGGATGATCGGTTACATCCCGCAAAGTCGAATTGTCGGACGCGCGGATTTGATTTTCTGGCCGCTCAGCGACTTCAGTTTCGTCAAACATTGATGTGAAGCGAGGGGGCAGCCCCTCGCTTTGTTTTCACAAATCAAGAAGCAACGGAAGTACGGTTATAAAGGCTAGTGCAGGCAAAAGAGGTGACAAGCATGACGATTCAATGGTTTCCGGGTCATATGACTCGGGCGAAAAGGCAAATCGAAGAGAAACTGAAGTTGATTGACGTCGTATTCGAGTTGCTGGACGCCCGCATTCCGCAATCGAGCCGCAACCCGATGGTCGATGAGCTGACGAGGACAAAGCCGCGGCTCGTGCTGCTGAACAAGGCGGACTTGGCCGATCCGGACAAAACGGCGGAATGGGGACGGTATTTCCGTTCCAAGGGACTGGCCGTTCACGCGATTGACGCGAACGCCGGCTCCGGCGTCAAAGACATTACGGCTAAAGCGAAAGAACTGCTGGAGGACAAAATCCAGCGGCAAATCAATAAAGGAATGAAGCCGCGACCGGTTCGCGCGCTCATTATCGGCATTCCGAACGTCGGGAAATCGACGTTGATCAACCGTTTGGCGGGACGTAACATTGCGTTAACCGGCGACAGGCCCGGCGTGACGAAGGGGCAGCAGTGGATCCGTTTCGGCGGCGATCTGGAGCTTCTCGACACGCCCGGCATTTTGTGGCCGAAGTTCGACGACCCGATTGCGGGTTTCCGTCTGGCGGCGACGGGCGCGATCAAGGAAGATATCATACACATCGATGAGGTCGCTTGTTTCGTGCTGAAGGTGCTCGTCGAGCAATACGGTAACGTGCTCGCCGATCGTTACGGGCTGACGGATTTGCCGACGGCGTTGCCGGACATGCAGGCGGCCATCGACGTGCTAGAAGCGATCGGGCGTCGACGGGGCTGCATCGTTGGGGGCGGGCATGTCGATTACGAGAAAGCGGCCACATTGCTGCTTCGCGATTTGCGCTCCGGGAAACTCGGGCGGATGACGCTGGAAAGTCCGGAAAGCTTTGGTGAAGCTTAGAATAGAGGTTGAATTCAGGCGCACCTTCGTGTGAAGTCTGGAGTAGGTTAAAAGCCGTTTGCCGAAGGAAAGCGCTTCGGGAACGGCTTTTGCCATGTCGGAGCGCTGCAAACTATGGTAGATTACATATAGAGATGAAATGTGATTGTCGGGAAGCAGCGATGTCAGTCGTATGGAGGCGGGGGGATGAGTCTGAGAAAAGAGCACAGGACAGACGAAGAGCTCCGCGAAGAGACAACAGGCTACAGCATCGTACTGATTGACGGTGTATGCCATTTCTGTCACGGGGCGGCGAGGTTTATTATCGCTCGGGACAAGAAGGCACAGTTCAAATTTGCGTCCTTACAATCGGCGACAGGTGGGCGTTTGCTCGGCGAAGGGGGTCTGTCAGCGACCGCGCTTGATACGTTCGTGCTGGTCGAGGACGGTAAATATTACGCGAAGTCGACGGCAGCGCTCAAAATCGCGAAGAGACTATCAGATGGATGGCCTCTCCTGTATGCGGGCATCGTATTGCCGAAGTTCATAAGAGATGCGATATATGATTTCGTCGCCAAAAGGCGCTATCGTTGGTTCGGTCGCGCAGACAGTTGCATGCTGCCGACGCCGGACGTGAGAAGCAGATTTTTGTCGGATGAGTAGCAGGTTGCTAGGGGGGTGGCGACTTTTGCGTGGCGAGAGGAGCGTAATAAGATGAGAAACGCAGCGGTGATGAGAAGTTTGACTTTCATACACCCGGGATTGGGTCACCTGTACGCGGGCAGACATCGAGACGCATTGTTCTATGCGGGAATACCGTTTAAAGACCGCTATTTTCAACGACGGTGACGTTGATCGCGAGTGCACTAGATCTGGAAGGGGAAAACAGGTAGTGGCAGGAAAGAAGAAGTCGGACAAAGAGAACGGACGGATTCACGAGGATGAGGAATATGTTGAAATAAACCGGCTTGCATACGAATCTGCACTATGGGGACAAGGGCTCAGCGCTATCGCAGGTGTCGATGAAGTCGGGCGTGGCTGCCTGTTCGGAGACGTTGTGGCAGCCGCCGTTATTTTGCCGATCGGACTAGTGCTGGACGGAGTAAACGATTCAAAGCAGCTTAGCGAGAAGAAAAGGAATGCGTTGTACGACCAAATCACGGAAGAGGCGGTTGCGTGGTCGGTGGCGCGAATAGAAGCTTCTGTCATCGATGAGATCAATATTCGGCAGGCGTCAAGATTGGCGATGAAAAACGCGGTTCTCGGATTGTCCGTCACGCCGGAACATTTGCTCGTTGATGCGGAGTCGGTCGAATTGCCTATCCTGCAAACTGCGATCATTAAGGGCGATAGCCTAAGCCAGTCAATCGCCGCCGCTTCGATTATAGCTAAAGTGACGAGAGACCGGTTATGCGAGGGCATATGGGAACAGCTTTACCCGGGCTACGGAATTGCTGTACATAAAGGTTACGCGACGAAAGTTCACCGACAGGCGCTGCTCGATCTTGGGCCGACGCCGCTGCATCGCCGCAGCTTCCTCGGGAATTTATTTGCGGAACAGCAGATGCTATTCTGAGAGGGCATGAGGATTGGAGCTAAGTTCGTGATCAAAATCGAGCTTTTTGAACTACCTCTACAAGGGGCTATGGGGGATGCCGATACTTAATGTAAGAGGATCGACCGGGAGGGAAGCGGCATGAGCATGAATATCGGACCGTTGATCCGGGCATTGATGGGAGACGCAGTGCCTACCGACGCGCGTGCGCTGGAGCTCAGAATCGGGCAAATCGTCAGAGGTGTTCTGTTGGAATTGCTCGATAACCAGGAAGCGATGGTAAACATCAACGGGGTTACTGTAAAGGCGAAGCTTGATGCGGACATGCCGCTCGGCAAAGGGACGCTGCTGCAAGTGCAACCCGGCTCTGGCGGACTAGTGACGCTGAAGCCGTTGCCGGATGCAACGGAAACGTTCGCGGACGAAGGGCTAACAAAAGATATATTGAAATCGTTCGGGCTGCCCGAGCAAAAATGGTCGATGGACTTGCTTCGCGGATTAAAGCGCGACGGATACGCGATCGGCAAAGATACTGCGGCGCAATTCCAGACGGCGTTGTCGCTCAAACCGGCCGGCGTCGACGCGGAATCGTGGGCAAGCGCGGCGGATGTCGCTTTCCGGCGCGGATTGAAACCGACGGAGACGACATTGTCGTCATTGCGGCAAGCTTTGTTCGGGCAACCGATTCATGAAGAATTATCTTCGCTAAAGGCGGCGGTAGACCAATGGCTCGGCGGGGCGAAACCTCCTACCGGCGATGCAGCGGCACTCGGGCAGCGGTTGCAATCGTTGCTGTCTCAAGGCGCGGCGATTATAGAAGAAGGCGGCCAGCAATTGGTGGGCGGCTTTCCTAGCGCGGCGACGGCCGGAGGCAAGGCGAGCGAGGCGAGTACGCCACAGGCAGGGACGCAAGCGGCGAACACCGCGAATGGCGGCCAGGCGGTAGATGATCCGTCGGAGCATATGCATGCGGGGCGCCCGGCTGCCGATAACGCATCGGCGGCAACGGCACGCTCGGCGGTGGATAAGGGCCTTGCCGGCAATGCGCCGGCAGGCAAAAGCGCGCTTTCCGCGCAAGCGAATGCCGCCCGCAGCGGTGCAGCGCCATTGCCGCCGCAGCAGCCAGCGGCGGCAAACCCGTCCCCCGCGCAAGCGGAGCGCGCGGGGGCCATTAACGGCGCGGCGACGGACGGCAGCCGCGCCGAAGCCGTTCGGCCCGACGGGGCGCAGCCGTCGGGCGCCAAGCAGGAAGCGGCCTGGATCGGCCGCTTCCTGCAATGGCTCGGCGTCGGGCATGAGCGCCAGCTCCTGCACGCTGCCGAGCCGCGGTTGCCCGGCGCCGGCTTGGACGCCGGGCTGGGAGCGGGCGCAGCCGCTTCGCAAGCGGGAGGCGGGGCGGACGGAACCGCCCCGGCCTCCGCGAGCGAAGAGCGGCGTTCCGCCGCGGATACGCTCAAGGGCGCGCTGCTCGCCCTTGCGGCGAACGAGGAAGCGCCGCCCGCTTTGCGCGAGGCCGCGCAATCGCTGGCAAGCCAAGTGACCGGACAGCAGCTGCTTTTGTCGTCGGATAAGGCGAATGTTGCGCCGTTCAGTCATATGACGCTATTCGTGCCGATGAAGGGGCCTGGAGGCGAAACGACGGCGACAGTCCATGTGCAGACCCGACGCGGTCGCAAGGGGGAATGGGATGCGGGCAACTGTCATTTGTTGTTCGACCTGCGCATGCGTAACTTGGGCGATACGGTCGTAGACGTTCAGGTCGTTGATCGCATCGTTTCATTGAAACTGCTAAGCGACTTCCCTGGTATGGGCGATCTGATCGAGCAAGCAAAAGGCGAGTTGGAAGCGGGCATGTCATCCGCAGGATTTCAATTGCTCTCTTTATCCGCTTCGCCTTTGCCGGCATGGAAGCTCGGTTCTGAAGCGTCGAAGACTCAAGGGGCGTCCGGAGACAGAGCGGCGGCTCTCACCGGCGCGTATGCCGCCAAGCCTTACAAGGGAGTCGACTATCGCGCATGACCGATAAAGAAACGACCAGATATAAGCCGAAAAAAGCGGTCGCGCTTCAATACGAGCCGGGACAATCGGCCGCGCCGACCGTTATCGCCAAAGGACAAGGCGTGATCGCGGAAGAAATTATGCGTCGCGCGCAAGAGCACGGCATTCCGTTGCAAGAAGACTCATCGCTTGTCGAAGTGTTGTCCAAGCTGGACTTGAACCAGGAAATTCCGCCGGAGCTTTACCAGCTCGTTGCGGAAGTGCTCAGTTTCGTATATCGTTCGGATCGAAGGGCTGACCCAAAACTGGAAGGCCGTAATCCGAATTCGTTATAATAAGGAGGCGTCGCCGTTGGAGAAAGTGTATACTTTGAATAACGGTAACCCGCCGAATGATGAATCTCGTTCCAGGAAAGTGGATCAAAGGGCAGCGAATGGGCGTGCAGGGGAAGATGCCGCTGTGGAAAGCCTCGTCGCGAAAGGTTATACAATTGTTGACCGGAATTGGCGTTGCCGTTCCGGCGAGATCGACCTCGTCGCGTTGGATGGTGCTACTCTTGTGTTCGTTGAAGTGCGTTCGCGCACGAACCCTACCCGTTTCGGAACGGCAGTTGAATCCGTCACGTTACGCAAACGCCGCCAAGTGCGCGAACTAGCCGCTGTGTACTTAAAAAGCAGGCCAGATTTGCCTCGAGCCGCGCGTTTTGACGTCGTGGCAGTCACGTTCGAGCGAGATCGGACTATCCGAGAACTGCGGCATCTGGAAGCTGCATTCTAGGGCGTGTGTGAAAACCTGCCCAATGGCCCCTTTCACCGCCTTTCGTCCCCTGCTTTAACGAGACCGAACATTCAAAATCAATAGCATGAGACAAGGATGATGGATTTGAGCAGCAATCTACCTCTCCCAATGGAGCATTTCAAACGTTTCAAAGATGACATTACCCGGTTTATGATGATGTACAAATTCGCACTCGATTCGCTTGAGACGAAAATCGAGATTTTAAAAGAAGAATTTCAATTTCTACACGACTATAACCCGATCGAGCATACGAAATCACGCATGAAATCACCGGAAAGCATTTTCAACAAAATTATTCGCAAAGGCTGCGATATCACCTTTCCGAGCATCCGAATGCATATTAAGGATATTGCCGGAATGCGCATCACTTGCTCGTTCGTGACAGACATTTATCGGATTCGCGACATGCTGCTTGTTCAGTCGGATCTCACCATAGTGGAGACAAAAGATTATATCCGATCCCCGAAACCAAATGGCTACCAAAGTTTGCACTTGATCGTCGAAGTGCCTGTGTATATGTCCGACCGGCAGGAGCGGGTTAACGTCGAAGTGCAAATCCGTACGATCGCGATGGATTTCTGGGCGAGCCTCGAACATAAAATCTTTTACAAATACAACGAATCCGTGCCGACAAGGCTGTTGCAAGAATTAAAGGAAGCGGCCGATTCGGCTGCGGCTCTCGACAAGCAAATGGAAAGGCTTCACGACGAAATCGCCCAAATCAAAGAAGACCGCGAAGAGCAGGCGAATGCGTCCAAGCGAATCATTATCGACGATGAATCATTCCAGGTTCCGGCGGCGTTGTTGGAATGGATCGATAAAAATGGGCAAGGAAACGAATAGTTGCGAACAATAGCCGGCAAAAACCGTGCTTTAGAGCGCCATTGGTCGCCCCCCATTTGAGTCTTACGTTACACGTCCGACTGTCCAAATAAAGCAAAAGAGCCTTCGGCGCCCTAGAACGTCGAAGTCGCTTTTGCTTTTTTAGACTACCCTTTCATCTAGGCACCTGTACCCTACCGCTTCCGTCACGTCCTCAAGCGCAATCCGTTCGCGCCCGGCGAGGTCGGCGATCGTGCGCGACATACGCACAATCCGATCGTGTGCTCTAAAGCTGAGACCGAGTTGTTCGTACACTTGGCGAAGCAGCGACTCGGCTTCCGAATCGAGCGCCGCGAATCGGTGGAGATATGCGCCATGCAACTGGCTATTCCACCTGAAGCCGTATTTCGAGTAGCGACGGCGCTGGCGCTCGGCTGCTTCCGCGACGATCTCTCGTGCTTGGGCGGAAGTCATTGCCGGAGAATCGGCCCGTCGAGCCGTCTGTCTCGGTAGTTCGACTTGCAAGTCTAACCGGTCAGCTAGCGGCCCGGACATGCGGGCTCGGTATCTGGCGATTGCAGTCGGTGTGCAGGTGCAAGGTCGATCTGCAATCGAACCACCCAAAAAACCGCAAGGGCAGGGGTTCATGGAAGCAGCGAGCATAAATCGAGCGGGAAACCGGCAAACGCCGCGAGCTCTGCCGATCGTTACCTCGCGGTCTTCCAGCGGCTGGCGCAACGACTCCAGGCAGGCACGTGAAAACTCCGGCATCTCATCGAGAAAAAGAATACCGTGATGGGCGAGCGTAACTTCGCCGGGTTTCGGTATCGAGCCCCCACCGATGAGGCCGGCTGCGGAAATCGAGTGATGCGGCGCTCGAAACGGGCGTTGCCGGATGAGCCCGGAATCCGATTTGCCGAGTTTACCGCTTACGCTGAATATTTTCGTAACGGAGAGGGCTTCATCTTCATCCAGTGGAGGCATCAACGTTGGCAATCTCCGGCACAGCATCGTTTTACCCGTTCCAGGCGGACCGACGAACATCAGGTTATGCATGCCGCTCGCCGCGATTAACAACGCCCGTTTTCCTTTTTCCTGGCCGATGACGTCTGCAAGATCGAACGCATTTTCGCTCTCCACGGCTTTCCTCCCACGTGTTGAACGCCCCCAAAGCGAAGGGCAATCCGTGACTTCCGGCGTTGTCTCAACGTCGTCGAGAAACCCGTTGATCCACTCGGCAAGCGACCCGATACCGAATACTTCGATGCCGGAAATAAGCTGGGCCTCCGCGACCGAAGATCGAGGCACGACGACGCGGCGAATGCCGGTCGCTCGCGCAAGCTCCGTCATCGGCAAAATTCCGGGAACGCCTCTTACGGAGCCGTTCAAAGCAAGTTCCCCGATAAACATCGTATCCGCCAGCAGAGCTGGGTCGACTTGGCCGCTCGCACACAGAATGCCGGCGGCGATCGCCACGTCAAAGGCGCTACCTTCTTTACGCAAGTCGGCAGGGGCCAAGTTGATCGTTACCCGGTCAAGCGGAAATTTCATGCCGCCGTTCTGAATGGCGGCTCTGACCCGTTCCACGCTTTCCCTTACGGCAGAATCGGGAAGGCCGACAACGGCAACTTGAGGGAGACCGGAGCTGATGTTGACTTCCACTTCGATCAACCGTCCCTCGATGCCGAACACGCTAGCGCTCCATATTTTCACATACATGAAAAAACACCTCTCTCCGCAGTTGATATTACGTGCGGGAAAGGTGCTTCCTTTCCGATCATTCAATTTATGAATAATTTACTCCGCCGCCGATTGGATTGTCAATACAAATCTCGAATCGATTCGGCAGAACAAATGGGGGGCGAAGGGAAATCTGGAATAAGTTCCATGCAAAACGCAAAAGCTATATATGTTTGCCTTGTTTCCATATCGATTTGAGATTAAATCATTGCCAAATTAGACTAATAAATTGATGAAAAAGTGAGGAAGCGTGAAAAAAATAGTGATACAATAATGTAGGTTTTGTTTACCTGTGACGGCCCCGTACGGCGGCAACGCCCGATCGTCCGGCCTCACTCGATATTAAAGCGCACAACGGGAGGATGCCAAAGTCATGAATATTCATGAGTATCAAGGCAAGGAAGTCTTGAGGCAATATGGCGTTAACGTGCCGCGCGGCAAAGTGGCGTTTACCGTCGAAGAAGCCGTCAGCGCCGCGAAAGAACTCGGAAGCTCGGTTACTGTCGTGAAAGCACAAATTCATGCGGGCGGCCGCGGCAAAGCAGGCGGCGTCAAAATCGCAAAAAGCTTGGACGACGTCGCGAACTATGCGAAAGAATTGCTTGGCAAAGTATTGGTCACGCACCAAACAGGTCCGGAAGGCAAAGAAATCAAACGCCTCCTGATCGAAGAAGGCTGCGACATTAAGAAGGAGTACTACATCGGCGTCGTTGTCGACCGGGGAACCGGACGCGTCGTTATGATGGGCTCCGAAGAAGGCGGCATGGACATTGAAGAAGTTGCCGCTCATTCCCCTGAGAAAATCATTAAAGTCGTCGTAGATCCTGCCGTCGGATTGCTTCCTTTCCAGGCGCGTCAGTTGGCGAACGACATTAAAATTCCTGGCCCGCTCGTAAACAAAGCGGTCCAATTCATGTTGGCCTTGTACAAGGCTTTCGAAGACAAAGATTGCTCCATTGCCGAAATCAACCCGCTCGTCGTAACCGGCGACGGCAATGTGATGGCGCTTGATGCGAAGTTGAACTTTGATTCCAATGCACTGTTCCGCCACAAAGATATCGTTGAGCTGCGCGATTTGGACGAAGAAGACGCGAAAGAAATTCAAGCATCCAAATTCGACCTGAGCTACATCGCGCTCGACGGCAACATCGGTTGCATGGTTAACGGCGCAGGCCTTGCGATGGCGACGATGGACATTATCAAATATTTCGGCGGCTCTCCTGCCAACTTCCTCGACGTAGGCGGCGGCGCCACGAAAGAGAAAGTAACCGAAGCGTTCAAAATCATCCTTTCCGACGCGAACGTCAAAGGGATTTTCGTTAATATTTTCGGCGGCATCATGAAGTGCGACATTATCGCCGAAGGCGTCGTCGCAGCGGCTCGCGAGCTCGGCCTTGACAAGCCTCTCGTCGTGCGTCTCGAAGGCACAAACGTGAAATTGGGCAAAGAGATTTTGAACGGATCGGGCCTCAACATCGTTGCTGCCGATTCGATGTCCGACGGCGCGCAAAAAATCGTAGCGCTCGTGAAGTAATTGAGACTTTGAGCGTTGCTCAAAGATCCCGATGATTGGGAAAACCTACCGGGGAGTGTATAATCATGAGTATCTTGATCGATAAGAACACCAAGGTAATCACCCAAGGCATCACGGGCGCGACGGGAGCGTTCCATGCCAAAGGTGCACTGGAATACGGCACGCAAATGGTCGGAGGCGTAACGCCGGGTAAAGGCGGCCAAACGATCGATTTCGACTTGGAGAACGGGTCGAAAGTAACGTTGCCGATTTTCAATTCCGTGAAAGAAGCGGTAGCGGCTACGGGCGCAACGGCATCCGTTATTTATGTTGCTCCTCCTTTCGCGGCAGATTCCATTATGGAAGCGGTCGACGCGGAACTTGATCTTGTCATCTGCATTACGGAAGGCATTCCGGTGCTTGACATGGTAAAAGTTAAGCGTTTCATGGAAGGCAAGAAAACGCGGTTGATCGGACCGAACTGCCCGGGCGTTATTACGCCGGACGAAATCAAAATCGGCATTATGCCGGGTTATATTCACAAGAAAGGCCACGTCGGCGTCATTTCCCGCTCGGGTACGCTTACGTACGAAGCGGTTCACCAATTGACGACGAACGGCATCGGTCAATCGTCCGCAGTCGGCATCGGCGGCGACCCGGTTAAAGGCTCCGAGTTCATCGACATCTTGAAGTTGTTCAATGAAGATCCGGACACGTATGCGGTCATCATGATCGGCGAAATCGGCGGTACGGCAGAAGAAGAAGCGGCCGAGTGGATCAAAGCGAACATGACGAAACCTGTCGTTGGCTTCATCGGCGGCGCTACCGCGCCTCCGGGCAAACGGATGGGACATGCCGGCGCGATTATTTCGGGCGGCAAAGGCACGGCGGCGGAGAAGATTTCCGTCCTCGAAGCTTGCGGCATTCGCGTAGCCCCGACACCATCCGACATGGGCGCGACATTGATCGCAGTGCTTGAGGAAAAAGGCATGCTGGAAAAATGCAAAAGCTAATGTTACATTTAGCTTAATAGATTCAATCGCGCGATTCGCATAAGACGACGCGCGCGACGGCAAGGCAAGAAGCCTTCTGCCCCCTTTAACGAGGGAGCGGGAGGCTTTTTGGCGTTAACGGTCGAGCGTTCCATACGAAGGAAGGGGAGTCCATGATGGCAGGAAGCGGTGTGTTCGGTAGACAGAGTAACGAAGCGGAGACGCAATCAGCAGTCGTAAGAGCGGTGACATTCAAAGAAGCAAGGCGTACGGGAATGCCGAGGGAGGCGCTTATCGCGCTCCATGAAACAGAGGGCGTAGGACGAATTACGATTGCGAACGTATTTTTACGTGGCTTATCCAAAGGGAAAGGTGCTCTAGCGAACGTTCATCGCTACAGGGAGCAGGATTGGAGGGACATGGGATTGTCGCTGAAGCAATCGCCAGCAGTTGCGGCAAATTTTCTTCCGGCATCGATTGAGCGCATGTGGGCGAGGCACACGGCGAAACAGCTACAAGTCGTCACTTATTTAGACGATGACTACCCGGAGTTGCTTCGACATATTGCCGACCCTCCCTGGGTTCTTTATTACAAAGGGGATTGGAATCTTGTTCATCGCCCTTGCATCGCAATCGTCGGAACCCGACTCGCGACGGGGTACGGGAGGAAGATGGCGGAAGATGTTGCCAGAGGCTGCGCAGCGCGTATGACGGTCGTCAGCGGATTGGCTAGGGGAATAGACGCCTACGCCCACGGCGGAGCGCTGAAAGGCGCATACGGGACGATTGCGGTGCTAGCGGGGAGCGCTGAAGTATGTTACCCGCCCGAGAACAAAGCGTTGTATGAGGAAATTGCCACTCGCGGTCTGATCGTCTCCGAAAGCCCGCCTGGAACGATTCTCCGTCCGGGCTTGTTTCCACTGCGTAACCGTATTATCGCGGGGTTGTCGTTTGGCGTCGTTGTTGTCGAAGCGGCGCACAGGAGCGGAGCCCTGATTACGGCCGATCTTGCGCTTGCGTATGACAGGGACGTATTCGTCGTGCCGGGGCAGGCGACTTCGCCGCGTTGTTTGGGAGCGTTAGAATACTTTCGCAAAGGGGCACATCCGGCGCTCGACGAAAGTGATATTTTCAACATGTACAGCCATCGTTTGCCTGAACCGCTACCTTCCGCAGACGGGGAAAACAACGTTACGCCAGGCGATCGGAAATTGGCGCCGCTGACGGCTGCTGAGCGACCAATCTATGAAATTTTGCTCGATCAGGCTTGTTCTATCGACGAGCTTGCGGTAAAATCCGGGTTGACATTTGGACATTTAAACGCCGTTCTGCTATCTTTACTAATGAAAAGACGAATTCATCAACAACCGGGATCCATATATCATGTCCTGTAAAGATGACATAAGCAGTTCAGGCACGTGAACTTGTCGGCAGTAGGAGAGGAGGAATGGACGTGGCGGATTCGCTCGTTATCGTAGAGTCGCCGGCGAAAGCCAAGACAATCGGCAAATATTTAGGCAGCAAATTTATCGTCAAAGCGTCCATGGGGCACATCCGCGATTTGCCCAAAAGCCAGATCGGCGTTGAGGTAGAAAATGATTTTCAACCGAAATACATTACGATCCGCGGCAAAGGAAACGTTTTGAAAGAGCTTCGCGACGCGAGCAAAAAAGTGAAAAAAGTTTATCTCGCGGCTGACCCCGACCGTGAAGGGGAAGCGATCGCCTGGCATCTGGCCCATTACTTGGAGCTGGACGAGAAGGAAGACTGCCGGGTTGTGTTTAACGAGATTACGAAGCAGGCGGTTAAGGACGCATTCAAAAGCCCTCGCCCGATCGACATGGATCTCGTCAACGCTCAGCAAGCGCGCCGAGTACTTGATCGGCTCGTCGGCTACAAAATCAGTCCTTTATTATGGAAGAAGGTTAAAAAGGGTCTGAGCGCTGGGCGCGTACAATCGGTTGCGGTGAAGTTGATCTACGATCGCGAGAACGAGATCAATGCGTTTATTCCCGAAGAATATTGGACGATTACCGCATTTTTAATGAAAGGGAAGTCGGCTTTCGAAGCCAAATTCCATTCCGTAAGCGGCGAGAAGAAAGAATTAAAAAGTGAAGCCGACGTGAAGGAAATGCTGGCGATGATGGGCAACAATCCGTTCGTCGTCGGCGATGTGAAGGAGAAGGAGCGTCAGCGCAATCCTTCGCCTCCGTTCATTACGAGTTCGCTCCAGCAAGAAGCCGCACGCAAACTAAATTTCCGCGCTTCCAAGACGATGCAGATCGCTCAGCAATTATACGAAGGCGTCGATCTCGGCAAAGAAGGCACGGTCGGTCTCATTACGTACATGCGTACCGATTCGACCCGTATTTCGCCCGTTGCTCAGGAAGAGGCGAAAGAATATATCGTCGGCAAGTATGGCGATGCTTACATGCCAGAGACTCCTCGCGTATATTTGAAGAAAAATGCAAGCGCTCAGGACGCGCACGAAGCGATTCGTCCGACATCTGCGCTTCGCGATCCGGAGTCGGTCAAGGCGTTCACTTCCAAAGACCAATTCCGGCTATATAAGCTCATTTGGGAACGGTTCGTCGCAAGCCAAATGTCTTCCGCCGTGCTCGATACGATGACAGTCGATCTGAACAGCGGACCTGTGACGTTCCGTGCGACCGGTTCCAAGTTGAAGTTCCCTGGCTTTATGAAAGTGTACGTCGAAGGGAACGATGATGGAACGACGGAAGAAGATCGCTTGCTCCCTGCGCTCGCTACCGGCGATATTGCTAGTTCGGAGCGGATCGAACCGAAGCAGCATTTCACGCAGCCGCCGCCGCGTTATACAGAAGCTAGACTTGTGCGCATGCTCGAGGAGCTTGGCATCGGTCGTCCGAGTACGTTTGCACCAACGCTGGAGACGATCCAGAAACGCAATTACGTCGCGATGGAAGAGAAGAAATTCATTCCGACGGAACTCGGCGAGCTTGTGATCCAACTGATGGAAGAGTTTTTCCCGGAAATTTTGGACGTGGAGTTCACGGCTAACATGGAAGGCGATCTCGACCACGTGGAGGAAGGAACCCAAGACTGGGTCAACGTCATCGGCGATTTCTACAAATCGTTCCAGAAGCGGCTCGATGTCGCGGAAGAAGAAATGAAGGAAATCGAAATCAAAGACGAGCCTTCCGACGAGATTTGCGAAAAATGCGGCAGTCCGATGGTGTACAAGATGGGGCGTTTCGGCAAGTTTCTGGCCTGTTCGGGATTCCCGAATTGCAGAAACACAAAGCCGATCGTCAAGGAAACGGGCGTGCAATGCCCGAAATGCGCCAAAGGCCACGTCGTCGAAAGAAGAAGCAAGAAGGGGCGCATATTCTACGGTTGCAATCTTTATCCGGAATGCGACTTCGTGTCGTGGGATAAACCGGTCGCCAAGCCATGCCCGAGCTGCGGAGGCCTAATGGTTGAGAAGCGCTCGAAAGGCGAGACGAACATTAATTGCACGGTTTGCGGCCATTCGGAGCAAGCCGAAGAATCGGAAGAAGCGGCGGAATAACGTCCGCGGCATCGGGAAGAGCGTTGCGACAGCTTATCTGTTGCCCTCGGAGTATTCAGACACGCCCTAGGAGGTAAGCCGTTTTGAAAGAAGTTCAATCCGTGACGGTCGTCGGCGCCGGCCTTGCCGGCAGTGAAGCGGCCTGGCAAATCGCCAAGCAAGGCGTACCTGTCACTTTATACGAAATGCGCCCGGTTAAGCGCACCCCTGCGCACCATACCGGAGACTTCGCGGAGCTTGTTTGCAGCAACAGCTTAAGGGCAAACGGTCTCGCGAATGCGGTCGGCGTGCTGAAAGAGGAGATGCGCCGGCTTGACTCGCTTATTCTTTCTTGCGCGGACCAGCACGCAGTGCCAGCGGGCGGCGCGCTCGCTGTAGACCGCGAAGGCTTCTCCGCCGAAGTGACGAATCGTTTGAGGAGCCACCCGCTGATTACAGTCGTCAGCGAAGAAGTTCAATCGATTCCTCGCGAGGGCATCGTAGTGATCGCTACGGGACCGCTCACATCTTCCGAATTGGCGGAAGACATTAAGTCGCTGATGGGCGAGGAATACTTCTATTTCTTCGATGCGGCCGCTCCGATCGTCGAGAAAGATTCGATCGATCTTGACAAAGTGTTCCTGGCGTCTCGTTACGACAAAGGAGAAGCAGCGTATTTGAATTGCCCGATGACAGAGGCTGAATACGATGCTTTCTACGAAGCGCTCGTGACGGCGGAAACCGCGGAAGTGAAAGACTTCGAAAAAGAGATGTACTTCGAAGGCTGCATGCCCATTGAAGTAATGGCGAAGCGCGGCAAGCAAACGATGTTGTTCGGGCCCATGAAGCCGGTCGGACTTGTCGATCCTCGCACGGGCATTAAATCCCATGCGGTCATTCAATTGCGTCAAGACAACGCTGCAGGTACTCTTTATAACATCGTCGGTTTCCAAACCCATCTCAAGTGGGGGGAACAGAAGCGGGTGTTTTCTATGATCCCAGGGCTTGAGAACGCGGAGTTCGTACGTTTCGGCGTCATGCACCGCAATACGTTTATTAATTCGCCGAAACTTCTGAAGTCGACTTATCAGTTCCTGAATCGGGACTCTCTGTTTTTCGCGGGGCAGATGACCGGTGTCGAAGGTTATGTGGAGTCCGCTGCCTCCGGTCTCGTGTCGGGTATTAATGCAGGCCGCCTGGCGCGCGGATTGGAGCCAGTGACGCTGCCGCAGCATACGACGCTTGGCAGTATGGCCCATTACATTACGACGGCGGATTTCAAGCATTTCCAGCCGATGAACGCGAACTTCGGATTGTTCCCGCCGCTTGATCGGCGTATGAAAAGCAAAAAAGAGAAAAACGAAGCAATCGCCGCGCGTGCCCTCGAAGGTATCGAAGCGCTTAAAGCCGAGCTTCATAGCACTTCCGGATTGTAACCAAACGAGCAGCGGCCGCGTATAAGACATAAGCCGCTGCTTTTGCGACTTTATCCGCCATTAAAACGATTAAGAGATCGGGGAGGGACTTCCGATGGAGATGAGCTTTCACGCGACGACAATATGCGCTGTTCGTCACAACGGCAAAGGAGCGATCGCGGGCGACGGTCAAGTGACGTTCGGCAACAGCATGGTCATGAAGAACACTGCGAAAAAGGTGCGAAGACTTTATCGCAATCAAGTGCTCGCCGGCTTCGCCGGATCGGTCGCGGACGCGATCACGCTGTTCGAGAAATTCGAAGGGAAACTGGAAGAGCACAACGGTAACTTGCAAAGAGCAGCCGTCGAGCTTGCCAAGGATTGGCGCTCCGACAGAGTGCTGCGCCGGCTTGAAGCGATGATGATTGTCGTTGATGCAACGGGAATGTTGTTATTGTCAGGCAACGGTGAAGTCATCGAACCGGACGACGGCATACTTGCGATCGGTTCCGGGGGCAGCTTTGCGCTGGCGGCAGCCAGGGCGCTGAAACGCCATGCGCCGCACATGGACGCTAAAGAGATTGCGCGCGCCGCGCTGGAGACGGCAGCGGAAATTTGCGTATTCACCAACAACAATCTGATCGTAGAGGAGATCGGATCATGAGATTGGAAAAAGGGAAAATCGAAGTCGCTGCGAACGAGTCGATGACGCCTCGCCAAATCGTGGCGGAGCTTGATAAATATATCGTCGGGCAGAAGCCGGCGAAAAGATCGGTGGCGGTCGCCCTGCGCAACCGTTACCGGCGCAGCAGACTTCCGGAGGAAGTGCGGGACGAGATTGTGCCTAAAAACATTTTGATGATCGGTCCAACGGGCGTCGGTAAAACCGAAATCGCTCGCCGGCTTGCCAAGCTCGTTCATGCCCCGTTCATTAAAGTGGAGGCGACGAAATTTACCGAAGTCGGCTACGTCGGGCGCGATGTCGAGTCGATGGTGCGTGATCTCGTCGAGACGGCGATCCGTATGGTCAAGGAAGAACGTACGGAGAAGGTCAAAGACAGGGCGGAGAGAGCCGCTAACGAAAGATTGGCCTCTTTGCTCGTGCCTTCGCCTTCGAAGCCTAAAAACGGCAAAAACCCGCTCGAGATGCTGTTCGGCGGATTAACGACGCCGAGCGATGAGCCGGAGCCGGTAGATCCCGGGTTGCATGACAAGCGTCGCGACGCCAAGGCGAAACTGGATGCCGGAGAATTGGAGAACGAGACGATCGAGATCGAAGTCGAGGATAATTCGCCGAACATGCTCGACATGCTTGGGGGACCCGGGCAAGATCAACTGGGCAACATGCAAGAGATGCTCGGTCAGTTTCTTCCGAAGAGACGCAAGAAACGCCGGTTGACGGTGAAGGAAGCGCGCAAAGTGTTGATCGTAGAGGAAGCGAACAAGCTGATCGACATGGACGACGTCATCTCGGAATCGGTTCGTCGCGCGGAGCAATCGGGAATTATCTTTATCGATGAGATCGATAAAATCGCCGGAAGCGGGCGCGGTCAAGGCCCCGACGTTTCCCGCGAAGGGGTGCAGCGCGATATTTTGCCGATCGTCGAAGGTTCGACCGTCATGACGAAGTACGGCCCGATCAAGACGGACTACGTACTGTTTATCGCGGCGGGCGCATTCCATATCGCGAAACCGTCCGATCTTATTCCGGAGCTGCAAGGACGTTTCCCGATCCGTGTCGAGTTGAGCAGTTTGTCCGCGGACGATTTCATCCGAATACTGACCGAACCGGAGAACGCATTGACGAAGCAATATACAGCGCTCCTCGAGACGGAAGGCATTACCGTCACATTTAACGAAGCCGCGATCACGGAGCTGGCACGGATGGCGCAGGACGTCAACCATAATACTGAGAATATCGGCGCGAGGAGACTGCACACGTTGCTTGAGAAGCTTCTTGAAGATTTGAGCTTCGAAGCGCCCGAACTTCAGCTCGAGTCGATGGAGATTACGTCGGAATACGTACGTGAGAAACTTTCGTCGATCGCGAGTAATAAAGATTTAAGCCAATATATTTTGTAATTAATTAGAGTTCACATTGACACACCATTAAGAAGCTTGTCGTTCGTCGCATTGGGAGGAAAGCATTCATGACGCTGTTGATGAAAACCCGAACGCTAAACAAACTGCTTCAGGAAGCGGCCGGTAAGCCGCTGAATTTCCGCGAGATGGCGGAAAGGTTAAGGGAAACGATGCAAGGCAATGTATTCGTGCTGAGCAGGAAAGGGAAAGTACTCGGATCAGCTCACGCTTCGGCATTCTTGGACGAATGGCTAAGGAGCGTTCAGGGCGACGATCCGAGATTCCCGGCGGAGACGAACGACCGGCTTCTTCGTATCGCGGAGACGGCAGCCAACGTATCGTCAGATGAGGAAATTTTAATCCCAATTGAATCGGCTTTCGCCGGAGAAATTGTGACGATCGTTCCAATCATTGGTGGCGGAGACCGACTTGGGACTCTAGTCCTATCGCGTGAAAACCGTTCATTCGGCGAAGATGATCTGATTTTGGCTGAATACGGCTCTACGATTATCGGCATGGAAATATTGCGGGAACGGGCGGAAGAACGGGAGACGGAGGCGAGAAGCAAGGCGATCGTATCCGTCGCCGTAAGTTCTCTATCGTTCAGCGAACTTGAAGCCGTCGAGCAAATCTTCGAAGTGCTGGAAGGCAAAGAAGGTTTGCTTGTCGCGTCGAAGATCGCTGATAGAGTAGGCATTACGAGATCTGTTATCGTGAATGCTTTACGTAAGCTGGAAAGCGCCGGCGTGATCGAGACGCGTTCACTCGGCATGAAAGGTACTTACATTCGCATTTTGAATGTTCAACTGCTGCAAGAGCTCGAACAACGCAGAAGCTGAGCACAAAGGCAATTGGCAGTTAAGCCCATTCTTCCATATGGAAGATTAGGGCTTTTTTCTTATTGTCACGAACCTCTCCGTAAGTAATGATGTTCTTAGAAAATTTTAATATGACGCTTTCTGTATTTTTTTTGCTGAAATCAGTTTTTCCTGTCGGATGAAGCAGGAAAAAGAAGGATTTGCGTGGAATACAGTGGAGTTGAAATGACGAACTAGCTGGTTTTATGTCGAAATATCATGTTTCCTAGGAGTGGAACACGGATGGAAGTATTAAGCGGGGCTTCGTTTCACCGACTGGAAAGTGCGATTAACGCCGCAACGATGAGGCAGCAAGTACTGACGAATAACATCGCGAACGTAAATACCCCCTATTTTAAACGCTCCGATGTTGCTTTCGAGGAGTATCTCGCTCAAGCGATCGGTTCAGATGGCAATAAGACCCTCGCGATAAAAGTGACCAATTCACGGCACTTTCCGATGAATGCTTCTAATCCCGCGCCCGAGGTCGTAACGGATTCTTCGACGACATTTAACAATGACCGCAACAACGTCGATATCGAGAAGGAAATGTCTATGCTTGCGGAAAACCAACTTAGGTACAATCTGCTTAGTCAGCAAGTCAGCCATGAGGCGAAAATGATGCGAATCGGAATAGTGGGGAGTGCGTAACGGATGAAGCTCGAAGGGTTTAATATTAGCGCGTCGGCGTTATCTGCCCAGCGGCTGAGAATGGACGTAATCGCAGCCAACATCGCGAACGCCGAGGTGACGCGCGCCGGTTACGTGAACGGGAAGTTCGTCCCGTACCGTCGGAAGACGGTCGTCATGGAAGCCGTTCAGCCGAAATTCCAGGACGTATTTGCTCAGAAATTAAACGCAGGGGCTGCCCAAGGCGTTCAAGTGACGGCGATTAAGGAAGATAAGTCGCCTTTTAAGCAAGTTTACAATCCTTCCCACCCGGACGCGGATGCGAACGGTATGGTGTACATGCCTAACGTCGATATGCTGAAAGAACAGGTGGATTTGCTTGAGGCTTCCCGTTCCTACGAAGCGAATGTCACTGCTTTAAACGCAAGGAAATCGATGTTTATGAAAGCTTTGGACATTGGACGACGCTAAGTCTGGATAGAACGGGCGAACCGGATGCTTACTTAAATAAAGAAAATGTGGGGTGTTGACATGATAGTGAATCCGATTTCGTCCGTATCGCTTCTGAATCAAGTGCAAGGCGTGCAAACAAAGGCGACGCCGGCGGAAGCGACTGAAAGCTTTGCCTCCTTCCTGAAAGGTGCGCTGGACAGCGTTGCCGCCCAAGAGCAGAACGTACATAGCTTAAACGATAAATTTCTCGTTGGAGAAGTCGACGAGAACAAAGTCATGATTGCTGCCACGCAAGCGGAACTAAGCTTGAATCTGACCGCGCAGGTGCGCAACAAGGTCATCGAGGCTTACCAAGAAATTATGCGCATGCAAGTATAACGGTAAAAGATAAAGCAAAGTTGCAAACTGGCGGCGGAACGTTGGCGCTCAAACGTCCCGTTCCCCGTCTTAACCCGCAGGTGAGGTGAAATCGTGAACGAGAAGTGGGCAAGGGTCCAGGAAAAATTGCTAGGTTTCTGGAACCAATATAGCAAAACGCAAAAGTGGGTCCTCGCCTCAACAGCAGCCTTGTTGCTATTTGCGATTATTTTATTGACTTATTTGTTTACCCGTACGGAATACGAAGTGGCGTTCTCGAATTTGGACAGCGCGGACGCGGCATCAATTATGGAGGAGTTGGACAAGGGCGGCATCAGCTATAAGCTTGGGGACGCCGGAACGAGCATCTCGGTGCCGAGCGCATCAGCGTCGAGAGTCAAAGTCGATATTGGATCGAAGGGGCTTGTTCAGAGCGGCTCAGTCGGAAGCTTCGCCAAAATGAGCGAGTCATCTTCTGCACTTGGTATGACGGAAGATGAGTTCAAGGTAAAGTATTTGAATGCATTGAATGGCGAAGTTCAGCAACTCCTCATGAGCAAACAGGGCATCTCCCGAGTTAAAGCGCTCGTTACGTTGCCGGAAGAGTCGGTATTCCTGAACGATTCCGATAAAGAAAAAGCTAACGCAGCTGTCGTAATTACGTTTAAGCCAGGTTTCAGGCCGAAACAGGAAGAGGTCGACAGCTACTATAACCTCGTTAAGTCTGCGGTGCCTAATTTGAGCGTGAAAGACATTACGATCACAAGCAGCACGGGCGACTTGCAGCCTTCTGATGCGCTTGGCGGCGAAGGCGGGACTTCGCTCGGCGGCACCTACCAGAACCAGTTCGAAATTCAGAGTCAGTTCGAGAATACGATCAAGCGGAACATTACGAACTTCCTGAATAAGATCGTCGGTCCTGACAACATGGTTGTCAGCGTCGTCTCAACGCTGAACTTCGACAAGAAGCAATCGACAGAGCAACTTGTTCAACCGTTGCCTAACAACGATAACAAAGGCATCGTTATCGGCGAGCAAAATCAAAGTGAAACTTATCAAGGCGCTGACGGAAAATCAGGCGGCGTAGCCGGCGTCGGTGAAACTGACGTGTCCAACTATCCGGCCAGCGGTTCTTCCGGTTCGTCTTCGTCGGAGAAAGTATCGAGCACGATCAATTACGAAGTAAACCGTATTACAAATAATATCGACTACGGTCCTTATAAAGTGAAGGATATTTCGATTAATGTCGGCGTTGACTCCACGAACATGACGCCGGAGAGGTTGACGGAAATCCAAAACGTGCTGCGGAGCAGCGCAAGGACGCTGCTCGCCGACTCGGGACTTGAGCTGACGGACGAAGCGTTGGCGCAGCGAGTGACGGTATTGTCCCAGCCATTCTCGCAACTCGACGGTTCCGGCGGCGGTACGACGCCGTCCTCTTTCTGGCTTGCTGGAGCGGGCTTGCTGGCGCTCGCCTTGCTGGGCGGCGGAGGTTATCTGATCTACCGTCGTCGCAAAGCGGCCCGTGAAGCGGAAGAGCTCGCAGCGTTGCCGAAAGTGGAGATGCCGACGATCGATCTCGACGGCGTCGCGAACGAAAGTCAAGTACGCAAGCAATTGGAAAGCTTGGCCAAGCGCAAGCCGGATGAATTCGTCAACCTTCTCCGGACTTGGCTTGTGGATGAATAGAGGTGGCGGTATTGGCAAAGGGGTTACAGTTGTCCGGTAGGCAGAAGGCTGCCATCTTGCTCATCACGCTCGGACCCGATGTGTCTGCTCAAGTGTTTAAGCATTTGAGGGACGAAGAAATCGAGCAATTGACGCTTGAAATCGCAAACGTACGCAAAGTCGACGCTGGCGAGAAAGAGTCCATTCTTAGCGAGTTTCATCAAATTTGCATTGCTCAAGAATATATTACGCAAGGCGGCATCACTTACGCGAAAGAAATATTGGAGAAAGCGCTCGGTTCGCAGAAGGCGCACGACATTCTCAATCGTTTGACGGCAACGCTGCAAGTTCGTCCGTTCGACTTCGCCCGCAAAGCGGAACCGTCGCAAATTCTTAACTTCATCCAGAACGAGAACTCGCAGACGATTGCCCTCGTACTCTCGTACTTGCAGCCGGATCAATCGTCCGCTGTGCTCTCGTCGCTTCCGCAAGAGAAACAAGCGGAAGTTGCGCGCCGTATCGCTTTGATGGATAGCACTTCCCCGGAAGTCATCTCGCAAGTCGAACGAGTGCTGGAACAGAAACTGAGCTCGACTGTCACGCAGGACTACACGAACGCCGGCGGTATTGAAGCGATCGTGCAAATTTTGAACGGTGTAGACCGGGGCACGGAGCGGACGATTCTCGATTCTCTCGAAATTCAAGACCCGGAATTGGCGGAAGAAATCAAGAAGCGGATGTTCGTGTTCGAGGATATCGTCAATTTGGACAACCGTTCCATTCAGCGCATTATTCGCGACATCGAGAACGCCGATCTGCAGCTCTCTCTCAAAGTGGCCAGCGAAGAAGTGCGGGAAGCGATTTTCCGCAACATGTCGAAACGGATGGCGGAGACGTTCAAGGAGGAAATGGAATACATGGGTCCTGTGCGGCTTCGCGACGTCGAAGAGGCTCAAACCCGCATCGTAGCGACGATCCGCAGACTGGAAGAAGCCGGAGAGATCATCATCGCACGCGGTGGAGGAGACGATATTATTGTCTAATCTTATCAAGTCCTCCCATGTCGTATCGCTTGAGGAACTAAGGTTGCTGGAGGCGATTCGAAAATACGAGTCGATTCCTCAAAATAATTCAAGAGTTGACGGGAACGGCGAAGGAAACGACGCGGTCGATGTCGAAACTCAATCGTTGAAAGAGCGCATTTTGTCCGATGCCGAAGCGACTGCGGCGGATATTGTGCGGCAGGCGCAAGCCGATGCTGCGGATATCCGGTCGAAGGCGCAACAGGAAGCGGAAGAATGGTGGCAGGCGCGCCGCGGCGAAGACGATCAGCATAGAGAAGAAGCAAGCCGGCTCGGATATGAGGACGGTTACGGCGAAAGCAGGAGGCAGGCGGAACAAGACGTCGCCTCCGAGTGGGAGTCGCAGCTTCGGGAAGCGCGGACAATCGTTGAACGCGCATATGAAGCGAAACAATCGATTATCGCTGAAGGCGAAGCTTTTCTTGTCGAACTGAGCTGTCGCATCGTGGAGAAAATCATCGCCTCGAAGCTATCTGATGCGCCGGAAATGGCCATGAAATTGTACGAGAAGGCGCTAGCGAGGAGAAAAGAGCAAGGCGTCATCGTCTTGTGCGTCGCTCCATCTCATTTCTCGTTTGTTCAGGCAGCGAAGTCGGAGTTGATCAATTCGCTCGATGCGCAGGCGGAACTTCAGATTGTGCCTGACCATTCGATCAGGGAGGGCGGGTGCGTTGTGCGTTCGGCATTCGGCAGCATCGATGCGACGATTGATACTCAACTGGAGTCGATTCGCGAACAGTTGTTGAAGATCGCCGCGCATACGTTCGAGGAGGGAATTCGGGATGTCGCTCCTTAACGTCAACCGGTACTCGGAGGTATTGGATCGGATTGATCCGGTGCGGGTGAACGGCAAAGTCATTCAGATTATCGGCTTGACGGTTGAATCGGAGGGGCCGGATGCAAGCATCGGCGATGTCTGCGAAATTTATCCGAACAAGGGCGGCAAACCCGTTCTGGCCGAAGTCGTCGGTTTCCGGGACAATCGCGTGCTGCTCATGCCGCTTGGCGAATTGCACGCAGTAGGGCCCGGATGCGATGTCGTCGCTACCGGAAGTCCTCTTAACGTCAAAGTCGGTTCCGAGTTGCTTGGCAAAGTGCTGGACGGCCTCGGCAATCCACTGGACGGCACAGGATTGCCGCCGCGTATGCCACATTACTCGACGCACAACGTGCCAGGCAATCCACTGCTGAGACCACGTGTGCAGACGCCATTAGGTGTCGGTGTAAGAGCAATCGACGGTCTTCTAACAGTCGGGCAAGGTCAGAGGGTCGGCATCTTCGCAGGCTCGGGCGTTGGAAAGAGCACGCTGCTTGGCATGATCGCGAGAAATACATCGGCCGACGTGAACGTCATTGCGCTTGTCGGCGAACGCGGACGGGAAGTGCTCGAGTTTATCGAGAAAGATCTCGGACCGGAAGGGCTTGCCCGTTCAGTCGTCATTGTCGCCACATCCGATCAACCGGCGCTTATTCGTATTAAAGGCGCTTTGATCGCGACGTCGATCGCCGAATATTTCCGTGATCGCGGCATGAACGTCATGCTCATGATGGATTCGGTTACCCGTTATGCCATGGCTTTGCGCGAAGTCGGCCTTGCGATCGGCGAGCCGCCTGCGACACGAGGGTACACGCCTTCCGTATTCGCGGCGCTGCCCAAGCTGCTTGAGCGAGCGGGGACGGGGCAAACGGGTTCGATAACGGCCTTTTACACGGTGCTTGTAGACGGCGACGACATGAACGAACCGATTGCGGATGCGGTCAGGGGGATTCTGGACGGTCATATCGTCTTGCATCGGAATTTGGCAAACAAGGGCCATTTTCCAGCGATTGACGTGTTATCGAGCGTAAGTCGTGTAATGAAGGATATCGTTACAGAGGAGCACCAGGGAGCGGCCGAACAGCTGAAAAGACTGCTAGCAGTGTACCGGGATTCCGAAGATTTGATCAATATCGGAGCTTACCAGCGAGGTTCCAATCCGGATATCGACAAAGCTATTCAATTTTACGATCTGATCAAGACGTTCACGCAGCAGAAAACGAACGAGAAAGTAACGCTTAAGGAAGCGATTGACCGGTTAATCATCGATTTTTACAGGAGATGACGGATAAAAGATGGCGGGTTTCCGGTATGCGTTACAAAAAATCGTCGATTTGAAAGGCAGCGAGAAATCGATGGCCGAATGGGCGTTCGCAGCCTCATTGGGCAAGCTCAGACGGGAAGAAGAGCAATTGCGCGAGCTGAGAAACGAACGGGAGAGACTGGAGGGGGCGCTGGAAGTGACTTCGGCTCAACCGGTTCCTCTTTCCGAGTTGATCGCGGTGCAAAGATACATTGATGTCGTCGACAATCGTATCCGCAAGCAACACGAGGATGTAAAGACAGCGGAGCTTGCTGCGAATAAGCGCCAGGCTTTGCTGACGGCGAAGATGGTTGATGAGAAAGTGTGGCTTAACTCAAGGGAGCGCGCTTTGGAACGTTTCCGGAGTGACAGGCTTGCGAAGGAACAGAACGAATTGGATGAAATCGCGATCGTGCGTGCCGCATCGGCGGCAAGGGGCCGGAATTAAGTCGGTTGACGTATCGCCGTAGAAAGGAGGGACGATCGTGGCGAGTGCGGATGTGGAAAAGAGCAGTTACAGCGGCTTCGAGCGTTTTCTCTTTTTTGTGACCCCGATCTTGTTTACGGCCGTGCTGCTTGGCGTGCTGCTGCTGATGTTTAATACGAATTGGCGCAATTCCGCTCTAGAATTCGGTCACAAAATTCCTGTCATCAAGTCGATGCTGCCTTCGCCGGACAAGCCGGGGGATACGCCGGCGAAAACG
This sequence comes from Cohnella soli, assembly GCF_042655525.1. Taxonomy (NCBI): domain Bacteria; kingdom Bacillati; phylum Bacillota; class Bacilli; order Caryophanales; family Paenibacillaceae; genus Cohnella; species Cohnella soli. The sequence goes on from NZ_JBHSMI010000008.1 coordinate 113,411, forward strand.
GATGAGGAATTGACCGTGTCGAACGCCAAGACGAAAGTCGAGCAGCTAAACGCGATGCTGACGGATCGGGAAAACGCTTTGAAGCAAGCGACGGATTTAACGACGCAGCAGAAAAAACAAATCGAGGACATGAAAGCGAAGCTCGACGAGCTCACGAAAGCGAACACCGACAAGACGATCGACGCGGACGCCTATCATGCGAGAATATCGTCTCTTGCGGACATGTACGGCAAGATGACGCCAAGCAAGGCTGCTCCGATCCTGGAAAGCATGACGGTGGAGGAATCGGCTCTTGTGCTAGGGGCGATGACCGAAACGCTGCGTGGTAAAGTGCTCGAACGGATGACCCCGAAAGTAGCAGCCGACGTATCGATGAAGCTGAAAGATTCGGAGACGGTCAACGATCGGGAAATCGCGGCATTGCAAGCGCGAATCAATGAGCTGGAGAAAGGCACGAAACCTTCGTCGGAAGTACTCGATACGGCGAAGCTGAATCGTACGTTCTCCGCGATGAAACCGGCAAGCGCTGCACAGCTTCTTCTGCAGATGGCAGCAGGCAATCAAAGCAAAGCGTTAACGATCCTCGGCGTCATGGACGATTCTCCGAGATCGAGCGTTCTGGCGGCGATGGCGGACCAGGATAAGAAGACGACGGCGATTCTCGTCAGTAAGCTGATGCCGGCAAAGCAATGACGCCGAATTACCTTCTCGAACCTGCAACGTGATCAAAAGCGAACTTTTTGAACTTCCTCAATCAGATCGTGTTCAAAAAGTTCGGTTTTCAGCACCGAGAAGGTTGGATGAAGCGCGGGAATGAGGAGCGGAGCGTAGGCAAACCTACGTGAGCACCGGAAGACCCGTGCAGCATTCAAGATTCGACGCCGAATAACCTTCTCGAACCTGCATCGTGATCAAAAGCGAACTTTTTGAACTTCCTATATGAAGGGAGGTGAAAACAGATGAATATGGCGATTAACACAACGCCAGTCGCTGCGGGCAAAACATCGTCGACGGGCACAGGAGCAAACGCTTCAGTCTCGACGACAGGGAATGCGTTCGCCGGAGCTCTCGTTCAAGCGATTGACGGCAAAGGCAATCAGGCGCCTACGAACGGCACGTTATCTTTACCGGTTGGATTGGCGGGGTTGTTCGCGCAAGTTGATGGCGAAGAAGGAGCATTGTCCGCTGAGCAATTGATGGATGCACTGGCCAAGCTGGCCGACCAACTTGGGCAGATCGAGCAGGACGGCGCCGACAAGTTGCCGGAAGACGTACAAAATCAACTGGCATCCATGCTTGTGACACTGCAGAGCTTAATCGTTCAAACGAATGCACAACCGACAAATAACCTGTCTGAAGACGAGACGAATGTGGTTGTGGCGCAGGTTGCTGGGTCAGGGCTTCAAGGTGCGAAGTCGACTTCGGGTGAACTCGTCGCGTCTCTTCGTAAGGCGGTTCAGGCGTTGTCCGATGCTATTGCTTCCGGTGCGGATATTCCGCCGCAAACGAACGGATTCGTGAGTCAGCTTCAGCAAACGCTGAACACGATCGTTGCTCCGACAGCGATACAAGCTGTCGACGCGAATGTTCAAGCCAAACGTAGTTCCGATCAGGAACAGGCGAACAAAGAGATCTCGGATCAGCCAGCGAGTCAGCAAGCTACAGGCACGTCAAACGTTGCGAGTGGCGAACAGCGCAAGTCGGTTCTCACCCTTCGTGAGCCTGTGTGGCGCTTTAACTTAAGTGCGACAGAGCAACAAGCGAACGCGGAAAACGGAGAAACGGTTGTTGCGGGCGTGTCCGAATCCGAGGCGACAACATCCGATGCGCAGCCAGCCTGGACGTTAGTTCGTAACGATACGCTTACGAGCACGCAATCGGCACCGAAGGCAGATTTGCCTGCATCAGTTCCCGTCCAGCAATTCGCTGAGCAGATGGAGAAGTTCCTTGTGAAGCAATTCCAGCTCACGCAAGGCAACGGAACATCCGAAGCGAAGCTGTCTCTAACGCCGGAGCATCTTGGTCAAGTCGACATTCGAATCGTCATGCATAATGGTCAAGTGACTGCCCAGTTCGTGGCGGAAAGCGCCATGGCCAAAGACATGCTCGAGAATCAAATGTCGCAACTGAAAGCTTCCCTTAGCAGTCAAGGTTTGAGCGTCGAACGACTCGAAGTCGTTCAACAACCTTCGACGTCCACGGGGGCAAGCTTTATGCAGCAGCAACAACGTCAATCGAATTCCGGCAACGGAAACGGTTCAAACCGCAATGGCTCAGGCGATTCCGCCGATGATCAAGCCGTGTTCGCAGCGGAAATGGAACGCACATCCTTCATGAGGGAATTCGGTCAAGGCGGTTCCATCAACGTGACCGCGTAAATTCCGAGATGAAGGAGGTGAATCGAGTGGCCGATCTTCTGGGAACTTCGAACGTATGGCCTTATTATTCTTCACAGAACGTACAAGCGGCGGCAAGAAAACCGGTCAAAGAGCTTGGCAAAGATCAGTTTCTGCAAATTCTGGTCACCCAGCTTCGTAACCAAGATCCTATGCAGCCAATGCAGGACAAGGAGTTTATTGCCCAAATGGCGCAATTCTCCTCGCTCGAGCAGACGATGAACATGTCCAAGGAGTTAACTTCCATGAGACAATCCGCAGGCATGGCTGCGGGACTCATCGGCAAGCAGATCAGCTGGCTGGATACGACGGATCCGAACAAAGTGGTTGAGAAGTCGGGAATCGTCAATACGATTTTATGGCGTGACGGCATTCAATACGTCAAGGCGGGAACCACGGAAGTACCGATAGATCAACTGACATCGATTACCGAAGCGTCGAGCGACGCAAAGGCGGGGGTGTCGGGAGATGAGTGACCGGATGCTCGTTGGGCAATTGGCTTCTGGAATCACGACGCCAATTCGCAACAACCTGAACGTTGTCGGGAATCGTTCGGTGTCGACCGACCAGACCTCTTTTCGCGAAATTCTTAGCCGTCAGCAACTGAAGTTCAGTCATCATGCGGAACAGCGACTGCAGCAAAGAGGCATCAAGCTGCTTCCGGAGCAAGTCGAACGCATCGCAAGCGCCGTCGATCAAGCGGCTGCGAAAGGTGCAAAAGATTCGCTTGTGCTTTTCAAAGATATTGCAATGATCGTCAGTGTACCGAACCGCACCGTCGTTACGGCGATGGACGGAAACGCGATGAAAGAACATATTTTCACGCAAATCGACAGCGCGGTTGTTGTCGGTTGATCGTAGGACAAGGGCTGGCCCCACAAGGAAGCCCCAGGCCGCGGACCGATTGAAGCGGCTTCATTCCAAACACTATTGGAGGTAGGCAATACATGTTGCGTTCCATGTACTCTGGCGTTTCCGGCATGAGAGGTTTTCAAACGAAGCTCGACGTTATCGGTAATAACATTGCCAACGTCAATACGGTCGGCTTCAAAGCCGGACGCGTCATGTTCAAGGACATTTTGAGCCAATCGATGTCCGGCGTCACCGCTCCCGTAGAAGGGGAGTCCGGCGGCGTGAACGCGAAGCAAGTAGGACTCGGCGTATCGGTCGCATCGATCGATACAATTCATACGCCGGGCAGCGCAATGACGACGAGTGTTCCGACCGACATGCGCATAGACGGCGACGGATTTTTCGTTGTCAGCCCGGCCGACGGCGGACCGCAATATTTGACCCGTGCGGGCAATTTCACGCTTGATGCGAACCGCCAGCTCGTGAATTCCGACGGTATGTTCGTGCTTTCTTCCGAGGGCGCACCGATCGTTCTCGACGAGACAGTAACGGCTTTCTCGATCTCACAGGACGGTACGATCATCTCTATTGACCAAGACGGTTTGGCGACAGCGACAGATTTCAAAATTGGTGTAGCGAAAGTCGTGAACCCGGGCGGTTTGGAGAAGGTCGGAGGCAGCTTGTACCGAATGACGCCGAACGCGAACCCAGGAGGCGAACTGACGATCGGGGAAGCGGCGAACGCAGAAACCGGGACGGGTTCGATCATCTCCGGCCAACTTGAAATGTCGAACGTAGACCTGACGAACGAGTTCACGGAAATGATTGTCGCGCAGCGTGGTTTCCAGGCTAACTCGAGAATTATTACGACGTCCGACGAAATATTGCAAGAAATCGTTAACTTGAAACGGTAATTGAAAGACTGCTGGGGGAGGATGGCTGCATAACCTTCCCCCCCGGCGGCTTCCGGAGGACCAAGCAATGATCCAAGTGACCCGTTTGAACGGCAGCAAGTTTTTCGTCAACGCTTTATTGATCGAGACGGTGGAAGACACGCCGGACACGATCGTCACGCTAACGACAGGAAAGAAATACATCGTTCTCGAAAATTCTTCGGATGTAATCCGGTCGATCCGGCATTATTTACGCAGCATCGGCGTTCTCGCGGCCGTTACCCGGCCCGTAGACGCGCAATCGGAGGGAGCTTCGTCATGAGAAGATTGTTGCCATGGCTCGTTTCGCTTTTACTGGCGATCACGTTAATTGTCGTTGTTACGTTCTACTTCTGGAATAACATGTTCGGGGACAAGAAGTCTGCGGACCCTGATCAGGCTGCCAAGGAAGCGACGAGCAGCGTTCAACCTGAGCCGAGATCTGCGGATGAATTGGTGAAAGTGACATCCGAATTAACCGATATCAAAACGAACTTGGCCGATACGGATTACGTCGTCCAAATCAGCTTCTCGTTCGAATTCGACGACGAGAAAGCGAAAGAAGAGTTCGACAAAATTAAAGAAAACCAAATCAGGCCGCTCATTAACCGCGCACTGTGGGTAATGACTCCGGCAGATATGAACGGTACGAAAGGCAAAGACCAGTTGACCGCGGGGCTGATCAACACGATTAACAAGACGCTGACCACGGGCAATCTGCTTCAAATCAATATTAAAGATTTCATTATGATGACCGTATAACCTGCGACCCGATCATGGCCTGAGAAAGGGGTGAGAGATTTGGTAGACGTACTTTCGCAGAACGAGATTGACGCGTTGCTCGCGGCGCTCTCGTCGGGAGAAATGGATGCGGAAGAGCTAAAGAAAGAGGATACGCAGAAAAAAGTGCGCGCTTACGATTTCAAGCGGGCGACACGTTTTTCGAAGGATCACATTCGCAGCTTAACCCGGATTCACGAAAACTTCGCACGATTTTTAACGACTTATTTCTCCGCACAGCTTCGAACGTTCGTCCAAATAAGCGTCGTGCAAGTCGAGCAATTGCCGTACGACGAATTTATTCGCTCGATCCCCAAGATGACGATTCTGAACATCTTCGAGGCCGAGCCGCTGGAAGGACGAATGGTGCTGGAGGTCCATCCGAACGTCGCCTTCGCCATGCTGGATAGAATGCTCGGCGGCGGCGGGAGCGCGCCGGGTAAAATCGGCAGCTTGACGGAAATCGAAACGATTATTATGGAGAAAATTTTCAGCCGTGCGTTGGAAAGTCTTCAGGAAGCTTGGAGAACGGTTCTTGATATTCAGCCGCGGCTTGAAGGGCTGGAGACGAATCCTCAGTTCATGCAGATCGCATCGCCGAACGAGACGATTGCACTCATCTCGCTCAGCACGAAGATCGGCGAGACGACCGGAATGATCAACCTTTGTATTCCCCACGTCGTCATCGAGCCGGTGATGCCGAAGCTATCGGTTCACCACTGGTTCGTGTCGCAGAAGAAAACGAGGGCTCCTGAGGAGCAGCACATACTCGAACAAAGGTTAAACAAAGCGAAGTTGCCGATTATTGCGGAACTCGGAATGTCCCAGATTTCTATTAGAGAGTTTCTGAGTCTTGCGGTAGGCGACGTTATCGCTTTGCAGAAGCCGACGGGCGAGGGATTGGAAGTTAAAGTCGGGGAGAAAGTGAAGTTCATCGCCAGCCCCGGTACTGTACGAGACAAATTGGCGATCCAGATCGAGGAGATCGTCAGCGAAGGGGTGGATGAAAGCAATGACGAGTAAAGACTATTTATCCCAAGAAGAAATTGACGCGTTGCTGCGGCAGTCATCCGACGGGGACAGCGGGTCCGATTCGGCTTCCGGCGGCGCCAAGACGATCGACGACTTCTTGACGCCGCTTGAGCAAGACGCGCTCGGCGAAATCGGCAATATCACTTTCGGAAGCGCTGCGACCGCGTTGTCTACGCTGCTAGGTAAAAAAGTCGATATTACGACACCGACGGTATCGATCATCGCTCGCGATCAATTCGAGCACGAGTTTCCGAAGCCGCATGTTGCGGTGCATGTCAGCTATGTCGACGGTTTCGAAGGGATTAACTCCTTGGTGATCAAGTCCCACGACGCGCAAGTGATCGCGGATTTGATGCTCGGAGGAGAAGGCAACGTCACTTCAGAAGAACTAAACGAAATACATATTAGCGCCGTCCAGGAAGCAATGAACCAAATGATGGGCTCGTCGGCGACATCGATGTCGACGATCTTTAACCGGATGGTCAACATTTCGCCTCCGGGTATCGACATTATGGACGTTCCCAATAATGCAGGCGTTAGCAATTTGCCGACCGAAGATTTTTTTGTCAAGATTTCCTTCCGACTGAAAATTGGAGATTTGATCGATTCGTCGATTATGCAATTGCTCGCTGTACCGTTCGCGAAAGAGTTGGTGAACTCCTTGATGGGAGGAACATCTGCTCCAGATCCGACACCGGCACCAGCACCCGCGGCACCGGCCCCACAGCCGCCGCAAGCGACTCACGCGGCGCCGCCGCCCGTCCATCAAGCGCCTCCGATGGCCGCGCCGCAGCCGAATTATCCGGCTCCAATGCCGTCCCATCCGCAAACGCTTGGAGGCGTAAACCGGAACGTAAACGTGAATCCCGTTCAATTTGCTAACTTTCAAGGTTCGGGCTTTCCGCAAGGCGATGAGACGAATCTAAATCTATTGCTCGACATTCCTCTCAAGGTCACGGTAGAATTAGGCCGTACCCAAAAACAAATCAAGGATATTTTGGAGCTGTCCCAAGGTTCGATCATCGAGTTGGACAAGCTGGCAGGCGAGCCTGTAGACATCTTAGTGAATAACAAATTGATTGCCAAGGGCGAGGTCGTCGTCATCGACGAGAACTTCGGTGTACGCGTGACCGACATCGTTAGCCAGTGGGATCGGGTACAAAAAATCCAATAAGCTTACCGGGAGGAAATTGAAATGGCAAACCGCATACTCATCGTAGACGACGCAGCTTTCATGCGCATGATGATCAGAGACATTTTGACGAAAAATGGGTACGAGGTAGTCGGAGAGGCGCAAGACGGTTCGCAAGCAATCGAAAAATATAAGGATTTGCAACCGGACCTCATCACGATGGACATTACAATGCCGGAAATGGATGGCATTACGGCGCTTAAGGAAATTCGCAAGCTCGATTCCAACGCGAAAGTGATCATGTGCTCCGCAATGGGCCAACAAGCGATGGTTATCGACGCTATTCAAGCGGGCGCGAAAGACTTTATCGTTAAGCCTTTCCAAGCCGACCGCGTCATCGAAGCGATCAAGAAAACCCTCGGGTAACATACGGCAAGGAGCGTTGAGGCATTCATGCGTACTTTCGGGTTGGCCGAGGAAATCCAATATAACGGAGACTACTCGGCTTGGGATTTGATATGGGTATTGTTCGTGCTCGGCGTTATTATCGCGTTAATTGTGCTGCTTCTGCGGTTTTTCGCCAAACGCAATCGCGGTTGGGGAATGAATCGGGCTCTTCGATCGCTCGGCGGATTTCCGCTTGGCACGAACAAGTCGATGCAGATCGTAGAATGGAATGGCCGAATCTACGTGCTTGGCGTTGGCGAGAACGTTACGCTGCTTGAATCGATCACGGACCCCGAAATGGTTGCCGCGCTCTTGGCTGAGCATGAGGCCGTTTCCGCGAATACGGGAGCTTCACTGCCTGAGTGGCTTCGCCAATGGGCAGGGCGCAACCGGCCGCAGGAAGAGGCGAACGACGCCGCGAAAACTCGCGGCGACGGGGTTTTCGAGCAAACGCTCGAAGCCAGGCTTCGCCAGCTTTCCGAGAGAAGACAGCGGGTGGAGCAATTGATGGAGGACGGTCGATCCGAAGATCGGTCAGAAAAGCCATGAGAAAAAAATTGATTTACAGCTTTGTTGCGCTTCAAGCGTTATTTCTCGCTTTTCAAGCGTCCGCGTATGCCGAACCGATCGTAGGCGTGACATTGGGAGACGGAAGCGAACCGGTAGGCGCGTCAGCGTTATCGCTGCTGCTCCTGATCACGATATTGAGTCTGGCACCTGCCATTCTCGTTCTCATGACCAGCTTTACAAGGATCGTTATCGTACTCGGCTTCGTTCGCACGTCGCTCGGCACGCAACAAATGCCCCCGAACCAAGTATTGATTGGTTTAGCGCTGTTTATGACGATGTTCGTCATGGCGCCTACGTTCTCCCAAGTGAACGAGACGGCTTTGAAACCGTACTTGGCGAATAAGATCACTCAGACGGAAGCGCTGCAGAAAGCTTCGATTCCGATGAAGGAGTTTATGTACAAGCATACCCGGCCTAAAGACCTGTTGCTGTTCATGAACTATACGAAAACAGAAAAGCCGGAAACGTACAAAGACATTCCTATTACGGTGCTAGTTCCGGCCTACGCCATCAGCGAATTAAAAACGGCGTTCCAAATGGGATTCATGATCTTTATACCGTTTCTAGTCATTGATATGGTTGTCGCAAGTACGCTCATGGCGATGGGTATGATGATGCTGCCGCCCGTAATGATTTCGCTGCCGTTCAAGATCTTGCTGTTCGTGCTCGTCGACGGTTGGTACCTTGTCGTGAAATCTCTGTTGACCAGCTTCAGCACTTGAAGGAACGCGCAATCGTAACGTAGGAGGGAACGCATGAGCGCCGAATTCGTCATCGGCCTGGCGGGTCAGGCTATGTATCTGGTTCTAAAGGTCAGCGCGCCGATGCTTGGCATCGGCTTGATCGTCGGCCTTCTCGTTAGTATTTTCCAAGCAACAACTCAAATTCAGGAGCAGACTCTTGCATTTATTCCGAAAATCGTCGCCGTATTCGTTGCCTTGCTGTTGTTCGGTCCATGGATTTTGAACATGATGATCGACTTCACAAGCCAGTTGCTCGGCAATCTTTCGAGTTACATTCGGTGATGACAATGGCGCAAATAACGGATCTGTTTCCTGCCTTTCTGCTTGTTTTTTGTCGGATTTCATCGTTTTTTGTAGTGGCGCCGATTTTTTCGTCCCGCACGTTTCCTGCAATGATCAAAATCGGTCTGGCGTTTTTCGTATCGCTCATCGTTTTTCTGACCATTGGCTTCGATACGAAAGTGACAGCCGACGCGACCTACATACTAGCAATCGTGAGAGAAGTGTTCGCCGGTCTCATTATCGGCTACACGTCCTACATTTTTTTTACGGTCGTCCAAACATCCGGTGCGTTGATGGATATGCAGATGGGATTCGGCATTGCGAACATCGTCGACCCAATTACCGGTGTATCCGCGCCGATGCTGGGCAACTTGAAGTACATGCTTATGATGCTCGTGTTTTTGTCGTTGAACGGTCATCATTACTTGTTAACGGCGATTATGGACAGTTACAAATGGCTGCCTCTCGACAACCAATTGTTCGCCATTTATTACGGTGGCAACATTACAGAGTTTCTGACGCGCACGTTTACGGACACGTTTATGCTTAGCCTGCAAATTGCCGCCCCGATCGTCGTCAGCATGTTATTAACGGATTTCGGTTTGGCTTTGCTTGCACGGACGGCTCCCCAGTACAACGTCTTCGTCATCGGTGTTCCGGTGAAAATTTTGATCGGACTTGCGATGCTCGTATTGCTGTTGCCGGGGTTCAGCGTTCTGTTCCAGCTCGTATTCGACCATATGTTCAAAGCGCTGGAGAAGTTGTTCGTTATTATGAAATCAACCTCCTGAACGAAGGCGCGATAAAGGAGAAGGCGTCATGTCCCGTTATCGGCTGAGAATGGACCTGCAGTTGTTCGCGGGCGAGAAGACAGAGAAGGCGACGTCCAAAAAGCGTCAGGACAGCCGTCAAAAAGGTCAGGTTGCCAAAAGCCCGGAAATCGCCAGTTCGCTTATTTTGCTTGCCGGCATTTGCTGTTTGATCATGTTGGGGCCGTTCATGCAAAAGCAAATTATGACGTTGTTCAGCGATGTGCTGTTGCACCGGTTAAATATGGAAGTGACGGCGGAGAACACGCTGAAGCTGTTGGGAAGTTTCGTCATTCAAATACTGCTTGTGCTGGCGCCGATTTTTGCCGTTGTTATCCTGATCGCATTCGGCAGCAACTATGTACAAATTGGATGGTTATTTACACTCGAGCCGATCCGACCGAAGTTTAACAAGTTAAATCCGTTGTCGGGCGCGAAAAATTTATTCGGACTTCGCTCATTGGTCGAGTTCTCAAAAAGTATGCTTAAGCTTTTGACCGTCGGCTTAATCGTGTATACGATTTTATGGTCCGAGCGGAGCAATTTCTTGAAGCTCGCCAATATGCCTGTTCAAGACATTTTCTCTTTCGTCGGCAATCTGACGATTAAACTCGGCATTTTCGTCGCGTCGCTGTTGTTCGTGCTTGCAATCGGCGACTATATGTACCAGAAGTACGAATACGAAAAAAACTTGAGAATGAGTAAGCAAGATATTAAGGATGAGTTCAAGAACCAGGAAGGCGATCCGCTGATCAAAGGAAAGATCAAGGAGCGTCAGAGGCGATTGGCGCTTATGCGTATGATGCAGGAAGTGCCGAAAGCCGACGTCGTCATTACGAACCCGACGCACTTCGCCGTCGCGCTCAAATACGATGCTTCGAAGATGGACGCTCCGACCGTAATCGCCAAAGGGCAAGATTATTTGGCGCTGCGCATTCGGGAAATCGCGAAGCAGAACGACGTCATTACGATGGAAAACAAGCCGCTCGCCCGTGCGTTGTATGAAAGAACCGACATCGGGGAAAGCGTTCCCGGCGATCTCTTTCAGACGGTTGCGGAAGTGCTGGCATACGTATATCGGCTTAAAGGCCGGAGATAACGAAAGATGGGGAGGGACGGCTTATGAAAATCCGGGACTTAAGCATTTTGGTCGGTGTCATCGGCATCGTCCTGATGATGGTCGTTCCGATTCCCAAAGGGCTACTCGATATATTGCTCATTATTAATATTTCAGTCGCCATCATGATTTTGCTGATCGCGATGAACACGAAAGATGCGTTGCATTTCTCAATATTCCCGACATTGCTCCTGATCACGACGATTTTCCGATTGGCGTTGAACGTCTCCACAACGAGACTTATTCTTTCCAAAGCGGATGCCGGACACGTCGTCGAGACGTTCGGACGTTTCGTTGCAAACGGAGAGATCGCCATCGGATTCGTCGTGTTTCTTATTTTGGTCGTTGTACAGTTTATCGTCATTACGAAAGGTTCGGAGCGCGTAGCCGAAGTCGGCGCGAGATTTACGCTCGACGCGATGCCGGGCAAACAGATGAGCATCGATGCCGATTTGAACGCGGGGATGATCAACGAGCAGCAAGCGCGCGAACGTCGTGAGAAGATTGAGAAGGAAGCCGATTTCTACGGTTCGATGGACGGTGCAAGCAAATTCGTTAAAGGGGACGCGATCGCTTCCATCATTATCGTGGTCATTAACTTGATCGCCGGCTTTATTGTCGGTATGGCTTTCCATGGTTTCTCGGCAATGGAATCGATCGAAAAATATTCGATCCTGTCGATCGGCGACGGCCTCGTCAGCCAAATTCCGGCGTTGCTCATCAGCACGGCGGCGGGTATTATCGTCACGAGAGCGGCATCCGACGGCAATATGGCGGACGATCTGAGCCAGCAATTGCTGCGTTATCCGAAGCTGCTTTATATCGTCGCCGGCACCGTTACGCTGCTCGGTTTTGCAACGCCGATTCCGCTCATTTCGACGCTGCCTTACGCAGTCGTGTTAGCCGTAGCCGGTTATCGCCTGCAGCGGAACTTGAATCGGAAGCAGCAAGAAGAAGAGCTTCTCGTCGAAGAGAAACAGATCGAGGAAGTTCGGAGCCCGGAAAGCGTTATCAGCTTGCTGCAAGTCGATCCGATCGAGTTCGAGTTCGGTTACGGTCTCATTCCCCTTGCGGATACGCAGCAGGGCGGGGATCTTCTCGACAGAATTATTATGATTCGACGGCAATGCGCCTTGGAAATGGGCCTGATCGTACCGGTTATCCGAATTCGCGACAATATTCAACTAAAACCGAACGAATACGTCATCAAAATGAAAGGAAATACGGTAGCGCGCGGCGAATTGTTAATACATCACTATTTGGCGATGAGCCCCGGTTTCGACGACGATTCCGTTACGGGTATCGAAACTCAGGAGCCGGCATTTGGTTTGCCGGCGCTCTGGATCGACGAAGCGACGAAAGAACGTGCGGAAATGGCCGGGTATACGGTCGTCGATCCTCCGTCGGTCGTTGCCACGCACTTGACGGAAGTGATCAAGAAATATGCGCACGAACTGATCGGACGGCAAGAAACGAAAGCACTAATCGACAGTGTCAAAGAAACATACCCCGCGCTTGTCGAGGAACTCATTCCGTCGATCGTTGGCGTTGGAGACATCCAGAAAGTGCTCTCCAAGCTGTTGAAAGAAAAAATTTCGATTCGCGACTTGGTTACGATATTCGAGACGCTTGCGGATTACGGCAAGTTCACGAAAGATCCGGACGTTCTTACGGAATATGTCAGGCAGAGTCTGTCGCGTCAAATTTCCCAGCAATACGCGAACTCGGAAGAGCCGCTTAAAGTCATTACGCTTAGCCCGGCCGTCGAGAAGAAAATCGCGGAAGCCGTGCAGCAATCCGATCACGGAAGTTACCTCGCGATGGATCCGGCTTCCTCTCAAAGCATCTATCAGCGCGTGACGGAGCAGGTAAACCGGCTAGTGCAAACCGGTCAGCAGCCGATCGTTCTCACTTCTCCGACGATTCGGATGTATTTGCGCCAGTTGCTTGAAAGAAGTTTGCAAGACGTGCCTGTCATTTCGTACAGCGAGCTCGAGCCTAGCATCGAAGTCCAAAGCGTCGGGGTGGTGAGTGCATGAAGGTAAAACGATATATCGTGGATCAATTGCCCGAAGCGGTGCAGCAAATACGAGCTGAGCTCGGTTCCGATGCGGTTATCCTGAATACGAAAGAAATCCGCGTAGGCGGATTTCTTGGCATGTTCCGCAAGAAAAAGGTGGAAGTGCTCGCGGCGGTCGACGAATCGGCGAAAAAACCGGCTCCGAGAAAACCCGCGTTTACGCTTTCGCCAGCGCTAAAAAAAGAGGTGGCCGTGTCGCAGGAATCGCAGCCGGATCTCGAGCCGGCTGCGTCGCCGATGCTGCCGCCAAGCGCTATTCGCGATCGCTACGTAAAGGCGCCATTCTCCGACAGCGGTAGAAGCGCCAATCCGCTTCCCGCGGCACCTGTTGCTGAGCGGGCAAGAGAGGAGTCGCCCGCGAGTCGGGCCGAATCGATCGCGAACGTCATCGCCCAGGCGATCGCAACGAAAGAGCGAGAGCCTGAGCTAGAAGTGGCGAAGGCGTCGACCGATTCGACACCTCACCATTCCGCCGAGTCGGATTCGCTATTGCTGGAGCTTCGCTCTATGAAAGAGATGATGGCAAAGCTGACGAAGCAGCAAACGTTCCGAACGATGCCAGCATCTGTGATGAAGTGGAGTCGAAGACTCGCCGAGCAAGGCGTGGAACCTTCCCTCGTAGAGCAGTTCGCAGAAGAGACGAATGCCAAACTAAGCGAGACCGGGGAAGCTGGCAACGCGGCCGCTTACGAAGCCGCCCGGCAAGTGTTGATCTCCTGGGTTGGAGGGATAAAAGGCGGCGGCATCGACGAGCAAACGCGGGTCGTACATTTCGTAGGCCCGACAGGTGTCGGCAAGACAACAACAATCGCGAAATTGGCGGCCGAGCAAGCTTTTGTCCGTCGAAGGAACGTTGGTTTTATTACGGCGGATACGTACAGAATCGCGGCAGTTGATCAACTGAGAACGTATGCGGACATTTTGAACTTGCCTTTGGAAGTCGTGTTCTCTCCGGGAGAATTAGCGCGGGCTTATTCGAAACTCGCCGACAGAGACCTGCTGTTTATGGATACGGCGGGGCGGAATTACCGAAACGAACTTTTTGTCTCCGAAGTGAACAGTCTGCTGTCTCCAGCCGATCAAACGGAAACGGTTCTCGTGCTTAGCATGACCCATAAATACTCGGATATGAAACTGGTCGCTTCGCAATTTATAAAATACGGCGTCAAACAACTGTTGCTCACTAAATTCGACGAGACGGATTCTTACGGGGCTATCGTGAACTTGGCCATGGAATTCGACTTGACGATCTCCTATTATACTTGCGGTCAAGCAGTGCCAGATGATATTCGGTCGTTCGAACCGGAAGCCATCGTAAACCGACTTCTGGGGGAACCGGGCGATGATTGACCAAGCGCAAGCACTCCGACATCTCGTGCACTCGAAGGATTCCCGTTCAGCAAGGACGACGAGGATTATAACCGTCACGAGCGGCAAGGGCGGCGTTGGGAAGTCAAACTTTAGCCTGAACTTCGCGATGGCGCTTCAGAACCGGGGACATAGCGTACTCGTATTCGATGCGGATGTCAGCTTCGCAAACATCGACGTATTGCTGGGAACCCCGGCGAAATACAATTTGATCCACTTGCTGAAAGGCGAGAAGTCGATCTGGGAAATTATCCAGATCGGTCCTGGGGGATTGCAATTTATCGCTGGCGGCTCCGGATTCCAGGATCTTGTTCGCTTGAGCGACGAACAGCTCGAATATTTCTCGGAACAGATCGGCAAGCTTCACGGTCACGTCGACTTTATTCTGTTCGACACGGGCGCCGGATTGTCGAAGGAAACAGTGAAATTCATCGCAGCTTCCGAAGAGACGATCGTCGTCACGACACCTGAGCCGACTGCGATCACGGACGCCTACGCGCTTGTGAAGATGTTGAAGACGATGGGACATGAGCCAGCGTTCAAGCTCATCGTGAATCGGGTGGCAGACGAACGAGAGGGGAGGCAGACGGCGGACAACTTCCGTCAAGTCGCCGACAAGTATTTAGGATTGGACATCCCTGTTCTTGGTTACATTCCCGACGATGCGAACGTCATGAAAGCCGTCAAACGCCAAACGCCGTTGGCAGTCGCTTTCCCCGACAGCGAGGCGGCGAAAGGAATCGACAGAATCGCATCTCGTTTCCTGCTTGAAGAAAGGGAACAGAAGCCGAAAGGCTTATCCGGGTTCCTGAACAGGATGAAAAAATTGTGGAGTTAGTTCACAGGCATCTCGGCCGCATCACGAACGACAGCGAGACCAACCAACTAGATTATACGGGAGGGGCGTAAAATGCCGGAATATAAAGTGTTGATTGTTGACGATTCCCCATTTATGCGAAAAGTGTTCAGCGACGTCATCGATGCAGACGAAGCTTTCACCGTACTGGCAACGGCATCGAACGGCCAAGAAGCCGTAAAGCTGGCGCTTGAACTGGAACCCGATATTATCACGATGGATTTGGAAATGCCGCATATGAACGGGATTGAAGCGCTTCAGCGGATAATGGAAGCGAGAGCGACACCCGTTATTATGTTGTCTGCCGTTACGGACAATGGCACGAGAGACACGATCAAGGCGCTACAATACGGGGCCGTCGATTTCGTGCGAAAGCCGGACGGAGCCGTTAGGCTTGATATCCATCAGGTAAGGGAGCAATTGCTCGAGAAGCTTCACATCGCGCTAGAGACAATGGGGCGAAAGACGTATCAAGTTCATACGGCTTTCGTGGAAAAGACAGCAAGCCAGGATGGCCCTGTCGTACAGCCTGCAGCGGCGGAGTCGCCTTCACGGCGCGGGATGGAATCCGATAGAAAGCCGGCGAAACCTGACCATCCGAATCGTTTGCTTGGCAAGGCTAGGCCAGCCGTCTCACCGGCTGCCGAACCCGCAAATGCCGGAAACTCAGCCGAAGCCGGGGTGTCCTCGGTAAGCGCGTCCGGCCGGGCGTTGGAGCCTAAAGCGGAGTCGACGAATGCGAGGAGCACCAAACCGGAAGAGCGGAAGTCCGCAGCCCAAGCCTCACCGTCGGCTGCTGATAATAAAGCAAGCGCTTCGGTTGTTCCGCTAGTCGGGCATTCGAAGTCGCTGCCGACGATAGGAATTACCAAACCGAAGGAGCCAATGGAGGCGAAGCCGGCGAAACCTGTGAAACCAGCCGCCGTTTCGGCATTGCCGACCGGAGATAAGAAAGCGACTCGTCCACTTTCCGAAACGCCGAAATCGCCACCGCCCGTCGCCGCGCAGCCGCCGGCTCCGAAGCCCTCGGGGACGTTTACGCAGTTGGTCGCGATCGGCACTTCTACAGGGGGGCCGAGGGCGCTTCATGAAGTGCTGACCGGTATTCCTGCGGATTTCCCAGCGCCGATTCTGGTCGTGCAGCATATGCCGCCGAAATTCACGCATTCGCTCGCCCAACGTCTGGATCAATTTTGCGACATTCACGTTCGGGAGGCGTCGGACGGGGAGGCTGTGGAGACGGCGACCGCATATATCGCTCCCGGCGGCAAACATATGTCGCTTGCTAAAGACGCCTCGGGCAAATATAAAATTCGGCTGTCGGAAGAAGGGCCAAGAAGCGGGCATATGCCTTCCGTCGACGTATTGTTCGAATCGCTGATCGGACAGAAGCAATTGAAGAGGCACATTGTTCTCATGACTGGGATGGGAAGCGACGGAGCGAAAGGCATGAAAGCTCTTCGGGACGATGGCGCGCCGACGACAATCGCGGAATCGGATCAGACTTGCGTCGTATACGGCATGCCTCGCTCGGCGGTCGAGCTTGGCGCAGCGTCCCAAGTGCTTCCGTTACAAAGCATAGCCCCGGCGCTCGTCCGGGAAGTGAATAACCGCAAAGCCTAAATGACTCGCGTTAGTTCAGCCTACGAGGAGGTGTCCGGCCAGTGGAAATGAATCAATACATGTCCATTTTTATCGACGAATCTAACGATCACCTGCAATCGCTGAACGAAAATATGCTTCGGCTCGAGCAGCAGCCGGAGGATATCAGCATCGTTCAAGTGATTTTCCGGTCTGCGCATACGTTAAAGGGAATGTCTGCAACGATGGGATTCGAAGACTTAGCCGCGCTGACGCACGACATGGAAAACGTGCTGGATCTTGTTCGCAACGGCAAACTTCAAATGAACGGTCATATTTTCGATACGTTATTCAAATGTTTGGATGCTTTGGAAGCGATGGTGCAAGACATCGTAGGCGGCGGAACCGGTAAAGGGGACGTCGAGGAGCTTGTGCAGCGGCTGAAGGGTATCGTCAAAGGCGATGTTGGCGGAGCAGCGGCGGGCACGAACACAACGGCCCCGGCAGCAAAAGCTCCGACGTTGTCCGCATCGCTCACGCTTGACCAGTACCAGATGTCCGTCTTGAACCAGTCGATCGAAGCCGGACACAAAGCATTTTATATCGAAGTGATCGTGCGAGAGGATTGCTTGCTCAAAGCGGCACGTGCGTACATGGTGTTCGATGTGTTGGAACGCAACGGCGAAGTCGTTAAGTCTTTCCCGTCCGTTCAAGAAATCGAGCAAGAGCAGTTCGATCGGGGCTTCTCTGTGTATTACATAACGAAAGAGGACGATGCTTCGATCCGCGATCAAGTGTCTCGGGTATCGGAGATTGAGTCGGCGACGTTCACCGCCGTCGATCGCGACTCGCTCGCCGAATTAACCAACGCTCAGCATAACGGTAACGCGGCATCGCCCGCAGCCCAAGAAGTCGCCGCAACAGCGACCGCAGACCAGGCGCCTGTTGCCGCCGCTTCTTCCGCCGCCCCGGCGCCTGCCCGAGCTCCTGCAGCCGCTCCCGCTGCTTCCGGCGGCAGCAATGCTCCGCGCACGATCCGCGTCGATATTGATCGGCTGGACACGCTCATGAACTTGTTCAGCGAGTTGCTGATCGACCGAGTTCGGCTCGAGCAGCTCGCTTCGGAAGTTCGTCGCAACGATTTGACAGAGACGGTGGAGCATATGGCGCGCGTCAGCGCGGATTTGCAAAACATCGTCCTGAAGCTGCGGATGGTTCCGGTCGAGAGCGTCTTTAACCGATTCCCTCGTATGGTTCGAGACTTGGCGAAGTCGCTTGACAAAAAGGTCGATCTCGTAATTGTCGGCGCCGAAACAGAGCTCGACAGAACGGTTATCGACGAAATCGGCGACCCGCTCGTCCATCTGATCCGCAACGCGGTCGACCACGGCATTGAACCTTTCGCCGAACGGACGCAGCTTGGCAAACCGGAAGTTGGAACGGTGATATTGCGAGCGTATCATAGCGGCAATCACGTGTTCATCGAGATCGAAGAGGACGGTAAAGGGATCAACCGACCGAAAGTACTCGAGACGGCGATCAAACGCGGCGTTGTGACACCGGAAGAAGCGAAGAAACTGGGCGATGACGAAATCAACATGCTTATTTTCGCCGCTGGCTTCAGTACGGCAGACAAAATTTCGGATATTTCCGGCAGGGGCGTCGGCTTAGACGTCGTCAAATCGAAGATCGCAGCGCTCGGCGGGCACGTATCGGTTACATCGACTCTAGGAGCCGGAACGAAGTTTTCCATTCAATTGCCGCTTACGTTGTCGATTATTGCAGCGATGCTCGTTAAGCTCGGCGGCGAGAAGTATGCATTCCCGCTTTCGTCAATCGTGGAAACCGGTGCGGTCAAACGTTCGGATATCCGCATGTTGCACGGTAACCGGATTATCGAATACCGTCAAAGCATCGTGCCGGTTCTCTCGCTTGCAGATTTGGTAGATTCTCCGGATTATCGCGACGACGACGAGACGGAAACCGAAATGCTGATCGTTCGCAAAGGAGACAAGCTGGCGGCGGTGCTGGTCGAAGAGTTCATCGGGCAGAACGAAATCGTGCTCAAGCCGCTTGGCAAATATTTGGCAGGCAGCCTGGGCGTCGTGTCGGGAGCTACGATTCTCGGCGACGGGCAAGTAGCGCTTATTATCGATCCGAACGCATTGATCAAATAATAGACCGGACTTTCGAGGAGGAATTCATTCATGGCTGAGGAATTGAAAGTCATCGTGTTTACGCTGGCGCACGAGGAGTACGGGATCGAAGTGGACAAAGTCCGTACGATCGAACGCATGATGCCGATTACGCGGGTGCCGAAGACGCCAGCTTTCGTTAAAGGCGTTGTGAACTTGCGCGGAGTCGTCATTCCGGTCATCGACCTACGCGGCCGGTTCGGACTGACAGAAACGGAGTTTACGGAAAACTCGCGGATTATTATCGTTGCCGCGAACGATTTGGAAGTCGGCTTTATCGTCGATTCCGCGAATGACGTCTTGGATGTCATGAGCGATACGATCGAGAATCCGCCTGAAGTCGTTGGCGGCATTAAGGCGAAATACATTAGCGGCGTTGCCAAAATCGGAGAAAGCCGACTGCTTATTCTGTTGAACTTGATCGAAGTGCTCAACCGCAGTGAAATCATTCAGCTAGAACAAATAGGGGAGTAACCGGTGAGCCTTTTTAAGAACGACGCAGACTTCAAGATGGATGTGCTCAGGGAAGTCGGGAACATCGGCGCGGGCAATGCCGCGACGGCGCTGTCGACGTTGCTTAACAAACCGGTCGACATGGCCGTTCCGACGGTCAGCCTGCTTCCTTTCGAAGCGATTGCAGACCGGGTCGGCGGCAGCGAAGCGGTCGTTATTGCGATTTTCCTTAGGGTGGAAGGCGACGCTCCCGGCAATATGTTTTTCATTATTAATCGGGAACCTGCCAGAAGAATTTTGCAGGATTTGCTTGGTTTCGCTGCAGCTGAAGACGACATGTACAGCGAGCTGGAACTTTCGGCATTAAACGAAATCGGAAATATTTTGGCGGGGTCTTACTTATCGTCTCTCGCAGATTTCACTGGACTAAACATGTCTCCTACCGTCCCTTCCTTGGCGGTCGACATGGCGGGCGCCATTCTCAGCTACGGTCTGCTTCAGTTCGGCACGATGGGCGACGACGCGCTTTTGATCGATACGACTTTTTTGGAAGGACAGCAGGAAGCGGACGGACAATTTTTCCTCATTCCGGATCCGGAATCTTTCGACAAGCTGTTCCGCGCGTTGGGAGTGCCGCTCTAATGACCGAAGGTTCATTGATCAAAGTCGGAATGGCCGACTTGAACATTGCGGAAAGGGGAGCGGTGATCAAGACGACAGGACTCGGCTCTTGCGTCGGTCTTACGTTATATGATCCCGTCTTGAAGATCGGGGGCATGGCCCATATTATGCTCCCGTCGTCGGACATCGCGAGGGAAGGGCAACTGAATATTGCCAAATACGCCGATACAGCCGTGCCTGAACTGCTTGAGCGGCTTAAGAAAAAAGGAGTTTCGGCCGGGAGGCTAGTCGCCAAAATGGCGGGAGGGGCGCAAATGTTTGCGTTTATGGGCGGAGGGGATTCGATGAGAATCGGTCCACGCAACGTCGAAGCGACGAAACAAATGCTCGCCCGCTACGCCATCTCCTTAACCTCGGAAGATACGGGCGGCAATTACGGAAGAACGGTCGAACTTAGCACCGAATCGGGCATCTTCACGATCCGGAGCGTGCAGTACGGAGTAAAGGAGATTTGAAATGAAACGTTCCTGGCGGTTCATCCTCGGCTTCGGCGCGTTCGGCGCTTTGCTCACTTTTATGTTCTCGCTGCCGAACAACCCGTTCGGAACGACTTTGGCACGAAGCTTATACGCTTTTCTTGCTTTTACAGCGATCGCGGTTGTTGTAGGTTTTGTTCTTCCTCAAGCGATACGCCCGGCTGCTCCGGGACTGGAGAAGAATGCGGAGCCTGCCTCCGAACCGGCCGGGAGAGGAACGAATGTAGACGTGTCCACCCCCGATGAAGGGGATTCGTTGACCGATTTATTGAAAGAGCAATGGGCAGGCGGGAAGACGGATTCCGGCAATAACGGAACCGGGTTCCAACCGTTGCAACCGAAACGGTTAGTTTCTCTTGACAACCCGAATCCGGAGGAAGTGGTTCAGGCGATTCGGCGTCTGACGGACGAATAAGGAAGGTGAAGCAGCGATGGCCGATCAAACGCGTTCACGGTTATCCCATCAAGAAGTATGGCAACGGTGGAAAGAACATGAAGATGCGGATGCGAGAAACACCCTGATCGAGCTTTATTTGCCGCTCGTGGACTATGTGTCCAGCCGAATGGCGGCCGGGTTGCCGAAAAACGTATGGAAGGACGACCTGGTCAGCAACGGCTCGATGGGCTTAATCGACGCAATCGAGAAATTCGATTATCGTCGCGGGCTGCAGTTTGAGACGTATGCTTCATGGAGAATTCGCGGCGCCATTATCGACGGCCTCAGGCAAGGCGACTGGGTGCCGCGTTCCGTACGTGACAAAGCGAAAAAAATGGAAGACGCCTATGCGGTATTGGAGCAGCAGCTGTTACGCTCTGCCTCCGATGACGAAATATGCGACTACTTAAACATAAGCGACAAGGAATTTCAACAAATGCTGCAAGAGGTCGCCGTCGCAGCGGTCTTCTCTCTTGAAGATCCGATCCGGGAAGAAGAGTCGGAGACACGCCTAACACTTCTTGTCGACGATAAAGCGATCAATCCCGAATCGAAAGTTCACGAGACCTATTTGAAAGAATCTTTGAAAATCGGCATTGAGAAGCTGACGGCCAAAGAAAGAATCGTCGTTTCCTTGTTCTATTACGAAGACTTGTCTCTAAGCGAAATCGCGGAAGTGATGAGTTTGTCGCCGTCGCGTATTTCCCAGCTTCATTCAAAGGCGATCCTGAGATTGAGAGGTGCGCTCTCGAAACATAGGGAACAGCTTCTATACAACGGATAAGCAAAGGGGTGATTTTAATGTCGGGCGAAAACCTTCCACTCGTGGAAAGCTTGCAAGTCGCAATTTCAGACGACAAGCTGAACGCATTTCTCGTATTCAAGAAAGTTGAAGGCGATCTAAAGCTCACCTCTCGCGATCTGGAGCAATTTTTTCAATCGCAGGGGGTTAAGTACGGCCTTCAATCGGACACGGTAGCTTTGATCGCGAAGAGGCCGCAAGATTTCTTCTTCAGTCAAAACCTTATCGCGGTCGGCACACCTCCACAGCCTGGCGTGGACGGTTACGTCAAAGTGATCGTGGGCCAAGACGAAGAGGAGGAACGCCGACCGCTCGAACGGGAGGACGGCACCGTCGACTACAAGCAGGTTACGCACTTGCCTAATGTCAAAGCGGGCCAACTCATCGCCGAACGCGTGCCCGCACAACCCGGAATACCGGGCAAGTCGGTGAACGGAGACGATATTCCGCCTAAAGAGGGCAAGGACGTTCAGTTCAAAGTTGGCAAAAACGTCGTCGTGAACCCGGAGAAAATCGGTTTGTATGCTGCGATTGATGGCATGGTCACGAAGACGGACAAAGACAAGTTGAACGTTTTCCCCGTGTTCGAAGTGAACGGAGATGTCGACTACAAAGTTGGAAATATCGATTTCGTGGGCACGGTGGTCGTCCGAGGCAACGTATTGACGGGGTTCCGGGTGAAAGCTTCCGGCGACATTCGCGTAACCGGCGGTATCGAAGGCGCGGAAGTCGAATCGGACGGTTCGATCGAAATATCCGGCGGCATCATCGGAAGCAACAAAGGATTCGTAAAAGCGGGTCGAAATGTGCGTTGTTCCTTCGTGCAGGAAGGCAACGTGATTGCCGGAGAAGAGGTGATCGTCTCCCAAAGCATCATGCACTCTAACGTTCGCGCCGGCAAAGCGGTAAAATGCTTGGGAGCAAAAGGGCTCATCGTCGGTGGTATCGTTCAGGCGGGAGATCGAGTCACCGCGCGGATGATCGGCAATTCCATGTCCACGGCGACCGTAGTCGAAGTCGGCGTCCGGCCGGAGCTGCGGCTTGAGCTTAACGATCTCAGAGCGACGATGAGACAACTCGCGGATAGTGCGGACAAGACCGAGAAAGCGCTATCGCTACTTGATCAGATGGCTGCAGTCGGACAGCTGACCGCGGATAAGCTGGCGCTCAGGGTGAAGCTGACGTCAACGAAACGGCAAGTCGCCGAAGAGTTGAAAGTCGCGAAAGAGCGTATTCTCGAAATCGAAAAAACGCTTGAGGATGCGACGACTGCACGCGTAGATGCCGTACATACGCTGTGGGGCGGCACGAAAATCGTGATCGGCAGATATACGCGATTCATCAAAGATTCTGCCCAGCACGTGTCCCTCCGTTTTTCCGAAGGCGAAATTATGATGGCTCCGTATTAACCGATATTCGATCAGCGAGGTGAATGGTCGTGAGCTACAAATCGATCGATTTGCAAGCTTCCCTTCCTCGGGCGATGGAAATGTCGCCTTTGCAGCAGCAGCAACAGTTGCGCTCCGCGACGGAGCAATCGATGCTTGGCCAGCAAGCTGCCAAGGCGGCGGAGCATGACGCTCACAGGAGCGTCAAGGCGGAATCCGCATCGAATGAAACGATTTCGGACCGACAGCCCCATGAGCGGGATCGCCGGCAATTGTCGAAGTCGAACAAAAAAAACGGAGATAATGAGGCTGTCGAGCCCAAAGCGGCGGAGCATCCGTTTAAAGGCAAACATATCGACTTTATGGGCTGACGCGTAAGCTGGAAAGGGGAGGACAAGTGAGTCCTTGGATCAGTGTCGTGTTGTTCGGAGCGGCGATCGCCGGTTATTCGTGGCTAATGCCGAAGGCGCCGAACCGCGAGAAGGAGTCGTCGTTCGTAAGCGAAGAAGCTTATAGTCAGCTTCTGGAAGATTTAGAAGCCGAAAATCGCGAACTGGTAGACGCGGTAGCGAAATTCAAGAGAGAGCAAGATGACACTGTGGCGCGGCTCGGCCGGCGGATCGTCGATCTCGAGCATCAAATGGAATCGTGGGCACGCCGAACGGCTGGAGCTCCGGTGCAGGAACTTGTTATCTCGCCTGCGATAGAACCCGCGGCCGGTGTCCCTGAAGCGCAAGTGCTGGCGGTGGAGACTGAGTTGGGAAGTCCGGCGAGCGCTCCTGAGGAGCAAGTAGAAGAGCCAATAGCGGAACCGAACGTACCGCCGACGCTGCGGGGAAGATACCCGGAGCTGTTCTCGATGCACGACAATGGCAAGTCGGTCGACCAAATCGCCAAAGAGTTTGGGATGAACAAAGGCGAAGTGCAATTGATTTTGCAGCTCGCTCGCCGGGAGGAAGAGCTGCATGCGTAAACATCGGAACTGGCTTATTGGATTCGGTCTCGGCATTATGCTCGGCGCATCGATGTTACAGTTGATTAATACGGCCAGGGAGCAGACAGAAGGCGTCGCGATGACCCGTGATCAGCTTGACGCGCAAGCCAAGGAACAAGGGCTATTGTTGCTGACCGACAAGGAACTGCAGCAGCGTCTTGACGAGGCAGTGTCGTCGTCTGTGCCGAGCAAGGGAAAAGCGGGCGAAGAATCGGATCAACCGCCGGCCTCGCCGAGTTCAAGTAAGGGAGTAGCACCCGTGACCGAGCCGACTGAGCCATCTGCTTCTGTGCCGACTGAGCCGGATGCGCCGGTTGTATCGCCATCGAACGATAAAGTAACGTTGTACATCGGTGCCGGCATGTCGCTGACCGAAGTCGCAGAAAGCTTACAAAAGCTCGGCATTGTGGACGACTCCAAAGATTTCATCGAGCAAGCGCGTCCGATCGCCAAGAAAATGAATGTCGGCAACGCGATCTTCACCGGTAAGCCGACATACGAGCAGATCATCGCAGAACTCGTTCGCAAAAAAAGATAGCTTAGTTGTTTCGTAGTGCCCCATTGCGCGATAAAGAGCGATATGGTATAGTATTTCTCGGTGTAAAAAACACACGTCTTTCAATTCCGACAACGGTGCTTTCCGGTTCGACGGCGAGCTTTGGCGGGAAAAGCGAAAGGCGGCGGAGATTCACCAAAAACCACTAGGAGGTGCAGGAAGATGGCGGTCATTTCCATGAAACAACTGCTTGAGGCAGGTGTTCATTTCGGTCACCAAACACGTCGTTGGAACCCGAAAATGGATAAGTACATCTTTACTGAACGTAACGGCATTTACATTATCGATTTGCAGAAAACGGTTAAGAAGGTAGACGAAGCGTACAACTTCGTTCGCCAACTGGCTGAAAACGGCGGCACGATGCTGTTCGTCGGCACGAAAAAACAAGCGCAAGATTCCGTGAAAGAGGAAGCTGAGCGCTCCGGTCAATACTTCATCAACCAACGTTGGTTGGGTGGTACGTTGACGAACTTCTCGACGATCCAGAAGCGTACGGATCGTTTGCACCAATTGGACAAATGGGAAAACGACGGCACTTTCGAAGTGCTGCCGAAAAAAGAAGTTATTATCCTTCGCAAAGAAAAAGAGCGCCTCGAGAAGTTCCTCGGCGGCATCAAAAATATGCGTAGACTGCCTGATGCGCTGTTCATCATCGATCCGCGCAAAGAGCGTATCGCAGTTGCGGAAGCGCGCAAATTGGGCATTCCGATCGTCGGTATCGTTGATACGAACTGCGATCCGGACGAAATCGACTACGTCATCCCGGGTAACGACGACGCAATCCGCGCCGTTAAGCTCTTGACGGCAAAAATGGCGGACGCCATCGTCGAGTCCCGCCAAGGCGAAGAAACGACGGCCTAATCGCCGCCACATACAGCTTACGGTAAAGGGTGGTCAGAAGAGAATGTCTTCTCACCGCCCTTTTTTTCCAGAAAACATACCTGGCCGATTAAGGCCTTAACTATTAGGAGGAATACGAATGGCAGTTAACGCAGCAGACGTGAAAACGCTCCGCGAAAGAACAGGAGCAGGCATGCTGGATTGCAAAAAAGCTCTCGAGGAAGCAAACGGAGATTTGACGAAAGCAGCCGAACTGCTCCGCGAAAAAGGACTTTCCGCGGCAGCGAAAAAAGGCGACCGCGTCGCTACTGAAGGCGTCGTTGAGTCCTACATCCACGCAGGCGGACGTATCGGCGTTCTCGTCGAAGTCAACTGCGAAACGGACTTCGTCGGAAAAACCGACCAATTCCGCACATTCGTTAAAGACATCGCGATGCAGATCGCAGCGGCTAACCCTAAGTTCCTGAGCCGGGAAGAAGTATCCCAAGCCGAACTGGACAAAGAAAAAGAAATACTCCGCAACCAAGCGCTGAACGAAGGCAAACCGGAGAAAATCGTCGACAAAATGGTCGAAGGCCGCATGAACAAATTCTATGAGGAAAACTGCCTCATGGAGCAAGTGTTCGTAAAGGATCAAGATAAAACGATCACGATGTTGTTGAACGAGAAAATCGCTGCAATCGGCGAGAAAATCTCCATTCGCAGATTCGCGCGTTTCGAACTGGGCGAAGGCCTAGAGAAAAAAGTGGACAACTTCGTCGAAGAAGTTATGGCGCAAGTTAAACAATAAGATCGGTTTTACCCTTTTGGGAACACGGCGTGTTCCCTCTTTTTTAACCATCAGAACGGTTGGAGGTACAACAATTTGGAACGTCCCGTCTATAAACGTGTAGTATTGAAGGTAAGCGGCGAATCGTTGTCCGGGCCGAACGGCTACGGCATCGACGCATCGACGATTCTGTCGATTGCAGAGCAGATCAAAGAAGTGATCGAGCTCGGCGTTGAAGTGGCGATCGTATGCGGCGGCGGCAACATCTGGCGCGGCATTGCCGGCAGCCAGAAGGGCATCGACCGCGCGACGGCCGATTATATGGGCATGTTGGCGACGGTCATGAATTCTCTGGCGCTTCAAGACGCGCTCGAACAGATGGACGTGCCAAGCCGCGTTCAGACATCGATTGCGATGCAGCAAATTGCCGAGCCTTACATTCGTCGCCGCGCGATTCGCCATTTGGAGAAAGGGCGCGTCGTTATTTTCGCGGCGGGAACGGGTAACCCCTTCTTCTCGACCGATACGACGGCTGCGCTTCGTGCGGCGGAGATCGAAGCAGAAGTCATTCTGATGGCGAAAAACAAAGTCGACGGCGTCTACAGCGCAGATCCGTTCAAAGACGCAACGGCAGAGAAATACGAGCAATTGACGTATATGGACGTCCTGAATAAAAACTTGGGCGTAATGGACTCTACCGCATCGTCTCTTTGCATGGACAACAATATCCCGCTTCTCGTATTCGCAATTACCGAGAAAGGCAATATTAAACGTGCCGTCCTGGGCGAGAAGATCGGCACGATCGTAAAGGGGAGCACAGACTAATGCCGCAAGCGATCAAGAAAGACGCAGAAGAACGGATGGAGAAAGCGCTGGGCGCGCTGAAGCGCGACCTTCAAACGCTGCGCGCAGGCAAAGCATCGGCAGCGATGCTGGACCGCGTACAAGCGGACTATTACGGAACGCCAACACCGATTAACCAGATGGGTTCGATCAACACGCCGGACTCTCGGACGATCATTATTACACCATGGGACAAAACCGCTCTCGGCGCGATCGAGAAAGCGATCATGAAATCCGATGTCGGACTGACGCCGGCGAACGACGGCAGCATCATTCGCCTGATCGTACCTCCATTGACGGAAGAGCGACGTGCCGAGCTTGCCAAATCGACGAAGAAATTTGGCGAGGAAGCGAAAGTCGCGATCCGGAACATTCGGCGCGACGCGAACGACGAGATCAAGAAAAAAGAAAAAGGCGAGATTTCGGAGGACGAGTCCCGCCGCCACCAGGAAGACGTACAGAAGATCACCGACAAATATGTCGCCGAAGTGGACAAAATTCTTGCCTCCAAAGAAAAAGAAATTATGGAAGTGTAATGCACGAGCGCAAGACCCCTCCGAAAGGTGGGGTTTATTCTCTTTTGTTGAACCGGCGGAGTAAGATTGCCCGCCTTTGGGGGGAACGGCAATGAGTGGAATCGGAGGATGGCTCCGCAAGCTGAAGAGCGGCGTCTTCAAGGACGAAGACATTCGGCACACGCAAGTGAAGTCCGAAGCCCTTCCGGAGGGCGATAACGTGCCGGAGCATATCGCTATCATCATGGACGGCAACGGCCGTTGGGCGAAAGCACGCGGATTACCGCGGGTGGCAGGGCACCATAATGGAATGAAAGCGGTCAAACGCGTGACGAAAGCGGCCGACCGCATCGGCGTCAAAGTATTGACGTTGTATGCGTTCTCCACGGAAAACTGGAAAAGGCCACAATCCGAAGTCGAGTATATCATGAAGCTTCCGCAAGAGTTTTTGGCTTTGGAGCTCGGCGAACTCATCGAGAACAACGTCCAGGTCCGCATGATGGGGCGGCGGGAGTTTCTGCCCGCGCACACACTAACGGCAATCGAAGAAGCGATCGAACGGACGAAAGACAATACAGGTCTTATTTTGAATTTTGCGTTGAATTACGGCAGCCGCAGCGAGATTGTCGATGCGGTCAAAGAACTGGCGAGGCTTTCCGCAGCTGGCGAGCTTAACCCGGAAAATATCGGAGAAGCCGACATTTGCGGACAATTGCTATCGAGCGGCCTTCGGGACCCCGATCTGCTTATCCGTACAAGCGGTGAGCTAAGGCTAAGTAACTTCATGCTCTGGCAGCTCGCATACAGTGAATTTTGGTTCACGGACGTGTACTGGCCGGAATTCGACGAACATCATCTTTACGACGCCGTTCGCGAGTACCAGAGACGCGCACGGCGATACGGGGGGCTTTGACACGATGGGTCAACGGATCGTGACCGGAGTTGTCGCCGGCGCGGCATTTATCGGCTTGCTTCTAGCGGGGGGCTGGTACTATACGGGGCTCCTGCTTCTGCTGGCGTTGATCGGCTATTGGGAATACGCCAGACTGAACGGACAGCGTTGGACACGACTGGACGTGTTGTTCGGATTCGCGGCTGTCGCGCTTATTGCACTTCCGAAGCTCCCCTTCGAATGGGAGTTGCCCTCTTTCGAAGCGGTAACGTGGGTGCTGATGTTTATTCTACTGAGCGCGACGGTATTCAGCAAAAACCGGATTCAGCTTGAACATGCAAGCGTTATGTTTCTCGGCGCCGTTTATGTCGGAACAGGCTTTCACTACATGGCGGTTACAAGGGATCTCGAACACGGCATATTCTGGTCTGCGCTTACTTTTTTCTGTATTTGGGCTTCTGATGCGGGGGCGTACTTTGTCGGAAAAGCGATTGGAAAGACAAAGCTATGGCCGTCCATTAGTCCGAACAAAACGATCGAAGGCGCGCTCGGAGGTCTCGTTATCGCCGTCGTTGTCGGTCTCGTGTTCGCATATTGCCAGTCGGAATGGCTCGGTTATGGACAAGCGGCGCTCATCGGCTTGACTGCGGCGGTCGCAGGTCAACTGGGAGACTTAGTGCAGTCGGCTTACAAACGTTTCCGCGGCGTGAAAGATTCCGGACAATTGTTGCCGGGTCACGGCGGCGTGCTCGATCGAACGGACAGCTGGCTAATCGTGTTTCCGCTTGTCCATCTACTCGGACTGCTGACGATGTAAGAATCGTTTCGACTACATAATGAAAAAGTTCGACAAGTACGGTTATCCGTTTTTGGGGGAGCATCATCGATGAAAAAAATTGCGATTTTGGGGAGCACCGGTTCGATCGGGACGCAGACGCTGGATGTTGTATCCCGGATGCCGGAACATTTTGAAGTTGTCGGATTAGCGGCCGGCAACAACGTCGATTTGCTGCTTGAGCAAGTTCACGCGTTTAAGCCGCAATGGGTGTCCGCCGGCAACGAAGCTCTCGCGGACCGCATTCGTGCCGAGGCGCCGCAAGGCGTACGCGTGCTGTCAGGAGAAGCGGGGTTGACGGAGATCGCCTCCCATGCAGGTGCTGATTACGTCGTCTGTTCCCTGATCGGCAGCGTAGGACTTAAATCGACGCTGGCGGCGATCGAAGCGGGCTCCGACATCGGCCTAGCCAACAAAGAATCGCTTGTGACGGCAGGTCA
The DNA here is from genome assembly GCF_042655525.1 of Cohnella soli. Classification (NCBI taxonomy): domain Bacteria; kingdom Bacillati; phylum Bacillota; class Bacilli; order Caryophanales; family Paenibacillaceae; genus Cohnella; species Cohnella soli. The sequence continues at coordinate 143,503 of NZ_JBHSMI010000008.1, forward strand.
TCTCGTGATGGACAAAGCGAAGCGCAGAGGTGTGTCCATTCTACCGATCGACAGCGAGCATTCCGCTATTTTTCAATGCTTAAACGGCGAGGATGTATCAACGATCAACCGACTTATCGTGACCGCTTCGGGAGGCAGTTTCCGCCATCTGGGCAGGGAAGAGCTAACCGGCGTAACGGTCGAGGACGCCTTGAAACATCCGAACTGGAGCATGGGCGCCAAAATCACGATCGACTCGGCGACAATGGTCAACAAAGGGCTCGAAGTGATTGAGGCCCACTGGTTGTTCGGTTTGCCTTACGATCGTATCGACGTTATGCTCCACCCGGAAAGCATCGTCCACTCGATGGTTGAATTCGTCGACACAAGCGTTATGGCGCAGCTTGGCAACCCCGACATGCGAGTGCCGATCCAATATGCGCTCACATATCCGAAGCGTGTCGTCTCGCCGGCTACGCCGCTGGATCTGCTGAAGCAAGGTACGCTGCACTTCAAGCCGATGGACTTCGATCGTTACCCGTGCTTGCTCCTTGCGTACGAAGCAGGACGCAGCGGCGGCACGGCGACGACCGTCTATAGCGCGGCCAACGAAGTTGCCGTCGCTCGTTTTTTGCGCAAGGAAATTTCATTTCTCGCCATCGAACGCATTATTGAGGACGTACTGGCCAAACATGCCGGCATTTCCGATCCCGACCTCGAAACCATATTGGAGACGGACGCTTGGGCCCGCTCGGAGGCGTCCGCGAGCGAAGTTTAAGCGACAGGGTATTCTCTTGTAACGGCTCGGAGAATAATGTTAATCTAAGAGCAGCCGTTCGCTCGGTATGAAGGGGTTGAATCGATGGGAAATATTCAAGTCGCGTTGTTGACCGTGCTTATGTTTTTCTTGCTTGTCTCGCTGCACGAATGGGGACACTTTTACTTCGCGCGGAGAGCCGGCATTCTCGTGCGTGAATTCGCGATCGGCTTCGGGCCGAAGCTTTTTTCAATCAAACGCGGGGAAACCCGTTACACGTTGCGGTTGCTGCCGATCGGCGGGTTCGTGCGCATGGCGGGGGAAGATCCGGAAATCGTCGAAGTGCAGGCCGGGCAGACGCTTGCCGTTCGCGTGAAGGACGGGCTCGTAACGAGGCTGTATTTGGATAAGCTTGGAGAGCGGTCCGGTACCGGTGTTTTCAGCGGAGAAGTGACGGCGGTCGACCTGGAAAACCATTTGTTCATCTCTCTGAATGTCGATGGGGAAATCGAGAAGTACAACGTGCATCCGCAAGCGCTTGTCATTGCAAGAGGACGCGAGACGCAGATTGCGCCACTCGATCGTCAATTCGGGCAGAAGTCTGTCGGCAAGAGAGCTCTTTCGATCTTTGCCGGACCGGTCATGAATTTCCTGCTTGCCTTTGTATTGTTTGGCTTGTATTTCGTGTTGCAAGGCGTTCCTTCCGACACTTCTTCGAAAGTGTTCGTTTCCCACATCAGCGCTGGAGGCCCGGCTGAGCTCGGTGGACTTCACAGCGATGACTTGGTCAAATCGATCAACGGGCATGAAATCGGAGGAGACGTAGATCTGGCCATCTCCCAGATCAAATCATCTCCCGGCAAAGCGATGACGTGGATCGTTGATCGTAACAGCAAGCAAGTGACCTTGAAAATTACGCCGGACTCGAAAACGGGGCTGATCGGCATCGCTTTTGTGGGTGAATATCGGAAAACAGGGGCATTGGAGACGGTGCGTCTTTCCGGAGAGGCGATGAAATTTACGACCGAGATGATTTTCCAAGGCTTCCGCAAAATCGTGTTCGGCGAAGTGAAGCTGGACGATCTCGGCGGACCGGTGAAGACGACGCAAATGACTTGGCAGATCGCAAAGGAAGGTCTTCCGGATTTAACGAGATGGGCAGCCATTCTCAGCTTGTACTTGGGGATCTTTAACCTGCTGCCGATTCCCGCGCTCGACGGCAGCCGATTGCTTTTCCTCGGTCTGGAAGCGGTGCGGGGCAAGCCGGTCGATCCGAGCCGCGAAAGTATGGTGCACCTCATCGGTTTCGCCATGCTCATGCTGCTCATGATCGTCGTCACGTACAATGATATAATCGGGTTGGTTAAGGATTAAGCCACTTTCGGCTTAACGCCGCATAGCATACCGCAACATTTAACGTAGGAGTTGGGGAACCGTCATGTCGAAGGATAAAGCGTTCGTTACGGAAATTACGCCGCAGAGCGAAGATTTTTCCCGTTGGTATATCGATGTCATCAAGAAAGCCGAACTGATGGATTACTCGCCGGTTCGCGGCTGTATCGTCTTCCGTCCGGAAGGGTACGAGCTATGGGAGAATATCCAAAGAGATCTTGACCGCAGATTTAAAGAAACAGGGCACAGGAATGCTTATTTCCCGTTGTTCATCCCCGAAAGTTTTTTCCAGAAGGAACAGGAGCACGTCGAGGGGTTTAATCCCGAGCTCCCATTTGTGACGGAAGCGGGCGGTGAGCCGCTCGAAGAGAAGCTGGCGATTCGGCCGACTTCCGAAACGATGTTCGGGCATATGTATGCCAAATGGATTAACTCGTACCGCGATTTGCCGATGCTTATCAATCAATGGGCGAACGTCGTCCGCTGGGAGAAAAGAACGCTTCCGTTCCTGCGGACAAGCGAGTTCCTCTGGCAGGAAGGACATACGGCCCATGAAGACGAGGCGGATGCTCGCCGTGAGACGATGCAAATGCTCGACGTCTATACCGAGTTCGTCGAGAACGTGCTTGCTATCCCGGTCATCCGCGGTCAGAAGACGCCGTCGGAGCGATTCGCGGGAGCTGTCGACACTTATTCCATCGAAGCGATGATGAAAGACGGACGGGCAGTGCAAGCAGGTACTTCCCATTATCTCGGTACGAAATTCGCAGTCGCATTCGATATCAAATATCTCGATCGCGAGAATACGCAGCAATATTGTCACACGACTTCATGGGGCGTAAGCACGCGTTTGATCGGCGCGCTGATTATGGTGCACGGCGATGACCGCGGTCTTGTCATGCCGCCCAAAGTGGCGCCTACACAAGTCGTTATGATTCCGATCGGGCCGCCGAAGACGCGCGAAGTCGTTATCGGCAAGACGGACGAGCTGTTCTCGCAGTTGAAAGCTGCAGGCGTTCGCGTTCGCGTTGACGATCGGGCTGACGTGTCTCCCGGCTGGAAGTTTAACGAATACGAAATGAGAGGCATCCCGCTGCGTCTTGAGCTCGGGCCGCGCGATATCGAGAACGGACAATGCGTGCTTGTTTCCCGTGTGACCGGCGAGAAGAAATCCGTGCCTCTCGACAATATCGTCGCCGAAGTGCAGGCGATGTTGGAACAAATCCACGGCGAAATGTTCGAACGCGCCAAGCGTTTCCGTGAGGAAAACTTCTTCTCCGTCGAGACGCTGGATGAATTCAAGTCGGCGCTGGAAGAGAAGCGCGGTTTCGCGCTCGCCGGCTGGTGCGGCTCGGACGCATGCGAGGCGCAAGTCAAGACGGAAACCGGGGCGACAAGCCGCAACATTCCGTTCGAGCCTGCCGAGACGAAGACGAAATGTCTCGTCTGCGGAGAAGCTTCGCAGCATACGGTTGTGTTCGCGCGGGCCTATTAAGACGAATTATTAAAAAACTGCAAGCGACTCGTGATTGTGTCGCTTGCAGTTTTTTTAGTTTGGAAGAAGCATGCTCAGATGGTATGCGGTAATTGCGACCTGGCTCCGTTCACAAACGTTTGCCATGGCTTCGGCCCGTTCTCTATTGCTCCGCCCTACTCATTCAGGTAGAATAATAGACAAAGCGCATACGATAGCTTCCGGGCTTTATTCACGGAAGCTTTTCTATTTACGGGATCTACGGAACGGAAAAGAAGAGAGGAATGAAGCGATGCAGCCGACGAACGATGGACGCAAAAGATTCGAGGTGCTGCTGCAGCAGGCCGAACTGCCGACCGAATGGCTTAACCAGCATTTTCGCGACGGTCAGATCGAGAAGGTGGAAATTAGCCGTTCGCGAAAAGAATGGACAATCTATACGACCAAAGAGGCGCTGCTGCCGAAAGCGGTTTATGCGGGTTTCGTCGAGAGGGTGAAAGCGAAGCTCGGTCACGTCGCTGACATTACGCACGTGCTGCGGTATGCGAGCCAAGTGACGACGGAGCAGATCGTACGGGAGTACTGGCCGCTCTTTATCGAATGGATGCAGCGGGAAGTCGCCTCCGCAGGCGGCTGGTTGGCGAAAGCGGAGCTTGAGTTCGACAAGGAACTCGTCACGATTGCACTTATGAACGAGACGAATCTTGGGCTTGCGCGCAAAAAGGAGCTTGACGTTCAGGCAGTCAAATATTACGAGGAACGGTTCGGCCGTTCGCTCCGAATCAAGATGACGGTCGGCGAGACGACGCCGGACACTTACAACGATTTCACGCAGAAAATCGAGCAGGAAAATCGCGCCGCCATCGAGCTGATGATGGCCAGCGTGCGGGAAGAGGCGCCGGTCGAGGAAGGCGAACCGCCGCAAGTGCTTGCCCACGGCTATGACATTAAGGAACCTGCTGTGCCGATTCAGGAAATTCGCGAGGAAGAGAAGAAAGTGACCGTGCAAGGGGCGGTGTTCGGCCTGGAGACGAAGGAACTTCGGACGGGCAGCACGCTGTTTACGTTCTCGGTGACGGATTTCTCCGATTCGCTGTCTTGCAAAGTGTTCGGCAAAAATAAAGAAGATATCAAAATGCTCAGCCTGCTCGCCAACGGCAAATGGGTGAAGCTAAGAGGGAAAATCGAATATGACCGGTTCCTGAACCCGCCAGAGCTTGTCATGTTTCCGAGCGATATTCGCGAGGTCTCCGCACCATCCGAACCGAAGGATACGGCCGAAGAGAAGCGTGTCGAGTTCCATTTGCATACGACGATGAGCACGATGGACGCAGTCACGCCGGTTGACGTCTACATCAAGACTGCGGCGAAATGGGGGCACAAAGCGGTTGCCATTACGGACCATGCGAACGTGCAATGTTACCCGGAGGCCGCGAAGGCCGGTAAAAAGCACGGCATTAAAGTGCTGTTCGGTGTCGAAGCGAACGTCGTGAGCGACTCCGTGCCAATGGTCATTCAACCACGGGAGCAAAGTTTGGCCGATGCCGAATACGTCGTGTTCGATATCGAGACAACGGGCTTGTCGGTTACGGACAACAAAATAATCGAGCTTGCCGGCATTAAGATGGTGAACGGCCAGGAGACGGGACGATACTCGACGTTCATCAACCCGCATGAGCCGATCCCGTATAACATTCAGCAATTGACGAACATTACGGACGAAATGGTTCAGGATGCACCGGAACTTGAGCCGAAGCTGAAGGAGTTCGTCACATTCGTTGGCGATGCAGTGCTTGTTGCACACAATGCGCGTTTCGATATCGGCTTTATCCAGGAAAACTTGAAGCGGATCGGGGAGCCCCTGCTCCAGAATCCGGCGCTCGACACGCTTGAACTGGCGCGTTTCTTGCATCCTACGATGAAAAATCATCGTCTGAATACGCTCGCCGCGCTGTACAAAGTCTCGCTCGAAAATCATCACCGGGCGATCGACGATACGATTGCGCTCGGCGGAATTTTGAACGGTCTATTGAAAGATACGCTCGATCGGGGCGTTATCGGACTTCATCAATTAAACGAAGTTAACATCAACAGTTGGAAGACGACGCGGCCGTTCCATTGCGGCATTTATGCGCTGAACGCGACCGGCAAGAAAAATTTGTTTAAGCTGATCTCGCTGTCGCATACCGATTATTTGAACAAGACCGCCTGCATCCCGAAGAGCAAACTTGTCGAATATCGCGAAGGTTTGCTTGTCATATCCGGTTGCGAGAAAGGCGAGCTGTTCGAGACGGTGCTGAACAAGTCGCAGGAAGAGGCGGAAGAGGTCGCGCAATTTTACGACGTGCTCGAAATTCAGCCGCTCGATTTCTACATGCATTTGCTTGATAAAGGGCTCGTCTCCAGCCGCGCGGCGCTAGAAGAAGCGCTGAGGCGCATCGTTCGCATCGGCGAGAAACTAATGAAACCTGTAATCGCAACCGGCAACGTGCACTACCTGCTCCCGCGGGAAAAAATATTCCGCGACATCACGATTCACGGAATTACAGGCTTCAGTCCGCTGAAAGACCAACGCAAGCCGGACGCGCATTTCCGTACGACAGCGGAAATGCTCGAAGCATTCCAGTTTCTTGGACCGGAGAAAGCGAAGGAAGTCGTTGTGACGAACACGTCTGCACTTGCGGATCGATTCGAGCCTTTCGATATGTTCCCAAGCAAAGGCGGGCCCGTAGACAACGGGCTGTTCTCGCCGATCTTCGAAGGCGCGGACGAGGAAATCCGTGCGACGTGTTACGAAACGGCGAAATCGATGTACGGCGAAGAGCTTCCCGAGGTCGTGACGGCTCGGCTAGAGAAGGAACTCGTGCCGATTATCAAGTTCGGCTTCGCGGCCAACTATCTCATTTCCGAGAAGCTCGTCAAAAAATCGAACAGCGACGGCTATCTCGTCGGTTCACGGGGGTCGGTCGGCTCGTCAGTCGTCGCGACGTTCCTCGGCATCTCAGAAGTCAATCCGCTGCCCGCACATTACTTGTGCCGTAATCCCGAATGCAAAAACAGCGAATGGTTTCTGGACGGCAGCGTGCCGAGCGGTTTCGACTTGCCGGACAAAACATGCCCGAATTGCGGAACGATCATGAGAGGGGAAGGGCAAGACATTCCGTTCGAGACGTTCCTAGGGTTCAAAGGGGACAAAGTTCCCGATATCGACTTGAACTTCTCGGGCGACTATCAACCGCATGCCCATAACTATACGAAAGTGTTGTTTGGGGAGAAGCAAGTGTTCCGCGCGGGGACGATTGGCACGGTTGCGGAGAAGACGGCATTCGGATTCACGAAGAAATACGAGGAAGAGCACGGCAAGTCGTGGCGCGGAGCTGAGTTGAACCGGCTTGCGTCGGGCTGCACGGGTGTTAAGCGAAGCACAGGCCAGCATCCCGGAGGCATCGTAGTCGTACCGAATTATATTGATGTCGAAGATGTAACGCCGGTTCAATTTCCGGCAGACGACAAAAACTCCGAGTGGCAAACGACACACTTCGATTATCACGCCTTCGAAGCGAATTTGCTCAAACTCGATATTCTAGGACATGACGATCCGACGATGATGCGGATGCTGCAAGATTTGACCGGTGTCGATCCGACAACGATTCCGATGAACGATCCGAAAGTCATGAGCTTATTCAATTCGGTCGAAGCGCTCGGCGTATCGCCTCAGAAAATTCGTTCGAACGTCGCAACTTTCGGCGTACCGGAGATGGGCACGAGGTTCGTTCGTCAGATGCTTGAGGAGACGAAGCCGTCTTCGTTCGCCGATTTGCTCCAAATATCGGGACTATCCCACGGTACGGGCGTATGGCTCGGCAATGCGCAAGAGTTGATCAAGAACGGCACATGTACGATCAAAACCGTAATCGGCTGCCGGGACGACATTATGCTTTTCCTCATCTATAAAGCAGGAATGGATGCATCGCTCGCGTTCAAAATTACCGAAAGCGTCCGGAAGGGCAAAGGGTTGACCCCGGAGTGGATCGAGGAAATGAAGCGGTGCAAAGTGCCGCAATGGTACATCGACTCTTGCTTGCGTATCGAGTACATGTTCCCGAAAGCCCATGCTTCGGCTTATGTTATTTCTGCGGTGCGAACGGCGTTCTTCAAATTGTATTATCCCATCCAATATTACGCGACGTATTACTCGGTGCGCGCCGCCGACTTCGACGTCGAACTGTTCTGCCAAGGGTATGAAGCGATTCTGAAAATGCTCATCGAAATCGAGGAGAAAGGTTTCCAAGCGACGACGAAAGAGAAAAATATGATTTCCATCCTCGAGATGGGACTCGAGATGACGGCGCGCGGGTTCAAATTCAAATCGATCGATTTGTATCGGTCGGAAGCGACGCGTTTCCTGGTCGACGGTGACAGTCTCATTCCACCATTCGGCGCCATCCCCGGCGTCGGGGAAAATGCGGCGCGCAACATTGCGGCGGCTCGGGAAGACGGCGAATACTTGTCGATCGAAGACTTCCAGCAGCGCTCGAAAGCAAGTAAAACGATCGTCGAACTGCTTGCCGGACTTGGTGCTTTCCGCGGCTTGCCCGAATCGAACCAGCTTATGCTGTTCTAGGAAAGCGAAGGAAAGTTGTAGTTGCCAGCTTCGTCAAGATTATGGTATATTAATTTTGGTAATCATGTGGATAACACTGTCTGCAGAAGAGTGGGGAAACCCACTCTTTCCGTTTTGTCTGCGGTCATTTTGCGTTGCGCGGGATGGAAATGCGGGGGGCGGAGAGACAATCCAGCTGTAACATCGGGAGGTCAACCCATTTGAATTCGTCGCAAATCAAATCCATCGTGGAAAACTTTTCTTCTTCATATATGGAGGAGAACGGCTTCGAACTGGTGGACGTGGAGTACGTGAAAGAAGGCAGCAACTGGTTTCTGCGCGTGTACGTGGACAAGGAAGGCGGCATCGACATCGACGATTGCGGCATCGTTTCCGAGTTCATCAGCGGGAAATTAGATGAGCTGGACCCGATCGAGGAAGCGTATTTCCTGGAAGTCAGCTCGCCAGGCGCCGAAAGACCGCTAAAGAAAGCCGAAGATGTCTCGAAAGCGGTCGGCAAACACGTATTCGTAACGACCTACGAGAAAATCGACGGCGCGAAAGAGTTCGAAGGACGTTTGGACAGTTTTGACGGCACGACGCTGAACGTGATGGTTGGTCGGCGCAAAGTCGTCATCCCGTACGACAGAGTAGCGTCCGCGCGGCTGGCCATCGTTTTCTAAATATTTTTTGTCGCGTAAATGAGGAGGAATGATGTTGAAATGAGCATGGAGTTTATAGAAGCGCTGTCCGAAATCGAGCGCGATAAGGGCATCAGCAAGGATGTCCTTATCGAAGCTATCGAAGCGGCACTCATCTCCAGCTATAAGCGTAATTTTAATACGGCTCAGAACGTTCGCGTGGACATTAATCGGACAACAGGGCAGATTAAAGTATATGCGCGCAAGACGGTCGTCGAAGATGTACTTGATCCGCGCTTGGAAATTTCCTTGGAAGCTGCCCGTTCAATCAATCCGCACTATCAATTGGATGACATCGCCGAGATTGAAGTTACGCCTCGCGATTTCGGCCGCATCGCCGCTCAAACGGCGAAACAGGTCGTCACGCAGCGCATTCGCGAAGCGGAACGCGGATTGATCTACCACGCCTACGTGGACAAGGAACAAGACATCGTGACCGGCATTATCCAGCGTATGGACTTGCGCAACTTATACGTCGATCTCGGTAAAGTCGAAGCGGCGCTTCCGCTTACGGAATTGATGCCGACTGACAAGTTCAAGCAATTGGACCGCGTCAAGGCGTTCATTACGAAAGTTGAGAACACGAGCAAAGGACCGCAAATCATCCTTTCCCGCACTCACCCTGGGCTGCTGAAAAGGTTATTTGAGCTTGAAGTTCCGGAAATATTCGACGGTACGGTGGAGATTCGTTCGGTCGCACGCGAAGCGGGATTCCGTTCGAAAATCGCGGTGTACTCCCGCAACGAGGAGGTCGACCCGGTTGGCTCCTGCGTCGGTCAACGGGGAGCTCGCGTCCAATCGATCGTCACGGAACTGAAAGGCGAGAAGATCGATATCGTCAGATGGTCGGAAGCGGTCGACGAATACGTCGCGAACGCGCTTAGCCCATCGAAAGTGTTGGAAGTGATCGTATTCGAAGCGGAGAAAATGGCACGGGTCATCGTGCCGGATTATCAGCTTTCGCTTGCGATCGGCATCAAAGGCCAGAACGCTCGCCTCGCGGCGAAGCTGACCGGTTGGAAAATCGATATCAAGAGTGAGACGCAGGCGGAGCAGGAATACGGCCGTCCGAAAACGAGCGGAGCGACGATGCACCAGGACAGCGTCTCCATCGACTGAGGGGGATCCTCGTGAGACCTAGAAAAATTCCGCAACGCAAATGCGTCGCCTGTCAGCAAATGATGGGCAAAAAAGAGTTGATTCGCGTTGTCCGCTCCCCACAAGGAGATATTCAGATTGACTTGTCGGGCAAGAAACCCGGTCGGGGCGCGTACTTGTGCGGTAAAGTTTCCTGCTTTAAGCTGGCGAAGAAATCTAAGGCGTTCGAGCGTGCGCTCAAAGTGCCCGTCTCCCCCGACATTTACGATCGATTGGAAGCCGACTTCGTGAAAGTCGAAGACGAATTCCAGGCGAGCAAGGAGTTGGCGGACGACGATGAAGCCGGCGAATAAGGCGCTGTCGCGACTGGGCCTCGCTATGAGGGCGGGAAAGCTGATCAGCGGCGAGGAAATCGTGCTGAAGGCAGTTCGCTCGGGGGAAGCGAAGCTTGTGCTGCTTGCGGCAGACGCATCGGACAATACGACGAAAAAAGTCAAAGATAAATGCAATAGTTACGGCGTGCGTTTGCTAATCGGCCACAGCAGATTCGAATTAGGATCTGCGGTCGGCAAACCCGAACGCGTGCTGTTCGCGGTCACGGATCGGGGATTCGCCGATATGCTGATCGCCGGTTGGGTTCAACACTCGGAGGTGGAGAATATTGAGTAAACAAGATCAAACGGATAACAAAGATAAGCTTAGAGTTTACGAATACGCCAAGCAGCTCAACATGAGCAGCAAAGAAATTATTACGATATTGAAGCGGCAAAACATGCCGGTCAATAACCACATGAGCGTCATGGAAGATGGCATGACACAGTCAGTCGAGAAATTTTTCCGCGACGTGAAAGAGAAAGCGGCGGCCAAAATGTCGCAACAAGCGGCCAAACCGGCGGCTTCCAGCGCGCCATCGGGCGATCGTCGTCCGCAAGGCGGCGCTTCTTCGAATGCGGGTTCCGGCAACAGCGGCAGCGGTTCCGCGTCGCAATCCCGTCCGGCTGCTTCGGTGTCTGCTGCGCCGGCGCCATCCGCAGCGGCTCCAACGCCCGCACCGGCAGCAGCGGCGCCTGCAGCACCTGCTAATCCGGCTCCGACTGCTCCAACGACTCCGGCTCCGGCTGCGCAAGTCAGCGGTCAGGGCGGTCAAAGCGACAGCGGTCGCGATAACAATCGCCCGCAAGGCCAAGGCGGCCAGGGCGGATACAACCGCGATGGCAACCGTCCGCAAGGCCAAGGCGGCCAGGGCGGATATAACCGCGATGGCAACCGTCCGCAAGGCCAAGGCGGCCAGGGCGGATATAACCGCGATGGCAACCGTCCGCAAGGCCAAGGCGGCCAGGGCGGATACAACCGCGATGGCAACCGTCCGCAAGGCCAAGGCGGTCAGGGCGGATACAACCGCGACGGCAACCGTCCGCAAGGCCAAGGCGGCCAGGGCGGATATAACCGCGATGGCAACCGTCCGCAAGGCCAAGGCGGTCAGGGCGGATACAACCGCGATGGCAACCGTCCGCAAGGCAGCGGTCAAGGTGGCGGATATGCAGGCAACCGTCCACAAGGCAGCGGTCAAGGTGGCGGATATGCAGGCAACCGTCCGCAAGGCGGCGGTCAAGGCGGATATGCAGGCAACCGTCCGCAAGGCGGCGGTCAAGGCGGATATGCAGGCAACCGTCCGCAAGGCGGCGGTCAAGGCGGATATGCAGGCAACCGCCCGCAAGGCGGCGGTCAAGGCGGCGGATATGGCAACCGTCCACAAGGCGGCGGTTTCGGCGGAGCGCCTCGCCCGCAAGGTGGAGGTTTCGGTGGCGGCGGCGGAACAAGCAACGCGGCTGCCAGCCGCCCAGGTCAAGGCATCGGCGCAGGACGCAGCTCTTCCGCTGCGGGTGCAGGTGCTCGCGGCGGTCGTCCGGACGGCAAACGCGATGATTTCAATCGCTCGGGTGCTCCGGGCGGGGCGGCAGGCAAACGGAAAGAGAACAATAGCCGTTTCGAAGACGGTCGGACGAATTTCCGCGGTCCGAAAGGCAAAGGCGGCAAAAACGCCCGCAAAGGCAATATGCCTCCTCGCGAGAAAATCGACAACACGCCTAAGAAAGTTATCGTTCGCGGCAGCATGACGGTCGGTGAACTGGCGAAGCTGCTTCATAAAGATGCGTCCGAAGTGATTAAGAAATTGCTCATGATGGGTGTTATGGCGACGATAAACCAAGAGCTCGATCTGGATACGGTACTGCTCGTCATTGGCGAATACGGCGTTGAAACCGAAGTGAAAATCGTCGTCGAGGATACGCAATTCGAGACGGTCGAAGAGAACGACGATCCGGACGATCTGATTTCCCGTCCGCCAGTCGTAACGATCATGGGTCACGTCGACCACGGTAAGACGACGCTTCTTGATGCTATTCGCGAGACAAAAGTCGCAAGCGGCGAAGCTGGCGGCATCACGCAACATATCGGTGCATACCAAGTCGAGATCAACAATAAAAAAATTACGTTCCTGGATACGCCGGGTCACGAAGCGTTCACGACGATGCGTGCCCGCGGTGCTCAGGTGACCGATATTACGATCCTTGTCGTCGCGGCCGACGACGGCGTTATGCCGCAGACGGTCGAAGCGATCGCTCACGCGAAAGCGGCAAACGTGCCGATCATCGTCGCGGTGAACAAAATCGACAAGCCGGGCGCAAACCCGGATAAAGTAAAGCAAGAATTGACAGAATACGGTCTCGTACAGGAAGAGTGGGGCGGCGACACGATTTTCGTTGAAGTGTCCGCCAAGCAACGCATCAACCTGGACGGCTTGCTCGAGATGATTCTTCTCGTTGCGGAAGTGAACGACTACAAAGCGAACCCGGACAAACGGGCGCGCGGTACGGTCATGGAAGCCGAGCTCGACAAAGGCAAAGGGCCGGTTGCCCGCATTCTCGTACAGCACGGTACGCTTAAAGTAGGCGACGCCTTCGTGGCCGGCGACTGCTTCGGACGTATTCGCGCAATGACGAATGACCGCGGACGCCGCATCAAGGAAGCGGGACCATCGACGCCGGTCGAGATTACGGGTTTGACGGAAGTGCCGCAAGCCGGCGATCCGTTCATGGTGTTCGAAGACGAACGCAAAGCGCGCGAAATCGCCGACAAACGTTCGATCAAGACGCGCCAATCGCAGATCAAGGCGAATCAGACGGTTACGCTTGAAGATTTGTTCAGCAAAATCAAAGAAGGCGACATCAAAGAACTTAACGTCATTCTCAAAGCTGACGTTCAAGGCTCGCTTGAGGCGCTTAAAGGCTCGCTCGAGAAAATCGAAATCGAAGGCGTTCGCGTCCGCACGATCTACAACGGCGTCGGCGCCATTACGGAGTCCGATATCGTTCTTGCATCCGCATCGTCCGCGATTGTTATCGGCTTTAACGTCCGTCCGGAGCCGCGCGCGCAACTGATCGCGGACCAGGAAAAAGTGGATGTTCGTTTGCACTCGATCATCTACAAAGTGATCGAGGAAATCGAACATGCGATGAAGGGTATGCTCGATCCGGTGTACAAAGAGAAAGTACTCGGTCACGCGGAAGTTCGTCAGACGTTCAAAGTGACGAAAGTCGGCACGATCGCCGGTTGTATGGTGATCGACGGCAAAATCGCGCGCAACGCAGAAGCTCGTCTTACTCGCGCAGGCGTTGTTCTCTACACGGGCAAGATCGATACGCTCAAACGTTTCAAAGACGATGCGAAAGAAGTGTCGGAAGGTTACGAGTGCGGCATTACGCTCGACAAATTCAACGATTTGCAAGAAGGCGACATCATCGAAGCGTTCGTCATGGAAGCGGTCGAGCGTTAAGCGATTGAGGCCAGCGGCACGTTGAACAACTTTATACAAGCAAGACAGATAAGGTGGGATCAGCATGGCCAAATTTCGGGTCGGGCGGGTCGGCGAACAGATCAAGAAGGAGATCAGCTCCATCATCCAGACGGAGCTGAAAGATCCCCGGATCGGTTTCATTACCGTCACCGGCGTGGACGTCACCAACGATCTGTCTCTCGCGAGAGTGTATTTGAGCATTCTCGGCAGCGAGGAGCAGAAGGCGGAGACGCTGAAAGCGATCGGACGGGCGAACGGATTCCTTCGTTCGGAGCTCGGGCGCAGAGTAAAACTGCGCCATACGCCAGTCATGGAGTTCAAGTTCGACAGCTCTATCGCGTACGGCAGCCACATCGAAGCGTTATTGAACCAAATTAACCAGGATTCTCGTGATAGTTAGAAGATCAGTCGAATGTCGGGCAACCGCGTTCGGATCTGGTTATGAGCAAAGGATAAGCTAACGCTTATCTTTTGCTGTATAACCGCGGCCAAATCGACTGCAGTTTCATTAACGTTATAGGCGTTTAAAGCCGTGGTATGGACACAAAGGCTAGGGGGAAACAGCATGTGGGTCAACGCTCTGCGGGAAGCGGCGGACTTCATTCGCGAGAGAGACGATTTTCTGATCGTTTCTCACGTGCAGCCAGACGGCGACGCGATTAGTTCCACCGTGGCAACGGGGTGGCTGCTCGATAAGCTGGGCAAGCGGTATACGATGCTTAACGAAGGCCCCGTACCTTCGAAGCTGCGTTATTTATGGAATAGCAGCACGATCGAAACACCGGGAGAAAACGGCGAGAAGTCGGTCAAGACGTATCGCAACGTCATTTGCGTCGATTGCGCCGATTACGCGCGGGTCGGGCGGTCGGTGTCGTGGATCGCTCCGGACGCGGTTATTTTAAATATCGACCACCATCCGACGAACGACGGCTTCGGCGCTGCGAATCTGATGAAGTTCGACGCTGCGGCGACGGCGGAGATTTTAATCGAATTGATCGACGAATTCGGGATCGCTCTCGACAACGACGTTGCGACGGCGATTTATACCGGCTTAATGACGGATACGGGAGGTTTCCGGTATTCGAACACGAGTCCGGCCGTCATGGCGATGGCGTCAAGACTGCTCAAAGAGGGCGTCAACGGACCGGAGCTGGCCGAGCATCTGCTTGAACGAATGACGCCGGGGCAGCTGTCAATGATCCGTCGGGGGTTAAACCGTCTTGAGTTCAGCCAAGACCAGCGTATCGCATGGCTTTGGGTCACTTCCGAGGACTTGGAAGAGACGGGAGCGACGAACGAGGACTTGGAAGGGCTCGTGAATTATCCTCGCAATGTTGATGGCATAGAAGTCGGTATTTTGTTCAAGGAAAACGGAAGTACGTCTGTAAAGGCGAGTTTGCGCTCCGCGGGCAAAGTTAACGTCGCTGCCGTCGCGCAGACGTTCGGCGGAGGCGGACACGTCCGCGCGGCAGGGTTGCGATTAACCGTGCCGCTGCAGGAAGCGATCGAACAAGTCGTCGCCGAAGTCCAGAAAGCGTTGGATGAATCATGAGCGACAACAAGATTCCGTTATGGGAAGGCGTACTTGCCGTATGGAAGCCGGCCGGATGGACATCGCATGACGTCGTTGCGAAGACGCGCGGCATGCTGAAGGAGCGTCGGATCGGCCATACGGGCACGCTAGATCCCGCCGTTACAGGCGTACTCCCGCTTTGTATCGGGCGATCTACCCGCTTCGTCGAATATTTGCAAGAGCTGCCCAAGACCTATCGGGCGACACTCCGTTTCGGTCTTTCGACGGATACGGAAGATTTGACGGGTAACGTCTTGGAAGAAAGCGATGCTTCCTTTCTGACGGAAGAGACGATCATTGAAGCGGCCAAGTCGTTCGTCGGTGAAATCGATCAGGTGCCTCCGATGGTGTCAGCGGTCAAAATCGGAGGCAAGCGGCTTTATGAGCTGGCAAGAGAGGGCGTCACAATCGAACGCCCGGCAAGAAGAGTAACGATTTATTCCCTCGACGTCGAGAGCGTTGACTGTGGCGTCGCCCGTCCCGAGCTGACGTTCTCGGTCACTTGTTCCAAAGGCACATATATTCGCACGTTATGCGTCGATATCGGGCGCAAGCTTGGCGTACCCGCAACGATGGCCGAGCTTGTCCGAACCGAAAGTGCAGGCATTCGCCAGCTGCAATGCGTAACGCTGGAGCAAATTCCCGAGCTAGTCGCAAACGGCGAGTTGCGGGAAAAACTGCTGGCCCCGGACGGCTTGCTGACGAATGTTCCCTCTGCGGAAGCATCCTATCCGGAGTCGTTGCACGTGTTACAAGGAAAGGGTGTATCAGCGGTGAAGCTGCAGCCGCGCCCTTCCCATCCAGGACTATTGAAGCTATATCGTTCGGACGGCGCTTTTCTCGGCTTGTATGAGCTGGATGAGAGGAAAGTTCGAGTCAGTCCGGTGAAAGTGTTCCATCCTTCGGAACCTGAACCGGAACGGGAATCGGTCGGCGAACCGTCCGATTGAGCAGGAGGTCGGCATCAAGTGGAACGGTATGAATTATCGGCAGTCCATGTAGCGGAAGGGCTGCCTGTAGAAGCAATGAAGCCGCAAGGCGTATCGCTGGCAATCGGTTTCTTCGATGGTATGCATCTTGGCCATCGGGAAGTCGTCCGCCAGGCGGTAGACGCCGCTCGCCGTCGAGGACTTGTTCCAGCGGTGATGACGTTCAGCCAACATCCGCGTGTCGTGCTCGGGCAAGGCTCGCAGTACGAGACTGTACTGACGCCGCTTGAAGACAAGCTTGAGCTACTAGCCGAGCTTGGCGTGGAAGCGACTTATGTTATCCGGTTCGACAAGGCGTTCTCCGAAGTAACAGCAGAACAGTTCGTCCGGTCGATCCTCGTCCCGCTTGGGGCGAAGTCGACGACAGTCGGTTTCGATTTCGCTTTCGGCCACCGTGGAGCGGGCAACGCGGAAGCTATTCGGAATTACGGCGAGGGGTCGATCGACGTCGAAGTTGTATCGCCGGTATTTTTGAATAGCGACAAAGTAAGCAGCACGCGCATCCGGGAAAAGTTGCAAGCAGGCGATTGTCTGGAGGCTTCTCGGCTGCTAGGGCGGAACTACGCGATTTCGGGAACGGTCGTAAACGGCGATGCCCGCGGTCGGCAGCTCGGCTTTCCGACAGCAAACGTGAACCCGGAGCAACCATATGTCATTCCGCGTTTCGGCGTATATGCCATATGGATCGACGTGCACGGTGAAACCGGCACTCGGGAAAGCCGTTACGAAGGCGTACTGAACGTCGGATTCCGTCCTACATTTGTCGCACCGGGCGGCGCGTTGAAGTTGGAAGCGCACTTGTTCGACTTTGACGGGGACTTGTATGGGCGCACGCTCACGCTCTCTTTCCATTCATTCCTCCGAGAAGAAAAGAAGTTTGAATCTATCGGTCAACTCATCGAGCAAATCACGAGCGATGCTGCCGCAGCGAGACGGCTGTTCGAGTTAGGATCGCGGCTGTAACGACGACGATAGAGCATCGCTTGAGCAAACAAGAGTCGCCGCGGTGCGTCGTAGTTGCGTTTAGTCGAACTAAATGCCTGCACGGAGTCACCGTGGCGCGTCGTAGTTGCGTTTAATCGAACAAAATGCTGCGGTTGTACGAGGCTCTTGGCGGTTCTTGCAAATCGCGTGCGTCCAGTAGGCGATTACCATGAGGTGTATTTTCGCAACTGTGTTTTCTTAACTGTTGAATGTTCGCCTCTCATTATGCTATACTATACAACGTTGCCGCAGACGGGCTAGCCCCTTGCAAGAGCGACGATGAACCTTGGCTTGGCGACGCGACTTCACCAACGCCCGCTTGGCTAATGGCGATTATAAGATTAGGAGGTGACCAAGGATGGCATTGACACAAGAACGCAAACAAGAGTTGATTAACGAGCATAAGACACACGCTTCGGACACGGGATCCCCGGAGGTCCAAATCGCTATCCTTACGCAGAACATCAACAATCTGACGCAACACTTCAGGGAGCACAAGAAAGACCACCACTCCCGTCGCGGTTTGCTCAAGATGGTTGGCCAACGCCGTAAGTTGCTCGCATACTTGAAAAACAAAGACGTTAGCCGTTACAGCGCCCTGATTGCGAAATTGGGACTGCGCCGTTAATTCGGTTACGTTACCGACGAAAGCAACCTGGACGCGCCGATATGGGGCTCTACGCCCCGTATCGGCATCAGGTTGCTTTTTCCGTTATTCGCCGGGGAACTGCCTAAGAAACTTCTGGCAGGAAATAATAGAAAATGTGTCGAAGTACATAAGGATAATCATAAGGAGGGAATCAGTTTGGAACAACGCGTGGAAATGCTGCTCGGCGGCCGCCCGTTCGCTTTGGAGACGGGACGTTTGGCCAAGCAGGCGAACGGCGCCATCGTCGTACGTTACGGAGAAACGGTCGTACTGTCTACAGTTACGGCTTCGAACGAACCTAAAGATCTTGACTTCTTCCCGTTGACGGTCAACTACGAAGAACGGTTGTACGCAGTCGGCAAAATTCCGGGGGGCTTCATTAAGCGTGAAGGACGTCCGAGTGAGAAAGCGATTTTGGCGAGCCGTCTAACGGACCGTCCGATTCGCCCTCTGTTCGCTGAAGGATTCCGCAACGATGTACAAATCGTTAATCTCGTCATGAGCGTCGACCAAGACTGTTCTCCGGAAATTGCGGCGATGATCGGCACGTCCGCGGCGCTGGCGATTTCCAACGTACCGTTTAACGGGCCGGTTGGAGGCGTCATTGTCGGTCGCGTGGACGGACAATTCATTGTGAATCCGACGCAGGCGCAAGAAGAAGTTTCCGATTTGTATGTCGTTGTATCGGGAACGCGCGATGCCATCATGATGGTTGAAGCGGAAGCGAACGAAGTGTCCGAGGAAGTCATGCTCGAGGCGATTATGTTCGGTCACGACGAGATCAAGAAAATCGTCGACAAAATCGACGAACTCGTCGCTGTCGCCGGCAATGCGAAGATGGACGTGAAGCTTCACGCCGTTGACGCGGAAGTCGAAGCCGAAGTGCAAGCGTTCGCGAAGGCTCGGTTGGTACAAGCCGTCAGCATCGCCGAGAAGCACGCCCGCCAAGAGGCGATCGATGCGATCAACGCCGAGACGGTCGAACACTTCGCCGTTCAGTACGCGGAGACGCCGGCTAAGATTAAGGATGTCAAAGAAGCACTGTACGATATCGTCAAAAACGAAGTTCGCCGCTTGATCACGCATGACAAAGTCCGTCCGGACGGACGTGCGCTGAACGAAATTCGTCCGATTTCAAGCGATGTGTCTCTTTTGCCTCGTACGCACGGCTCCGGCCTGTTTACGCGCGGACAGACGCAAGCGCTTAGCATCTGTACGCTCGGACCGCTCGGAGAAGTGCAAATTCTCGACGGGATCAGCCCGCAAGAATCGAAGCGTTTTATGCACCACTACAACTTCCCGCCATTCTCCGTCGGCGAAGCCCGTCCGCTCCGTCCGCCTGGGCGCCGCGAGATCGGTCATGGCGCACTTGGCGAACGCGCGTTGCTTAAGGTGCTCCCGTCCGAAGCGGAATTCCCGTATACGATTCGTCTCGTCTCCGAGGTTCTCGAATCGAACGGTTCCACTTCCCAGGCTAGCATCTGCGCGAGCACGCTCGCGATGATGGACGCTGGCGTGCCGATTAAAGCGCCGGTTGCAGGCGTGGCGATGGGACTGATCAAGGATGGCGAACATACGTCGATTCTGACGGATATTCAAGGCATGGAAGACCATCTTGGCGATATGGACTTCAAAGTCGCGGGTACGGCGGAAGGCATTACGGCTATCCAGATGGATATCAAGATCGACGGCATTGACCGGGCGATTCTGACCGAGGCGCTCGAGCAAGCGAGACAGGGACGTCTGTTCATTCTCGGCAAAATGCTCGAAACGCTCCAACAACCGCGCAAAGAACTGAGCAAATACGCGCCGAAGATCATTTCCTTGAAGATCAACCCGGACAAAATCCGCGACGTCATCGGCTCGGGCGGGAAGATCATCAATAAAATCATCGAAGATACCGGCGTCAAGATCGATATCGAGCAAGACGGCACCGTATACATCGCATCGGCTGACGAAGCGGCGAACCAACGCGCCCGCTCGATTATCGAAGGCATCGTCAAAGAAGTCGCGGTTGGCGAGATTTATACCGGTACCGTCAAGCGGATCGAGAAATTCGGCTGCTTCGTCGAAATTTTGCCGAACAAAGACGGGCTTATCCATATTAGCCAAGTTGCGAACGAGCGGGTGGCGAAAGTGGAAGACGTCCTGAACATTGGCGATACGGTAACGGTCAAAGTCACCGAGATCGACAACATGGGACGGATTAATTTGTCCCGCAAAGCATTGCTAAGCAATCCGGAGCAAGCTCAGCCGTCGGTATAATTTTCCGGCTGACCGATTTGCCGTGATTCGCCCCAACTGCATAGATCCACACAATAGAGACTCTTCATCGGGAGGTCTCTTTTTGTGTTTCCGGGCATAGTATGAAGGCAGGGATTGCTGGACAAGACGGGGTGAATGAGATGAAAAAGAATATGTCGGCTACTTTTATCGCCGTTCTTGCATTGGCCGGCTGCGCGGTGTGGTTTGCGGGGTCGTACGGAACGATGGGCGAATACGTTCATGCTGTCAAACATGCCGAAGGCGCGGGGGCGGAAGCTGTCGTCCCGGCAGCGACCGGCGAACCGGAATCGCAATTGCTTGAGTATATTCAAAGCGAAGCGGACAAGCGGAAGCGGCAACCGGTCGATGCGGTTATTGACCGTGTATGGAAGGCAATTCCCGGGTACGACGGACGGACGGTTGATGTGCAATTGACGTACGCCAAGGCGAAGTCGGTTGGCGCGTCGCCAGGCGACAAAACCTTTCCGTGGGTATATAAGGCGATTAAACCCAAAGTGTCGTTAAATGACTTGCCTTTGCAACCGATCTACAGAGGGAACGAAGGCAAACCGTCAGTCGCGCTCATGATCAATGTCGCATGGGGAGACGAATTTTTGGCGCCGATGCTCGCAACATTAAAAGAGTCGGGTGTGAAGGCGACGTTTTTTTTCGATGGAACCTGGCTCTCGAAACATATGGATACGGCGAAGGAAATTATCGCACAGGGCCACGAGGTATCCAACCACGCATACACCCATCCGGACATGAGCAAGCTTGGCGCTGCTCGCCAACGCGAGGAAATAGGCAAGACGGAAGAATTGCTGAAGCAGTTAGGCGTTCACAATGTGTGGTTCGCGCCTCCGTCCGGAGACTTTAACGCCAATACGGTAAAGGTCGCTTCCGAGTTCGGACTGAGAACCGTGCTCTGGACGCTCGATACGATCGACTGGATGAAACCTGATCCGTCCTCCGTCATCGAGAAAGTGTCTCGCAAAGTCGGTCCGGGCAGCCTTATTCTGATGCACCCGACATCAACGTCAAAGGGCGCGCTGGCCGGAATGATCAAAGTGATACGGGCAAAAGGGTTAGTTCCCGGGACGGTGGCACAGACGCTGTCATCGGAGCGGATCGACATTCGGTTGTGACGGTTGTCGGAATTTGATATATTGGTACTACTGCCTGACGCAGAAGAGGCAAAGGGGGAAATCGGATGAACAAATACGTACTCAAAAACGGATTGCGCGTCATGATCGAATCCATACCGACGAGCCGGTCGGTATCGTTCGGCATTTGGGTCAAAACCGGTTCCCGTTATGAGGATGAGACCAATAACGGCATTTCCCACTTTATCGAACACATGTTGTTCAAAGGGACGAAACGCCATTCCGCGAAGGATATTGCCGATCGATTCGATGGCATTGGAGGTAACGTAAACGCCTTCACCGCCAAGGAGTACACGTGTTATTATGCGAAAGTACTCGACCAGCATTTACCGATTGCCGTAGATATTTTGTCGGATATGTTTTTCGAATCGCAAATGTCGGACGTTGAGCTCGCAAAAGAAAAAAACGTCATTCTCGAAGAAATTTCGATGTACGAAGATACGCCGGACGATACGGTGCACGATTTGTCGACGAAAGCGGCCTACGATGGCCATCCGCTCGCCTACTCGATTCTCGGCACGGCCGAACGGCTGAATGCGATGAGCTCCGCTGATTTGCGCAATTACATGAATCGGCGTTACAGGATCGATAATACGGTCGTCAGCCTTGCAGGCAACGTTGGAGAAGAAGTGCTTGAATTGCTCGAGAAGCATTTTGGTTCTTTTGACGTGAAAGGGGCCGATTCACAGCTCGAAGTGCCGAAGTTTCATTCCCGCGCGTTGTTCCACAAGAAAAAGACGGAACAGAATCATCTGTGCCTGACGTTCCCGGGTTATTCGATCCAGGAGAAAAACTTGTATGCCATGATCTTGCTAAACAATGCGATTGGCGGAGGCATGAGCTCGCATCTGTTCCAGGAAATCCGGGAGAAGCGCGGACTTGCTTATTCCGTCTATTCGTATCATACGTCGTATGCGGACAGCGGTCTTTTTACCGTGTATGCGGGAACGGCGCCGAAGCAGACGCGCGAAGTGTACGATATAACGATGGAATTGCTGAACGAGATCGCAGCCAAAGGGTTAACGGAAGCGGAGCTCACGCGCGGCAAAGAGCAACTGAAGGGCAATCTCATTCTTAGCTTGGAGAGCACGAGCAGTCGGATGAACCGAATCGGCAAAAACGAGCTGATGCTCGGTCGACACTATACGCTGGACGAAATGCTCGAACGTATCGATCAAGTAGAGATGTCGCATTTGAACGATATTATGCAAGAAATAATGGCGCAGCCGTGCTCGGTTGCGCTCGTCGGATCGAGCGAGAAACCGCTCGCCGGAATCGGGAGGGAATTCATTGTATCCAGTGCAATTGAGAAGACTACCGGGGAATGAAGACGTTGCGCTGCCGCGCCGAATGTCGGATATGGCCGCGGGTTTCGATCTGCACGCTGCCGTCGCGGAGCCGCTTGTGCTAGCCCCCGGCGAGAGGGCGCTTGTGCCGACGGGTTTCGCGATGGCGATGCCGGTTGAGCTCGAAGCGCAAATTCGACCGCGGAGCGGGCTTGCCTATAAACACGGCATTACGTGTCTGAACACCCCGGGAACGATCGACGCTGATTACCGGGGCGAAGTGAAAGTGTTGCTTGTGAATCTCGGTCAGCAGCCGTTTACGATTGAAAGAGGAGAGCGGATCGCACAGATGGTGTTCCAGCGCGTGCCGCAAGTATCGATCGAAGAAGTGGATGAACTGTCTGATACCGTTCGCGGAGAAGGCGGCTTCGGACATACGGGTAAGTAATACATAACGCAACCGATCGGCCTTGTGCCGGAACGGTTGCGTTTTTTCGTTTCCGCACCCTGGACTGGGCTCATGCATACGATGATCTATGCAACAATGCCGAGGGGAGGGAACGAAGATCCTTACGGGACATCATATCGTTCTCGCTGGAGGAGACGCCAGGCAACTTGAAGTCATCCGGCGATTGACGGAGCTGGACGCGACGGTGACGATGGTCGGCTTCGACCGGCTGGACACTCCGTTCAGCGGGGCGGTCAAAGCAGAATGGGCGCCCGAACTTCTCAGTCAGGCGACGGCGCTCGTGCTGCCGGCGGTAGGGACGGACGACGAAGGGATGATATCAGCTCTATTTTCAGATGAGGAGCTGAAGCTGACGGACGCCTACCTCGCCGCCATGCCCAGAACGGGCAAGGTAATTACGGGGATGGCGAAGCCATTCCTGCGAAAGCTGTGCGAGAATCATCGCATCGAACTAGTAGAGCTGTTCGAAAGAGACGACGTGGCCATCTATAACTCCATTCCGACAGCGGAAGGCGCGGTTATGATGGCGATTCAGAACACCGACATTACGATTCATGGGTCGAATTGCATCGTTCTCGGGTTAGGGAGAACGGGGTTCACGATGGCACGGACGCTCCAGGCGCTCGGCGCCAAAGTGAAGGTTGGAGTTCGCCGCGACGAGTCGTTCGCAAGAGCTTACGAGATGGGTTTCGAGCCGTTCTATATGCCTGATTTGGCGCGTCTCGCGGGGAATATCGACTTGATTTTTAATACAATTCCGACTATGATAGTCACAGCACAAGTGATCGCACAACTTCCCCTGCGCGCATGTATTATCGACCTTGCCTCTAAGCCCGGCGGCACCGATTTCCGCTTCGCAGAGAAGCGCGGAATTAAGGCGTTGCTCGCCCCCGGATTACCCGGAATCGTGGCGCCCAAGACGGCAGGTCGCATCATCGCGAACAGTCTCACCCAGATCATTCTGGAAGACGACCGATTACGGGGGAATCAGCCATGAACTGGACAGGATTAACGGTGGGCTATGCGTTATCCGGTTCGCATTGCACGCTTGAGGAAGTTATGCCCCAAATTCAGCGGTTCGTCGATGCGGGGGCGAACGTCGTGCCGATTGTTTCGCAATCGATTATGACGACGGACACCCGCTTCGGCTCTTCGAATCATTGGCAACAAAGTTTGCGTCAAATTACGGGCAACGAAATCATATCTTCTATTGTAGAAGCCGAACCGCTAGGCCCGACCAAGAAGTTCGACGTTATGGCGATCGCACCTTGCACGGGCAATACGACGAGCAAACTGGCCAATGCGTTGACGGACGGACCGGTTCTGATGGCTGCCAAGGCGCAAATGCGCAACCAACGCCCGCTCGTGCTCGCGATATCGACGAACGATGGGTTGGGGCTGAATGCGGCGAACATCGCCAAGCTGTTGATTATGAAAAACGTTTATTTCGTGCCGTTCGGGCAGGACAATCCGACAGCCAAGCCGAACTCGCTAGTTGCGAGAATGGATTTGGTTATGGAAACTTGCGAAGCGGCACTTGAGAACAAACAATTGCAACCGATGCTCATCGAACGTTTCTTGTACGCGTAAGCTTATTCGCGGCAGTCATTCGTTCTCGTTCCCCTCGTTGATCAGTTCATCGCAGGAGCGGAGGAAGAGCAAATGGATCTGATCGTGCAGAAGTTCGGCGGGACGTCGCTGACCGACGACAGCAGTCGGCGGCACGTCCTCCGTCATATTACACGAGAATACGAGGCTGGCAGCCGACTTGTCGTCGTCGTATCGGCAATGGGCAGGAGCGGCGATCCTTACGCAACGGATTCGCTGCTCGAGCTCGTTCGCGCCAACGGCGATCATCTGCCTCCGCGAGAGAAGGACTTGCTGCTGTCTTGCGGCGAATTGATCTCCGCCGCTGTGTTGTGCAGTCTGCTTTGCAGCGAAGGCATTCCATCGGTGGCGCTTGCCGGCGGCCAAGCCGGCATTGTCACCGACGGCCGTTACGGTTCGGCGCGTATCGTCGAAATTCGGACGGAACGGCTGCTCAAGCATCTCTCAGACAAGCAGGTCGTTATCGTCGCAGGTTTCCAGGGCGCAACTGCCGACGGGGAGACCACGACGCTAGGGCGCGGAGGCAGCGATACATCTGCCACCGCGCTCGGCGCCGCGCTCGGCGCCGATATCGTGGACATCTACACGGACGTCGACGGAATATTGACGGCAGATCCGCGTTGGGTGAGCGATGCCAGGCCGCTATCGTCGGTCAGTTACGAGGAAATCTGCAATATGGCGCAGAATGGCGCCAAAGTGATTCATCCAAGAGCGGTCGAGATCGCGATGAAAGCCGGCATTCCGGTTCGTGTTCGATCGACGTTCTCGGACGGCGTCGGCACGCTCGTCACGAACGCACAATCGCTGAGAAGCCAAGGGATCTGGTACGACAGAACGGTGACGGGGCTCGCGCATGTCAGAGGCGTTACCCAACTCGCGGTCGCGAGCGGCGACGGCCCGTCGGACTTGCAATTGCAGATTTTCCGCGCGATGGCTAAACATGGCATCAGCGTCGACTTCATTAACGTCATGCCTACGGGCGTGCATTATACAGTATCAGAAGCCGATACGGAAACGGCGGTTGGCTTGCTTGAACAATCAGGCTTTGCGCCGGTTATCAGACGCGGGTGCGCCAAGGTATCCGTCATCGGCGGAGGCATGAACGGTGAACCGGGCGTTATGGCTATTATCGTGGAAGCGTTGACGAATGCCGGCATTCCGATTTTCCAATCGGCGGATTCGAACGCTACGATCTGGGTGCTCATTGCCGAACGCAACTTGGCTGAGGCGCTTCAAGCGCTGCATGCCGCTTTCGGTCTGCATCTGACGCCAGCGCACGGAAATTAGAGGAGGATATCGCAATGGATTTCGGTCGATTAATTACAGCAATGGTCACGCCTTTCGACGAGAATTTGAATATCGATTGGGAAACGACAGGCAAACTGATCGATTATTTGATCGATGAGCAGAAAACGGATAGTATTGTCGTCTCCGGAACGACCGGCGAATCGCCGACGCTTACAGACGAGGAGAAAGTCGAGCTGTTCCGCTTCGCGGTTCGGCACGCAGCCGGACGATGTAAAATTATCGCAGGTACCGGAAGCAACGAGACGGCCCACTCCGTGAAATTGACAAAAAAAGCGGAAGAAGTCGGCGTCGACGGCGCTCTGCTTGTTGCTCCTTATTATAATAAGCCGAGCCAGGAAGGCATCTATCAGCATTTCCGTGCGATCGCCGAAGCGACTTCGCTCCCGATTGTCCTCTATAATGTACCGTCTCGCACGGTCGTTAGCATGACAACGGCGACTACGCTTCGCTTGGCGCAAATTCCGAATATCGTTGCGACGAAGGAATGCGCTTCGCTAGGGCAGATGACGGAAATCGTCAGCGCCGCTCCGGAAGGCTTCGTATTGTACACCGGTGATGACGGCGTAACGCTTCCGGCGCTGTCCGTAGGCGCTTACGGCATCGTCAGCGTCGCCAGTCATATCGTCGGTGCTCAGATGAAAGACTTGGTAGCGGCGTATCTCGAAGGACGCGTTCAGGACGCGCGTTCGCTGAACGCGGAATTATACCCGGTATTCGACGGATTGTTTAATTGCCCGAATCCCGTGCCGAATCCGGTCGCGGTCAAATATGCGCTCGGTCTTCGCGGTTTACCGGTCGGCGGCGTTCGCCTGCCGCTTGTGGGCGCCACGGAAGCGGAGGAGCAGTTCCTTCGCGATCTGCTCGGCTAATCCATCCAGGACAATGTTCGGTCGCTCCGTCGCCCAGTCGCCGCGTGAAGGGAACCGACGTCCTCCGGACGCCGGTTTTCGTTATTTTCGGGTCTTGGAATCTCCTCGGCCGGGAAGGGTAGGCTAATTGGGAGGAAGGCGTTTTCGCTTGTTTTTCCTGAATTGCTTCATGTATAATGATTGAGAGTGATTGGGTGCGGCTAGTAAATAATAGCAAATTGAAAATTTCATATCGATCGGGTGCGTCGAATGGATCTAGGAGGTTCTAGCATTGTCAAAGAAAAACAACCAAGATAAATTGCTCATCTTCGCGCTAGGCGGAGTTGGGGAAATTGGGAAAAACATGTATTGCATCCAGTATGCCAACGACATCGTCGTCGTTGATGCTGGACTGAAATTCCCGGAAGAGGAAATGCTCGGCATCGACGTCGTCATTCCGGATATCGCTTACTTACTCGAGAACCGCGATAAAGTGAAAGCGATTTTGTTAACGCACGGACACGAGGATCACATCGGCGGTTTGCCTTACGTGCTTAAGCAATTAAACATACCGATCTACGGCACGAAGCTTACGCTCGGTCTTGTCGAGAACAAGCTGAAAGAGGCTGGTTTACTCGGCGATACGAAACGCCATTTGATCAACGAAGACTCGGAATTGACGTTTGGTACGATAAAAGCAAGCTTTTTCCGGACGAACCATAGTATCCCGGATTCCGTCGGCGTATGCTTGGAGACGCCGGAGGGCAACGTCGTTCATACGGGCGATTTCAAATTCGATCATACTCCGGTGAACGACCAGTTCGCCGATCTGCAGCGGATGGCGGAAATCGGCAGCCGGGGCGTTCTCGCCTTGCTGTCCGATAGCACAAACGCCGAACGCGCCGGATATACGCCTTCCGAGAGCAACATCGGCAAGGAATTCGAATCGCTGTTCCGTTCCGCTAAGCAGCGGGTCGTCGTTGCAACGTTCGCTTCGAACGTACATCGTGTGCAGCAAGTCATTAACGCGGCGGCGGAAACACGCCGCAAGATGACCGTCGTCGGACGGAGCATGGTTAACGTCGTCAGCATTGCTTCCGAGCTCGGCTATTTGAACATTCCTGAGGGTATGCTCATCGAGCCGGAGGAAGTGAACAAACTTCCTGCCGACCGCGTCGTCATTCTGTCGACCGGTAGCCAGGGAGAACCGATGTCAGCCCTTACGCGGATGGCGCGCTCCACGCATCGCAAAGTCGACATATTGCCTGGAGACACCGTCATCATCGCAGCGACGCCGATTCCGGGCAATGAGCGTTATGTCGGTCGCACGGTAGACGAGCTTATGCGCCTTGGCGCACACGTTATTTACGGACCTGGCTCGATCTCTGGCGTTCACGTCTCGGGTCATGGCAGCCAAGAAGAGTTGAAGCTGATGCTGAATCTGATGCGGCCGGAATATTTTATTCCGATCCATGGAGAGTACCGTATGCTTCGTCATCACGGCTTGCTCGGCGAATCCGTCGGCATTCCGAAGGAAAACATTTTCCTCATCGATATCGGCGATACGGTTGAAATTCAGAACGGCGCTGCCCGTAAAGCGGGTAAAATTCCTTCGGGTAACGTTCTGATCGATGGACTCGGCGTCGGCGACGTGGGCAACATCGTTTTGCGCGATCGGAAGCTGTTGTCGCAGGACGGCATTCTCGTCGTTGTCGTGACGCTCAGCAAACAAGACGGCACGATTTTGTCCGGTCCGGACATCATCTCTCGTGGGTTCGTATACGTACGCGAATCCGAAGGATTACTGGAAGAAGCGAATCGCATCGTGACTAGCACGTTGCATAAGCTGATGAGCGACAATGTCAATGAGTGGGCATCGCTGAAAACAAACGTTAAGGACGCGCTTGGCCGATTCCTATACGAGCAAACAAGAAGAAGACCGATGATCTTGCCGATCATCATGGAAGTGTAGCGCCATCCCTCACACCACACTCATAACGAACCGTTTTCCACCGCTTAGGCGTCGGAAGACGGTTTTTTATTTGGTTCCCCGTCCATACTAGGGCAAGTCAGACAGATTAGTGATTGGTGCGAAATAATGTGAAGGATATCCCGTAGGTTTTTGTCGGAGTACAAGGAAGCGAAACCTCCGCGTAGCAGAGCTACACAAGGTAGAAGCTGAGGCAGTAATCCGACAAAAGACAAGGGATAGACGAACGGTTTTCGTAACAGTCACTTAGGAGGACATCATCATGAGTGCAACGTTTACGCAAGACGGATCGGAACAGCCGCCCCAGCAGCCGCAGACGGCACCTCCACCAGGTCAAGATGAGGGACGTAAACCGGCATCTACGACGGAGGCCATCGTTCAGCTTGGTCAAACTTCCGTTCCATCCGGGGAAAGCAACATTTTCTGCTTGACGATTATCGGCCAGATCGAAGGACATTTATTGCTCCCTCCGCAGAACAAGACGACCAAATACGAGCATGTCATTCCGCAACTAGTCGCAGCCGAGCAAAATCCAAAAATCGAAGGGTTGCTTATTGTTTTGAACACGGTCGGCGGGGATGTAGAGGCAGGTCTTGCGATTGCGGAAATGATCAGTTCGATGACCAAGCCGACAGTGACGCTTGTGCTCGGCGGCGGCCATTCGATCGGTGTTCCGATTGCGGTGTCCGCGGAACATTCTCTTATTGCCGAGACGGCGACGATGACCATTCACCCGATCCGGATGAACGGGCTTGTCATTGGCGTACCACAGACGTTCGATTATTTAGAGAAAATGCAGGAGAGGGTGACCCGATTCGTCATCAACCACTCCGGCATTACGGAAGGGTTGTTTAAGCAGCTTATGTTTAAGACGGGCGAACTGACGAGGGATATCGGCACGACGGTCATCGGCAGCGATGCGGTGAAGCACGGCCTTATTGATGCGGTAGGAGGGCTCGGTGACGCGCTAAAAGTACTGAATCGGAAAATCGGCGAGCGCAAAGCCGCGAGTTCCGGCGAAGGAGGAGGTACGTCGATATGACTTTGCATACAACGATGCCGCTAGAGCTCGTGTTGGATGGCGTGTGGAATGACCCGCCGGCAACAGTCGAAGCGACGATCGGAGGCGTAACGATGCAATTGCAGCCGATTGGTCCGGGCATCGGCACGATCGTTCGATTAATCGATGCACCGCTCGACTGTTATTTGCGCTCGGAGTTCGCTCCTGGGCGGACAATAGGCTATGTGCCAGGTGGAACAGGAACGCCTTAGACGAGGCGATCATGGGTCTGGCCGACTATGTCCGATAGGACGGGACGAACTGCCAACCTCTCTGCGACTGTGTTATAATATAAAGTCGGGAGGTGGCAATTTTGGCCAAAAGGAAAAAGAAGCGGGCTTCGTTCGCTTCGAGCTTGAAATACGAAGTATACGGCATTGTGTTAATTACGATATCGGTCATCGCCATCTCCGGTGAAGCGGCAGTCGGCCGCTCGATGTCCAAGCTATTCGGGTTTCTGCTGGGCAAACATTATTATTTGTTAGCGCTTGCCGGCATCTGGGTCGGTTTACATGTCATGATCAAAAGAAGCTGGCCACGCGGCTGGACGTCACGACGGTCGGGTTTTGTGCTTATCTGTCTTGTCGCAACGCTGTGGAGCGCGATGGCCGCTATCGACAACAGTCTCGGGCAGCTCGGCGCCGTGACCCCGTCGACAATCGTATCTCAGACGATGTCTCAGTTAAAGGAAATGTTATGGCAAGCGCCGGCCGAAGGAAATGTGAAAATGTTCGCGGTCGACGTCGGCGGGGGCATTGTCGGCGCATTGCAATATTCCGTGTTGTACTGGTTATTCGGGTACTACGGGGCGAAGTTCGTGTTGATCGTTGAAATTGCGATTGCGTTCATGCTTGTCACGAACCGCTCCTACGTCGAGATCGGCAAGTCGATTCGCCTTGTGCTAAAGAGAATGATGCCGGTACTGGCTTCGCGCTTCTCGTCGGGGCGCAGGTTACAATCCGTTCGTGCGATTCCCGTGCAATCGCCATCGGGTGGGCGGTCCGGTCGCGGAGCGGCGGCGCCGCAGCCTCAGGTACATACGGTTCCGGACGATGATGGGTTGGACGAGCCATCGCATATTCCCGGGCCGAGACGGACGCCGCTATTTTTCCAACTGTTTCACGGGCAGCCCGAGAGAGAGACGAGTGCTCCGTCGGAAGAAAACTGGGATGACGAAGAACCGGTGTCTTATGCGAATAGACAGCCTTCGGCACCAGGGTCTCCAACGGCAAACATCCGGATGAGAGACGAACCCCTTCGCACAGCGACTACGTCAGGGCAAGCCGGGCATCCGCCGGCGGATACGGTACCGTCGTTAAACGATAACGATTATGAAGACGCTACTCCGGTATCTTCTGAAAACGAGCGCCACGAACCAAGATTCACCGATTTTACGGTCGGCGCATATCCCAATTGGGATGACGAGGAGGAGGAGGGCGGACCGGTCGAACAGCAGACGCTGCCGCTCGATATGCCGGGATCGGACTTGTCCGAAGAAAATGAGCTAATCGACAACGATGAGGGAATGGCAAATGCTTCTGAAGGTGGTGCTCCTGTGGGGGCAACGCAATCAGAAGGCATCGTCGGCGATTCTGCGCTTGCTTCTACCGAACCGTCCAAACCTAAGAAAATCAAAAAGCCGTACAAGCTCCCCGGTCCAAGCTTGCTCGACAAGCCGCCGGGCGGGAACAAAGCCGGTAATACATCGGATTATATGAACACGGCACGCAAACTGGAAGCGACGTTGGAAAGCTTCGGCGTTCGGGCGAAAGTGCTCGATGTCGCGCGAGGCCCGGCAGTTACACGTTACGAGCTTCAGCCGGACGTCGGCGTCAAAGTCAGTCGCATCGTCAGCTTGACTGACGATATCGCTCTTGCGCTCGCGGCGAAAGATATACGAATGGAAGCGCCGATTCCAGGCAAGTCCGCAATCGGCATTGAAGTGCCGAACAATGAAGTCAGCGTTGTTACGTTGCGCGAGGTGTTGGAGACGCAACCGTTTCAGGAGTCGAACGCCAAGCTGACGATCGCCTTCGGGCGGGACATCTCCGGGCAACCGATCGTCGGTAACTTGGCGAGAATGCCCCACTTGCTTGTCGCCGGTGCGACGGGTTCCGGCAAGTCGGTGTGCATTAACGGCATCATTACGAGTTTGCTGTACAAGGCGAAACCGGACGAAGTGAAGTTTCTGATGATCGACCCGAAAATGGTCGAACTGAACGTATATAACGGCATTCCGCATTTGCTCGCGCCGGTCGTTACAGACCCGCGACGCGCGTCGCTTGCGCTGAAGAAAATTGTTGTCGAGATGGAGAAGCGTTACGAGAAGTTTTCCAAATCGGGGACGCGCAATATTGAGGGTTACAACGCGCTGATGTTGAGCGGGAATAATCCGGACGCCGTTCTGCCGTATATTGTCGTCATTGTCGACGAACTTGCCGATCTGATGATGGTAGCGGCGGGTGATGTCGAGGACGCGATCTGCCGTCTAGCGCAGATGGCGCGCGCATCGGGCATCCACTTGATTATCGCTACTCAGCGCCCTTCGGTAGACGTCATTACCGGCGTTATCAAAGCGAACATTCCGAGTCGGATCGCGTTCGGGGTAAGCTCGCAAGTGGACTCGCGCACGATCTTGGACATGGTCGGTGCAGAAAAGCTGCTCGGAAGAGGCGATATGCTGTTCTTGCCGATGGGTGCGTCGAAACCGATTCGCGTTCAAGGCGCGTTCCTGTCGGACGGAGAAGTCGAAGCGGTCGTCAATTACTGCCGGACGCAGGCGGAGGCGGAATACAACGAAGAGCTTGTGCCGGAAATCGACGATTCTGCGGAAGCGGCGGCGGACGAAGTGTTGGACGAGCTATTCGACCAAGCGGTGCAAATCGTACTTGAAGCGAAGCAGGCGTCCGTGTCGCTGTTACAGCGTCGTATGCGTGTTGGCTACACGCGCGCGGCTCGGTTGATTGATTCGATGGAAGCGAAAGGTGTCGTCGGGCCTTACGAGGGCAGCAAACCTCGCGAGGTGCTTCTGACACTCGAACAATACGCGCAGCGCGCGTCTTCATAGTCTTTCCCTCGCGTTGTGCTGCAAGCCCGCTGTCCGATTTCGGACGCGGGCTTTTTCGCGTTTTGCCGATGGTGCCAAAATGGGTATAAGAGCCTGCCAGCTATCTCATACTAATCGACGACAACACCAACATGGATCAGGAAAGGCGTGACCAGACGTGAGTTATCGTCTCGTAATATTAACTGTATGCGTCGTATTCGGCTTGCTTGGGCTGTACACGCTCCAACATTCGCATCAAAGCCGTGAAACGTTCAGCAGTGCGACGCTGAAGGTCGGCGCATCGGGCAAAGACATTTACGAGTTGCAAGGCAGGCTGAAGGCGCTCGGTTATTTTAACGGCAAAGTAGACGGAGAGTTCGGCGCGGCGACGAAAAATGCGGTGACATGGTTCCAGTGGAAATTCGGCATGAAGTCGGACGGCGTCGTCGGCCCGCAAACGAAGCTGAAGCTGTGGCAGGCGACGAAAGATTGGAAGCCGACTGCGGAGGACTTACCGCAAACTGGCGCGGGAGCGGCTGCGGGCGGGGGCGCTTCGTCCGGCGGCGCTTCGTCCGGCGGCGAAAGCAAGCTTCCAGCGTCCAATAGCCTCGGCCTCACCGATAAGGATTTGAAGCTGATGGCGAACGCCGTTTACGGCGAGTCCCGCGGTGAACCGTATGAGGGCCAAGTCGCTGTCGCTGCCGTCATTCTGAATCGAGTGAAGTCGGCAGAGTTTCCGAATACGGCAACGGGCGTGATTTTCCAGCCGGGCGCTTTTACGGCGGTCGCGGACGGCCAAATATGGCTAACGCCGAACGAAAGCGCGATGAAGGCGGTCAAGGATGCGGTCAGCGGCTGGGATCCGAGCGACGGTTGCCTGTATTATTTTAATCCGGAGACAGCTACTTCGAAATGGATCTGGAGCCGACCGCAATACAAGACGATCGGCAAACATATTTTCTGCAGATAAGTCGGGAAAAACGTACGCCGGGCGCAAGAGCTGCGTCCGGCTTGTTGCGTTCGCAGCGGAACTGGACGCAAGCTTTCCATTATTTGCTTCCCGCTTGTCCAATCGGTTAGAATGGGGCTGAACGTCGGAGTAAATGAACGCAGCGACATTATGGCGATAAAGGGGTTTGAGGCGATGTCGGAACAGTTTCAAAGAGGCGTGTGGGGCAGAATGCGGATCCACGTATTGCCGACCAAAAGATTCAAAACATTCGCACTGTCTTTGTTCGCAGGAGTGCCGCTGTCGGAACAGCGCGTGACTTCGGTTGCGCTCACACCTTTCGTGCTGCGCAGGGGCACGAAGTCGTACCCGGAGACGATCTCTTTCCGCGAACGGCTCGATGATTTGTACGGTGCCGGATTCGGATTCGATTTGTATAAACGGGGCGATCATCAGATCGTTCAGTTCCGATTGGATATGATAAATGACCGATTCGTGTCGTCGAACGAATCGCTGCTTGGCGAAGCGCTGACGTTTCTAGGCGAAGTGCTGACGGCGCCAGCCCTTGAAAATGGGCAGCTCCGAAGCAAGTATGTTGAAGCTGAGAAGCAGACTGTAAGCAAGCGCATCGACGCGATCATTAACGATAAGATCCGTTACGCGGCGGAGCGTTGCGTCGAGGAGATGTGCAAAGACGAACCTTTCCGATTGTCTGCGCTTGGAACGAAAGCGCAACTTCAGGAGTTGAACGCGGAGGCGCTGACGGCAGCCTACAAGAGCTGGCTGAGCGAAGCTTCTTTTGATTTGTACGTATCGGGCGACACGACGCTTGAGGAAGTGACGGAGCGGGTCGCGAAGACGTTCGCCCTGCCGGACGGCAAACCCGCGGGTTATTCGGCGTCCGAGCTGAGAACGGCGAGACCCGAGCCGCAACGTATCGTCGAGCGCCTCGATGTTGGTCAGGGGAAGTTAAACATGGGGCTGAGGGTTGGGGCGACCTATGGAAGCGATCAGTACGCGTCGCTTCTCGTATACAACGGCTTGCTCGGCGGTTTTCCGCACTCGAAGCTATTCGTTAACGTTCGGGAGAAGGCGAGCCTTGCGTATTATGCGATGTCCAGACTCGATGGCCATAAAGGCATCATGACGCTGCAATCGGGTATCGAGACCGCCAACTTCGAAAGGGCGGTCGGCATTATCCGGGAGCAGCTCGATGCGATGAAAGCGGGCGATTTCGCCGATGATGATTTCAAGCGGACCCAAGCGATGATCACGGGCCAGCTCAGAGAGTTGCAAGATTCGGCGTTCGAGCGGATTGCTTTCGATTTTAGCAATATATTGTCCGGCTCCGAACGAACCGGGGAAAGTTTCATTGCCGAGATCGAAGCAGTGAAACCGAATGCCGTAACCGAAGCTGCGCAAGGCGTCGCGCTCGACACGATCTATTTTCTGCGAGACCGCAAAGGGGAGGGCTAATCGATGGCATCCACGCCTTATCCGAAGCTGCAGGAGACGCTGTGGCACGAGAAGCTGGACAACGGACTGGAAGTGTTCGTCCTGCCGAAGCCGGGCTTTACGAAGACGTATGCGACATTCACGACGAAGTACGGCTCCGTCGACAATCATTTCGTTCCGCCGGGCGGGGAACCGATACGCGTACCGGACGGTATTGCCCATTTCCTCGAACACAAAATGTTCGAAGAGCCGGACGGCGACATTTTCTCCAAATTCGCATCTCTTGGAGCCTCAGCCAATGCTTATACGAGCTTTGATCGGACGGTCTATCTATTTTCTGCGACGGGCGAAGTGAAGGAAAATCTCGACACACTGCTGCACTTCGTGCAAAATCCATACTTCACAGACGAAAATGTGGAGAAGGAAAAAGGAATTATCGTGCAGGAAATCGACATGTACCGGGACAATCCAGACTGGCGCGTCTACTTCGGTTTGATCGAAGCGATGTATAGTAAACATCCCGTCCATATCGATATTGCGGGCACGGAGGATTCGGTTCGCTCCATTACGAAGGAAATGCTGTACGACTGTTACCATACGTTTTATCATCCGTCGAACATGATTTTGTTTGTCGTCGGAGGAGTAGACCCGCAAGCGACGCTTGAGCAAGTGAAGCGGGAGCAAGCGGGCAAATCATTCTCCAAAGGCGGGGAGATCCAACGCTTGTTCGAAGCGGAACCGGCCGCCGTGAAAGAAGCGAAGAAAGAATTGCAACTTCCGGTATCGCTTCCGAAATGCTTGTTCGGCTATAAGGAGCAACCGTCCGAGGACGGTGACGTCATGCGCCGAGAGCTGGCGACGAAGCTCGCGCTCGATGCGCTGCTTGGCTCCAGTTCTACGCTGTATCAGCAGTTGTACGACGACAATTTGATTTCGGACGGCTTCGGACACGAATATAACACGGGTCCCGGATACGCGTTCTCGATGATCGGGGGAGAGACGCGGGACCCCGACGAACTGGTGGCGCGAGTCAGCGAAGCGCTAAGCGAAGCGGCCGAGAAAGGCATTCCCTCCGAGACGTTCGAGCGGACGCGCCGCAAAAAAATCGGGGCCTATTTGCGGATGATGAACAGCCCGGAATCGATTGCGAGCGAGTTTACCCGTTATCGTCATAGAGGCGGCGACTTGTTCACTGTCGTCGATATTTACGAGAGCTTGACACTCGAAGAGACGAACGCTCGTTTGAAAGCGCACGTGAATCAGGCGTTCCGCTCGGTTTCCATCGTGAGGAGCGCCGATTCGTGAAGCGCGTCGCTCTCGTAACCGGCGCGTCCCGCGGCATCGGTGCCGCGGTGGCGTGCCGGCTTGCGGCGGATGGCGCAGATGTCGCGCTCCAGTTCTTCGCGGCGGCAGAAGCGGCTGAGGGGGTTGCGGCAGATTGCCGCGCGCACGGCGGACAAGCCGTTGTGCTGCAGGCCGACTTGCGCAGAAGGGGATCGTGCGAGTCGATGAAGAAGAAGCTTGACGAGCTGGGATGGACACCAGATATCGTCGTGCATTGCGCGGGAATCACCCACTATGGTTTGCTCGAGGATACAGATGACGAAGCGTGGGACGATCTGATGAACGTCAATTTGAAGGGTGCGCACGAGCTTGTCAAAGCGTTTGCTTCGCCGATGCGTTGGAGCCGGTGGGGGCGCTTTGTCTTTCTGTCCAGCGTCTGGGGCGCTGTAGGCTCGGCAGGAGAGGCTGCCTATGCAGCTTCCAAAGGCGGTTTAAACGCATTCACCAAGTCGGCCGCTAAGGAACTCGCTTCGTCTGGCATTACGGCGAACGCGATCAGCCCTGGGGCAGTGGATACGGATATGCTGTCTACGCTCGGGGAAGATGACTTGAGCGTACTTCGGAGAGAAATCCCGCTCGGACGACTCGGAACGCCGGAAGACGTCGCCGAACTTGTCCGTTATCTCGTCTCCGAAGGAGCGGGATACGTAACCGGGCAGACAATCGGAATTAACGGCGGATGGTTCATGTAAATTGGACGAAAATGTTAAGATCACGCATAGGCGTCCGTCATTATGGCTACATTAATGGAAATTCATAGGGGAAGCCTCCGAGAAGGGGGCTTCTTGTGCGCCTTATTGGAACGAGCGGCTTCGGCTGTTTATTCGAGCGCTCGCTAGGACTTTTGGCGTAATAATCCGTTTTATTTTGCAGGAGAATGGCGAGCGTTGTAGAATAAACAAGATAGTATGCAAAAAGGCGTATTTATTTGTTATTACGGATGAGAATTCGCCCACAGGGCTCATATATTCAGGAATTATTTTCCTTTATTAGGATGAGGTGCAAGATGGAAGCGAAAGAAACGAAGCAATGGTATATGGAGTACAAAATTCATAAAAATCGCCCGGGATTGCTCGGGGATATCGCCTCATTGCTCGGGATGCTGGAAGTGAACATTTTAACGATTAACGGTGTCGAAGACCGTACGCGCGGCATGCTGCTCCAGACGGATGATGACGAGAAGATCGAATTGCTCGGCAAAATGCTGCGGAAAGTCGAGAACATTACCGTCAACACGCTCCGTCCGCCAAAATTGACGGATATATTGGCCGTTCGACATGGCCGTTATATTGAACGCGATTCCGACGACAGGAAGACGTTTCGTTTTACGCGCGATGAGTTGGGCTTGCTCGTCGATTTTCTAGGTGAATTGTTCAAGCGGGACGGCAATCAGACGATCGGTTTGAGGGGAATGCCTCGCGTAGGCAAGACGGAATCGATCATCGCGGGCAGCGTATGCGCGAACAAGCGTTGGACATTCGTATCGTCGACATTGCTTCGCCAGACGGTTCGCAGCCAATTGTCGGAAGAGGAAATGACGCCGAACAACGTGTACATCATCGACGGCATTGTCAGCACGATTCGTTCCAACGAGAAACATTACAGCTTACTGCAAGACATTATGGCGATGCCTTCGACGAAGGTGATCGAACACCCTGATATTTTCGTTCGGGAATCGCAATTCAGCTATGACGTATTCGACTGCATCGTAGAATTGCGCAATTCTCCGGATGAGGAAATAACATACGAGAATTTCACGACGGCCGGCTTGGGCGACGATTATTAATTGCAAGAAACAATGGCATAGAGCGGCCACTGCGGCGCAGGAAACATTTTTTACTGGGAGGTGACAGTCATGTCCGATTTGGGCGCCTTGCTGCGCAAAGCAAGGGAGCAGCGGGGGTATACGCTGGACGACGTGCAAGAATATACGAAAATTCGTAAACGTTATTTGGAAGCGATTGAGTCGGGCGACTATAAAGTGCTTCCGGGCTCGTTCTATGTACGGGCGTTCGTGAAAACTTATTCCGAGACGGTAGGGCTCGACGCGGAGGAAGTATTGCGGCTTTACCAGAAGGAGCTTCCGCAGAAGCCGACGGCTGAAACCGTTGTCGCGGAGACGAAGATGAAGCCTACGCGCAGAAGCGTACAGCATAACGACCGATGGGGCAAAATCGCGGTAACGCTGCTGATGTGGGCGTTTCCGATTTTGATCGCCGCCGTTATTTATATTTATTGGACGAACAATAAAGAGTCGGACACGAAAGAACTTGAAACGAATCCTCCGATCACTTCGGAAACCGCGACGCCTTCGAACAGCGCTTCGTCAACTCCGCCGCCTTCTACAACGGCGCCTCCGGCAACGCCGTCTGTGCCGTCGGTGTCCGTTACGCTGAAGGAAACGAAAAACAACATCATGTACTATGACGTTTCGCCTGGTACGGGACATAAGCTCAAAATCGATGTGACCGGCGCAGTATGGATTGAAGTCCGCGAGAACGACAGGAAAGGCAAAGTTTTGTATTCGAAAAACCTGAAGGAAGCGATCGCGCCGCTGTATTTCGACCTGACAACGCCGGTTTATGTGAACGCCGGTCGTATGGATCACGTTGCGTTCTATGTAGATGAGACGACTGCTGTGCCGGATGCGGACAAGGCGGGCTCCATCAAAGTCCGTTTCACCCCGGTTACCGAAACGCCTGCACTATGATTGACTGCTGAACAATTGGCAAACAAGTCCTCCTATGGGCTCCTATGGGGGGCTTTTTGTTTTAATTCGCGTCGGCTCCCGTGCTATAATGTAAGGATAAATGGGCAATTAATGAAAGGAAGAGGATCCAATTGGCATCGGAAT
Source organism: Cohnella soli (assembly GCF_042655525.1). Taxonomy (NCBI): domain Bacteria; kingdom Bacillati; phylum Bacillota; class Bacilli; order Caryophanales; family Paenibacillaceae; genus Cohnella; species Cohnella soli. Next base: position 183,203 of record NZ_JBHSMI010000008.1, read on the forward strand.
ATTCGTTTGACGTCGTCTCCAAAGTCGATTTTCAGGAAGTAAACAATGCGGTCACCCAGGCGATGAAGGAAATCGAAACCCGCTTTGACTTCAAAGGCAGCAAAAGCAGCATTAAGCTGGAGGGGGAGCAGCTTGTCATCGCATCGGACGACGATTATAAGCTGAAAAGCGTTGTTGACATTCTCCAGACGAAGCTGATCAAGCGGGGCGTACCGATTCTGAATATGGATTACGGCAAAGTCGAGCCGGCTTCCGGCGGCACCGTTCGCCAAGTCGTTAAGATGAGGCAGGGAATCGATCAAGAGAATGCGAAGAAAATGAACATTCTTATTCGCGATTCGAAGCTGAAAGTGAAATCCCAAATCCAAGGCGATCAACTGCGGGTGACCGGTAAAAGTAAAGACGATCTTCAGGCGGTCATGGCGCTTCTGCGCGGTGCGGGACTCCCGCTTGAACTGCAATTCAGCAACTATCGATAAACCATTCTCTCTTTTGACACGTATAGGGGCTTCGATTATACTGTTGGGGATAACAACGGTCGAATATTTGGGGGAAGTCATCCATGATTGAGAAAGTCAGCGTCGTTACGCTCGGCTGCGAGAAAAATCTGGTCGATTCCGAGATTATGTCGGGACTCATCCATGAACGCGGATTTTCGCTCGTGGACAAGCCGGAAGACGCGACGGTCGTCATTGTTAATACTTGCGGTTTCATTGACGCGGCGAAGGAAGAGTCGGTCAATACGATTTTGAATTTGGCCGAGCTGAAAGACACGGCGCGTTTGAAGGCGCTTATTGTATCCGGTTGTCTGACGCAGCGGTACAAGAAAGAATTGATGGAGGAAATGCCTGAGATCGACGGTATCGTCGGGACGGGAGATTTTCATAAAATCAATGAGATCATCGACGAGGCGCTTCGCGGCCGCAAGCCGGTGTACGTCGGAAATCCCGTCTTTAACTATGAGGAAAAGCTGCCTCGATTACTATCGACGCAGCGGCATACGGCGTACGTCAAAATCGCCGAAGGCTGCGATAATGCGTGCACATTCTGCAGCATACCGATTATGCGGGGTAAGTTCCGCAGTCGTTCGATGGAGTCGATCGTGTCCGAGGTCGAATCGCTTGCCGCGCAAGGAGTTCGGGAAATCAGCCTAATCGCCCAAGATTCCACGAATTATGGAACGGATCTGTACGAAGGCTTCAAGTTGCCGGAGCTGCTCAACCGGGTGAGTGAAGTGCCGGGCATCGAGTGGGTTCGTCTTCATTATGCGTACCCGGGCTTTTTTACGGATGAACTAATAGATGCGATCGCGTCGAATCCGAAAATATGCGACTATATTGATATGCCGCTGCAACACAGCGAGGACGCGATCCTGAAACGTATGCGTCGGCCGGGGCGTCAGCGTGACGTTCGGGAGTTGGTCGGCAAAATCCGTTCCCGCATACCGGACGTGGCGCTGCGCACTTCGATCATCGTCGGGTTCCCGGGCGAGACGGAAGAAGATTTTGATAGACTATGCGACTTCGTCCGCGAGATGAAGTTCGACAGGCTTGGCGTGTTTGCCTATTCGCAGGAAGAAGATACGCCGGCTAACCGATTGCCGGATCACTTGCCGGACGAGGTCAAGCAATACCGAGCCAATACGTTGATGGAAATTCAGCGTGAAGCGGTAAAAGATCTCGGCTCCAAGTTCGTTGGCCGGACGATTGACGTGCTAGTCGAGCGCTACGATGGCCGCAGCGACGTATTCGTCGGCCGCAGTCAGTATGATGCGCCGGAAGTGGACGGAGAAGTGTACATCTCGAATTGCAAAGTACAGATCGGCGAGATCGCCAAAGTCAGAATTACCCATGCCTATGAGTACGACCTGTCAGGGGAGGGAATCGCGTGAACCTCGCCAACCGAATCACGCTGGCAAGAATCTTTCTCGTTCCGATCGTGACGATATTCCTGCTCGTCAAACTTGACGTCGAGCCGCTTACGATCGGCGAGTACTCGATTTCATACAATCAAGTGTTTGCTCTGCTATTGTTCATTATCGCGGCTAGTACGGATGGGCTGGATGGTTATATCGCGCGCAAGAGGAAGATCGTCACCAATCTTGGCAAATTGCTTGATCCGCTTGCGGATAAGCTGCTCATGGCCGCTGTTCTCATCGCATTGGTCGAGATGGGAAAGCTCGGAGCTTGGGTTGCCATCATTATCATCAGCCGCGAATGGGCGGTGACGGGATTGCGCCAAGTTGCACTGCTTGAAGGCGCCGTGCTTGCGGCGAGCAAGTGGGGCAAATGGAAAACGGCAGTGCAGATTACGATGATTATCGTGCTTCTGCTGAACAATTTTCCGTTTAACTTCCTAGATCTTCGCATCGACTTGATCTTCGTGTGGGCATCGGTGTTGATTACGGTGTACTCCGGCATCGATTACTTTGTCAAAAACAAAAATTTAATACCGGCCAGCTAATGAAGCGGCTGTCGTTCTCCGGAAGTTGGCGAGAGCGGCAGCCGTTGTCTGGTTCGTCGGGTAGGGGGAAAAGAGTGATGAAAGCCGAAATTATCGCGGTCGGTACGGAGCTGCTTCTCGGGCAGATTGTGAATACGAATGCCCAGTATTTATCCCGGGGGCTTGCCGCTCTCGGCATCGATGTCTACTACCAGACGGTTGTTGGAGATAACAAGGAGCGGCTTATACGAGCGATTGAGATTGCTCGAGAGAGGGCGGACTTGCTCGTATTTACCGGCGGGCTTGGGCCAACGCTGGACGACCTGACTCGGGACGCCCTCGCGGAGTATTTAGGTCGCGGGATTGAGCTGCATGAGCCGTCGATGGAAAAAATAGAGGCGATGTTCGCGGGACGTGGAGGCGTATTTATCGAAAGCAATCGCCGTCAGGCGCTTCTGATCGAAGGGGCGGCACCGCTCCGCAACGACACAGGGCTTGCGGTCGGCAATGCGCTGGCGGTTGATGACACTTGTTATTTGCTGTTGCCGGGGCCCCCTCGAGAGATGAAGCCGATGTTCGACAACGACGGCTCGGCTTGGCTGCGGGAACAGCTTGGTCCATCGGAAGCGCTGCATTCGGTACTATTGAAGTTCGCCGGAATCGGAGAATCGGCATTGGAAGATTTACTGATTGACCTGATCCGGGAACAGAGCGATCCGACGATCGCCCCTTATGCGAAAGAAGGAGAAGTGGCGATTCGCGTGTCGACCAAGGCCGGAGCCGCCGAAGAAGCGGCTGGCAAGCTCGACCGGACGCTAGCGCTAATTCGAGACAGGACGTCCGCTTATTTGTTTGCGGAAGAGGATGTGCCTATTGAGACGACGATCGTCCGCAAGTTGACGGAGATGCGCAAGACGTTGACGCTTGCTGAGAGCTGCACGGGCGGGCTCGTATCGCAGCTTGTGACGACGGTCCCGGGAAGCGCTGTAGTCTATGTCGGAGGAGTCGTGTCGTACAGCAACGCAGTAAAGCATAAGCAAATTGGCGTGCCGATGGCGCTGCTCGAAGGGCCGGACGCGCCTGGCGCGATCAGCGCGGAGACGGCCGCGGCGATGGCTGAGGGCATGCGGGCGTCGGCGGACGCCGACTTCGCGCTGTCCGTCACCGGTAACGCCGGTCCTGCTGCGGCCGAGGATAAGCCAGTCGGCCTCGTGTATGTCGGCTTGGCCGAGCGCGGCCGCGAGACGCGTGTCGAGAAGCTGCAGCTCGCCGGAGACCGCGAAGGCATCCGCATACGCGCGGCGAAACGGGCGCTGTACATGCTGTGGCAGTCTCTGACAGGGCGAGCTTGAGCGGCTCTGGGGGGGATGGTGCCTCGCTGGCCGGGCCGTCTGTGTACGTGGTTGGTTCTTTATTCAGGCGCTTATGACAATATCCCGCTCGTTCAGGTTAGGTTGGTGAGGACGGGGGGAAGGTGCCGCGGTTGCTCCTTTTGTCGAAATCCCTTTCGCTCAGGAAGGGATTTTTGGCGTTGCAGTATTCTCTTTGGGCAGTGGCGACGGCGAGTAGAAGGAAGGGAACAGAGAACGAGGTAACGATGTGGGGAGCGTTACGCAAGTAGAAAGAATGGGCGCTTGATTAGGCGGAATCTATGGTTTGGGAATGGGACCAGTAGGTATTCTGTAGCGATGACTCGCATTGCAAACCCTCATCGAGCAGTAACTATCATAATTGTGATAAAAAAATGTCGATACTTGTCAATTTTATCTCCCTATGCTACAGTTAAGAGGAAAGTTGCGGAAGAACCGTAGCGAAGATAACTTTGCTGCGGTTCTTTTTTTGTAAAAAAATCGAACAAATGTTCTCAAAATGCTTGGCAAACGAGTGGAAACAAGGTATGATAAATCTATCAAAGAAAAGGATGTGGGTGTGTTGTCGGATCGTCGCGCCGCATTAGACATGGCTTTGCGCCAGATCGAGAAGCAATTCGGTAAAGGTTCTGTAATGAAATTGGGAGAGAGCGCACAGCGTACGGTAGAGACCGTTTCTAGCGGCGTATTGGCGCTCGACATTGCTCTTGGCATAGGCGGTTACCCTCGCGGACGGATAATCGAAGTGTACGGACCGGAATCTTCCGGTAAGACGACGGTGTCTCTTCACGCGATCGCGGAAGTGCAACGTAACGGCGGCACAGCAGCATTTATTGATGCCGAACACGCGCTGGATCCGACATACGCGAGGAGCCTCGGCGTGAATATCGATGAGCTGTTGCTTTCGCAACCGGACACGGGCGAACAGGCGCTTGAAATCGCAGAAGCGCTCGTACGAAGCGGGGCGGTCGACATCATCGTCGTCGATTCGGTCGCGGCTCTTGTGCCTAAAGCGGAAATCGAAGGCGACATGGGCGATTCGTTCGTCGGCTTGCAAGCTCGTCTGATGTCTCAGGCGATGCGTAAGCTGTCCGGGGCAATCAGCAAGTCCAAGTGCCTCGCGATCTTTATTAACCAACTGCGCGAGAAAATCGGCGTCATGTTCGGTAACCCGGAAACGACACCCGGTGGACGCGCTTTGAAGTTCTACGCCAGCGTTCGGCTTGACGTACGTCGCGTGGAAGCGATCAAACAAGGCAACGACGTTGTCGGCAACCGGACGAAGATCAAAGTCGTCAAAAACAAAGTTGCGCCTCCGTTTAAGCAAGCGGAAGTGGACATTATGTACGGCGAAGGCATATCGAAAGTCGGTAGTATCGTCGACATTGGGACCGAACAGGAAATTATCCAGAAGAGCGGTGCATGGTTCTCGTATAATAACGAGCGTCTTGGTCAGGGGCGCGAGAACGCGAAGCTCTTCTTGAAGGAAAATACGGAACTGTGCGATAAGATCGAGCGGCAAATTCGGGAAGCATTGCTCTCTTCGTCACTTGCGAATTCGGGATCGGCAGCGTTCTCTGAAGATGAGGACGATGAAGAATTCGGTGAAGACGAAGTTTAAGCCCGCCGAGCGCGGAGTTGTCGGTTGATTGACCGGCAGCCGCGATAGCGGACATATGCAACAATACTCGGCGCAGGCAACGGGGATCCCCTTCGTTTGAATCGAGTGAGCGATCATTCAACATTCATTTCGAAAGCAGCGGCATGCGATGCCGCTCTTTCTGTTTTCTTGGAGGGAATGCAAGACGATGTTCGAGAGACGGGCGGGGACCGCGAGAGGCACAGTGAATAATAAACGGAAGAAAAAGGCGGGCAGAGGCAGGCAGCAAGAAGAGGAGAAGAAGCCAGCCGAAATCGCAGCGCCTGTCGTAGGCGCTGAGGTCTCTGGCGTGGATCCGCATCCGAGGAAAGCCGGCATGTACCGGATTACTTTGTTCGTGACGGTAGAAGGGAAAGTCGAGCCAGATAGCGATAGCTTAGACGAGGATAGTGGGTACTCTTCCTCCGACGCTGCGAATGGAACGATGGGCAACCTCTTCGACGATTGGAACAGCGAGGTTGATGCGTTAATCGCTGAGGCAAAGACGGCAGCGGAGGAGAAGTCGGGTTCGGTTTTGAAGGATCAATTCGAGGACACTCGACTTGAGACGATCATAACGGTTCACGAAGATACGCTTGTCGGGTGGCGTCTACTGAAAGGGCGTAAGTTGACTGCGGAGGAATATGACGAGCTCAAGCGAGAAGAACGCAAGGAAGAGGCGTATCGTTCCGCTCTGCAGATGCTGGAGACGAAAGCCCGTACGACGGCCGAACTGGCACGGGCGTTAAAGCGCAAAGGGTATGAAGCGGATGTCGCGGCCGCGTGTGTGGATAGACTTCGGGAGCGCCGAGTGATAGACGACGCAGCCTATGCAAAACGGTTTGCGGAGCAGCGCGTGGCCGGTCATCGCAAAGGCCGGATGCTTATCCGGCAAGAATTGCTGCAGCGAGGCGTAGCACGATCGGAAGTGGATAGCGCGATCGGCGGGCTTGACAGCAACGTGGAGCAGGAAGCAGCCAACCAGCTTGCTTCCAAGAAGTGGCAGTCCACCAAAGGCGAAATCCGCGAGCGCAAAATGAAGGTGATGGGCATGCTGCTTCGAAGGGGCTACTCCAACTCGGTCGCAAGGGAAGCGGTAAATCTGGCGGCGGAAGCCGCTGCGCAAGAAGCTGCGGACGAGTCTTACGAAGAGTGGCAGGATGGTTATGATGGTACCGATGACAGGTTCGGTTACACTGATGATTAAGTTTAAATGGGAGCGGATCTTGTTGGGCCTTGACTTGTTCCCGGGTCGTGAGATTGATGGCACTCTGACAGAGTATGCGAGCGAGAGCATTCACGGGAGACTGCTCTGCGCTACCATTGATGCTCGCTTGACAATCTATTTTCGCAAAAGATAAAATGATTTTGTATTCCATCTTCCCGTCCGACGTTTTTTCCTTCCAAAAAAACGACCCGGAACGCGTTTTTTCGACCATTAAAGCTTTGTTCACATGTAATCGAACGGTTTGGAAACCGGAAATCAATTGAATAAGTATCCCCAAGCGGTTGCCTTGGAGATGCAACGAGGAGGTGAAAGACCATGGAATCATGGATCTGGGTCTTGATCGTTCTCGTTGTTGGCGTTCTTTGCTTTGGGATCGGTTATGTCGCTCGTAAATCCATTGCCGAAGCCAAAATTTCCAGTGCTGAAGCCGCTGCCCTTCAAATCGTCGAATCGGCGAAGAAGGAATCGGAAGCCGTCCGCAAGGAAACGGTGCTGGAAGCCAAAGATGAGGTGCACAAACTCCGTAACGAGGCGGAACGCGATATTCGCGAGCGCCGCAACGAAACTCAACGTCTGGAAAGGCGGCTGCTGCAAAAGGAAGAGTCGCTGGATCGCAAGCTCGAAGCGTTGGAGCGCAAAGAGGAGCAAGTCGCCAACAAAGAGAAACGGATCGACGAGATTCAAAGCCAGATCGAGCAGTTGCACAAGCAGCAAACGCTCGAATTGGAGCGCATTTCCAACCTGTCGGTAGAAGACGCGAAACAAATGATTTTGTCGGCGGTCGAACAGGAAGTGCGTCACGAGACAGCGCAGATGATCAAGGAAATCGAGCATCAGGCGAAAGAAGAAGGCGACAAAAAAGCCCGCGATATTATCTCTCTTGCCATTCAGCGTTGCGCCGCGGATCACGTGGCGGAGACGACGGTATCCGTTGTCTCGCTGCCTAACGAAGAGATGAAAGGTCGTATTATCGGTCGCGAAGGTCGCAACATCCGTGCGCTGGAGACACTCACGGGGATCGACCTTATTATCGACGATACGCCGGAAGCGGTCATTTTGTCCGGCTTCGATCCGATTCGCCGGGAAATTGCGAGAACTTCCCTCGAGAAACTCGTTGCGGACGGACGTATTCACCCGGCTCGTATCGAAGAAATGGTGGAGAAGTCCCGCAAGGAAGTCGACGAGCGGATCCGCGAGTACGGCGAACAAGCGACTTTCGAAGTCGGTGTTCACGGCTTGCATCCGGATTTGATCAAAATTCTCGGCCGTCTGAAATTTCGGACGAGCTATGGCCAGAACGTGCTCAAGCATTCGATGGAAGTTGCCTATCTCACCGGCTTGATGGCAGGAGAGCTTGGCGAAGACATCACATTGGCGAAGCGCGCCGGCTTACTGCATGATATCGGCAAAGCGCTCGACCACGAAGTGGAAGGCTCGCATGTCGAGATCGGCGTGGAATTGGGCAAAAAGTACAAAGAGCATCCGGTCGTCATCAACAGTATCGCATCCCACCACGGAGATGTGGAGGCGACTTCGGTCATCGCGATGCTCGTCGGCGCGGCGGATGCACTTAGTGCGGCCCGTCCTGGCGCTCGCCGTGAAACGCTTGAAACGTACATTCGCCGTCTCGAGAAACTCGAAGCGATCTCGGAATCGTTCGACGGCGTCGAGAAGTCGTACGCGATTCAAGCCGGACGCGAAGTGCGCGTCATGGTTCAACCCGAGAAAATCGACGATACCGAGGCGTTCCGCCTAGCCCGGGATATTACGAAGAAAATCGAGGGCGAACTGGACTATCCAGGACACATCAAAGTTACCGTCATTCGTGAAACCCGCGCGGTGGAATACGCGAAATAACGAAATAAATTTCGGAATGCAGGGAAGGATGAGAAGTGGCTGCGGCAACATGCAGCCACTTTTCCCTTTTTTCGCAAGAAAAGCAGAAGGGTAGTTGAAACTTATGAAAGTCGTATTCATCGGAGATATCGTCGGCAATGTCGGCCGCAATGCGGTCAAACGTTTGTTGCCGTGGATCAAGGACAAATACAATCCTCATATCGTTATCGCTAACGGCGAGAACTCGGCCGGCGGCCGAGGCATTAACGCGCAAATTACACGAGAGCTATTCGAGTGGGGCGTGCATGGCATTACGATGGGCAATCACACGTGGGACAATCGGGACATTTTCGAATTCATCGACGATGAACCCCGTCTGATTCGCCCTTCCAATTTGCCTCCCGGCACGCCGGGTAACGGCAGCATGATCGTGAAAGTGGGCGGCAAAGAACTCGGTGTCGTAAACTTGATCGGCCGCACGTTCCTTCCCCCTTCGGACTGCCCGTTCCGGAAGGCAGATGAAGAAATCGAGGAGCTTCGTCGCCGCACGAAATGTATTCTTGTTGACTTCCATGCAGAAGCGACGAGCGAAAAAATAGCGATGGGCTGGTACTTGGACGGTCGCGCGTCCCTTGTCGTCGGTACGCATACGCATGTGCAGACGAACGATGCGAGAATATTGCCCGAAGGTACGGCGTATTTGACAGACGCAGGCATGACGGGTCCACGCGACGGCGTTCTCGGCATGGAGAAGGAAACGGTTTTGAGTCGCTTCATAACCGGTATGCCTGGCCGATTCACGGTTGCAGAAAGCAAGTGGACGCTGAACGGCGTATTCGTGGACATCGACGATGCAACCGGAAAAGCGACGAAAGTGCAGCTCATTTCCTTAGACGAAGATACTTGGATTGCCGTTTGATCGTCTTGTTTTCAATTGGCCTCGGGAGAGGCTGTAGCAGAGATGATAGGATACAGCTCGTACATGCAGACCCTGATGCCGATTCGGCTAGGGTCTGTTCCAGTTCATAGATTCTTCGACCTGTCATTTTTCTAACGATTCCCCTTCGAACAGGGAACAAAAGAAGGAATTATCGTTCGCGTTACCGAATATGTATGCCTTAGTGGGCCCAGCCTGTGATTCCGATGCATTCTCGATGAAACCAAGCAACGTCGCGGGTTTGTCATAAGAGGAGGTACTGGTCATGGAAGTACTGAAGGTTTCCGCAAAGTCCAATCCAAATTCCGTAGCAGGCGCACTGGCAGGCGTTCTCCGCGAACGCGGAGCTGCTGAACTGCAAGCGATTGGCGCCGGAGCGCTCAACCAGGCGGTGAAAGCCGTTGCGATCGCAAGGGGATTCGTTGCCCCAAGCGGCGTGGACTTGATCTGCATCCCGGCTTTTACGGATATCGTCATCGATGGAGAAGACCGCACGGCGATCAAACTGATCGTCGAACCGAGGTAAAACAAAGCTTGCCGATATCGACCTGTTCAAGGGTGGCAGCCGACCTACGTCGTCAAGACGAGTGGCGGCTTCGCCGTTGCGACAGGTTTTTTTGTTGCCCGTCTACGACATGGAAGAGGAGAGGAATTCAAGAGAAAGAAGGGGACCGAAAATGAGAATCGTGGATATGCACGTTGACGTCATTTGTAAGTTGCTAAGCCGCCCGAAAACCAGATGGGATGCGACTGGAGCCGAATTATTTTTCGATACGACGCCGGAACGAATGACCGCAGGGGGCATTGGCTTACAGGTGTTCGCGCTGTTCTTGCCAGAGGAATTGCCGTCGGAACCTGAAACTGTTTTCCAAGGGGCGGAGTTGTTCTGGAGTGAAGTGTTGGCGGCCAAAGGAATGAAGCTGATTCGGCGATCCGACGATCTTGAAGCAGCAAGTCGCGAGAATAAAATCGGGGCACTGCTCTCTCTCGAAGGCGTCGACGGTCTGCAAGGGAAGATGTGGGCGCTGCGCATGCTGCACCGGCTCGGTTTACGTCTGCTGGGACCGACCTGGAACCATTCGAACTGGGCCTGCGACGGAGCGCTGGAGCCTAGGGGAGCGGGATTGACGGAAGCGGGGCGCACCCTTGTTAAAGAGTGCGAGAAATTGGGTATCCTAGTAGATGTATCTCATTTATCAGACGCAGGTTTTTGGGATGTTGCGGAGATGGCATCACGCCCCTTCTTCGCTTCCCATTCGAATGCCCGCGCGATTGTAGATAATCCTCGCAACTTGACCGACTCGCAAATTCAAACAATCGTATCGGCGCAAGGCATTATCGGCATTACGTTCGTGCCCTGGTTTCTGACAGAGGAGGAACCGGCTTCGATTGATGATGTGCTCCGCCACGTTGAGCATGTATGTGCTTTGGGCGGTGAAACCAATCTTGCGTTCGGATCGGATTTTGACGGCATTCCACGCCATGTTGCCGGATTGTCGCATCCGGGCCAGTATCCCGCACTTACTGAAGCTTTGCTCAAGAGGTATCCACAGAGGCTTGTCGAAGGTTTTCTTGGTGATAACGCTTACAGGTTCTTGTTCCAGAATTTACCGAAATGATCTATTCAAACTGAATTGATCTCGTTTCGGCAACGATTCTATCGCAAACTAACATATTTCCTTTGCGCGAATACGTCTTGCATTTTACGTTCCTTAAACATAAACTTTATTACGGTAATACAAAATATTATAGGGTAATTCTGTCGAATTTTGACGACTCAGAGTTTAAGAGGAGATGGGCATGTGATCAGTCAACTGTCATGGAAAATTGGCGGCCAACAAGGGGAAGGCGTGGAAAGTACGGATCGTATTTTTTCTACCGCGTTGAACCGATTGGGTTACTACCTGTACGGGTACCGGCATTTTTCCTCGCGGATCAAAGGCGGACACACGAACAACAAAATCCGCATCAGCACGAAGCCGATACGGGCGATTTCCGATGATCTGGACATCCTTGTCGCGTTTGACCAGGAAAGCATTGACCTGAACGCGGGAGAGCTGCGGGCAGGCGGTGTCGTCGTCGCGGACGCGAAGTTCGGACCAACGATTCCGGAAGGCGTGCAAGCGCGGTTATTCGCGGTACCGATTACAGCCATCGCAGAAGAATTAGGCACATCCCTCATGAAAAATATGGTTGCTTCGGGCGCTTCTTGGGGGCTTCTCGGCCTCCCGATGGAAGTCTTTTATAAAGCGGTAGAAGAAGAGTTCGGACGCAAAGGTCCGGCGATCGTCGAGAAAAATATCGAAGCGGTACGCCGAGGCGCAGAGTTTGTTCTCGAACAGGCGGGAGGCCCTCTCGACGAATTTAAGCTGGAAGATGCGGATGGCAAGCATAAATTGTTCATGATCGGTAACGAGGCGATGGCGCTCGGAAGCTTGGCGGCGGGGTGCCGTCTCATGTCCGCTTATCCGATTACGCCCGCGTCCGAGATAATGGAATACTTGATCAAGAAGCTGCCAAAATTCGGCGGTACAGTCGTACAGACGGAAGACGAGATTGCGGCTGTGACGATGGCGATCGGCGCCAACTATGGCGGCGTGCGCACAATGACGGCTTCTGCAGGTCCGGGTCTCGCGCTCATGATGGAAGCAATCGGGCTGTCCGGTATGACGGAGACGCCTCTTGTCATCGTGGATACGCAGCGCGGCGGTCCTTCCACAGGTTTGCCGACGAAGCAGGAGCAATCGGACATTAACGCGCTCATCTATGGCACACACGGCGAGATTCCGAAATTGGTCGTTGCGCCGAGCACGATCGAGGAATGTTTCTACGATATGATTGAAGCGTTTAACATCGCTGAGGAGTATCAAATTCCGGTTATTGTCGCGACGGATCTTCAGTTGTCTCTCGGTAAGCAGACGTCCGAACCGCTCGATTATGACAAAATCTTGATCAAGCGCGGTAAGCTCGTGACGGAAGATCTACCTGCCAACGAAGACAATCGTCTGTTCAAGCGTTACGAGTTTACGGAAGACGGCATATCTCCTCGCGTGCTTCCGGGCGCGAAGAACGGCATCCACCACGTGACGGGCGTCGAGCATGACCAAGAAGGAAGACCGTCGGAGAACGCGCTTAACCGCGAGAAAATGATGGACAAACGTTTAGGCAAAATTCGCGACTTGCGCGTGACGAACGCGATCAAGGCGGACGCCCCGAATTCGGCGCCGGATCTTCTGATCGTCGCGATGGGCTCCACCGGCGGCACGATCGAAGAAGCGCGCGGACGGTTGGCGGCGGATGGCGTGACGACGAACCAGATTATGGTCCGTCAAATGTTCCCGTTCCCAACCGAACTGCTTGAGTCTCATCTGACGGCAGCGAAGCAGATCGTCGTTCTCGAGAACAATGCGACCGGTCAGCTTGCGAACTTGATCAAGCAAAACATCGGGCATCACGATAAAATCAAAAACTTGTTGAAATACGACGGCACGCCGTTCTTGCCTTCGGAAATCCACAAAGCCTGCAAGGAGCTGATCTAACGGATGGCTACATTTAAAGAGTTCCGTAACAACGTTAAGCCGAACTGGTGCCCAGGCTGCGGCGATTTCTCCGTGCAGGCGGCGATCCAACGGGCTGCTGCGAATGTGGGCCTCGAGCCTGAACAGCTTGCGGTCATCTCGGGCATTGGCTGTTCCGGCCGGATTTCGGGATACATTAATGCGTACGGCTTGCATGGCATTCACGGCCGTTCGCTACCGATTGCGCAAGGCGTTAAGCTAGCAAATCGTGAACTGACTGTTATCGCTTCGGGCGGCGACGGGGACGGCTTCGCGATCGGCATGGGCCATACGGTTCACGCCATTCGCCGCAACCTCGACATTACGTACATCGTCATGGATAACCAGATTTACGGGCTGACGAAAGGCCAGACGTCTCCTCGCTCGGCGGAAGGGTTCAAGACAAAGTCGACGCCGGAAGGCTCGATCGAGTCGACGCTGTCCCCGCTCGAGATCGCGCTGTCCGCAGGCGCAACGTTCGTCGCACAGTCGTTCTCCAGCGACTTGAAGCAGCTGACGTCGCTGATCGAGCAAGGTTTGCAGCACAAAGGCTTCTCGCTCATCAATGTGTTTAGTCCTTGCGTAACGTTCAACAAAATCAACACGTACGACTGGTTTAAGGAAAACATCGTTAACCTGGAACAATTCCCGGATTACGATCCTTCCAACCGCGTAGCGGCGATGACGAAGATCATGGAAACGAACGGCATGCTGACCGGTCTGATCTATCAGAACAAGGAACGCAAGTCGTACGAGGATCTCGCAGTCGGCTTCAAGGAAGAGGCGCTGTCGAAGCAGGACATGATGCTGTCTCGCCAAGACTTTGACAAATTGTTGACGGAGTTCAAATAAGAGAGGTTGCGAAGAGGCGCACGGGTTTTGTCCCGTGTGCCTCTTGCGTTATACTGGAAGCAACGAACATCACGATTTTCGCATGAAGATTGGGGGAGTGAACGATGACAACGGGTAAAACGGTTCCGATCGGAGTATCGGCGCGGCATATTCATTTGTCCCAAGATCACGTGGAAGTGCTTTTTGGCGCAGGGGCGACTTTAACCGATTTTAAGCCGCTTACGCAGCCAGGTCAATTCGCGGCGAACGAGACGGTTGCTGTGTATGGACCGAAAGGTTCGTTCGCAACGGTCAGAGTGCTTGGGCCTGCACGTTCAATGACGCAGCTTGAAGTGTCCCGCACGGACGCATTTGCGCTCGGCATCCCGGCGCCGGTTAGAGAGTCGGGAAAGATCGAAGGTACACCTGGCGTTCGCATCGTCGGACCGGTAGGCGAGGTGACGGTGGACAAAGGCGTGATTGTCGCGGCGAGGCATATTCATGTTCATACATCGGACGCAGAGAAATGGGGAATTGCGGACAAGCAGTTGCTGGCCGTTCGCGTCGGCGGCGAACGCGGTCTCGTGTTCGAACAAGTGCTCGCCAGAGTGTCGGATCAGTTCGCGCTCGATATGCACATCGATACGGACGAAGGCAATGCGGCCGGTGTGAAAACAGGGGATTTTGCGGAGATCATTGGCTGATTCCTTCCGTCCCATGTGCTATAATAGACTATTGAATAGTAATGCGCTCTCGGCGCGTACGACTTCGATCAGGCGAAGGAAGTGAACGGCTTTATGTCCGATCAGACGAAAGATTACTCCAAATATTTTGATTTCTCGGACGCCAAGCTGGTCGGGCGCGAAGATGGCAAGACGACGTACCGGATTAACGGTCGCAACGTGCAGATCAACGCGGCGCCAGACTACCGGGAAGAGAAGAAGCGGGGCAAAGAAGCGGTCAGCGTCCATTACGAGAATACGATTCCGGATGAGCTGAGAACGCTCGGCGTCGGCAAGAAATATATGATTCAAACATACGGCTGCCAAATGAACGAGCATGACACCGAAGTCATGCGCGGGTTGTTCGAAGAGATGAGCTACACGTCTACGGATGACCGGATGGACGCAGACATCATTCTGCTCAACACGTGCGCCGTTCGCGAGAACGCGGAGGACAAAGTGTTTGGCGAGCTCGGGCATTTGAAAGTGCTGAAGCAGCAACGTCCAGAACTGATCTTGGGCGTATGCGGCTGCATGTCTCAGGAAGCGTCGGTTGTGAACCGGATTATGCAGAAGCATTCGCACGTCGATCTCATTTTCGGAACGCATAACATCCACCGTCTGCCGCATCTTCTGATGGACGCGCACTTTGGCAAGGAAATGGTCATCGAGGTGTGGTCCAAAGAAGGCGACATCTACGAGAATTTGCCGAAAAAGAGGACAGAAGGTTTACGCGCGTGGGTGAACATTATGTACGGCTGCGACAAGTTCTGTACGTACTGCATCGTTCCGTACACGCGGGGTAAAGAGAGAAGCAGGCTGCCAGAAGACGTTATCGCAGAAGTGCGCGACTTGGCGCGGCAAGGTTTCAAGGAAATTACGCTGCTTGGGCAGAACGTGAACGCGTACGGCAAAGATTTTACGGATCGGGAATACCGGTTCGGAGATTTGATGGACGATATGCGCAAGATCGATATTCCTCGCATTCGATTCACGACGTCCCATCCGCGTGATTTCGACGATCATCTGATCGAAGTGTTGGCTAAAGGCGGCAATCTCGTCGAACATATTCACTTGCCTGTGCAGTCCGGCAGTACGGACGTGTTGAAGCGGATGAGCCGGAAGTATTCGCGCGAACGGTATTTGGAGCTGGCCGAACGCATTCGCCGGGATATTCCGGGCGCGGTGCTAACGACGGACGTCATCGTCGGTTTTCCCGGAGAGACGGAAGAGCAGTTCGAGGAAACGTTGACGCTTATGCGGGAAGCGGGAATTACGTCGGCGTACACGTATATTTACTCGCCCCGGGAAGGCACGCCAGCTTATGATATGGAGGACGACGTCTCGGCGGAAGTCAAGAAGCGTCGACTGGCGAAGCTTAATGAGGTTATCGGCGAGTTGTCGCTGGCGCATCATCGCGAGCTTGTCGGCGAAATCGTCGAAGTGCTCGTCGAAGGCGAGAGCAAGGCGAACGCGAACGTATTGTCCGGTCGCAGTCGCTCGAACAAGCTGATCCATTTCGAAGGAAAGAAGGAATGGATCGGACAGTTCGTGAACGTGCGGATCATAGCAGCCCAGACGTGGTACGTGAAAGGCGAAGTGGTCGGCGAGCCGGTCACGGATACTTCCGAACTGGCGGAGCAAGCAGGATAAACAACTGTATAACGTGCAAATAGAAGAGAGAAATCTCAAACGGAGGATGACGATAGATGTCTGCACACGCACATGATCACGATCACGACCATGGTGAAGGTTGCTCGGTACCGGTATTCGATAACCGGGAACTGATCGTACGTGAAGATATATTGGCAAGAGCTAAAGAGCTGGCGCAGCTGATTACGACGACCGAAGAGGTCGAAATGTACCAGAAATCCGAGAAGCTTATTCAATCGCATGAAAAAGTGCAAGGTTTGATCACGACGATCAAGAAGAAGCAGAAGGAGCTCGTCGCGTTCCAGAATACGTTCAAAAATCCGGCGATGGTCGAGAAAATCGAAGGCGAGATCGATACGATTCAAGACGAGCTCGACAACATTCCGATCGTACAGCAGTTCCAGCAAAGTCAAGTTGACGTCAATTACTTGCTGCAATCGATCGTTAGCGTTATTCGCGATACAGTCGCCGAGAAGCTTGACGTCGAAGCGGCGAAACCTGCGGAAGCACCGGAAACGTGCGACTGATTTGACTTACGATTGAAAAAAGACGAAGGCCGCGCGATTGCGCGGCTTTTTGCGTGGAGATGTATGAGAAGATTCGGGGCGATTAGCGGGCTGTGTTGGCGCTCAGGCTTAGCAAAAAGTTTCGTTGATCGAATTGGAGAGCGTGCTGTTGGTTTGCGCTGAGCTTCCACTTTTGAATCCAGTAAGAGGGCATTCTTATGCGGTCATCCGACAAGTTGGCGGGGATGTGCAGGCGCATGCGGGCGATGTTTTTCCCATGGCGGACTTTAATGACCATTCCTTGCCGCTCGGGAATGCCGAGCCGAGACAGCAGTTCGTAACCGACGGACAAGGTGCCGGCGCCAAGCGTACTTGTCGTCAGCGTGGATACCGTTTCGCTAAGTGGAGCAGGTGCAATCGTGATCGTCTGTTCGGCTTCCGCGTAAGTAAGCGAATATCTGCGTAAGGCGGTTAGCTGGAACTGTCGCGCGAGGGCGTAGTTCATTTCCATAAAGTCAGCGAAACATTCTCGACCTTCCAGATACTGAAGCTCAATCGTCTGTTTGATCGTTCCTCTTTTGAGCGTAATCGGCGTTTTACGGGGAATACGTAGCAATTCCGAGCCTGTGCTGCCGCAATTTAGGGTGAGCACGACTTGGTTAACAGGGAGCTTGGCGATAAACAGATCAAGGCGACCGCTGGCCATAAGGTAGGCGACACACTCCTTCAAAAGCGGTTGAATCTCAGAGACTTACTACTTTATGCGTAGCGGGGTCGGCAAGATTGTACCATCGTCCTGATCAAGGTAGATAGCAATGAAGAAAGGCTCCCGCGCAGGAGCGGGAGCCTTGAATGAGAAGCTTGAAATCTAGCAGCTTATACTTTTCGCGATGATTACGATTTGCGCGGACGGATTGGAGGAATGATCGGACGAACGGCAGTGATGACAAGTGTCGCGACGACCGCTTTGATCGCATCTCCCGGCAAGTAAGGATACAATCCGGCTTTCAGTGCCCCGGACACGGTGTTGTATTTCGGATTATCGATCACATGAGCAAGCCATGGCACGCCGGAAGCGTAGATCAGCAACGAGCCGAAGGCGAACACGCCGAGAAGCAGAAGCACTTGTTGCGGTCGGCCAAGCTTCGCTCGTTTGGCAAACAAGGCGTCACTGACGAGACCGATGAGCAGAGCGGCGATCGGATACATCCAGATGTACCCCGCTGTAGGACCGGTCAGCTTGTCGATGCCGCCTGATCCTCCGATGAATGGCAGTCCCGTTGCGGTTAACGCGACGACGATAAAAATGCTGAGGAAACCATAGGAGGCGCCAAGCAAGCCACCTGCGAGCATAATGCCGAAAGTGCCGAGCGTAATCGGTACCGGCGTGAAACCAAGATTGATCTTGACGAGGGTGGCGACGATAAACAAGGCGCCGAGCAGAGCAGTATAGACAAGAGCCCGCGTGCGGTAAGTCGAGGTTGCAGTATGTACGGTCTGAGGTGTGGCAGTTGTTGATGAATTCATTGTCAAAAGGCCTCCTAAATGTTAACCTGTTGATATAGTGTTGGTTAACAATTGAGATTGTAGCACGGGATAGGCGGATTGAAAAGAGGGAGATTGAAGAATGTCGATGGGCGGTAACGGGCGGTTTGTTTTGCGGGGCGTGACTGTGTATGGAGGTGGCAGCGGTTTCGCAGAAGAACAGGGCGGAGATTATGGACAGATTCGCGCCCGTTTGCTTGAAATCGATTTGACGATTTCCCCAGGAGAGTGGGTGTCGATCGTCGGAGCGAACGGGAGCGGGAAGTCTACGCTCGCTCGGATCATTGCGGGGCTATATCCTGACGTCATGTACGGTGATGTGGAAAGAGGCTTCGCAGGAGGGGGCGCAAGTCCGATCGTACTGCAGCAGCCGAAGGCGCAACTGTTCGGGGAGACGCCGAGGGAGGAAGTGGCGTTCGCGCTCGAATGGAGCGGTGCAGCGGCGGACGAATTCGAAGTGCTTGTTGAGCGCGCGCTCGTGGGAGCAGGTTTATTTGAGTTGCGCGATGAGCCATGGGAATCGTTGTCCGGTGGTCAGCAGCAGCTTGCGGCTATTGCGGCGGCAACGGCTGGAGCGGCGCGTAAGCCGCTGGTTGTATTCGATGAAGCGACGTCTATGCTCGAGGACGGAAACCGGGATGAGGTGATGCGGCTGGCAGAGGCGCTTCACCAGCAAGGAACGGCCGTTGTCTGGGTGACCCAGCGGCTTGACGAATTGACGCCGGACATGCGGGTCGTGGCGATGAAGGATGGTTGCATCGAGTACGACGGGAACGCCCGGTTGTTTTTGTATGGTGCGGAGGTTGGGGGGCATGACGATCCGGAGGTTGACAGTATTGATGGCAGCATTGGCCCTCTTTCGTCGATATCCCCTTGTCTCAGGACGGGGCTTAGATTGCCCTATTTGCCATCGCTTGCGCTGGAACTCAGAAAACTCGGTCGACTGACAGATCCATTGCCGATGACGGAGGGCGAATGGCGCGCTGCACGCGAGAGGTTGGGGGACACGAGAAAAGATGACGTTACATGACGACAATGGGACAATCTTTTTAAGTATAAAAGGGTTAAAATGGCGTGATGGGCACACGGATAAGGATCGCGCGTCGCAGTTGAGCGAAGAGCTCCGTCTAAAGCCCGGCACTGTGACGGTGCTGATGGGGACGAATGGGGCAGGTAAGTCGACATTGCTCGAGAAGCTTGCAGGTTTGCGGCCGCCTGAGGGCCTTGAAGTGAGCTATGGCGAGGAACCGTTGTGGACGACCGGGGTGACAGGGCGGCATCGCTTGAACAATCGGGCGCTATTCCGTTACGGATTCGCCAGCCAATCGCCGGAAGACGGGTTGTTCGCCAGGACATTAGCTGAGGAAATGGCTTATTCGCTTCGACCGTTCCGGCCGTCCGAGGAGCAACGTCTGGCCTATGCGGATCAAGCATTGTCGGCGGTTGGGTGGGAGGCGGACGATTGGCTGGAGCGGGATCCTTATCGAATGAGTGGCGGGGAAAAGCGTAGGGCGGCTCTCGCGTCCGTTTTTGCTTCGCCCACTCCATGGCTGCTTCTGGACGAGCCGACTGCTGGGCTTGATGGCGCTGGTCACGAACGATTGGGAGAGGCGCTTCGGAGGATGAAGGAGGAAGGGCGGGGAATTGTGCTTGTCTCTCACGATTCGGATTGGGCGCTTCCACTTGCGGATCGTGTATTGCTGCTTGGCACCGATGGCATCGTAACGTTTTGCACGAAGGAGCATCTACTTGAACGTCCGGAGTTGTTAGCGCAGGCTGGAATGGCGGTGCCGGAGTGGTTGCAAATGGCCGCTTATTTGTCGAGCTGCGGGCTTGCGCCTGCCCAGTTGTGGCAGCCGACGGATGCGGCGAGCGGATGGGACGGATTGTTGTCAAAGGGGAAAGACAGTGGCAACGAGGCAGATGTACAGACCATACTCTCGTCACTTCGGTCGCAACCGGAGCAGGTTGGCGTTGAAAGGACAACTGAGGTTGAAGGACGGGGAAGCAGAGAAGGCGGTAAAGCGCTTCGCCGGCACCGGCTTGCCGGTTTCGATCCGCGCTCAATATGGCTCGGTTATGCGTTGTTGTCCGCCGGATTGTTTCGGCTTGGCGACTGGACGTCGCTTGTTATCGGAGCTTCTCTCGTTCTGTTGTTGCTGGCGGCGGGCAACGTCTCACTGCGAAAATGGCGGGGGACGCTTGTCAATTACGCGATTTTTACAGTGGCAACTTCAGCGATTTTCGCATGGGGGGCTAGTGGCGGATGGAGGTTCGAGTGGAAGGCTTTCGGCGGGACGATGTTTCCGTTTCTTCGGACTTTTCTTATTTTATTGTTAGGCTTGGCTATACCGCTCGTCATGTCGCCGTTGTCGCTTAGAAAATCGCTGGATAAGCTCGCGAGGTGGAGAGGGAAACCGCTGGCGTGGGCGCAGCGACCGATTTTGACCGTTACGTTGATTATGCGTTTCGTACCGGTGCTGCTCGAACTGTGGGGGAGGTTCGAAAAAATTTTCCTCGCACGAGGGAAATCCACTTCGCGAGGGCCGATCGCGCTTGGTAGAAGGCTTCGGGATGTGGCGATACCGTTCGTGCTAGCACTGTTCCGGCTTGGAGACGAAGTTGTATCGGCACTTCAGAGCAGAGGCGTCGGCGACGGCGTCCGCTCGTTGCAAGCATCGGTCGGCGCATTGTGGCGCTGGCGCGATTCTGTTCTTGTGATCAGCGCAGTGCTTGCGATGCTCGGGTTGTGGGCAATGGCCGATGCCAACTTCAAATGGTAAAATGAGGGCCGCTTATTTGTCGCGAAGAGTGTGATCGGCGGAAAGCAACGCGGCGATGACGCCGAGAGCGGCGCCGAAAATAAAACCGGCTTTAAGTCCGCCAGCAGCGTTCAGCGCACCTGCGATGTAGGGGCCAAGGAACATGCCGATCGAATAAACGGATTGATACAATCCCATTGCCGTTGCCCGTTCGTCCGACTTGAAATCGCGAATCGCCAGACTAAGCAGGAGCGGGAAGTACATCGCTTGGGCGATACCGTTTAAGATTTGTGTCGCGGCGAGCCAGCCGAGATTGGGGCTGAACGGGATGGCACAAGTAAAAATGGCCGCGAACAGGAAACCGGCGACAATAACGTTTCTTGTGCCGAAACGAGGCGCCAAGTAGCGGCCGCTCCATAATGAAACGAGCGCATGAGGCACCATGAACGCGACGACGATACCGGTCAACGCCGCTTCGCTGGCGCCGAGCTCTACCGCTTGGAGCGGCGTAAAGCCGAACATCGTAATGAACAGGATGCCATGGGCGAGCAGCGATAATAGCGCAACTTTGCGGAGTGGGACGGAACGTAGAACGGTCGCTAGTATTGTTTTACGATTCGCGCTTGGGTTCATTGTGGGGTTCGATTGCGAAAGACCGATCTTCTCCTTCGGCTCGTAAACGAACAAAGTGATCAACATGCCGCCGGATGCGATGATAATACCGCTCAAGAACGCCGCGTTCCATCCACCGGCCGAAGCGATCCAACCACTGGCACTCATACCTGCGAGCTGTCCGAACACCGTCAAGAAACTAAGCGTTCCCATAGCCCGATGCGTTTCGTTCACCGGATAATAGGATGCATACAGCACAGTAAAAGGAACCCAAGTCGCCGCACAAATACCCGCCATCAGCCGTCCGGCGAGCGGCCCTTCCCAACCCCCTGGAATCATAAACAAGGCGCAGCTAACGAGGCCTGCAGCCATCCCGATCATGAGAAACGGTTTACGGCGGTTTAAGACGTCTGAAAAGATACCAAGCGGGAAGCGGATAAGCACTTGAGTAAGTCCGTAGCTGCCAAGTATAAAACCGATCCAGCCCATCGACAAACCGCGGTCGTTCAAAAATGGACTCAAAATCGGTACGTAGATATAAAGTGTAGACCAATAGAGCACCGTCGCTATGGCGAAAACGAGATGACGGCGGCGTTCGAGCCAAACGTTGCTGCGCGTATGTGTCGCTGTAGAGTTTGCTTGGGGAAGCATATGACGTTATCGACTCCTTATTGTCGGGGCATGGTAAGCATGCATAACTAACTGTAACGGATGTGTGTGCTGTTGGGAAGTGGTTAATGCGTGTGGTAGTTGCGGATGCCTCTGAGCTGCCTTTTGCAGCTGTGCCGAGGTGCAGAAAAGAGGTTCCGAAAAGAGGTTCCGAATAGAGGTTCCGAATAGAGGTGGACATGACAGTGGGGCCATGTTATGATCGAAGCCATAGAAACGAAGCATTTATACGACCTTAAGCGAGTTGCGTAATTTTGAATTGCGTAGTTTTGAAGATCACTCCGAAAGCATCGTGAGGCTGATCCTGTCCATCCGACGGGAGGCCTTTTTTTGTTTTCCAAAAACTAGGGCATCTGATAAAATCGAGAGGCGGGATATGATGGAATTATGGATCGGAAAGCGCAATGACAAAGAGTTGATCGTTCGTTTGCCTTATTCGGAGGATGGAATCTCTCGAATGAGAATGCTTCCTTCTCGCAGATGGGAGCCAAGCGTTGGCGGATGGCTGATTCCCTACACGTTAGCGGTAATGGAACAATTGCTGTCGATGTTTCCGAATTGTGCATTAGATGCGGATCGGGCGCTTCTTGAAGAATGCGGTTGGCTTTGTGATCAACTAGAAGAACGCCGTGTACGTGATCGGGCTTCTTGCACTTCAATAGACTTCGAGCAGTCGAAGTGGGGAAAAGACATTGAAACGGAACTGACCCGTCAACTTCGGTTACGAGGCTACAGTCAGAAAACGATCCGGGCGTACTGTGGGCAAGTGCGTCGGTTTTATTTGTTTTACGAGAGCCGAAGGGAGATCGGAATTGCGGATTTGGTGACTGGTTTCAGCTATAGCCTGCTTACACTAGGGAAGTCCCCGGCCCACGTCAATCAAGCAATCAGCGCGGTGAAGTTCTATATGGAGAAAGTGTGTGCCATGACGCCGAGTGCTTCCGCATACATTCGCCCCAAGAAACTCAAAAAGCTGCCGAATGTGTTATCTACTGGCGAAGTTATTCGGCTGTTGGATGCCGTCGGCAACTCCAAACATCGTGCAATCTTGTATCTTGCTTACTCTTCTGGGTTGCGAGTGAGCGAAGTCGTTCGGCTACGTCTATCGGACTTCGACCGCGAACGCAGAACACTTCTCGTTCGTCAAGCCAAAGGCGGAAAAGATCGTCAAACTGTACTATCGGACGCAGCGTTTGAAGTCGTCCAATATTACGTGCGCGTAGAGAAGCCGGGTGGGGGGTGGCTCTTTCCAGGTGTTGCGGCGGGACGCCACCTCACAGAAAGGACCGTACAGAAAGTGTTCGAGCAGACATTGAAGAAGGCGAATATACATAAAAAAGTAAGTGTCCACAGTTTAAGGCATTCATTCGCAACACATTTGCTGGAAGGAGGCATCGATATTCGCTATATTCAAAAACTACTTGGTCACAAAGACGTCGCGACCACTCAAATCTACACCCACATCGCCGTAAAAGATGTTAGTCGCATCCAAAGTCCACTTGACCGTATGATTGAACAGAAGCGGGAATAACACAAAGGCCCAAGAAGTTAGCGAAATACGCAAACTCCGGCAGGGAGATGTTTTCACGAAATTCGCAAATATTACGTTAGGTGAAATTGATGAAGTGATTAAAGGAGCAATTAGAAGTGATTGAATTATTATGGAAGCTTAGTCTGCTTCCGATATTTATTCTCTTAATGTGGAGTATAGGCGATATTACTACCTATTTAAAAACACCTAATTATTCCGGTAATAACTCTAGGACTGTGCGAGAAACCAATGCAATTCGACGAAAACTTAAAATTAGAATACCTATAATTATTTCTTTGTTTTTATGTATTTCAATTACTTGGGGAATTGTACAGCCTATTGTATTTAATCATCTTGTTAAGTCGAAGATTAATTCGATAAATGGAAAAGTATTGAATGTTAACCGTGTCAAGAAATTCGATTATAAAGGCTATTATTATACCAATCAAACAAGAAGTTCATATTTTGAAATCAAATATATAGTTAATAATGAAACGAAAATAGGATATTTAATAAAGAATTTTTTTTCAAATGAATGGTTACTTGAATGAGTAGCTACGAAGTCATCAACATCACCTAACACCATGTTCACGCATCGGGGCATTCGCCCCTCGGTCCGGCAGGAGTTAGATGATGGTTCGAAGAAGTAATTGGCAGTAGCAGGGAAGTGGAATCAGCCGGACACATCCGCACCGACTAACCGCATCGCGGCCGGCGACTTCGTCGCCTTAAGTCGGTGGGACGTCGTGAACACATTTACGTTATCTGAAACCGGTGCAGTACAGTCAACAATAAATTCCTAGAACAGGAAGGGAAATCATCACGCTTGAAGAACATTATATAAATCTGATTCTTTTA
>NZ_JBHSMI010000009.1:0-224274 GCF_042655525.1 Cohnella soli
CAGCTATGCCGAAGCGCTCTGGTGAGAGGCTTCGGCACCACTTAAAAAAGTGACATTTTCTCGGACGAGTTAGGGTGACATTTTCTCAGAAGTTTGACAGGGAGCTCGCGACACGAGCACGACACCCCCTTGCACACATCAATGCCGCAAGAGCCCGAGCACGCGAAAACCGAATCCTTTGCTGCAGCCATTTCGGCGAGAAGTACTGCGTGCCACAATGCGAATATTCGACTCGCCGCCAAAGGAGACAAGCGGTATCATGACCGGTCGATAGAACAACGGACACCATTCATCGAACGGATCGTATTCCCGGAAAGGTTCGCCGTTTACCGAATACTCAAATATCCCCGTGTCTGGACCGCATAAGAGCAACAGTCCCGCTCCGCGTCCTTTCGTTTCGAACGCAATTGTCCCACCTTCGCCATCTGCCGCCCAATGACCCGCGGAATAGCGCCAGTTCACGGTATCGGCCGGCCTTCCGCTCCAGTCCATCCCTACCGTCATGGATGCTTCGATGGCGCTTAGCATACTCGCTCTGTCGTAGTTGTCTTCCCGCAGAGGGGCGGGAAGGACACGAGACCGTCCACCCCACTTCACAGTCGTCTCCCCCTCCAAGGGCCGCTCCTCCACTGCTCCCAACGCCAGATCAAGAAATTCACACAGCAGCGCAGCATAGAAAGCGTAGCCCGAGTCATTCGGGTGGACGCCGTCCGGTGCGAGCGACTCCCATGCGCCACCCTTCTCCATCCATTCGCGAACGCCCCCGACGAAAGAAACGGACGGAAGTCCGTAGTGCGACGCCACCTTCTCATGCGCCGCGATGAAAAACGGTTCGCTTTCGGCCATATTGTCCGCATCCGCCGAATAAAGCAGGACGATATCCGCCGAAGGTGATAGTGTTCGACATTGCCGAACGATGCCTTCCATGCCGCGAATCGTCTCGGCTGCCCCTTCCGGCGAGCGAAGCCGCTTCTGCCCATCGTTAACGGCGAACTCGACAAACAACAAATCAACGGCGCCGTCAAGGAAAACGTGCCGACGCAGCCGGTGGGCGCCGAACGATGAATTCGTCCCTCCGACGCCCGCGTTGACAAAACTCCACAGCATGTCAGGGTGCTTTTCCATGAAATATCGTTCCGTCAGGGCGCGCCAGCTCGTCTTGTCCGGATCTGAAGCGCCATATCCTTCGGTAATCGAACCTCCGAGAAACGCAACGGTCACGAGTTCTTTTCGCATGAGCTTCTCCATCAGCCTTGGCAATCCCTCACGCGGATGTATGTGTTGTTTGCTTAAGCGTTTTTCCATTCGCTTTCCTCCGGAAAGAGTCAGGCCCTCCGTAGCGGAGAGCCTGACCCTTCGATTATGGCGTCACTCTAAGCGCGTCCAGTAAAATATACGTTCCCGTTTTTTTGACGACTTTGATCGTATGCGTTCCCGACGAAAGCCCCTGAGCCGCATATACGGTCTGCTGCGTTTGCCGCGTCGGACTGTACGTATTAACCGTTGCTTTGAGCACGTTATCTATAAAAATATTGATTTCTCCTTGAGAAGCTTCCTTCTCGGTGATCACTTCTATTCCCGTCCCGGTAAAAGAATATTGGAACATCGGCGGATTCAAGGAAATGCCCGTCTGGTAGTGCACGTCGTCCTGGAAGTCGCCGAGGCCTCTCCCTGAGCTAAGCTGCCAGCCGCTAGAATAAACAATGCCGGAATTCGTATCATTGACGGTCGTCCTTGCAGGAACGGTATATCGCGCTTTGTCCGCGAGCATTGCGCTGCCCGATTTTTTCACGGCTTTGAGCACATGAGCGGTGTTGCCGAGTCCGCCAATGCTATACAGCGTCTGATCGGTTAGACGGTTTGCCGCGTAAGCGTTCACCGTCGTTTTGAAGACGCCATCCACGTAAATGTCTACATTGCCCATATCGGGACTTTTCGGACCGATCAAGTCGACACCCGTTCCTTTGAATTTGAATTCGAAGCTGTCTCCGTTTGTTGTCGTCGCATGAACGTCGTCCTTGTAATCGCCGCGGAGGTTAAAGGTCAAGTAAGTCGTACCGAGCGGTTTTGCCGCCAAATAGGCTTTCTTGATCGTCACCGTGTTGCCGGATAACGTATAGTCCGTTCCTGCCGTCAGAGTTGCAGCCCCGTCGCGAATACCGATCAGGTTGCTTGCGTCAACCGTCAGCGCAATAGAGATATCCGCTCGAGCCGACTTGTCGAAGCTCGCGCTATCCGGTACAATCGCGTCGGCGATCCGCACGTTCAGCCGGTCGAGCAGCATGTACGAGCCCGATTTTTTGACGACTTTGAGCGTATGAGCGCCCGAAGTCAATCCGGCAGCCTTGTACACGAGCTGTTGGGTCTGCCGTCCATTGCGGTACGTGCCGATTGTTTGCTTCAAGACGCCGTCGACATAAACGTCGATATCGCCCTGCGAATCGTCCTTTTCCGTAATCAGCTCGATTCCGGTGCCATTGAAGGCGTACTCGAAATACGCATTATTATTTTCGGTATAGTGGACATCGTCCTTATAATCCCCGAGTCCTCTGCCCGTCGAATGCCCCCAGACACCCGAATAAACAATCCCGACGTCGCTATCGTTCAACGAAAGGTAACGGCCGCGGTTCGAATCCGTCACAGCGACGACAAGCGTCTGCGTGGCACCTTCCGAGAAGGAAACGGTCAAACCCGCCGTCCCTTCCGGCAAGCCGGCCAGATATTCTTTCTTCACGCTCAGCGTATTGCCGGAAATCGTGTAGTCGTCGCCCTCGACAAGCGGCGTTCCTCCGTTCGTGATGCCGGCAATTGTGTTGCCGTTTAACGTCAAACTTGTTTGAACGTCGACTTGCGACGACTTATCAAAGCTGGCCGACATCGGAGTGATTACGCTGTTCCCAGTTGCCGTAGCGACCGTCGCTTTCAGCACATCGAGCAGCATATACGAGCCCGATTTTTTGACCGCTTTCAGCGTATGCGCCGCGTCGGGCAGTCCCGATACGCTGAACACGCTTTGCTGGACGAGACGTGACGCGTTGTACGTGCTTACCGTCTGTTGGAACACGCCGTCGATGTAAATATCCACGTCGCCTTGCGAAGAATCTTTTTCCGTAATGAGCTCGACTCCCGTTCCGGTGAACGCGTACTCGAAATAATCGTTGTTATTTTGCGTGTAGTGTACATCGTCTCCGTAGTCTCCCAGCCCTCTGTTCCAGCTGTAGCCCCAAGAGCCGGTATACACGATGCCCGCATCGGCGTCGTTAACCGACAGCGTCCGAACGGACGTGTCCGCGACATCGATGACGAGCGTTTGCGTCGCGCCGCCGGAGAAAGCGAACGTCAGACGCGTCGTTCCGACCGGTTGAGCGGCCAAGTAAGTTTTCTTAATCGCGACCGTATCTCCCGTTAACGTGTAGTCGTTGCCTGACACTAGCGCCGTACCGCCGTTCGAGATACCGACGAAGCTCGGACTTCCAGGCGTAATCGTCGTCTTGACGTCGGTTTGCGCCGATGTTTTCTTATCGAAGCTCGCGCGTGCAGGAATGATGAGGTCTGGAACCGTGTACATCAAACGGTCAAGCAGCATAAATGTCCCCGATTTTTTGACCGCCTTGAGCGTATGCACGCCTTCCGCGAGTCCGGAAACGTTGAACACGCTTTGTTGAACGAGACGAGACGAGTTGTATGTGCTTACCGTTTGCTTGAATACACCGTCGATGTAGACGTCAATGTCGCCTTGCGAGGTGTCTTTTTCTGTAATCAACTCAATACCCGTTCCTGTAAAAGAAAATTCGAAGCTGTCGTTATTGTTCTCGGTATAATGCACGTCGTCGCCGTAATCCCCGAGTCCGCGGCTCCAGCTTCGCTGCCAAGCTCCGGTATAGGCAATGCCGAAATCATCGTCGTTCGCCGAATAGAAGACACCGTTCGTCGTATCGATGATCGCGACCGATAAAGTCCGAGTCGTTCCCCCGCTGAAAGAGAAGACGAGATTCGTCGTGCCGACAGGCTGCGCGGCCAAATACGCTTTCTTGATCGTTGCAACGCTGCCGGATATCGTATAATCGGTGCCGGAAACAAGCGCCGTGCCGCCGTTCGAGATACCAACAAGCGTATTCCCGTTTAGCGTCAGTGTCGTAGCAACATCCGTCTGAGCGGACGTCTTCTTGTTGAATGAAGCTTGCTTCGGCTCGATCGAGCTGTTATGCGTGCTCGAGTCCCCGACTGCGACAACCAGATTTTGCGATGCTGCCGCCAGCTCGCGTCCGCCGTTGCGCGTCCAATCGCCGGTGTATTTGAAGCTTTGGTCGTCGTCGTTGGCGGTTACCGTTCCGCCTTGAGAGACGACTTTCAGCAATCTGGAACCGTGTGACGGCAAATTCGTCGAAGTATAGCCGGAGCTAAACGTGCCGAGATCGGTATGCGTCCACAGATCGCGCACCGTCGCGGAACCGCTCAGTCCGATGTCGCTCCAGTTAACCGTCACGTCGGCCGCGGTGCTTCCGAGATTAAACAATCCGACCGTGAACGAGCCGTCTCCGTTGTTCGTATACCAGACTTGCCGGTTCGTATCGGTCGATACCGGATGAGCCGGCCTTCCCGCCTGGTTAACGGCGATGACTTCGTCGTTCGTCAGCAGCCCGATGCCGAAGCTGTCCAAATTCGTCATGTCATTGCCGATGTAGAGCTGTGCGGACGACATCGCCCACAACGTCATCGCTGTCCGGCGTTCTTCCTGCGTCAAGCCGTCCATCGCGCCGTTGCCGACGTTTAGCGAATCGAAGTCGTTCCAGCCGCCGGGACCCGCGTCGCGCCACCAGAGGGCGGCGTCGGGGAACAGGCGGGCGATGTTGTTCCATTCGGTCAGCTTAACGCCGGGCTGGTAAGCTTCGACGTCCCAATCTACGCGCCAGCCGTTCGCATACTTCTTCCACGTGTCGGCATAGTTGTGGTCAAGAGCCCAGCTCAGCTCGAACCAGATGCCGTGAGGGGCAAGCGCCTGCGACCACGCGGCTACGTCGCCTCTGGCGTCGATTGTCGTGTCGTTGTGCCCGGAGCCCGGCGTTACGCTATCGAACTTCAAGAAGTCGATGCCCCATGAACCGAACAGATCGGCAATCGAATTAATATATTTCTGTGCGCACGAATTGGAGAAGTCGATTTTGTAGCCGAGATTCCAGTAGTCCGCCGTTGTGAGCGGCTGTACGGCGATATCCTGCATCGAACAGCCTGGCGCGCCGTATATCGGGAGATCCGCGTTGTACGCTTGAGGAGCCAAGCCGGGAATCATGTACAAGCCGATTTTCTGGCCGTTGGCATGAACGTAATTGATCACTTCCTGCAAACCGTTCGGATAAAGCGTCGTGCTCGGCACTGGCCGACCGTAACCGTCGATGCCGCCGTTCCAGCCGGCGTCGATATTGATGTACTCGTAACCGTGCGATTGCAACGTAGCGTGCATTGCGTCAGACTGCGCTTTGATCTGCGCGGCGTTGATCCAGGCCGAGTTGTTCGAGTACACTTGCATGCTGTAGCTGCTCCAGCCCATGTAAGGCTTCGCTCCGAGGCCGTTATTCGCCGCGTTCGCAACGTTCGTCGCAGGCGCCCAGCCCCCGAATTGCGTCAGAAGCAACGCGATAGCCGCCAGCAAAAGCTTCCCTTTACCGAACATGCTTCTCCGAACCGTGAACACATCATTCAGCTCCTTTGGCAGTGAAATGGAAAACAGGCGCCTTATGCATCGATAAAGCGCCCGCTTCTTCAATCTGAGCTTATTTCTTGAACGTGGATCCGTCGTACGCTTTTTGCAGAATTTCGAGGTAACGGTCGAGCTTCAAATCTTTCAAACCTTTCACATAGCCGTCCCAATCCTTGTCGAGGCTCTTGTTTCCAGTGATGAATTGCAGCGCGTTCTCGTCAATGTAAGTGCGGATGTTCGTTTGCAGCATACTCGCTTCATCCGTTTCTGCCGGATCGAGCCAGATTGCCCATAGCGGGAACAGCTCTTTCGGCTCATGGCCTTGGTACAGCAGCGTCGCTTGGTACAAGCGGCGCTCATAGTTCGCCGAATCGTAAATGTCGGTACCTTGAACGAAGCTGTCGCGGTATTCCTTCGGCATGTAGAAGTGACCCATGCCGCTCCATCCGGCATTGCGCGGCGCCTCGCCTTCGACCGCCGGAATCGTCGCCACTTGCGGCGTTACGCCTTCTCCGAGGGCAACTTCGCCGTCCTTCGGCTTTCTCCAATCGATGCCTTCCATTCCGGATGCGGCATTCGTCTGACCTTCCGACGTGAACATGTAGTCTACAAGCTTAATAAGAGCAATTTGCGCTTCTTTGCTTGCTTTGTTCGTTATCGCGAATTTCGCGCCCGGAGATACGCCGCCGCCGTCGTGCGTCGCGAGGGATACGCCGTTAGGTCCCGTCAATGGCGTTACCGGATTGTAGTCTTTGGAGTTTTTGTTGCCGACGTCGATGTTGACAAAGATAGCCGGGTGCATACCTGCGCCTGCTCCAAGAATTTGCGCGTCGCCGTTTTCGCCGATTTTCTTGAACGCTTCCGCGTTCTGCGTGAACGCGCCCGGGTCGATGAGACCTTCGTCATACAGCGATTTAATGTAAGTTAATCCTTGTTTCCACTCATCCGTGACCGCGGCGGAGCCTACTTTGCCATCTTTCAGCAGCAGATGGTTGCGATCGTCATCATAGACAAATGCGTTCATGAAGAACGGAACGATCCGTACGCCGAAATCTTCCGTCGAGCCGCTGAGCGGAACTTCGTCTTTCGCGCCGTTCCCGTTCGGATCGCCGTTTTTAAACGCTTCCAAAACTTTTTTGAAATCTTCCGTCGTCTTCGGCATATCGAGCTTCAGCTTCTCAAGCCACTTCGTGTTGATCCACATTTTGTTCGGATACGAGCAATGGAAACATTGAGTGTACGCAGGCAAACCGTAAATGTTGCCGTCCGGCGCGACGCTGAACGCTTTGAAGTCCGCGTTTTTCTCGAGTGCGGCCTTGATATTCGGCGCATATTGGTCGATGAGGTCATTTAGAGGGATGAGAACGCCTTGTTTGCCATACTTCAGCAAGTCTGCCTGAGAGAATTGGTCGATATAGGCCGTTAGCATATAAGCGTCCGGGTAGTCGCCGCTTGCCAGGGAAATTTGGCGTTTCTCCTTCGCACCGTCCGAAGGAACGGTTTCGAAATTGAACTTGATATTGAATTTCTCTTCCGCGAATAACGTGAATTTGTTCGTCTTCAAGTCGATGTTCGGCTCTTGCACCGCGAACAATTTGACGTTAACCGGCGCGGCAGGCGTCTCGGACGCCGACGCGGTTGACGAGCCGGATGACGCGGGCGCGGACGAGGAGGCGTTGCTACCGTTGTTGTTTTTGGAACAGGCAGTCATCACCATGCTTACCGCCAAAACGATAGCTAACAGGCTTGCGATTCTCTTTTTCGACACTTGCATTCGCTCCCTTTTCTCCATGTCATTTGGTTGATGCTCGTTCATTAAGCGCTTGCATTTCGTGCGTTCCGCTCGAGACGTGCCGACGGCGCGCTACATGCGCATCCCCCCTTTCAATGGAAGTCGGACAACCCTGGCCGAATCAGCCTTTAACAGAACCGACGAGCATCCCTTGAACGAAATGGCGTTGCACGAACGGATAAATAATAAGCACGGGCAGCGTGGCGACGACGATGAGCGAATACTTGAGCAACTCGGCAAGCTGCTGGCGCTCGACCTGCTTCATCGCGTCCATGACGGAGTTGCCGCTGTTGTTCTGGATGATGATGCTGCGCAGAATGAGCTGCAACGGATACTTGTCCGCGCTCTTCAAGTAGATCAAAGCGTCGAAGTAGGCGTTCCATTGGCCGACTGCATACATGAGAACGAGTACGGCAAGAATCGGCTTGGATAACGGCAGAACGACGCTTCTCATGAAGCGAAGGTCGCTGCATCCGTCCATCTCGCTCGCCTCGACGAGTTCGTCCGGAATCGACGATTGGAAGAACGACCGGGCGATAATCGCCTGCCATACCCAAACCGCGTTCGGAATGAGCAGCGCCCAGCGCGTGTCGATCATGCCGAGCGACTTGACAACCATGTACGTCGGGATCAAGCCGCCGCTGAACAGCATCGTGAACGTGACGATCATCATAATGGCGTTGCGTCCGTAAAACGTCTTGCGAGACAGCGGATAAGCGAGCATGACGGTCAAGGTGACGCTGATGAGCGTTCCGGCCCCTGTATAGAATAGCGAGTTGCCGTAACCGGTAAGCACTTGCGGATTTTTGAACAGCGTCTCGTAGCCTCTGAGCGAAACGTCTACGGGCCAAAGCCATACTTGGCCGGACGACACAGCGGTCGGGCTGCTAAACGAGCTGCTGACGATGTAGACGAGCGGATACAGCACGACGACGAGAACAATGCACAGGACAGCGTAGATCGCTAAGAGAAACGCCCGATCGGCATTGGATTCTTTAATTCTGGATACTGCAGATGCCATAAAATCACCCTCTCGATTACCAGATGCTTGTATTGGAAAAACGTTTGGCCAGCGCGTTCACCGTGAACAGCAGAACGAGGTTAATGAGCGAGTTGAACAAGCCGACCGCGGTCGCGAAGCTGTAATTGGCATTGAGCAAACCGATCCGGTACACGTACGTGGCGATAATTTCCGAATTTGCGATGTTCAGGTTGTTCTGGAGCAAATAAACTTTTTCGAATCCAATAGCCATGACGCTGCCCACGTTCAGGATCAAAATAATCGTGATCGTCGGCAGGATGCCCGGCAGATCAACGTTCCATATTTTCTGAAAGCGAGACGCTCCGTCCACTTTCGCCGCCTCGTACAGCGTCGGGTCTACCGCAGACAATGCTGCGAGGTAGATGACTGCGGAGTAGCCCGCAGTCTGCCAAATGTCCGACCAGACGTAGATGGACGAGAACATACCTGGGTTACCGAGAAAGTTGATCGAATCCAATCCGAGATGATTCAGGAACACGTTCGCGAAGCCAAGACGCGGTGCGAGAAACAGCATTATGATCGATACCATGACGACGGTCGAAATGAAATATGGCGCGAAGGTGACCATTTGTACAAGACGTTTGAACTTGCGGCTGCGTATTTCGTTCAGCATGAGCGCAAGCAGAATCGGAATCGGAAAACCCGCGAGCAGCAAATAGAAGCTGATGAACAGCGTGTTCTTGACGAGCTTCCAAAACACTGGGTTCTCAAAAAAGAGCTCGAAGTTTTTGAAGCCGACCCACGGACTTCCCCAGATCCCTTTCGTGACGTAATAGTCTTTGAAAGCGAGAACCGCGTTGAGCATCGGATAATATTTGAAAATCAAAAAGAATAATAGCGGCGGCGCGACGACGAGATACAATTGCCAATGTCTTGCAATACTTTTTACCGGGCCGAGTCGTTTGCCGACGGCTTCCATGTGGATCCCTCCCCTAGACGAGACGTGATGTGCTTTGATTCGAAGCGACTTTGACAGCGCTTTCTATAAGACCGATCATAGGGGAAATTCAGGGGCTCGAGGTAGGTACAATTGCGTCTTTCGACGTACAGATCTCCTGTTTTCGGGGGGACATTTCCTCGTTCTACGGCCATTTTGGGGTTTTCGGGCGCGGATTGGCGCTTCCGGGGTTGTCAACCATGTTGCCAAAGTTAGCCTGGAGGTCCGGTAGCTTTCGCTTGCACACAAGTTGCTGGAGAACGCAGCGACAGACTGGAAGCAAAAAGCCGTCCTCAGTAATTTATGGCTTGTGGATTAGCCTCAGCTCGGGTGAGGTTTCGTACGAGGAGTTGCTCGAAAATATCGAACATCTCGCTTTCGGACGGGCTCGCAGAGGGCAATTACTCGAAAAAATCGAACATCTCGTTCTCGGGCGGGGCTCGCAGAGGGCAATTACTCGAAAAAATCGAACATCTCGTTTTCGGGCGGGGCTCGCAGAGGGCAGTTACTCGAAAAATTCGAACATCTCGATCTCGGGCGGGGCTCGCAGGGGGCAATTACTCGAAAAAATCGAACATCTCGTTCTCGGGCGGGGCTCGCAGAGGGCAATTACTCGAAAAAATCGAACATCTCGTTCGCGGACAGGGCTCGCAGGGGACAGGTACTCGAAAAAACTGAACATCTCGTTCTCGGGCAGGGCTCGCAGGGGGCAATTACTCGAAAAAATCGAACATCTCGTTTTCGGGCGGGGCTCGCAGAGGGCAATTACTCGAAAAAATCGAGCATCTCGTTCTCGGGCAGGGCTCGCAGGGGACAGTTACTCGAAAAAATCGAACATCTCGTTCTCGGGCGGGGCTCGCAGAGGGCAATTACTCGAAAAAATCGAACACCTCGTTCGCGGACAGGGCTCGCAGGGGACAGGTACTCGAAAAAACTGAACATCTCGTTCTCGGGCGGGGCTCGCAGGGGGCAATTACTCGAAAAAATCGAACATCTCGTTCTCGGGCGGGGCTCGCAGAGGGCAATTACTCGAAAAAATCGAACATCTCGTTCCCGAGCGGTGCTCGCTGGGGACAGTTACTCGAAAAAATCGAACATCTCGTTCTCGGGCAGGGCTCGCAGGGGACAGTTACTCGAAAATATCGAACATCTCGTTCTCGGGCGGGGCTCGCAGGGGACAGGTACTCGAAAAAATCGACCTAATATTCCAAAGCGTATTTACAAATACTTGGAATTACATTAACCTTATTACAAATAATAGCTTTGTATTGAGCGTGAAGCACACGCCGCTGATCCCTTATGGGCTTGGCGGCGTTTTTTATTTTCCAAGGAGGCGATAATTACATGTTCGAAGCAGAATTTGATGCAATGTTAAAGAAACAAACGAAAGAAGCGCGAGGTCAACGCACGGAAATGCTCGAGCGCGATTTGGCAGGCACAAAATTAATGCTGGAGGTGCTCTATCCAGTACTGGGGACGCTAGAAGGAATCATACTTGAATATGAGATGACAGCATTATCCGGAGTGAAAATGTATAGCGACGTATACATAAAACGACTAAGAACTGTACTCGAAGAAGAACATTTTATAACGCATGCCGAGACGATTACCAGAAAGAGATTTTCTTTTGAGCGGGCTCGAGCTAGAACTATTGCCGTACATGGATATTCCTATTTCCCATACGGAAGGGATGAACTCGAAAAACAACCCGATCAATGTCGAAAAGATTTTCAAAGCTTAATTGACGCAAAGGCAAACACAGACAGATTGGGGGTCATGACTTTGCCAGTCTACGAGAGAGAAATATTGAGATCTGCATTATGGAGAGCGAATGAGTTTCAACTATCGGATGTCAGTTCGTGGCTGGGGCTTAAAAAAGAAACGGCACGAAAAGTTCTACGATCGCTCGAAGAGAAAC
Source organism: Cohnella soli (assembly GCF_042655525.1). Lineage (NCBI taxonomy): Bacteria > Bacillati > Bacillota > Bacilli > Caryophanales > Paenibacillaceae > Cohnella > Cohnella soli. The sequence continues at coordinate 11,388 of NZ_JBHSMI010000009.1, forward strand.
AATTGATCCGCTTAATAGGCGGTGGGGATAGTAGATGTCACAAATTCTGTATTACGGAAAAAGCCGTAGCTCTTTTCCGTTAATACTTTGCTATTTCGAAAAAATCGAGCAATTAGCACTCGGGCAGGGCTCGCAGGGGGCAGTTGCTCGAGAAAATCGAACATCTCGCTCTCGAGTAAGGCTCGCAGGGGGCAGTTGCTCGAAAAAATCGGGCAATTAGCACTCGGGCAGGGCTCGCAGGGGGCAGTTGCTCGAAAAAATCGAACATCTCGCTCTCGAGTAGGGCTCGCAGGGGACACTTACTCGAAAAAATCGAACATCTCGCTCTCGAGTAGGGCTCGCAGGGGACACTTGCTCGAAAAAATCGAACACCTCGTTCGCGGACAGGGCTCGCAGGGGACAGGTACTCGAAAAAACTGAACATCTCGTTCTCGGGCGGGGCTCGCAGGGGACAGGTACTCGAAAAAACTGAACATCTCGTTCTCGGGCGGGGCTCGCAGGGGGCAATTACTCAAAAAAATCGAACATCTCGCTTAGATGGAGCTTTACGGAAGAAAGGCTGTCTCACAAGTCAATTCATGAATGATGAGACAGCCGCTTATTCATTTCGAAGCTTTGTTTTCTTTCGCCCATACATCGTAAGCTTGCTGCATAATTTCCACGTAACGTTCGGAGCCGAGCGCACGGAGGCTTTGGACGTAACCCGCCCAGCCTTCATCCAGATCTTTTTCCCCGGTGATGAATTGAATGGCATTTTGCTCGATTTCGTTTTTGACGTTCGCTTGGAGCATGCTGACTTCGTCGGCAACCGCGGGATCCAGCCAGACGGACCAGGCAGGATACGTCTCCGAAGGCTGATGGCCTTGGTAAAGCTTCGTTGCCTCATACAATCTCCTTTCGTAGCCGTCCGGATTGTATATGTTTATGTCCGCAACCCAGCTGTCCCGGTAAGCTTTCGGCATGTAGAAGTGCCCCATGCCGGCCCAGCCGGAGTTGCGGGGAGCCTCGCCTTCCTTCACCGGAATGCGCGCGTATTCCGCCTCGCTATCCGGGCCGAGCGCACGTTCGCCTGGCAACGGCTTGCGCCAATCGATGCCTTCTTTGCCGACTTCCGCGTTTGCTTGCCCGATCGGCGTGTACAAGTAATCCGCGATCCGAATGAGAGCGATGCGCGCTTCCTGGCTGGCCTTGTCCGTAATAACGAACTTCGCGCCTGGGGAAATGCCGGACTGGTAATAGACAGAATACGAGGCATGCGGGCCTCGTAGCGGAGGCACGGGATCGTAGTCGCTGCCTCTATCGTTGCCTGGCCCCGTATCCACGAAAATCGCCGGATGCATCGCGGCCCCCGCGCCAAGAATTTCCGCTTCCGCGTTCTCTCCGAGCCGTTTGAAAGCTTCCGCATTTTGCGTAAACGCGCCAGGGTCGATCAAGCCTTCGTCATACAACGATTTGACGTAAGCAAGTCCTTCCTTCCATTGAGGCGTATCCGCCGCGAGACCGACTTTGCCGTTAGTCATCGTCAAGTATGTCCTGTCGTCATCATAGACGAACCCGTTCATCAAATATGGCAGCACCCGCACGCCGAAATCTTCGGTCGAGCCGCTCAGCGGCACTTCGTCAGCAAGTCCGTTGCCGTTCGGGTCCCCGTTCTTGAAGGCGCGAAGTACGTTCCTCAGTTGCTCGGTCGTTGTCGGCATGTCCAGCCCCAGCTTTTTCAACCACGAGGAATTCATCCACAGCTTGTTTGGATACGAACAATGAAAACAATCGCTGAAAGCCGCTAGTCCGTAAATGTTGCCATCCGGTGCCGTACTTAGCGTTTTCAACCCCGGTTCCTTCGCGAGTGCCTCCTTAATATGGGGAGCATACTGGTCAATCAGATCGTTGAGCGGATAAAACACCCCTTGTTTGCCGTACCGAAGCAGATCAGCCTGCGAAAACTGGTCGATATACGCGGTAAGGATATAGGCATCCGGATAATTGCCGCTCGAGAGCGAAATTTGCCTTTTCTCCTTGGCGCCCTCGAACGGAACCGTTCGCCAATCGAACGAAACGTTAAACTTCTCCTCCAACAGCCTGGAAAATTCATTCGTTTTCAGGTCAAACGTCGCATCTTGCTGCGCGTAGACGCTGATCGCGATCGGACTTCCGCGTTGTTCCCGCTGCTCCGAATCGCTCGAGCCCGCGCAGGCGGGGAGCGCCGCGGCCATCGCGAGCAGCGAAATGGCCGTCGCAATCAATCTGATCCATCTATTCATAGCGCCCCTCCTTTCATTCGGCGGACTGCCGGTATGAGCTTGGCGATACGCCCGTTACGCGCTTGAACGCGCGTCGGAACGAATGTGAGCTGTTATAGCCGACACGGGAAGAGATTTCATCCACGGTGTAGCGCCCTTCCAACAGCAGCTTAACCGCGTGGTCCATTCGCACGGTTTCCAAGTAATCGGACAAGTTCGAACCCGTTACTTCTTTGAACAATTGAGAAATATATTTCTCCGGTCTTTCCACTTGTTCGGCAATTCGGTACAACGTCAGCTCCGCATCGGAATAACGTTCGCCGACGAACGCTTTAATCTGCTCGACCGTCCGCGTGTGGCTATCGTTCTTGCGACCGACGACGACGGCGCACATCGAGGCGGCGATGTCTTCGATCTCCGCTTGAAGCGTCCGCTTGTCCGAAGCTTGAACAGCGATAATACGGTCTTTCAACACATCGAACCTGCCGGATTCCAGAAACGTTTTCTGGTCGAGCAGCTTCAGCAGCGTGCCCTTCAGCTCACCTACGAGTTGATGCCACATCTCGACGGACAGTTCGCGCTGCTCCGTGTTCATCGTTGCGACATGCGCCAGGATGCGGCGCGCCTCCTCCTCCTCGCCTGCACGAATTGTGCCGATGAGACGAAGCTCCAGCTCTAGCGGATAATAATACGTCGCACTTTCCATGCGGGTCTCGTCGTACCAGACAATGCCGCTGCGATCCGAATGATGCGCATGCTCAAGCGTTTGCTTAGCTTGTTCATAGGACGCGTTCACACCCGTCTCTGATTCGAATCGATCCCCGACCGCCGCCGTGAACGTAATTCGATATTCTTCGAACGCACGACGAGCCAATTGCTCAAGGAGCCCTGCGATGGCTTCCCGGCCGAGCTCCGACCCAGTTTCCGCTTCGCGGGACGCGAACACAATAACAATACGGTCGGATCCCCAATCGGTCGTCAACGTGAAGCCCGCGAGATCTGTCAACGTTTGCTTCAATATTAACCTTGCCGCGTTGAGTTCGTTCAGGATTTCAACGCTGTCCATACCGGAATACCCCTGAATTTGTATGATGCACACATAACCCGCGTGTCCGTAGATGCCAGTGTTCGCTTGCGAAGCTGCGGCGAAAATTTCTTCGCGAGACTGCAGTTCCCCTGAGATCAACCGCTTCAGGAAGGCGTCGCGAATAAGCGGAACTTGCCTGTGCAGTTCGGATTCCAGACGATTGCTGTTGCGGATCATCTCCGCGATGTTCCCATGCAGGAAGTCGTATTCGTTGCGTCCGGACGTTCCCTCCGCCGTACCGAAGACGGATACGAGACGGTGGATCGGCGCGCTGTTGCGGTAAGCGAGCGCGAGCCCAACGACTAGGCCGACCGCCAGGGCAATTCCGGTCACCGTCCATGTCATGAATTTGATCTGATTGGCGTTCTCGAGCAGGCGCTCTCTCGGAATACCCGCGCGGTACACCCAGCCGTTCGTCGCGGACACCGTCGTGATGACGAGATCGTCGGCTACGTATTGGCTGACTTCGGAAGGGTCCAACCCGCCCTGCCCCCCGAGCTTCGCCAAGTCCGGCATGCCAACACCTTGCGAAGCGATGGTCTGGCCGGCAGCATCGCTGATTAAGGTCCAACCGCCATATCGGTCGGTAATGCCTGCGAGCAAGTTGGCAATCGTCTTCTCGTCGATGATGACGACGGCCATCGCCGGCGATGATCCGCTGAAGCTGTCTAGCGGGAACGACTGCATATAAGTGACAACGGTCGTTTTCGTTCCTTTGTTGATGAACGGCCTGAGAGGCAGAAATTCGCTCCGGTGCGTCTTGCCAAGAATCGACTGTTTCCATTCCGAGAATGTCTGATCTTCATAACGGAAATTTGCAAAATAATGTTCCGGGCGGAAATACGCTGAGCCCGGTGTCAGAATGACGTTATAATTGCTTAAATACACGTAAAACTGCTGCAGAAAATCGTTCGTTTGCCCGAACGTCATGACGTTACGAAGCATTTTCCATATGCCGTACACGTTAGCTTGATCGCCCGCGTTTCTTTCGTTCATGAGCACGTTCAAATCCGGGTTAATCGCGAGCTGCCTCGTGAACCCTTCGACCTCGGCCATTCGTCTCTCCAATAATTCCTTCGTTTTCTGCAACTGGGTGAAGCTGTTCTCGATCGACGCTTTGGTCGTGACAGAGATCGAAGTCCGGTAGGACATGTATCCCGCGATGCTCGGAATAATCAATATGATCACATAAGAAATCAAGAAATTTCTGAACACGTTGGAAAACTTCCTCATTCGTGTCCCCCTTCTCTTTAGATCGCGTCAACGTGACTGCGCCTGTTATTCCTATTATCATACATTCGGCGAGTCGCCGCACTTTATTCGAATAAAGCAAAGCAACCGCAAGGAATCCCCCGCAGTCGCTCGACAATACCCACGATCTATTTCAACGCATTTAACGCCCCATCGAAAGACCGGAATTCTCCCGGCGCCATGTCGATCTCAACGTCCGTCTCCCCGTAACGAAGCTTCGTCCTGAGCGAATCGCTCGCCTTGATCGTCGCCGAAATCAGCCGTCCTTCCTTCCACTCTGCTCCGATCTCCGCACCTCCCCTTGCCTTCAATCCGGAGTAGCTTCCTTCCGGCCAGCTTGAAGGAATGGCAGGCAGCAGATGAATTTCGCCCGCGTGGCTTTGCAGCAGCATCTCCGCAAAAGCGGCGGCGCCTCCGAAATTGCCGTCCGCAATGAAAATATACGTTTCCGCCCCCGCGATGCCGGGCTTGGAGAACGTGAGCAAATTCGGAAAACAAAGCTCCCCGATCAAATACGCGAGATGTTCTCGGGCTTTATCCCCGTCCCTCAACCTAGCTCTCCCCGCAGCGAACAGTGCAAGCGTGAACTCCACGTCTTCGAGCGTCGATTCGCGCTGTCGGTTATCGAGCGTCACTTTCGCGGCATTGGCAAGCGGCGGCGTGCCGTCCGGCGTAATCTCGTTGCCCGGGTAAACGCCGTATAGATGGGACAGGTGCCGATGATCCGGCTGCGCTTCTTCGTAATCCTCCAGCCATTCCTGGAGCTGGCCTGCCCTCCCGATCATCGGCGGCGCGAGCAACGGGAGCGCCCGCTCCAGCTTTTCTCGAAGTGCCTCGTCCTTGCCTAAACGGCGGGAAGCATCGATGCAGAAGGTGAAAAGCTCGCGGACGAGCATCGTATCCATGGTCGGCCCCATCGACATCGACCGCGAGCCTTCAGAAGCGCCTTCCGGATAAAAGCTGTTTTCCGGGGAATTCGACGGTCCCGTGACGAGATAACCGTTCGCCGGATGAACCGTCATATAATCGAGGTAAAACTCGGCCGCGCTTTTCGATACCGGGTAGCCCACTTCCGCCAAAAATACGTCTCCTCCGCCGAAAGCGTCGTGTTCCTGCAATTGCGCCGCCAGCCAAAGTCCGCCGGTGACGTTCATTCCCCAGGAGTAATGCCAGCCAGGCGCAGTGAATCCCCAAGCGTTCGTAAACACGTGCGCGACCCAGCCTTCGCAACCGTAGAAATCGCGGGCAGCGTCTTTGCCTGCTTCCGACAGTCTTTCTGTGAAATGAAGCAAAGGCAAATGGCACTCTGCGAGATTGCCCGTCTCGGCGGGATAATAATTCATTTGCGTATTAACGTCGAGATGATAGTCGCAGCTCCACGCCATGCGACTAGCTTCACCATCGTTCCAAATGCCTTGCAGATGCATCGGCAATTTGGAATCTTCCCGCGAGCCGGAAATCATCAAGTACCGTCCGTACTGGTAAAACAAAGCGAACAATCCAGGATCGTCTGCGCGGCCTTCGCGAAGCGCCGTCGTTCTTTCATCCGTCGGCAGCATCTCTTCGGCTTCCGCCGCTTCCATGCCCGCCTCATCTCCGCCGAGCTTAATCGTTACTCTCGCGTACAACGCGCGATAGTCGGCAACATGATCCTGCCTGAGCCGGTCGAAGCCTTTGGCTGCCGCCAGCTCGACCCGGTGTTCCGGCTCGTGCTTCCAATCTTCGTCGCGTGTTCCGTAATCCGTTGAGGCGGCGAAGATAACGACCGCCTCATCCGCGCCTTCGATCATAAGCTTATCTCGTTCGTGACGGACAGTTCCTCCGCTCAGAATGACTTTCGCCGCTCCCGCGCCGCGAACTCCGCATCGGCCATCGCTATGTACGCTTTCGGTCGCCTGGCACCGGAAAAGAAGCCTATCGCTGTCTCCACTTTGTACCGCTTCCAAATCGTCCGTACGGCCTGAGATTTCAAGTGAGAAAGTAACTCTGCCCGGCGTATGGCTCCTTATACGGCTCGCCACAATACCGTCGGCATGCGAGGCGAACGTCTCGCGTTCGAAGCGGATACGATTGAATTCGTAAGCGATTCGGACGATCGCAGTCTCCAAATCCAATTCCCTGACGAAACGCGCTTCCGAATGCCCATACCGGAACTGGACGTCGCACATCGCCACGTTCGTGCCGAAATTCCCCTTCTCCGGCATGAGCAGCTCTTCCACAAGCTTCTCTCCGCCCTCGTAGTCTCCGGCGAAAAACCGTTCCCGAACGCGCGCCAAGTCCGCTTTGCCGTTCGAGCGGCTCGGCGTCCGCTCAGGCTTACCCGACCAAAACGTCGATTCCGTCACATACCATGTCTCGGCGTCGCCGCCTCCGGCGATGACCGCGCCGATAGCGCCGTTGCCGATCGGCAATCCTTCCGTCCAGCCTGCCGCCGGACCGTTATAACGCATTTTCATCCAATTCCCTCTCCCATTTTAATTGCATAATCATCCGTAATTCAACAATCAGCTATTTCACAATCCATGCATTTATCGTATCATTTATCATAATTTCCGTATTTGTTACCGCATCCATAAAGTTGACGATTCATCCGCTAATCGAAATGTTTTCGATGCTGCCGACGGAGGGGAACGATGAAAAGATTATCCGAAATGACGCCGTTCGTCGGCGATTATATGCCCTACACTTACGACGGCAGTTCGAACGAAGGGCTGCGCACATCCAACGTATACGCCATTCATCTGTTTCCCGAAGGACCAGGCGAGATGGAAATCGACGGCAAACGATATCCGATAGGGAGAAGAACGCTAGTATTTCTTAGGCCCGGTCAACCGCACGCGTTCCATATTTCGCCCAACCGACCTTTGTCGTCGTACAACTTGTATTTCGACCTGTGGGAGAACAATCAGCCCCGGTCGCTGAACCGGATCTTCTTCCGCTATCCCGAAAGCTACGATCCGAGCACGGGTACGCCCGCTCCGTCTTGCGACGAATTGGACGGACTGCCCGGCGTCTTCTCCCTGCAGGCGCATGCGCCGCTGTTCGACTTGTTCCACACGCTCGCAAAGCTGTTCGAAAACTTAAATCACTACCGAATCGAAACGGTGAACGCCCTGTTCTATTCTTGGATGCTCGCTTGGTTCAACGCTGTCCATACTCGACAACCGAGTGACTACAGGATTGTTCGCCTGCTTACAGAGCTCGACAATCATCCGGAAAGGCGGCAACCGGTAGCGGACTGGTGGAGGTCATGTGGATTGAAACGCACGTATTTTCACGAGCTATTCCTGCGGGAAACGGGGATGACGCCTAAGGCGTACCAGCACAAGCAATTGATGAGGAGGGCTTCTCAATTGCTTCAGGAAAGCGATCTAAGCGTTACGGCAATCGCGGAAAAACTCGGTTATACGTCGATACATCCGTTCACCCGCCATTTCGGCGCTTTTTATGGCAACAGTCCGAGGCAATACCGGGCGAACCCGAGAGCGATGCGTTAAAAAAGAAAATAACCTGCCGGAAGCCGGCAGGCTCAGTGGTTATATTGAAAAAGGGGGTCGTTATTAGAGTAGTCGAAATGTTTTAAGCAAGTATGAAGATCAGATTACAGTTTGTTTACAAAAAAGAAAGCGCTAACGAAATAACGTCCCCTCTCTTCCAGCAATTCGTATTCCAATCCCGCGAAATAAAACTAATTATTTTGACAATAAGTGTCGAAATAATTCGTAGTATGTTAGAAAGAATCCGGTCGGAAGAAGGGGTCGTCCATGAAAATTCGCAGCAAACTGTTTCTGTCCTTCGCGTTATTGATCGTCATTCTTTTTTCGCTCGGGCTCTATGCCTTCAATCAAGCTAAGCATATGCGTTCCGCCAATGAAGAGATGCGTCAAGACGGCGAACTCCGGTACACGCTTAAGTCCGTCCAATACGTGCTCGCAGGAATGTCGAACGACGAGCGTGCCTACCTGCTTAACGGGGATACCGAATTCTCGGCTGGACTGGAGCAGAAACAGAAGCAATTCACCGATCTGATCGCAGCGTTAAAAACCAACCCTTCGACCGATGAAGCCGATCTGAAAGCGATCGCGCAGATCGAGGATCGTTACGCTGCCTACGAACAAGCCAGCAAACAAGTGATTGCTCTTATGGGACAAGGAAAAGCCAAGCAAGCCGAACAGATTCATTTCGATGAAGAACGCTCGACGCGCAAGGAATTGAACGTCAAGGTCGACGCTATGGTCGACAAACTGATGAAAGAATTGAGCCAGGACGTCATCGATCGCAAGCAGGAAAACGACCGCCAAAGCGTCATTATGCTCGTCATCGTCGCCGCAAGTATTCTCGTGGCCGTGGCGATCGGTTTCTTCTTAAGCCGATCGATCACCAAACCCTTGCAGCAGATGGATACGCAAATGAAAGGCATCGCCGATGGAGACGGAGATTTGAGCAAAGAAATCGTTCTTCGATCCAAAGACGAACTTGCAGCGCTAGCCGATACGTTTAACCGGATGGTCCGCAATTTGCGCAACATCTTGTCCCGGGCGCAGGAAACCGCCATCATGGTCGCCGCGTCCTCCGAGCAGCTGACGGCAAGCGCGGAACAGACGACACGCGCCACCGAGCAGATCGTCGAGGCGACGACCGCAATCGCAGCTTCCGCGGAGAAAGAACAAACGTATGTCTCCGAGACGGTGGAAGCGATGCAGCAAATGTCGAACGGCATCCAGGAAGTGGCGGCCGCAAATGGGGAAATCGCCCGACTGGCCAGCGTCGCGTCCGAAGCATCCGGTGAAGGCAAAAGAGCCGTAGCGGACGTATGGTCCGAGATGAAAGAGCTTGACGGCTCCGTAAGCGCGGCGGAGCGCGCCATTCAGGCGCTTGGCGGCCGCTCCCAACAAATTAACGGCATCTCGAGCCTCATTACCGATCTCGCGAACCGGACGAACTTGCTTTCCTTAAACGCCGGCATCGAGGCCGCCCGTGCAGGGGAACACGGCAAAGGTTTCGCCGTCGTCGCGGTCGAAATCCGCAAGCTGGCGGAACAGTCCAAATCTTCCGCAGAGCAAATTACCGAACTGATCGGAGAAATCGTCGCCGATACGACCCGCGCGGTGGAAGCGATGACTTACGGCGCCGAGAAAGTCGCGATCGGGCTCACGAAAGCCGAATCGGTAAACCGGGTCTTCGCGGAGATCGAGTCCAACGTAACTTCAGTCGGTTCCCAAGTCGAACGTACATCCGGTACTTCGCTACAGCTCGCGGCTTCCAGCCGGCAAATCGTTACGATGGTCGAAGGTGTCTCCGAAGCCAGCCACGAAGTCGTCTCTTCCTGCCAGAACAATGCCGCTTCTACGGAAGAGCAGCTCGCCACAATGGAGGAAATCTCGTCCTCGTCCCAGTCGCTGTCCAAGCTCGCCGAAGAATTGAATGGCATGCTTGTCCGGTTTAAACTAAGGTAAGCCTCTCCGCTTACTGCCGCCAAGCAGCCAATACGCGAAAAAAGCTCCCAAGGCGACATCTTAGTCGTCCTCGGGAGCTTTTTGCATAACCGAATCTGATGCTAGCCGCGCCCACCCGGAGGCTGTTTCCTGCCGTGAGCACCGCCGACCGGCGCCGCTCCCATTCCGAGGTCGGCGCCGAATTCCTCTCGCATCTGCGCCGAGTAGGCCATCGCTTCTCTGCGCTCAGGCATTAACCCTTCCCGCAGCATTCCTTGCAAATTCGTTTCCTTGCGCGATTGTCTCATGCCGCCGTCCTCCGTAACAAGAAGAGTTTGACATGTAGTGTTGCCGATTCGCGCCGGAATTAACCGTTTTTGCTGTCGACGATCAGGGTAACCGGACCGTCATTGACGAGGGAAACGTCCATCATCGCGCCGAACTTGCCCGTCTCAACTTGCAAGCCCCGTGAACGAAGCAAGCCGTTGAACTTATCGTACATTTCCTCCGCGATTTCCGGCCGGGCCGCGCCCATGAAGTTCGGGCGTTTGCCTTTGCGGCAATCGCCGAATAGCGTAAACTGCGACACCGACAAAATCGCACCATGCCTATCTTCTACCGACAGATTCATTTTGCCCGAGTCGTCTTCGAAAATGCGCAATCCCGCCAGCTTGTCCGCCATCCAGACCAAATCCTGTTCCTCGTCCTCCTGCCCGATGCCGACCAACAGCAGAAGCCCGTGGCCAATTTCGCCAACGACTTGATCATCCACTTCGACTTTCGCTTGTTTGACGCGTTGCAATACGACTTTCATTCGTGTATCCTCCGACGACAATTTCTATAATGTTCTTTATTGCATCATCCGCTGCACGGAAAAAATATCTTTAACTCTCTTGATCTTGTCGACGACCGATTGCAGATGTTCCTTATTGCGAATCAATATCGTCATGTGCATGATCGCCATCTTGTTCTTATCGGAACGGCCGGACACCGCAGATATGTTTGTTTTGCTCTCGGATACCGCCTGAAGCACTTCGTTAAGCAATCCCCGCCGATCGTGTCCGAGAATCTCGATCTCGACGCTGTAATTGGATTCCACCGCGTCTTCCCAATCGACTTCGATTACGCGAGCCGCTTCTTCCCCGTCATCGCCGGCGGGAATGTTCGGGCAATCCGTCCGGTGGACGGAGACGCCGCGCCCTCTCGTAATATAGCCGATGATTTCGTCTCCCGGCACGGGATTGCAGCAACGGGCGAACCGAACGAGCAAATTGTCGACGCCTTTGACGCTGACGCCCTGGTTTGCTCTCTTCCGCTGGGAACCGGCTGCGGAAGCAGACGCCTTCATTTCCTTCACTTCCGAGGTGAGCTGGATTTGCTGCGCTTCTTCCGCTTCCTTGCGCATCTTCTCCGTCAGCTTCGTGCACACTTGCGGCGCCGTGATGCCGCCAAAGCCGATCGCCGACATCATATCCTCGACATCGTTAAACGTGAACTTCCTCGCCGCTTCTTGGAGCTTCTCTTCGGTCATGAACTCATGCGGCTCGAGGCCAAGTCTTCTCAGCTCTCGATCGAGAAGCTCGCGCCCTTTCTCGACGCTTTCCTCACGTTGCTCCTTCTTGAACCATTGACGGATTTTGCTTCTTGCGTGGGAAGACTGTGCGATTTTTAGCCAGTCCTGGCTTGGTCCGTACGAATGTTTGGATGTCAAAATCTCGACGATATCGCCCGTCTTCAGCTTATGATCGAGCGGCACAATGCGGCCATTTACTTTCGCGCCGATCGTCCGGTTGCCAACTTCCGTATGGATGCGGTAAGCGAAGTCGAGCGGTACGGCGCCAGCCGGCAGCTCGAACACTTCCCCTTTCGGCGTAAAAACAAATACAAGGTCGGTAAAAAAGTCCATTTTGAGCGATTCCATGAACTCCGCCGCGTCGCGAGTCTCACTCTGCAGCTCGATGATCTCGCGGAACCAGTTCATTTTCTCGCCGAAACTGTTCTGGACGACACCGGACGTATTGCCGTCCTTGTAGGCCCAGTGGGCCGCGATCCCGATCTCGCTCGTACGATGCATATCCCATGTGCGAATCTGGACTTCGGTCGGCTCCCCCGTCGAACCGACAATCGTCGTATGAAGCGACTGATACATATTCGCCTTCGGCATGGCAATGTAATCTTTGAATCTTCCCGGCATCGGCTTCCACAATGTATGAATGATGCCAAGCGTCGCATAGCAGTCTTTCACGTTCTCGACGAGAATACGAATGGCGAGCAAATCGTAAATTTCGTTGAATTGCTTGTTACGGCTCGACATTTTCTTATACACGCTATAGATATGTTTCGGACGTCCGGAAATATCGCCCTGGATGCCCATCTCGTCGAGTTTCTCGCGAATGCGCTCGATCACTTCCTCAATGTGTTGCTCCCGCTCCGTCCGCTTCATCTTCATCAGATGGGCAATTCGGTAATATTGCTGGGGATTCAGGAACCGCAGAGCGATGTCCTCCATCTCCCACTTGATGGAGCTAATCCCGAGCCGATGCGCGATCGGGCAGAAAATATCAAGCGTCTCCTGCGCGATTCTCCGCTGGCTTTCCTCCGATTGATACTTAAGCGTCCTCATATTATGAAGACGGTCGGCCAATTTGATTAGAATAACGCGGATATCGTTAGCCATAGCCACGAACATTTTGCGATAGTTCTCGTTCTGCTGCTCTTCCTTCGACTGGAACTGGATGCGCTCCAGCTTCGTCAGACCGTCGACAAGCCCCGCGATGACGTCTCCGAACTTCTCGCGAATATCGTCAATCGTCACGTTTGTGTCTTCGACGACATCATGAAGCAAAGCCGCCATCACTGTCGTGACGTCCATCTGCATGTTCATGCAAATTTCCGCGACAGCGATCGGATGCAAAATGTAAGGTTCCCCGGATTTACGGACTTGCCCCCGATGCGCTTCTTCGGCGAAATCGTAGGCTTCGCGGATTTTGCGCAAGTCCTGATCTTTCATATATGTGGCCGCTTTCTCGAGAAGCGTGTCCATGCCTGTGCCCATGCCTATGCCGCGTTCCTTTCCGCCGGCGCCAGGCGCCGATAAGTTTCCCCTGAAAGTGATTGCTACCATTATGCCTCTTCGCCGCGTAAAACGTCAACCTTAGCGCACACGGAGCAAAGATGATAAAAAGACATCCGACCACCGTCTCCGGCGCGGATGTCTTCGGTTCATACTCTTATTCGTAGGTGATGAGCGAGGAAACGTCGATGCCTTGCAGCTTGTCGCGTCCTGCCAAGTAACCGAGCTCGATCAGGAAAGTCGCGCCGATCACTTCGCCCCCAAGCTGTTCGATCAGCTTGATCGAAGTGGCGATCGTGCCTCCCGTCGCGAGCAAGTCGTCCGCGATAAGCACCTTCTGTCCTGGCGAGATCGAGTCGCTGTGAATAGCCAGCTTGTCTTTGCCATATTCGAGGTCGTAATTCGCTTCGACGGTGTTACCCGGTAGCTTGCCGCTTTTGCGTATCGGCACGAACCCGACGCCAAGCGCGAGGGCTAGCGGGGCGCCGATAACAAACCCTCGTGCCTCCGGACCTGCGATCAGATCGATTTGCTTGTCCTTCACAAGCTCTTTTAACGCGTCGATGGCGGCACGGTAAGCGGCGCCGTCTTTGAGCAGCGTCGTAATGTCTTTAAACCGAATGCCCGGTTGCGGAAAATCGGGAATAACCCGGATATAGTCCTTGAAATTCATTTGTATCAAACTCCTTTATAGAGGTCGTTCAACCATCCGCTAATGAACGCAATCGCATGAAGTTTCGCAATCGAACGTTTGCTTTTCTGCGTAATTCGCGCTTATGCGCACGAACTGCATTATACACTTTTTCACCCAGCCTTGGCTAGGGAGCCCCTTTAAATAAAAGTAAAGAAGGTTCGACGAGGAACCTTCTTTACCTTATTATTCACTATTTTGTCAGCTTCGCATCCGCCCAATCCGCATGGTCCGAATTGATTCCGTCTCCGGCGTCCGTCACGATCAGCTTAAGCTCGTTTTTGCCGGATACGTCGACGTCCACCGACTTACTCGGCGTGCTTGAGCTCATTGTGCCGATGCGCTTGTTACGAACATTCACTTGTTCGAGTTCATTCGAGCGCCAGCGCGTGGCAGCTCTCTAGCCAACGCTTCAATTCATCCGGCGACATCGCTGACAATCCCCGAAACTCGGAAATTCCTGCGGCCGCGTCGCGGAACTTGCGATACTTGGCCGACTGATCGAGTTCACGCTTAGGGGCGTTCGAGACCATATTGCGAGAAACTCCATCCGTTGCGATAAACCCGAGCTCGATGAACACATCGTGCATCATGCGCACAGTCGCGAGCGGCCAGCCTGTCTTTAGCGCGGATTCTCTCAGGAATCCGTCCGGACTGTCGAGCCAGGCGCTTTTCGCCCGACACAGCGCATACACTTCAGCGAAATGTTTGCGATCGGGAAACTCGGCTGCAGGAGGTGCTGCCTTCTTAGCCACTCTTTGTGTCTCGCCGTAAGCGAGCACTGTCACACTCTCCAACTCGGAGCTCGAGAGAAGCCAGCGTTTTAAGATTGCCATACCTCCCTCATCATCAGGCAAACCGATGAGCGCAACGTGGCAGCATCGATGTACGCCGGACGACCCGCTTTCCTTCGCTGCTGCGATTTCACCCGTAAATGCAGGAGATTCGTCGATGTTCGCACATAAGCTGACACGAATGCCATTCGTACCGTACTTATCCAGCGCTTCTCTGTAAGCCTCATGTGTAGCGCATAACAACACAACTTCTGTTCCTTCTACGCGCGACAATAGCTTGTCTACGGCCGATGACCAACGTTCACCGTCCGATCTTCGGTCGCGAACGAACAAATGATCCGACCGATAGTCCTTCAACATGATTTGGACTTTTCGATTGCCGTTCCATTCATTCACGCTCAGCTCTCCAAGGACGTCGTACCTGGCGCCTTCGACGATTCGCTCGCGCTCTTCGCCAATACCGAATGCAACAGCTTCGATTACTCGTCCGTCCTGCTCGAAAGTGGCGCGAAGATGTTTGCCTTCCTTGCCAATCGTCCGGCTTTCCTTGGCGATTACGCCAAGGAAAGCGACGCGCGGGGTCGGATTGCCGTTGCCGAACGGCTCAAGCTTCGCCATCCCGTCGACGGCAGCAAGCGTGGCTTCCCGGATCGTCGCCTGCAAGTCGACGCGACGCTTAGGCTGCCAATCTTCCTCGCTCACTCGCTCTTCGGCCAGGCCGTGCAGGCGTTCCGCCAGCTCGTCGACCTTAGCCACATCCAATGTCATACCGGCAGCCGCCTGATGGCCTCCGAAGTGGTCCATCAAATCTGCGCATGTCGATAACGCTTCATATAGATCAAACCCGTCGATCGACCGCGCCGATCCTTTGCATTTGCCCGTCGCTTCATCAATCGCCAGCACGACTGCAGGCAAATAATAACGTTCGACGAGCTTGGAGGCAACCAGTCCGGCGATTCCCGCGTTCCACCCTACCTTGGCGAGAACAATCGCTTTTCTCCCCCTGCCGTCCGGTAACGCCGGGGAAGCCCTCCACATCGCATCAGCCTCGATTGTCGTCCGTTCAACAAGCTCTTGTCGCTCGACATTTAGACGGTCCAATTCAATGGCGATGCGCTCCGCCTCATCCGCCTTAGCAGCAAGCAGCAATTCAACGGCGATTCCTGCGTGCTCCAGCCTGCCTCCGGCGTTTAGTCGAGGCGCCAAGGAAAAGGCGATCCTTCCGCTCGAGAGCTCCTCCGTCTTCACGCCCGACACTTTTGCTAACGCTGCGATGCCGGGCAACGGTGCGCGTCGCATTTGCTCAAGTCCGAGCTTAGCGATTATCCGATTCTCGCCCTCGAGCGGCATTAAATCCGCGATCGTGCCTATTGCCGCCAAGTCGGCGAAAGAAAGTTCGGGACCGCCCAGCATCGCGTGTGCCAGCTTAAAGACGACGCCCGCTCCGCAAAGTCCTTTGAACGGATACGGACAATCTTTCTGTTTCGGATTAACGAGCGCAACTGCCTCCGGCAGCGTCTCCGGGGGCTCATGGTGATCCGTCACGACGACGTCAATGCCAAGCGACGATGCATAAGCGATTTGTTGCACGGCGCTAATGCCGTTGTCGACCGTGACGATTAACTGAACGCCGGCTTCCGCCGCCAAGTCTATCGCGCCGACGTTAAGGCCGTAACCTTCCCGGCTTCGATGAGGAATGTATGTATCGTAACGAGCGCCGAGCTTCGCCAGCAATCGCGTCATCAGCGCCGTCGATGTCACGCCATCCGCATCATAGTCACCGTACACCCGAATGAACTCTCCGCCCGACACCGCCCGATTGATTCTGTCGACAGCTGCCTGCATATCCTTCATTCTGAACGGGTCCAACAACCCGCTTTCGTCCGCTACGAGAAATACCTCGGCCTGCTCCTTGCTCGCCCAGCCCCGCTCTGCCAGAATGGCAGCCGTCAACCGATCTATGCCCATCTCTTCGGCCAGTCTCGTAGATTCGCTTTCCGCTATTCTCGGCATATCCCATCTATACTTGGATTTGATCAATTAGGCCGCTCCTCTCTACACCCGTAACCAAAACGAATCCGCCGTCAATTGAGGCGGCGGATTCGAGAAGGGGCGGGACTGCAATTCGCGTCCCCTTTTATTGCAATAACGACATTTCTTCTTCTTGAAGGTTTGTTTTGTAAGGGAAACCCGGATCGTAAGGCTGCACGTTCACATTCACATCCATGACGTGAAGGAATCTTTTCGTAAGCTGCCTTCGCACTCTCATCGCGACGTCATGACCTTCAAATACGCTCATTCGCGGATTAACCCGCACAACAACGTCGACGACAAGGTAGTGACCGTGTTCTTCCGCTTTCACTTCATCGACCGTCATGACGCCGTCGACGCGTTGAACGGCTTCTACGATCGTCTGGGCATCGGATTGCTCCAGCACGCTTCGTTCCGCCGCTCGTAAAGCGTTGGCCGTCAGCCGATAACCCATCCGAACGACAAATGCCGAGATCACGATGCCTGCCGCCGGATCGAGCACGTACAAGTAAGGTTTGTCATATAGATCTCCGACGACGGCTCCCGATACGCCAACAAGAGCGATCAACGAAACAAATTTGTCCGACCGGTCATCGGCAAGCGGATCGCCTCTCATGCCGCAACTGGAATTCCGACGACGCTTATAACGCACAAGTCCTTCCCGAATGCCAATGCCTGCGGCTATGACAACGACCGCCTCAACGCCGGGCGCTTTATCTGGACCATTAGAGAGCGATCGGATCGATGAGACGCCGATCTCAATGCCCGCTACAAGCAATACGGCGGACAGTAAGATAGCTGCGATAGCTTCCGGATGTTGCTTTGATCGCTCGGAAGCTTTCGGATTTTTGCGTGCGTGACGTATGCCAATATACGACGTCATCGTGCCCGCGCAATCGGCTGCGGACTGGCAAGCGTCGGCGAGAAGCGCCTTGCTTCCCGTCACCCAGCCCGCTGCGCCTTTCAGGACGCATAATCCGAGCAATCCCCACAACGAGACTAGAGATCCTCTTTCCGCCGAGACGGAACGTTGTTCCATCGCCATTAGAGCTCCCCCTTTTCGGTTGCGCCGTTGTGTCCCTTATCCGTCATTCTATCGATCAGGCGATTATGGCGTGCTTTGGGGTTTTGTAGCGACCGCTTTTTTGATCGGTTGTCTTTTCTTCAAGAACAACCAGAGCTGACTTGCGATAAAGATGGAAGAATAAGCGCCGCTGACGAGACCAATGATCATCGCAAGCGAGAACAGCTTGATCGATTCTCCGCCGAACACGAACAAGCAGATAGCCGCGATCAATACGGTAATAACGGTGTTGATGGAACGTGCCATCGTTTGCCAGATACTATCATTCACTAGCCTGTCAAGATCCGCATGGGACTTGATTTTCGCGAACCGCAAGTTCTCCCTGATGCGGTCGAAAATAACGATCGTATCGTTGATGGAATAACCTATGATAGTCAATACCGCCAATATGAAAGGCAAGTTTACTTCCAATCGGAAAATCGAGAACATACAGATAACGAACAACGCATCGTATAGGAGAGCCACAACCGCGGATATCGCAAATCGCCATTCAAAGCGAATGCTCACATAGATGACGATGCCAAGGCTGGCTACGAGAAGGCCGATGATGGCATTCCGCTGTTGCTCCTTCGCAATCTCGACGTCAACGATAAACACTTCGAACGAGGAGTTCGGATCGATCTGTGCCTGGAACTCTGATTTTAATTTCTTCTCTTCCGCCTCGTTCAGCGCATGTTTGAAGCGGATCGATTCCCGCAACTCCGCGGACGTCAATGTAAACTCGCCCAAGTTCTGCCCTTCTAGGAACGACCGGACTTTGCCCTCTTCGATCTTCTTGGAAACCGTAATATCGACAGATGTACCTGAGCTGAAGTCAATACCGTAATTCAATCCTTTAATTCCGAGCATGATCAGTCCGATCAGCAAGATCAAAGCGGATATAGTCAGAAATCGCGGGCTTGTATGAACGAAATCGAACGATCTTTTAGAGCGCACTGATGTCACTCTCCTTCACGCTATAATACGACGGCTTGTTAATATATCCGCTCTTGATCAGCAAGGAGAGCAAGTAACGCGGCAAGAATACGTTCGTCGCGATGTTGACGATAATGCTGGCAATCATAACGATCGCGAAGCTCTTAACGATACCGTGACCCATGAAATAGAGCACGGTCATGGCGATAATCGTCGTAATATGAGCGTCGATGATCGTCCGGAAGCTGTTTTTCGCGCCTGCGCGCAGCGAAGAAGCGATTGTCTTGCCATGGCGAAGCTCGTCCTTGATCCGTTCGGCCGTAATGATATTCGAGTCAACCGCGATGCCGATGCCAAGGACAAATGCCGCGATGCCAGGTAGCGTAAGCGTAGCCCCCATTAAGTAGAAGACGCCAAGCAGCAGCCAAGTGAACGTAATCAAGCAAATGCTGGCGACAATGCCCGGTACGCGATACAGTACGAGCATAAATAACAAAATCAGTACGGAGGCCAGACCGCCGGCGAACAACGTGTCATGCAGCGATTGCTTGCCGAGCGTCGCGCCTACGCTTTGCGTATATTTCTCGGTCAACTTAAGCGGCAGCGCGCCCAAGTTGATAATATCCGCCAAGTTTTGCGCTTCTTCGCGCGTGCCTTGGCCGGTAATGACAGCTGTTCCTTGATCGAGCACGCCTTGAACGACTGGAGCCGATATTTCTTTGTCGTCCAAGTAAATCGCGAGATTTTTGTTGACGAGTCTCGTGGATACTTCCGTCAGCTTGCTCTTTTCTTTTACTTCGATTCGTACGATCGGCTCGTTCAAGCTGCCGTATTCGACTTTAGCGGCGCCTTCCTTGAACTCATTGCCGTACATTTCGACTTTGCAATAAGAGCCGTCTTTGCATCCGTCCGCACTGCGGAACTGCAGTTCTGCCGGACGTTTCATCAAGTCGCGGATTTTTTGAACCGCTTCGTCCCGTTCTTTGTCGGTTTTGCCTGTCGATACGGCGATTTTGAGACGGATGCGGTTTTTACCTTCCGTTGTCACTTCGGGTTCCGCGACTTTGCTTTTGTTCGCGCGATCTTCGAGGCTCATCGCCGTTTTGTTCAACGATTCCTTTGTTACTGTGCCGCCTGCCGTAATCGGATGCGCCTCATAAAGAATTTCCACTCCGCCCTTGAGGTCCAGGCCGAGCTTCGTGCCATCGAGCAGCTTCGGCGTAAACACGCCCATTACAGCGAAGCCAATAACCACGATAAGCACGAAAGCCAATAGTCGTTTCATCTCTGTTTGCGGTCCCCTTTCGAATCTCAATGTTCCTATTATACCTACGCCGCCAAAAAGAAGTCAAAAAGAAAGCCTTCTCGCGAAGAGAAGACTTCGTTTGGCGAATTAACGTTTGCTCATGTCGCCCCGATACATGTTAAGCGTAATGTGATTCATGAACTGCGTCACTTTCAGCGACAAAATGTCGTTGACGATCACGTGCAGCTGCGGCATGCCTTTCTTATGGTACTTGTCGCTTACACACTCCCATACGTCCGCGCCGCTTACTTGATCGTAACCGATCAGATGGAATTCTTCCGCCTTGCTTCGACATAGACGCTCGATCGTTTCGTTCAGTTCGGCCTCGTTCAGTTCGTCGGACGGCTGAAGCTCGTCGTTCCCTTCCACTGCTGCGATCCCTCCCGCACTGATGGTTGTCAGATTAATTATTCGATATGGCACACGAAAATCCTGCCTCATGCATGAAGCTGGACAACCGTCGCATACATATGGACTAACCCCGGTCGGGGCAGGCCTGATAGAAGGAAAGAGGGATTTCATGTCTTCGCGCAAACAATCGTTCATCCGAGGAGCGATGATTTTGCTGGCCGCCGGGCTGCTGAACCGCATTCTCGGCTTCATCCCGCGAATCGCTCTTCCGCGCTTGATCGGTGCCGAAGGCGTTGGCCTGATCCAGCTCGTATTTCCGTTCACCGTCGTCATGCTGACGCTCATCGCCGGCGGAATCCCGCTAGCCGTCGCCAAACTCGTGGCGGAAGCGGACGGTCGCGGCGACTCGCGCGAATCCGGCGGCATCCTGCGAACTGCGCTCGGTATTTCCCTGAGCTTCAGCCTTGTCTTGGCGGGTGTCTGCTTCTTCTTATCGGACTTCATCGCAACGCGAATAATGACCGATCCGCGTGTTCATACCGCCTTTCTGACCATGATTCCCGTGTTGCCTCTCGTCGCCGTCTCCTCCGTCTGGCGCGGTTACTTCCAGGGCAAGCAGAATATGATTCCTTCAGCATTATCTGCGACTGCCGAGACGGTATTTCGCATTGTACTGACGATCGCTTTCTCTTGGGCTTTTCTTCCCCATGGTCTCGAATACGCCGCTGCTGGCGCCGTACTCGGTATGGTCGTCGGCGAATTGGCGGGACTCGCCGTACTGGGTGTTCAATTAATTGGCGATCGCAAGCAAACAAAGACGAACCCGGCGGCAAGCGATGATAAAGCCTCTTCAGCGAACCCGCGCCCGGTAAGCAGGACGAGGGCGATTATGCAAACCGCGCTCCCTGTAACGGGAAGCAAAATTATCGGCTCGCTCTCCTATTTGCTGGAATCGATATTAACGGTGCGCTGTCTAACGATTGCGGGCGTTACGGCAGCTGGAGCGACAGCGCAATACGGCGCATTGCAAGGGATGGTCATCCCGCTCCTTCTGCTGCCCGGAGCACTCACCTACTCCCTTGCCGTCTCCCTCGTCCCCTCTTTGTCGGAAGCCGCTTCGCGTGGAGATTGGGCGACAATCCATGCCCGCTTGCATCAATCGATGAGACTCGCTGTCGTAACCGGCGCTCCGTTTGTCGTACTCATGGGGTTGCTGGCCGACCCTCTCTGTACGCTTCTTTACGGCAGCGACTCGATGGCAGACATGCTGAGGTGGCTCGCACCGCTTGCGATCTTCCTCTATATGCAAGCCCCTCTGCAAGCCGCGCTTCAAGCGCTTGATCGTCCGGGCACCGCCCTATTTAATACGTTCGCCGGGGCAGCCGTAAAGCTTCTCCTCATCATGCAACTGGCCACCAAACCCGAATTCGGTATCACCGGTGCCGTTATCGCCATTGGCGTTAATATGCTGCTTGTTACGCTCCTTCATTGGATCAGCGTCGCAAGGTTTACCGGATTCCGGATGAATCCGTTCGACTTCCTGAAAGTAACGTCGGCAATGATCGTCATGAGCGCCGTCGCAATGTGGTGCTGGAACAACAGTCCTTTGAAAGCTCAGATTGCCAACTTGTTCGCCGCCGGCATACTCGCCACATTGACTTACTTGGCGTTGCTTATCCTCTTGAAAATCGTTGATCGCCGCGATGCGGAACGGCTGCCGCTGCTCGGTCGGTTTTTCCGTCCTCGAAAGCCGGCTTAATCGCTTGCCGCCCATCGGGTCCTTCGATCACTTTTTGTCGACGTATAGCTTGCCCCGGTGGTCGATGCTGCAGAAGAATACCGTTTTGAAGTTATCGACTTCGTAACGGCCCAGTTCGCTTTTGAGCCAAAACCTGGTTTTTCCAATTTTCTCTAAATTGTCATCCTGCACTTGCCCGTCCAAAATTAACGGCATCGGCAGCAACTCGTAACGGAATTTCGGCCGGATCGACGTATCGGCGTATTCCGCTTCCGTCGTGCTTTGGGTCGGACTATTTTCCTGCTTCTTCACGATAACCGATAACTTGCCCGTCGATTCAAGTACGGCGAGCTCGACTTCTCTAATGTCCGCCACTTGATTTTCGCGAAGCTGCTGCATCAGATCGTCAAGATTGTACCGCTGTTTGAACATTTCTTTACGATTCAAGCGCCCATTTCGAATCATAACGCTTGGCTTGCCGTCGATTAGCGTCCTGATCTTTCTGCTCTTCAAGGAAGCAAAAGCGATTCCGAGCTGAACAATCGCAAGCAATGCGATCGGAGCTATCGCCAAATATAACGATTTATCCGACGACTCGATAACGATAACGGCGATTTCTGCGATCATTATCGAGATGACGAGGTCAAATACGGAAAGTTTCCCAATTTCGCGTTTCCCCATCATGCGCATGATTAGGAAAATGAAGAGATACATGAACAACGTTCGAAGCAAAATGCCCGCCAGCTCCATGTTTTTCCCTCCGCCGAATCGCATTTTGAAGCAGGATTTCTATTGTCACCGCCAACCCCCAGCATCATTCCCAAACGATCAGCGGAAAAAATGGGAATCACGCTCTCTCCTCTATCAAGCCTGTACTACGCAAGGGACAACCGCCATAAGCTTTAAAATAACGAGAACGATTTTGTTTAAGGAGTGATTCTATTGCGTACATTTTCGCGATTTTTAAGCTTGCGCAACGCTTCTCCCGTCGTGTCCGGGCTGTATTGGTCAGGCATCTGGCTTGCGCTTGGCGCACTTCTGCTTTCGGCCCTGCTGACAAACTCCTCATTCAGCGAATCTGGCATGTTGCCGTGGGTATTCGGGGTGCATGGATGCTCCGCACTTGCGGGTGGTTTCGTCTCTGCTAAACGATCGGGACGCCGGGGCTGGTATTTCGGCATGGCAAATGGATTGCTGTACACATTGCTGCTTATGACAATCAGTTTCCTTGCGACGGATGCAAGCTGGACGACTGCGGTTCCACTGCTGTTGCTCATCACTTGCTTGTCGGGCGCATTCGGCGGGATGCTCGGCGTCAATACGGGGTCGAGTTCCCGGTAAGGAGAGTAACATTTGTTATTTGTGCTATAATAGAGCGATGAATTGGAAAGACATTCAGGAGGCACAAAATGGTTCTGTTCGACAGCATGGCAACTGTATCGATATGCACGGCCATAGCGGTCGCTGTGTTGATCGGCTTTGGTACGGGCAAACAACCGCTCGCGACCGCATGGATATTTGTGAAATCGCTCGTGCTCTCGCGCAAATATTTGTTTTTTTTCGGTGCGGTGCTGGCCATCATTCTCCTGAACAAAAACGAGTTAAAACTTGAGCAATGGATTAATGTCAAATATGACTTAACCCCCATCTTAAGCGGCTGGGAAGGCGATTGGCCCGCATGGCTGCAATCGAAGCTTCGCTCCGATTGGCTAACAGCTATCTGTTCCGTCTTCTACCTCGTCATGTTCCAAGCCGTCATGATTGCGTCAGTCGGCATCTATACTCACCAAAAAAATCTTAAGCTTTACTACGCCTTCTGCGTCGCCATGCTGATGAATTACTTCATCGCTGTTCCGTTCTACTTGTTCGTCCCCGTAAATGAAGTGTGGTATGTGCATCCGCAAGTGCATTTCCTGATTCCAGAAGTTTTCCCACGGTTCGAGCAAGAATATCGCAGCCTCTCGGGTATTAACAACTGCTTCCCGAGCTTGCATACATCGATTTCCATGACACTCGCCTTTATCGCCAGCAAGTCCGGTATTCGCCGATGGGCGACTTTCGCTTGGATTAATGCTATCGTCATTGTGTTTTCTATTTTCTATCTCGGTATTCACTGGTTTACCGACATGGTTGCGGGCATTGCGCTTGCTGCATGCGCCTCGGCAATCGGCTTGAAATTCGGCTCGTGGGCCGTCAGCGATAACCCACGCAAGCTTGCAGATCGTATTAAATCGAAAATCAGGCCTTCCAGATCGCTCGACTCCTCGTTTAACAAATAAAACACCTTTCCCGTTGACCAAAGTCATGCGGGAAAGGTGTTTTGCTTGATGCTCGTAATATTTATTCTTTGCTTCCGGATTCTTTCTCCGTGGAGCGGGCAGTTACATTGTTGATGGAAGAACGTTCGAACGTCAGCTTGGTGACGTCGTTTACTTTCAGCACGATCGTGTCGTCCGTGATTTCGGCAATCGTGCCGTGAAGACCGCCAGCCGTTACGACTTTATCGCCCTTCTTCAAAGCATTCAGCATCGAGCCGCGTTGCTTCTGTTTCTTTTGCTGCGGACGAATCAGCAGGAAATAGAAAATGGCAAACATCAGAATGAACGGTGCAATTGTAATCCAAATACTACCTTCGGAACCCTTTTCCGCTAACCACATAAATCGTTAACTCCCCTCGTTTTTAGAAGCCGCTTTCGTTGCCAGCCATTCCATATTTCTCGAAAAACTCATCTCGGAACGTGCCCAACCGATCGTTCCGAATGGCATCACGCACTTGCGCCATCAGTTGCACAAGGAAATGCAAGTTGTGAATCGTCGTCAGCCTCAGACCGAACATCTCGTCCGCTTTAATCAGATGTCTTACGTAAGCGCGCGAATAGTTCCGGCATGCGTAACAGGAGCATTCCGGGTCCATCGGACCGAAATCGTTCGTGTATTTGGCGTTTTTGACGACCAAGCGTCCTTGACTTGTCATCAGCGTACCGTTGCGCGCAATTCGCGTCGGCAGCACGCAATCGAACATGTCGATACCGCGAATGCTTCCGTCCAGTAAGGCGTCCGGGGAGCCGACTCCCATTAAATACCGGGGCTTATGGGAAGGGAGCAGATGAACTGTCTCTTCCAGCATCTCATACATGAGATGCTTAGGCTCGCCAACGCTCAAACCTCCCATAGCATACCCCGGAAAATCAAGGGAAGTCAAATCCAGCGCGCTTTGTTTACGCAAGTCCTTATGCATGCCGCCCTGCACGATGCCGAACAACGCCTGGTCGTTCGGACGCCCGTGCGCTTTTAAGCACCGCTCCGCCCAGCGGCTTGTCCGTTCCGTCGATTCCTTGACGTATTTGTATTCCGCCGGGTAAGGCGGGCATTCGTCGAACGCCATGATGATATCCGCGCCTAGAGCGTTCTGCACATGCGTGGCGCTTTCCGGCGTCAGACTCAGTTTGTCCCCGTTTAAATGGGAACGGAACACGACGCCTTCTTCTGTAATTTTGCGCATTTCGCTTAGAGAGAACACTTGGAAGCCGCCGCTGTCGGTCAGAATCGGCCGGTCCCAGTTCATGAACTTGTGCAAGCCGCCCGCCGCTTGGACGAGCTCATGTCCGGGACGAAGGAACAGATGATAAGTATTGCTGAGGATGATTTCGGCTCCAAGCGCCTTTAATTCTTCCGGACTCATTCCTTTTACGGATGCTTGCGTGCCTACTGGCATAAAGGTCGGCGTCTCGATGACGCCATGCGGCGTATGAACCCTTCCGAGCCGCGCGCCGGTTTGGGCGCAAGTTTTAATCAATTCGTATCGGACTGCCATATTTGGATTCCTCTCTGTCGATGAGTCGATCATAAGGGACTGACAAGGGATAGACGAACGGTTATTTCGCATCCGTCCCTAGGATGAGCATTGCGTCTCCGAAGCTGAAGAAGCGGTATCCCCTGTCGATCGCTTCGCGATAAGCGTTCATCACGTTGTCTTTGCCGGCAAGCCCGCTGACCAGCATCACAAGCGTCGACTTGGGCAAGTGGAAGTTCGTGATCAAAGCGTCAACCAGTTGAAACCGATAACCCGGATAGATGAAAATGTCGGTCCACCCGTCGCATGCTTGGACAGGCCCTCCTCCGAATCTTCCGCCTAACGTTTCCAGCGTGCGCGCCGATGTCGTACCGACCGCGACGATCCGGCCTCCGCCGGCTTTCGCTTCGTTCAACAACTTCGCGCTTTGCTCGCTTACGGAGTACCATTCCGCATGCATCTCATGCGCCTCGATCGTCTCCGCGCTTACGGGCCGGAACGTGCCAAGCCCAACGTGCAGAGTTATCGGACACAGGTTGACACCCATCGCCTTCAGTCGGTCCAAATAGCCTTCCGTGAAATGCAAGCCCGCCGTCGGAGCCGCCGCCGATCCCTCGTGGCGGGAGTAGACCGTCTGGTAACGCTCCCGGTCGGATAGTCTTTCCTTGATATATGGAGGAAGCGGCATCTGGCCGAGTCTGTCGAGCAATTCGTTAAAAATACCTTCGTACTCAAACCGGATGACGCGAGCGCCCATATCTCCTTCTTCTTCTACGACCGCGGTCAATAATGGTTTCGCGGCATCTCCCGACTCTTCATTCGTCGACCCGAAAGAAAGCCTCGCCCCCGCATGGACTCTTTTGCCAGGCTTGACGAGCGTCTCCCAACGATCGCCTTCTATTCTTCTGAGGAGCAGAAGCTCGACTTTGGCCCCCGTATCTGATTTGGTCCCGAACAGACGGGCCGGGAGAACTCTCGTATCGTTTAATACGAGCGTATCTCCCGGCTTCAGGAATTCGGCCAGATCGGTAAAAGTCCGATGCTCCGTCCTCCCGTCTTCCCGATGAAGCACGAGAAGGCGGGAGGAAGTTCTATCAAGCAGAGGAGTCTGGGCGATCAGCTCCTCCGGCAAATCAAAATCATAATCGCTGACATTCATCATGAGGCACCTTTTTCGATCGTTACGTTCTTATAATAGTATAGCAGGATGGATTGATAGTCATACCCTTGCTCCGCAAGCCCTCGCGCACCCCATTGGGACATCCCGAGTCCGTGGCCGAAACCTTTTCCCGTAAAAACAAATTGCGGAGTCGTCGTCGCAGCTCTGAGCGAGCCGCTGCCGTCCATAATAAACAAGTTCGGTCCTTGCAGCTGCTTTACGGAACCGTCAGCGCCGATCACTTGAATCGAACCTTGCTGACGAGGCACTTCTATCGTTGCGCCATCTTTGCCCACAATGGTGTAACGCCCTGTTTCCTCAAGTGTAAAAAGCGTGCTTTTTAAGCTTGTGCCGTTTCCACCGAGCGCGCCGCGAAGATTATCGCCGACTCCGACGTTAACCGGAACGCCGTTCGCCGACACTTCGGTCGCCCGACCTGACGGACCTCGCTTTGTCACTTCAAGCGTCAGAAGCGGTCCTGAGATCGGCGACTTTGCCCTCTTGTTCAGGGCGGTGAGCAATTGCTCGGGCGTCATCGGCGCTTCGATCCAACTGTATTCAGTATATTCGGGCACAACGCCGAGCTGCACAAGCACGGTGCCGGAACCGACGCGGGCGATCGGTTCAGCTGTCGAGGCCTGTGGCTTATTGCGGACGGCAACGCCGTCCCCTTTGACATTCAGCAAGTTCGCCCCGCTGATGTGTTTCTGTCCGCTCGCAGCAACGAGATCGGAACGGACGAACCCGGTCTGTCCCGTCGGCAAAGCTACGTAATACCAGTTGAGCAGCCCCTTCTGCGGGCCTTCGTCCGGACTCGGGGCGGCGACGGCGAAATTCGTGCTGTCATTGCCCCAAATCTCCGTCAAGTTATCAGCCGTAATGCCGCCCGAATTCGAAGAAAACACCGCGCTGATCGCTCTTCCGCCTGACGACAAGATCTCGCCTTTCGTCTGATCGACCCCTGCGGTTGAGTTCGCGTTCTCGGAGCCGATACCACTGTACACTTGACTGAGCGTCGTATCGACAACACTTGCGATCTGGAAGCCGACACCCGACGATAACGCATACGTGCGAGCCGCGACCGCTTGGGCCTTCTGCGCCTCGAGCGGCCATGACGAGCCGATTTCCGCCCCGACGACGGAATATAAATATTGCTCGAATGGAACGTCGTTCACGACGGCAAGCGATTGGTTCAGCACGCTCATTTCCATGCTTCCCCTGTACGTTCTTTTGCTGCGCTCGACGAGCTGAATGCCTCCCGCGCCTGCGGGATCCGCCCGCAGTACAGCTCCGGCTCCAGACGAAATGGCATATAACGGGATCGCTTTGTTCGCGCTGCCATTGTAAGTGACATCCATGCGGATCGCGGCGTAAGGCTCGGTTGCTGCCGGTATGCGTGCTCCTGTAGCGCCCGTAGCAGACACTGATTGCTGTATCGACTGAAGCTGGGCGGAACTTGCTTCTTGCCCGACTCTAACCACATACGTCATAGCGCCGTTCTGCGGCTTAAGCGCCGCGAAAGCGTCCAGACCTGCCGCTCCTATTGTTGCTGCTGCCGCCTTCGCATCAGCTAAGCTTGCGTAAGGCCCCGCTTCGACAGCCCAAGGCCCGACGACCCGCGCGCTGAGAAGCGTCTGGACGCCCGAAGCGACGCCGGCGTTCGTCCATTTCGTGAGCGCCGACGAAGCCGTCGCCGCCGTCGCGTATACGCCCTCTTGCACTTGGTATACCGTCTTGCCCGATTTCTGCAACTGAGTTATGAAAGCGGCCGAAGAACTGGCCTGTACTTTTTTCAAGACGGCAAGAGCAGCGGTTACATCCGTTGTCTCAAGCAGAAGCGCCCGATAACCGTCCATCGAGAAACGAGCCGCTTGTCCTGCTGCGACGGAATCCGCAGCAACGGAAAACTGAGGGTCTCTCCAAACGATATTCATCCCCCCTGCGGCCTGGAGCGTCGCGACGGACGTTAACGCTTGATATTTCGAGGTGAGGTTAAGAAACAGCGCAACGCGAATCGTGTCCGGTACTTTTACGGCTGCATGCACGACGGCACGGGTAGATCCAGTCGCGACCGCCGCGACCAGAAGAAGCAGAAAGGCAAGCCGGTAATAGCGGCGATTGTTATGAACGATCAATAAGTTCCCCTCCAAACTTTGCATACTGTCGAAAACAGTTGCGGCATCGCTTCGGCAAGCTCAGTTAGCACCGTCCGGCACCGGCAATCCAAGGTGTCTGTATGCTGCTGCCATTGCCACGCGTCCACGAGGTGTTCGTTGCAGGAAACCGATTTGCATGAGATACGGCTCGTACACGTCTTCGATCGTCTGGCTTTCCTCTCCAATGGACGCCGCGAGCGTATCCAGTCCTACAGGCCTGCCCCCGTAGTTCACGATCATCGCCCTCAGCATCTTATGATCGATACTGTCGAGTCCCATCGGATCGACCTGGATGCGCTCTAACGCGTCGCTAGCAATGCTATCGGTAATGATGCCGTCCCCGCGCACTTGCGCGTGGTCTCGGACTCTCTTGAGCAGCCGGTTGGCGATACGCGGCGTTCCCCGAGAACGTCTTGCAATTTCTCGAGATGCTTCGCCGACGATACCGACGCCGAAAATATCGGCGGTGCGGCTGACAATGTAAGACAATTCATCCTCCGTGTAATACTCCAGACGGCTGACAACGCCGAATCGATCTCGCAGCGGTGCGGACAGCATGCCAGCACGCGTCGTCGCGCCGATTAACGTAAACTTCGGCAAGTCAAGCCGGACCGACCTGGCGCTTGGTCCTTTCCCGATAATGAAATCGAGCGCGAAATCTTCCATCGCCGGATACAGCACTTCTTCGACTGTGCGATGAATGCGATGAATTTCGTCGATGAACAGCACGTCGTTCTCCTGCAAATTCGTCAATATTGCAGCGAGGTCCCCCGGTCTCTCGATCGCCGGTCCGCTTGTCGTGCGAATGTTGACGCCGAGTTCGTTAGCAATAATGTTCGAAAGCGTCGTCTTGCCAAGACCCGGAGGCCCGTACAGCAGCACGTGATCTAGCGGCTCCCTTCGCATCTTCGCGGCTTCTATGTATACTTTCAAATTTTCCTTCGCTTGGGCCTGACCGATATATTCGGACAAGTACCGGGGACGAAGGCTGTATTCGACCGTCTGGTCCTCCATCATGAGATGGGCGGCGACGATGCGATCTTCCTCTTCCACCGCGATGCCTCCTTCCACTTACGCGCCCACTTAGCCCTGGAACAGCTTCTGGAGCGCTTTCTTAATCAATACGTCGGCCGATTCAAATCCGGACACTTCATCCTTCATCGCGAGCCACGCCCGATCGAGCTCGGCATCTCGATAACCGAGTCCGCCAAGCGCTTCGCGCGCTTCCGACCAGGCCGATCCGCCGGCGTCCTTAACCGTTACTGGTAGTGGGGCGGTCAATATATCGCCCGTACTTGACCAGGCACTATCGAAGCCGCCGAGCTTGTCTTTCAAATCGAGAATCATCCGCTGAGCTGTTTTCCGCCCGATGCCGGGCAGTTTGGTCAGGAAATTGACATCCTCCTGCTGGATAGCCGCTACAACTCTCTCAGGCTTGCCTCCAGCGAGAACGCCGAGGGCAACCTTCGGTCCGATGCCCGACACTTCCAGCAGTTTGCGGAACAACGCCTGCTCGTCGCGCGTTGCAAATCCGAACAGCAGAATCGCGTCCTCGCGAACGTGATGATAGATGTAGAGCTCGATCGCGGTTTCCGATTTCGCGAGCGCATAAGGATTCGGCGTGAACACGCGGTAGCCGACGTCACGGACGTCCAGTACAACGTACTCGCTCTCCAAATGTGCAACTTTCCCTCTTAGAAAATCGATCATATTCTTTTCGCTCCGTTCATGCGTTCGTTCATGCCTAAGGAATGCGCGTGACAGATCGCGACCGCCAAAGCATCGGCTACGTCATCCGGTTTCGGGATCGCGGTCAGCTTCAGCAGCATTTTCACCATTTCCTGCACCTGCTTCTTCTCCGCCCCGCCGTAACCGACGACAGCCTGCTTCACTTGCATTGGCGTATATTCCGAGATCGGCAGCCCTCGCTGCGCCGCCGCGAGCATGAATACACCTCTTGCTTGGCCGACACTGAACGCGTTCGTCACATTTTTGTTGAAAAACAGCTTCTCGACCGCAACCGTGTCCGGCTTATACCGATCGAGCAACTCGCAAGAAGATTCATAGATTTGCTTTAAACGGATTTCCTGCGGCGTACCCGCCTCCGTCTGAATGCAGCCGTACTGCACGGGTGCGAGCTTATGCCCCGACTTATCAATAAATCCAAAACCCATAATGGCGATGCCAGGGTCGATGCCCAACACTCTCACGGTTCGTCCCCTCTCAGTCGCTTGTCGCGCATTCCTCTCATTATAGCAAATGTTCGCCTCTATGAGAACAGAAGGAGAACAACGCGTGGGAAAAGGTGGGGAACTAATAGTAGCAATCATCGCGATGAAGATTACCGGTGAGGCATCGCCATACCTACTAGCACGCGGACAGTGTACTGCATGAATCATCCCGCCCGCATCCGCTCGTTTAGCACGCTGCCTCGAAACGATTGCGTCCCTAAAGTACTTTATTGGCAAACGGTAGCGGTCAACGCGTACTGTTAGCGTCTCTGGGTACTCTATTGGCAGACTGCGGCGATCAATCGAACTGATAGCGTCTCTGAGTACTCTACTGACAGACAGAGGCGATCAATCGAACTGATAGCGTCTCTGAGTACTCTACTGACAGACAGAGGCGATCAACTCGAACTGATAGCGTCTCTGTGTACTCTAACGTAAAACGACGGCGACTAACGCGAACTGATAGCGTCTCTCAGTGCTCTACTTGGCACTCCCTCCGACCCATTACAGCAAAAAAATGCGCCAGCCCCGGGTCAATGTACCAAGGCTAACGCATCTAAATGCACTTCGTTAACTCACTTCAACCGCGCCGCCCGACCCGCTCGGCGTAGCTGCCTTCCTTATAGGCTCGCATCGGATCGAGCGGCAAACCCATCTCTTCCCTGATCGACTCGAGCAGCGGCGAGACATCGAATTCGAACGCCTTGCGGACAGCGTCCTCGGCGCCGAGAACGTCCTGTTCGCTCTGCGCGGCTCTCACTTCCTCGCGATCGATCAGCAACGCTTTCGCGTATTGCGTCTGCACGTTAAGCACGGAGCGGATCGCGGCTTCGATTTTCGGTTCTATGTTGTGAGACTGGTCGATCATATACGCAATCGCGTCAACCGTGCCTCTAACCGCTGGATCGGCGTCCGCAGACGCATCGAGAATTTGATAGAAAATCAAAAACAGTTCATAAGGATTAATCGCCCCGACGATCAGATCGTCGTCGGCATATTTGCGGCTGTTGAAGTGGAACCCACCCAACCGGCACTCATCGAGCAAATAAGCGACGATGTGTTCCACGTTCGTGCAGGGCGCATGGTGACCGGTATCGACCAGCACTTGCGCTTGCGGCCCGAGTTTGTTCGCCAGTTGGAACGCCATGCCCCAATCAACGAGATCGGTATGGTAGAACGCCGGCTCGAAAAATTTGTACTCGATGAGCACGCGCATGTCCGGCGTCAACGCCGCGTACACTTCCTTCAGCGCTTCCAGCATCCACACTTTGCGGGCGCGAATGTCTCCTTGCCCCGGGTAGTTCGTGCCGTCCGGGAACCACAGGCTCAAATCTTTCGATCCCGTCTCTTTCGCAATGGCGACGCATTCCAACAAATGATCCGTCGCTTTACGGCGAATGGCCGCGTTCGCGTTCGTCACGCTGCCGAGCATATACTCCTCTTCCTGAAACAGATTCGGATTAACGGCGCCGATCTTCACGCCTAAGCTTTCCGCATGGCTTCGCAGCTTCCCATAGCTGTCCGTCTTGTCCCACGGAATGTGGATGGCGACAGATGGGCAGCATCCCGTCAGCCGATGCACCTCGGCGGCGTCTTCCAATTTCTCATAAGGTGTCCGGGCAGCTTTGCCGTTCCTGAACACTTTAAAGCGAGTTCCGGAGTCTCCGAAACCCCAGGAAGGCGTCTCGATCGCAAGTGACTTCAGCTTCTCTCTTACAACATTCAAATCTATTCCTCTAGCACGCTGCCGCTCTTCAAATAACGCATACGCTTTGTCTGTCATACGCCAGCTTCCTTTCCGGAAAATATCATCCGATGCACGTCCTGAATTTTGTGATCAATGGCTCGATGTCTTCGCCTTTACGGAACACGCTGGAAGTGCCAGCGACGAAAATATCCGCTCCGGCCTGACGCATCTTAACTGCATTCTCCCAACTAACGTTGCCGTCCACCTCGATCTCGACGTCCGCATAGCCGCCCGCAAGCAACCTCTCCTTTAATCCGGAGATTTTGCGGATCGTCGAAGGTACGAGCTTCTGCCCGGCGAAGCCGGGGTTGACCGTCATAACAAGCACGAGATCGATGTCGTCCATCACCTCGTCGATCGCATAGATCGGCGTCGCCGGATTAAGCGCCACGGAAGGCTTGGCCCCCAGCTCGCGTATTTGCTGAAGTGTTCGTTGCAAATGCACCGAAGCTTCCTGATGCACCGAAACGATATCCCCCTCCCGAATATCGAAGACGGGAAGCAGCATTTCCGGCCGTTCCACCATCAGATGATAATCGAACGGAATGTCCGTCATCTCTCGCACGCTGCGGATAAAATCGGGGCCGAGCGTAAAGTTCGGAACGAAATGACCGTCCATAATATCGAAATGCAAATATTCCACGCCTGCCCGCTCCAACGCGCGCACGCTCTCTTCCAGCCTCCGAAAATCAACGCACATCATCGAAGGACTGATTTTACCGCCCATCGTCTCTCACCTCGCTTCTTATGGATGAACGATTACGCGCAAGCCGGCATGGCTTTCCGCCGTCCGAATCGCTTCTTCGATCTGCTCCAGAGGAAAACGGTGAGTAATAAATTTCTTCATATCGATGATGCCATTGTTAATCAACTCGACCGCTTGTTGGTGGTGACGCGGCAAAGAGCCGTGCGCGCCGTGCACGAACAATTCCTTGTAATGAATAATGTTCGTATCAAGAGTGACCAACGATTTATCTTTAGGCAGCCCGCCGAAAAAGTTGACTCTGGCGCGATTTTTCGCCATGTGAATCGCATCGACTTGAGATTCCGGAGACGGGTTACACGTTATGACGACATCCGCACCGAGCCCGCCCGTTTCCTCCAGCACACGTTCGACCGCGTTCTCTTCGCCGGAACAAATGTATGCGTCTGCGCCCAAATGCTTCGCCATTTCCAGCCGCGGCCGGGAGCGGTTGACGAGAAACACACGCGCGCCCATCTTCATCGCCACTTGCACAAGCATCATACCGATCGGCCCGGCGCCGATGACAACAACTGTGTCTCCCAATTTGACCTGAGACAACTCCAGTCCGTTTAACACACAGGCGAGAGGTTCCGCAAGCGCCGCTTCATCGTAACTGACGTGGTCTCCAATTTTATGGATCGGGCCGTAGTTAACGACCATTTTGTTCAACAACACGTAGTCCGCGAAACTGCCGGCAAACTGGTATCCCATTGCATAGTTGATCTGGCAGTTGTTCCCGATCCCCGCCTCGCAGAACACGCACTCCCCGCACGGCACGTCGGCTCCCAAGCAGATGCGGTCTCCGACGCTGAATTTCGTTACGTTGGCACCTACGGCGACGACCCGTCCCGATGCTTCATGCCCTAATATTTGCGGAAGCTGCACGCGGCTGTTGCCATGATGATAAATGCGAATATCGCTCCCGCAAATGCCGACCGCTTCCACCTTCATCAAAATGCTGTCGTTGTCGATTTCCGGCGTTGGCACTTCTTTCAGCGCGATTTGCTCCAACTTTTCCAATACTGCCGCTTTCATGACGAATCACACTCCCTTTGAGATGGTCCACATTACTTTGTTGCAAAATTCCGAACGGTCCCTCATCACGGCAATCGCATCCCTTAGATCGTCCAGAGACACGGGGTGAGTAATGAGCGGGCGCACCTGGATTTTCCCTTCCGCCATTGCTCCGACCGCAAGTTTCCATTCGTTTTTTGGCATTTCCGCGTAGTCCGAATTCCATGTGCCGACGACGGTCAACTGTTTGCGCAACATCTCCCAGTACCCGTTCTGGGAAAGGCCCATCGGGCCCGCCGGATTGCCCATCAGCACGACCCGCCCGCCGGGACGCGCCGCGCGCAAGCAATTTTCCCAAGAGGATGGATGCCCGGCTCCCTCTACCGCCAGATCGACGCCTGCTCCCGTAAGCTCCGAGACCCACGCTTTTACGTCACTACTGGCCGGATTGATCACATCGGTGAAGCCATTCGCTTTGGCAAAATCCAGCTTCCGGTCGTCCACGTCCGCCAGCAGCACCCGCGACGCTCCGCCTGCCCGAGCCCATTGGGCCAGCATAAGGCCGATCGGGCCGGCACCGCTAATCAGCACGCGATCGCCGATTTCCAACCTGCCTCGACGCAGCGCATGAAACGCGACCGCAGCCGGTTCCGCCATCGCCAGCTCTTCGCCGCTAATGCCGTCCGGAGCAACGATCAAGTTCCATGCCGGCACGCAAACGTACTCCGCGAATGCTCCGTCCGAACGCGAGCCTTTGTAGTCGTAACTCGTGCAAGTCGCGTAGTCGCCGATCTCGCAGCTTGAGCAGCACCGGCAAGGAATAAGCGGGAATACCGCAGCCATGCGGCCAAGCAGTCCGGGGTCGACATTCGCGCCGATCTCTTCCACGATGCCGGCGAACTCGTGTCCGGGAATCGTCGGAAACCGATACGTCCCTTTCTCGTAAATGCGTGGAATGTCAGAGCCGCATACGCCGCAGGCGATTACCCGAAGCAGCACCTCGTCTTTGCCGGGAATCGGCTTCGGCACACGCCGCAAATTCAAGTCGCCGATACCGTCCAGCACATACGCTTTCATCGTGTCCATGCGCCGCAAGCCTCCTAGTCTTTTACAAATTGCCGCCAGTAGTCGACCGATTCCTTATGGTCCTGAATAATTCGGAACTCGGTGGACCACGCTTCGCGATGCGACAGTTCGAACACGAGCTCGGCTTCCTCCGCCCCCGACTTTTCGATCGCCTCCAGCAGCTTTTCTCCGTGGATGATGCCCAGCTTGTTATATTCCTCCGTAAAAGGCCAATGGCGGCTATGGTTCAGTTCCGTCTGCTGAATGTGGATGATCGGAGACACCGCGCCCAATTCCCGCACCCACTTGTACGGATCGCGATCGTCGGGGTGCGGCGCGTGACCGACGTCCAGGCACACTTTGAATGGCAACCCCGCCCCATCATTCAGCCGCTCCAGTAACTCTTTCGTATCCGCCACCGTGTTCGCCATTTCCCGCGGGATGGACATCGGTTCGAACGTCATGTAGGACATCCCCAAGTCCCGGCAATACCAGCTAAGCTCTTTCCACAGCTTCAACGCCTCGTCTACGATGAACGCCCGGCGTTCTTTGTTGTCGTAATCGGCGAATGTCAAAATACCGAAATGACTGCCCGTCGACGACGCCCCAAGCTCTGCGGACGCTTTGGCAAATTTCTTGAACCACTCCAGCCATATGCGGCGCGCGTCGGCATCAGGGTGCATGAAATGGTTAACCCGCGTAAAAGCGCTCGTAAATGTAGACGTAATGTTTAAGCCGTACCGCTGCGTGCTCGTTTGGATCCGCTCGATTTGCGATTGAATGTAGTCGTCCGGCAGAAAGACGTTCAACAAGTCCGCCACAAGCTGCACGTTCTTCACGCCCATCTCCTCGGCAACGAGCCGCGCCCACACTTCGGGCTCCACATACTTGTTGATGGCGAACCCCAGATTCATTCCAAGCTTTAATTTCGCAGCCATTTTGTTGCGTCCACCTCGATTACGTATTATTGATTCGTTTTAATACTATTTTGTATCAGTAATACATTCAATATTTTTTTTCGGAAACATCAAATAGAAAAAAACGTCAGGCTTCGTAACTCGCCTAGACGCTGAGCGGCCCGCTCCCCGACCCCGGTCCAGTCAAAATTTAGTCGAGAGACTGTCGGAGTGCATGCTGACCGTCTCCATAATGGGAGAAAGAAAGAATAGGAGGCTGAAATATGAGAAAGAAAAGAAATAGTGCGAGGCTGTTCGCGATTCTCGTTATGGCGACGGCGTTGACTGCGTGCGGAAATTTGGCGAACTCGGTAACGGGAGAGGTTCAACAAACGGTTATGGGGGAAGGCTCAGGCTCGGGCAGGCTTGTCTCTGTGGAGAATCGTTCCTACACGCAAGACGAGATAGAAGAGCTGGAAGTAAACGCGCATGCGATGGAAATTCAGATCGAACGCTCGAAGGATGAGCGAGCGGAAGTGGAGCTGCTTGCGGACGATAATTTGCGCGATCGGTTCGAGTTCGAGGCGAAGGTTAATTCCGGTTTGTTGACAGTGACAATCAAGGAAAAGTCGAAACATGCTTTGAAGGATCGGACAGGAGCCCGCAAGCTGCGAATCGCCTTGCCGGACAAAATGTATCGGAAACTCAAGGTAAACAGCGATTTTGGCTCCGTGCATGCTTCCGACGTGGAGACGAAGGCTGCAGACTTTCGGATTGATGTAGGGGACATTCGGGTGAAATCTGTTACCGGAAAATTGGACTTGAAAGCGAACGCAGGAGAAATCGTCGTGGAAGACATTTCTCTGGCCAACGATTTGAAAGCGAGAACGGACGTTGGCAAAATCGCTATTCATTTGAACATGTCTCCGGAGAACGTCGGCTTTCAGCTGGAAAGCAAGGTCGGGGAAGTCAAGGTTGATCTCGACAAAGTTGAATTCAGTAAGCAGATGTTCAACAAAAAAGTCGGAACAATCGGGACGCCAAACGTCCAAGTCGATGCCTATGCTGCGATGGGTGAAATTGTCGTCGATGCGCTAAGCTGAAAGGGCGGAGCGTTACGCGATCCGCTTACCGCTCCTCTCGTGAAAGCGAAAAAATCGAATAAGGGCGCAATTCCAGCGCAGCCTCCGTCTCCGGAATAACGCTTCAGCGGCATGCGCAACAGCTGATGCTGCGTACCTTCCCCGCAGTCAAACATCCAAAGCGCCTGTCCCCCTCCTACACCAAGGACTTCACACTCTCCCTCTCCTTCAGGCGGGTCGGTATAACGACCGGCGAGCGACGGGCTGCCGGGTCGGCGACGAGCTCGCACACCATCGCGGCTGCGGCGACGCCGAGCTCTGTTGCCGTTTTCTCTACCGTCGTCAACGGGACGGGCAGTAGCTCGGCAAAAGAAAAATCCGTGAACCCGACGACCGACAGCTTGTCAGGCACCGCGATGCCAAGACGATATGCGGCCTGCATGACCGCCAGCGCAACGTAGTCGTTGGAACATACGACGGCCGTCATGTCGCCGTTGCCGGCGATGAAGTCGTCCAGCCCGGCGCCCTCCGCAAGCGCAGATGCATCCTTGCCACCGGTGCGGCCAATCTTATGCACAAGACTTAAATCGAGGTTCATCGATGCGTCCAGATAAGCTTGCGTATACCCGTTGAACCGATCCTCCCTGCTCATCAGACCGCGATACTCCTCGGTGACGAAACCGATTCTGTGGTGCCCGCGCGAAATTAAATAAGCCGTCAGCTCGAGCGAACCGTGCAGGTGGTCGTGGAACACGCTCGGGATGCTAATTTCGCGAAACGCCCGGTCGACGATGACAACCGGGAATTGGCGAGTATGCAGTTGAATCAAATAGTCGCCAAGCGTATCATGCCTCCCCGGATAAACGACAAGTCCTGATACGGAATACCGCTCGACCAATTCCCGCGCCGTCTCTTCCTCCTGTCCCAACGTCCCCGACGTAAATCGCACGAGCGGCTCCAGCCCACGACGGACAAGCTCGGCCGTCAGTGCCTGAAGCACACTTGCGACATACTCATCCGTATACGGCAACAGGACGCCGACTGCCTGCCTCGACCTGATCCGAAGCTCGCTTATGCCAGAACTCGCTCCTTCTTCATCCTCCGGCTGCTTGGCGAGAAACGTACCTCGTCTCGGCATACGATACACGACGCCTTCGCGTGCCAACTGCAGCAGTGCTTCCTTACTCGTTCTGCTGCTGACGCCGTACATTTTGGCCAACTCCGTCTCAGATGGAACCGGATCGTGTGGACGGAGCCCCCGCTCGCGAATCAGTTCCATAATTTTGACTCTCATTTGCTCATAGAGCACGACAGGCCCTTTGGTCAGCTTCTCTTTCACTTCCACACCGCCTCAGTAGTACATTTATGTATGAGTTGTATTATAACGGATTCCGCGCAAAGTTGACGATCGAATTTACGGCCTATACGCTCAACCGCCCAACAACTGCTTCAGCTTCGCTTCCGTAGAAGAGTCTTGCACCGGCGTGTAAATGCTGCACCGCAGATCGGCGCTCCCGTGCGCTTGCAACGAAGTCAGCTCGAACAGCATTTTTCCCGCTTTGGAATGGCGGAATTCGATCGTCACCTCCGGGGCGGAGCTAACTTTGCTATGCTCCCACAGCTGACTAAAGTCAGGATGCCGTTCCTTCATCTCCTCAACAAAGCCTTCATACCATTCATCTTCCACGTATTGCCCATAGTAAGCGCGAAAAATCGCCAGAAATCCGCTTGCAAAATGCTCCCAATTCACCGCCAGCCGCCTGAACTCCTTCCTTGTAAAAAGCAAAAGAATCAAGTTCCGCTCTGCCGCCGGAATAACGTCAAAATTGATGAAAACATGCGAAGCCGCTTCGTTCCAGCCAACGATCCGACAGCGCCGGTCGGAGATGATCGTCGGACAATAGCGCAGTTCCTGCAAAATGCGTGACAAAGAAGCGCTGATTTGCGGCTGCTCCTCTTGCAGCAAACTTCCGCTCAGCATCCCCGAGTTTGACTCCAAGGCGAGCGAAAACAAATATTTGCGTTCATCAACAGTGAGCCTTAGCGCCGCGGCTACGCAGTCTAGCACCGAGGAAGAGACTTGGATGTCTCTGCCTTGTTCCAACCACGTGTACCAGGTCGAGCTGACGCCGGCGAGCTGGGCGACTTCCTCCCGGCGCAGCCCCGGCGTCCTTCTCCGCGAGCCTTGCGGGAAGCCCGCGGATTCCGGGGAAATTTTGGCCCGTTGCGCCTTCAGAAATGCGGATAACGCTTGTAATCTCGTTTGGCGATTCATGATTATCACTCCCCAGACATGATCTTATCGTAGCACATCTTATACTAGAATAAATAACAACTTGTAATAGGATAACCAAAATGGCACGATAGGATCTACATCTGATGTGCCAAGGAGGCTATACACTAATGGAACGTGTTGTCATAACGGGAACGGGTCTTATCTCGCCGCTTGGGAATAATGTCGAAAACTTTTGGAACCGTCTCATTCGGGGCGAATCCGGTATTTCTGAAATCGATATGTGGGACGTATCGAGATACAAAACGAAAATTGCGGGCATCGTGCGCGATTTTGATGGGGAGGCGGTGTTCGGTCGCAAGGAGGCCCGGCGAATGGATCGGTTTTGTCAATTTGCCGTCGCAGCGGCGGAGCAGGCTGTGTCCGACGCGGGCCTGGGGTTGGAAGCGATCGACCGCGAACGCATGGGCGTCTACGTCGGCTCGGGTATTGGCGGCATTCAAACGTTGCTCGAGCAGAAGGATATATTGAACAACCGCGGCCCCGAACGAGTCAGTCCGACGCTCGTACCGATGATGATTTCGAATATGGCTGCTGCGTTTATTTCCATCCGCTTCGGGGCGATGGGGCCAACGCTGTCCCCGGTCACCGCGTGCTCCATCGGCAACACGGCGATCGGAGAAGCGATGCGGCTCATTCGTACCGGTCTCGCGGATGTAATCATCGCCGGCGGCACGGAAGCGGCGGTGAACGACATTTCGCTCGCAAGCTTCAACAATGCCACGGCGCTATCTACGCGCAATGATGAGCCCGAGAGGGCGAGCCGACCTTTTGATAGGGGACGGGACGGTTTTGTCATGGCGGAGGGTGCGGGCATTCTCGTGCTGGAATCTCTGTCCCATGCATTGCGTCGGAAAGCCCGTATCTATGCGGAAGTGATCGGCTACGGCAGCAGTTCGGACGCTTATCACATGGTCGCCACACATCCCGAGGGAACGGGGGCGTATCTAGCGATGAAACAAGCGCTTGCTGATGCAAACCTTCGGCCTGAGCAGGTCGATGTCATCTCCGCTCATGCGACCAGCACGGAACTCGGCGACAAGTCCGAGACGAAGGCGATTAAACGGCTATTCGGCGAACAGGCATATCGCATCCCAGTTACGGCCAACAAGTCGATGACCGGCCATATGCTTGGCGCAGCCGGCGGCGTGGAGGCTATAGCGCTCGTACGGATGCTGCAGACAGGCATCATCCCGCCGACGATCAACTTGGCGCAACCGGGTCCGGAGTGCGACTTGGATTACGTGCCGAACGAGGCTCGGCACATGGCGACACCGCTAACGATCGGCTTGTCCAATTCTTTCGGTTTCGGCGGACATAACGCTGTAATTGCGCTGAAAGCCTACAACGACTAGGATGCAGAGTGTCTGGAGAGCACTTCTCCGTTCTTATCCGGCGCCTGGCCGAGCCCGTATTCATCGGTTGAACTGTTTGCGGAACTCGCTCGGCGACATCCGTTCGAGCTTGCGGAACGTGCGGGAGAAAAACGTTTGATGGCGAAAACCGACTTCCCAGGCGATCTCTTCGATCGAAAGCGTCGTGCCGAGCATCAGCAGCTT
The DNA here is from genome assembly GCF_042655525.1 of Cohnella soli. NCBI lineage: Bacteria > Bacillati > Bacillota > Bacilli > Caryophanales > Paenibacillaceae > Cohnella > Cohnella soli. The sequence goes on from NZ_JBHSMI010000009.1 coordinate 53,124, forward strand.
GGCTTGCTCGATTCTGTACCGAGTCAAATATTCGAGCGGCGAACATCCGAGCGCCTTCTTCATACATCTGGCGATATAGACTGGATGAAAATTGAATTCGCGCTGCAGCAGCTCATGCGTCACAGATGAACGATAATGCGTGCGCAGATGGACGGCAACGCGTTCGGCAAGCCGGACGGCGGGCGATTGCCCGAATTCGTCCTGCCCTTCGGCGAGCGCCTTAAGAAGACTTTGCAATTGAATCTGTTGCTGCCACCGCGCCCACGAGAGCGGCTGCTTTTCCAGTTCGATCAACTCGCGAAGGCGGCTGTAAGTGTCGGTCGGATCGCGCAGCGTAAAATATTGCGGAATCGAGAAGCCGAAAGCACGCGGAGTGAGCCCCTGCTCGTCCCGGTATTGACGGCTATCGTCCGTAACCTCTTCAACAGCTTCCGTATGCCATGGCTGATCGCTCCACAACGCATTCGTCTGAAAATGCAGCCAGAAAAACTGCGTTTCCGAATCCACTGGCCGGAGCGGATAATGATGCCGGTCGGGTTGCAACAGCAGCGCCTGCCCTTCGCTAACCGTCCACCCACGTTCTTCTTCTCCCATAAATAACGCCCCTTGATGGACGACGAGCAGGTCGAACAGCCCGATATGGCTGCGGGAGGGATGGCTTTCTCCGGGCTTGAACCGAGATTCCCCCGAATTGATGTAATACGGCAAAGGCGGAGCGGAGAAATAGAGGACGGACAAGGGGTTCACCTCTCGCATACAAGTTTGTATATGTACATTTTAATATTGCATTTTTGCCGTAGCAACAGAGATCCACTTTCCATAAGAGGTTTAAATCGTTCATCTTTCAGTTCATATTATGGCTTGGCGCATATACGTCGAAATCTATAATTAAACCTGAGCGGCGATATTGACGAACAGGAGAGATTTACGATGAACAGCGGAGAAAAATATATTTTGACACCGGCAGCCAAACGATTATTCGGTGCGGCGATCCACTCGATATCCGGCGGTGTGGAGAATGCAGAACATCTGCTGAAGTCGGATGGCCAAACGGCAAAACTCGATTATTCGGATGGAGGCGCAAAGCCTTCCGTGCTGATCGATCTCGGGCCTTCCGCGCCCGGAGGTTATCCGATTTTCCGCGTAGCGAGTCAGACGGGACGGCCAACACTGCGAATCGCATATTCGGATTGGTATGAATGGATCGTCGATCCGGTTCACGGCGCGAACGGTGATTTCAGTAGAGGCTCATGCACCTACCTCGGCGTAGAGTTGCCCGTCCCTCCCGCCAACCCTTACCGGTACGAGTTGTATACGATTGAAGCGGACGGCGTGTACATCGCGCCGATGATTCAAGGGCAGCAGCGTTGGGTGCGCATCGAACTCGATACTCCGGGCAGCGTTGAACTCGACTATTTCGCCTTCGAAAATGTTGCGGATATGTCGCCGTATAAAGGCAGTTTCCTGTCAAGCGACGACAGCTTGAATCGGTTGTGGTATGCCAGCACCTACACCGCCCAAACCGCATCGTTCCCGCATTCTGATGCCTGGACGATCGTCGATGGCTGGCTCCTTCCGCGCAAATTGGCGAGGAGCAACGAGGTCGGGCTTTCGGTCGATGGTGCCGCGTGGCAAGATTATCGCTTTAGCTTCCAATTCATCATTCGCAGAAATCCGGGTCCCGTCTCCGCCATCGGCTGGATCGTCCGGGCTCCCGACGAGAACAATGGCTATGTCGGACAGATTGATCTGGACGGAAGATTTCATCTGTTCAAGCGCGTGGACGGCGTATACGTGCGGTTGAAACCTTCCGTGCAGCTTGCCGAGACCATCGTCGACGGCCGCGTGTACCGGCTGAAAGTACGGTTGAACGGTTCTCTGATCGAGACGCTGCTCGACGGGGCGCTGATCGATGCGACGATCGATGAGACGTTTCGTGAGGGGAAAGTCGGATTTTGCCAGCCGCTGGACAAGTGGGCGCTTGTGCGCGATGTTCGCGTGGAAAATGCAAACGGTACGCTTCTGTTCGTCGACGATTTCCAGGGAGACTTGAGCCACTGGTCGTTCGCACGTACAGCTCCGTATATTGCCGACGGCGCTAAGCGGGATCGGCTGCCGTGGCTCGGCGATCTGGACTGGGCGGGTCGCAACCTCTACTACGCCTTCGATAATTACACGTACATGAAAGAAACGATTCGGATGTTCGCTTTCCACCAGACACCGGAAGGTTATATATGGGCGGCATGTTATCCGGAAAATCAAGTAAAACCGGCCACCGGCGAATACGGCTATTATCAGTCCGACGAATTTTCCGCCTGGTTCGCGCCGGTGCTGGCCGATTACGTCTTGTTCACCGGCGATCTGGCGTTTGCCCGGGAGATGTATCCCACCGTCGTGAAAGGGTTCGAATACTTGTGGAACTACGTGGAAGGCGATGGCTTATTCTTTCAGCGGTACGAGACGTCCAAAGGCATATGGGGCCACATACTGGAGCGCACAGGCAAAGGGACTTACGTTAACCTGCTCCTGTACGATGCGTTTAAGGAAGGGGCATTTCTCGCAGGGAAGCTTGGATTCGAGGCGGATGCAGCCGAATTCGAGGAGAAAGCGGAGATCATTCGTCAAGGCATTCAGTCGCATTTGTGGGATGAGGAGCAGCGATATTTCGTCGAGTTGAAAGGCAGCCGCGAGTTTAACTTTTACGCGAACGCGCTGGCGCTTGCGATCGGTTTTCCGGACGACGAACAGGCGGCTGCAGTGAGCGCGAAGCTGAAAGAGACGGATATGGGCAAATATCAAAGTCTCGCAATTCGCGGGAAGTTCCGTTACGGCCGCGACGAAGATGCGATCGGCACGCTGCGCAATCCGGGCGGCGGGGTCGATTGGCTCGGCGCACTCACGGACTGGCGCGGCCCGCATGCGACGTGGGAATGTATGACTTATCCGCCTATTGCGCTTCCTGCGGGGAAAAACTGGGGGGACTCCTCCCACCCGGACACCGCTGTCGCTCATTTACTATCCGGTTATGTGCTCGGCGTTCAGCCGACGGAACCCGGTTTCCGTACGTTCGAAGCCATACCGCATCCATGCGATCTTCAGTGGGCGGAAGGCACCGTACCCACGCCCTATGGCGAAATCCGCGTAAAATGGGAAACGATCGAAGATCGTTTCCGCATGTCGCTCGAAGCGCCTGTTGGAACGATCGCCTCTGTCGGTATCCCCAAAACTCAGGACCAATCTTACGCAATTCGCTTGAACGGGGATCTCGTATTCCACTCCGACTCGGCAACTATGTCTCCGGCGAGAAGTCCGCTGATCGATGAAGATCGTCTGTACGTGTACATCCGCGGGCTTGGACCAGGTCGCTGCGATATCGAACGCCTGCCCTTATAAGCACACTGACTGCCGACCCGATTTCGATGCCAAGAGCCGCCAAAGAGGAAACACTCCTTGGCGGCTCTTCGTAAACAATCGCGATTTCCGTTACTCACCTTTCACCGTTCTCCGTTGCCACACCCCGATCAAGGTCCCTGCTGCGGAGCTGCCTGCGACCGAAGAGCAGCGAATTCGCCCAGCGATGACAGCACGCTATTGTACGCGTCCTTGTCCGATATGCGAATGCCCCGGGACAACTCGCGTATGCTCTCTTCGTTCATACGCGACTCCATCATATCCACGTCAAGTTGGAAAAAGGTCCGAACGACTTTCTCCTGCCATGGCGGCCCGTCGAACAGAGAGAGGTTGCCGTCTTTGTCAATGCCCATGTACGAAGTTTGGCGGCATGCCGGCGATAAGTCATCGATCGTTTCTTCTACAGTCAGCTTGCCTGCCGCTTCTAAGGACGCCCCCCATTCTCGGTGGGCTTTTAACAATTCACCCGCTTCGGCAGCCGTCATCCGCCCGAGCTGTCTAGTCTCTTCCCCGCACAAGTAGGTGCGATGAAGCACGAGCTTGACGTTCCCTTTTCGCTTGCTCAGCTCGGCGAGCACGGCAGCTCTTGGGGAACTCCCCGAGTCCGTAATCGACGGTTCGATCGTTCCCGCGACGATTGTCGCCGAATCAATAGGAACCGTCGAAGTTCCCAAAGCATGTCCGACAAACGCCCGAGCCATCCAGACACCCGTCAACACCGAAAGAAGGAACACCGCCGCGCCCGCTCCGAGGGCCCAGACGTGACGGCGTTTCCTTTTCAGCGACTTCTTCAGTTCTTTCCATAATCGCAAACGAGACACCGGAATCCCCTTCTCTGCTGTTTTCCCTATTGTTCCCGGGAATTCCGGTACTATTCGCAACGATTACCAATTAATCCATGGTAAACTTTCCTTCCGTTTCGGACTGATATGGCGCGGCGCGATTTTCACTTTCGGTTTCGGCTGTCTTTTCTTTGCTGGTGCAGATTGTGTCTGGACGGCTTGCTGGATGTCATCTCCGGTTTCCGGTCTCAAGTCCTCGCCATCGTCCCGATATGGGGGCATAGGAGGAAGAGGTCCCATCGGAGGCATTGGCGGTATCGGCGGAATGAGTCCGCCATAGCCGTAAGGTACCGGTTGCCCGTAGCCATATGGAGCAATGTTGTTCGGACCGAAGCCATGGCCGTAGCTCGGCAGTCCTTCCGCTATTGGCGGGTTGCCCACTGGAACGTCACCCATCGGCGATACAAACGTCGGATACCCTCCGTACGGTGCATTTGCTAGCGGGAGTTGGGCACCCTGAACAGCAGCGTACGGCGGAACGGCCGCAGGGGATGCAAACGGTACGCCGTATGGCAAGCGGCCCTCCTCGTAATCATTGTCTCCGGAATGAAACTCGGCCGAGTGTTGCGCATTCGCGTCGGCGACGTAATAATATGGCAAAACCGATTGGCCTCCGCAATTGGCGCAGCCGGATTTGTACCCGCTAGGAATATCCCCTTGCGGGTTTGGTGGGCTATAGGAAATATCTTGGTGCGTATACAATCCGTTCATGTACGGATGCGCCGTATTCGCGGCCGGCATAACGCCTTGAGGATAGCCGTATCCGTGAGCGTTGGCGTGCCCGTAAGATTGCCCGTATCCGTAACCCGGGGGCATCGCCATTTCCCCACCCAGACCGGGAAGCGGCTCCGGCATGCCGTATCCGTAATGCGGATGATGTTCATGCTGCGTCTCCTGAATTGGTGGCTGCATAGGCGCATGCATTGGCGGCATGTGATACGTGTGGATCATCTCTACTTGTTCGACATGTACACCGTAAATCGGCGTCTCGACGATCGGTTGAGAGACAGGCGGCATCGGCGCCGGAGCTGGCAACGGTGTCGGTGCAGGCGCTTCCTCAGCAGGCTGAACGGCCGTGTTCTTTTTGCCTCCTGCGGCGGGCATAACCGAATTGTTCGTTTTGCCGCCCATTCCCGTACCGCCGTCGTGTGCTCCACCCGCCGCGTTCCCCGGGGATCCGCCCGTCTGAGGAATGTTTACGACCTCGCCTGTCAGCAGTGCATTCGGGTTTTTCAATTGCGGATTCGCTTTGACAAGATCGCCAAGCTGAACGCCCCAGGCTTTCGACAGCTTCCAGAGCGTGTCTCCTTGCTTGACGACATGTTGATGGATGACGCCGAGCATCGTTTTCGGATGCGACGGAATTTTTACTTTCATCCCGACGTCTATCGCGTCCGGGTTGCTGATGCCCGGATTCGCCTGAATCAGTTCCTCCAAAGGTACGTTGTATTTTTGAGCAATTAAATACAGCGTATCCCCCTGCTTCACCATATGGATTTTCACGCCGTTCCCTCCTGATAGGAAGGCAACGCCCCGGCCCGGGCGGTTGCCCTGATGCAATCCTTACATCCTATGCAGATGTTGGGCGTTTGACCTCTATTCCATACAGAAAATCCGGCAGCCGTCTGGCTTGCCGGATTCAGGTCAATTATGTCTGTTCATAAGGAAGGCTCGGATACGAACCTAGCAAACGCACTTGACAGCCGATCGCTTCGATTTCGGCAATCGCCGCCGGCATGAGCACCGTGTCAAGCGCCAATTCCACATCGATATAGAAATAATAGCTGCCGAGTTTTTTCTTCGTTGGGCGTGATTCGATCTTCGACAGATTGATGCGGCGCCAAGCGAATGCGGACAGCACTTGATGCAGCGCGCCCGGATAATCTTCCGGCAACGTGACAAGGATGCTCGTCTTATACGTCGTCGCAGTCGCATTCTCGTAAGGCGCGTTACCTACGAGAAGGAATCGCGTGAAGTTGTTATCGTGATCGGTCACGCCTTCCTCCAACACGTCCAGCTCCATGTCTGCAGCCGCCAATTTCGTACCGAACGCCGCCCAGCCTTTGCCTGGGTTCGATTTGACCGTCCGCACTGCCTCCGCCGTACTGTTTAGCGTCTCCAGCTCCGCGTGCGGCAGACGGGAACGAACGAACTGCAAACATTGCGCCATCGCGACCGGATGGCTCATCACTTTCTTGATCTTGTCCGCTTCCCAATGCGCGGGATTACCGTCCGACGACAATTCGCTGGCATCTCCGATCAAGTTCTGAATGGAAGGGAACACCCACTCCGCCCGAATCGGCAAATCTACCTCGTGAACGAGCCAGTCAATATGCAAGTTCACCGAACCGTCAATCGTGTTCTCGATCGGGATGACGCTCCAGTCGGTATGCCCGTTTGCCGTCGACTGGAAGACGTCAGCAATCATTTTGCAATAGACGAACTCTACATCCTGACCGCGAAACATATATCGTACCGCCTCGTCAGACACCGTGCCGCGAGGCAACAAAGCTACTTTTTTGCGACTGCTCATACGCTTACCTCCGCTCCCGCCAACGCCAACACTTGATGCGGCTCCATCGCGTAAGCCGGATCGTCGAAACCGACAACCCGCACCCGGGGACCGTGCAAGCAAGGTTCAAGCCATCTGGTCGATACGTCAATGCCTTCACGTGCCATCGTATCCCGAACAAAAGCAACAAGCCCTTCGTTAGCCGCATCGCCGCTTCTTGCAAGAAGCAGCAGCGTCGGCCCCGCTCCGGACAACACGGCGCCAAGTGCACCATGCTGCGTCGCTTCCTTCAGGATCGTCTCCATGCCGGGAATAAGCGCTGCGCGGTAGGGCTGATGCATTTTATCTCTCATCGCCCTGCCAAGCAGATCCAATCTGCCTGAGAACAGCGCCGCCGTTAGCAAAGAACTGTGCGTGACGTTAAAGACGGCATCTTGCATCGGTAGCGTCTTCGGCAACACATTACGCGCCTTCTTCGTCTCCAGCTCGAACGCCGGAATGGCAACGAGCACGTCCATGCCAGCGGGCGGTTCAATGCGCACATAGTCCGCACGCTCGCCGTCCCACGCCGCGGCGATAATACCGCCGAATATGGAAGCGCCAACGTTGTCGGGATGCTTCTCAATCGCCGTTGCCATCTGAAACAGCTCGTCCTCGGACAAAGGGCTGCCTACCAAGGCGTTGGCTGCGAAGAGAGCGCCGACAATCGCGGATGCGCTGCTTCCGAGTCCTCTCGTGAGGGGAATGTCGCTGCGGATGCCAATGTCGAGCTCGGGCACTTCCGCTCCCGCTCTCTCGAACACCGACTGCGCGACTTCGTATATCAAGTTTGTTTTGTCTTGCGGAACGCCGTCCAGGTTGTCACCAAAAAGCGTAATCCGCGTCTTCTCCGCCGGCGCCATGCTTACCCAGGCGTACAACGACAAAGCCATGCCCAAGCTATCGAATCCCGGACCCATATTCGCCGTGCTTGCTGGCACTTTGACAACGACCCGGCCCTGAACTGCATTTATTTTCAACTCGGCTTCCTTATGCATAACAAAGCTCCTTTTGAGTCCGTACGCCGTTCAACGTCCGCTTGCGACGGTCGTTAGCCTTCCACCCGGTATACGCTTTTGATTTCGCGTACGGCAGACAAGCCGCTGAACGCTTGCATCACTTGGTTCATCGCAGCTTTGCTCGCCTGATGCGTAATGATAATGATTTCCGTGCTCGACTTGTAAGGTGCCGAAGGTTGCATCACCGATTCAATGCTCACGTCGCAATTCGAGAATACTTGCGCGATTTGAGCCAGAACGCCCGCTCGGTCTTCGACGTGGAGCAGAAGGAAAAACTTCGATGCAATCTGCTCGTCGGTTTTTAACTTCACGACGTTATAAGGCAATTGCGCCTGGCGACCGTTAACGCCAAGCTTCATGTTCTTGACGACCGCAACGAGGTCCGCCACGATGGAAGTTGCCGTAGGCAATTCACCGGCGCCGGCACCGTAAAACATCGTCTCTCCGACCGCTTCCCCGTGTACGTAAACCGCGTTAAATACGCCGTTGACGGACGCGATCGGATGGCTCGCCTTGATCATCGTCGGCTGCACGCTGACGCTGATCATATCGTCCTGCCGTTCGGCGATGCCAAGCAGCTTCACTTCGTAGCCGAGTCTTTTCGCATAGCGGATATCTAATTGCGATACGCCGCTAATGCCCGCTGCACTAACATCTTCGAGCGACACATTCGCGCGGAATCCGAGCGAGGATAAAATCGTCATTTTGCGGGCGGCGTCGAGCCCTTCCACGTCGGAAGTCGGATCGGCTTCCGCATAGCCTAGCTCTTGCGCTTCCTTCAGCACCTCGGCGTATGCCGCCCCCTCTTGGCTCATTTTCGTCAAAATATAGTTTGTCGTCCCGTTCACGATGCCCATAATTTTCGTAATTCGATCGGACGAGAAACCTTCGACGAGCGTCCGGATAATCGGAATACCGCCGGCTACGCTCGCCTCGTACAAGACGTCGCAACCTTTCTCGCGAGCTTTGGCCAATATTTCTTGACCGTGAAGCGCCATCAGGTCTTTGTTGGCCGTGACGACGTGTTTGCCGCGCTCCAGCGCTTCAAGAATGTAATCCTTCGTCGTCGAGATGCCGCCCATCACTTCGACAATGACGTCGATGTTCGGATTGCGAACGATATCCCAAGCGTCTTCCGTAAGCTTGGCAGGATCGATCGAGACGCCGCGAGCCTTCGTGCGGTCTTTGACTAGAATTTGCGCGATAGAGATCGGGCTCCCGACCTGGTTGGACAAATCCTCTTGATGGCCTTCCACAATTTTCACGACACCGGTGCCCACCGTACCGAGCCCCAGCAATCCTACTTGAATTGCTTTCATCCTATTTCCTCCGCTTCGACTGCCGCGTTTGCGCGTACCGGTCATTATATTAGGGAATGTTGCGAAATAACGAGAAGGATATCCCGTAGCATTTTGTCCCTTAGCTGCGTCCGATCACGGTTGCCCGTTTGACGCCGTCCAACGAACGAAGCTTCTCAAGAAGTTCGGGAAGCGCCCCGTTCACGATTGTCGTGTCCATGGAGACGACGACGTTAGCCATTCCTTGCAGCGGAATGGATTGCGATATCGTCAGCACGTTTCCTTCGCTCTGTGCGAGCATGCCGAGCACTTTCGACAGGACGCCGGAGCGATGCTCCAAATCCATCGACAGCGTCGCGATCGATTCTCTCGAAGCTTGCTCGAGCGCGTACACGCCGTCTTTATATTTGTAGAAGGCGCTCCGGCTCAATCCGACGCGTTCCGCAGCTTCGTGAATCGTCGCCGCTTCTCCGCGCCTTAACAATTCCTTCGCCTGCTCGGCTTTCAGCATGCCGTCCGGAAGCAAATCCTCACGAACGGCATAATAACGTTCCGTCATTTTCCGTCCTCCTAGGAAAGACGAATGTTTGTGTATAGAGGACATTATATCGAATTGGGGATGGGACGGCAATAGGCAATACCAGTTATGACATGCCTGTTATCGCAAAAAAAAGATCCCGCAGCCGCAGCGGCCTTGGAATCCCTTTTCACTTTCACAATTAAGCATCATCGAATATATAGTCGTCCGAACCGCCTTCGAAAAACTCGAATTCGAACTTGCCGATCCGGATTGTATCCCCGTTCTTCGCTCCCCGCTTGCGCAGCGCATCATCGATGCCGGCTCCGCGCAAAATGCGTCCGAACCGCATGATCGCCTCGTGAGAATTGAATTGCGTCCTCCGCATCAACTTCTCGATGGCTTCGCTTTCAACGACGTACACTTCATTGTCGCGCTTGATCTCGAAGTCGAGGTCGCCGCTCGCCTCGTAACGGTAAACGACTCCTTCTTCGGCTTTCGCCTGTTTCTCAATCTCCTCGAGCTCCGACGGCTGTGGCAAGGAGTCGAGCAAGTCCGCGACACGGAACAGCATTTCCTTAATACCTTGTTTCGTCAGCGACGAGATCGGCATAATGACAATATCCGGGCGCGTCTCAGCGACTTGCTTGCGGAATGTCTCGAGATTCGTTTCCGATTCCGGCATGTCCATCTTGTTCGATGCGACGATTTGGGGCCGTTCGGCGAGCCTTGGGTTGTACAACTTCAACTCATCGTTGATTTTCACCCAATCCTCGTATGGATCGCGCCCTTCCATACCGGACATGTCCACGACATGTACGATAATTCTCGTCCGCTCGACGTGACGCAGAAATTCGTGACCGAGACCGACGCCCGTGTGAGCGCCCTCGATCAAGCCCGGTAAGTCCGCCATTACGAAGCTGCGATCGTCGCCGAGATCAACGACGCCGAGATTGGGCGTAATCGTCGTGAAATGGTACGCACCGATTTTGGGCTGCGCGCCGGACACGACGGACAACAGCGTCGACTTGCCGACACTCGGGAAACCGACGAGGCCGACGTCCGCCATCACTTTAAGTTCCAGTGTGACCCAGCGCTCCTGGCCTTCTTCCCCGTTCTCCGCAATCGCCGGCGCCGTGTTGACGGAGCTCTTGAAGCGGATGTTGCCACGTCCGCCACGTCCACCCTTGGCCACAATAACTTCTTGCCCGTGGCGCGTCATATCGGCGATCGTCTCTCCCGTATCGTCGTCGACGACAATCGTGCCGGGCGGCACGCGAACGATCATATGCTCCGCATTCGCCCCGTGCTGCGACTTGTTACGGCCTTTCTCGCCTCTCGTCGCCTTGAAATGCTTCTGATAGCGGAAGTCCATCAGCGTACGCAAGCCTTCATCCACACGAAAAATGACGTGTCCGCCATTGCCGCCGTCTCCGCCCGCCGGTCCGCCTTCCGGTACGTATAACTCCCTGCGGAACGCGACAAGGCCATCCCCGCCGTCTCCGCCTTTTACGAATACTTTCGCTTTGTCCACGAACATCGATTAGTTCACTCCAAGTTGCAACCGGTCTGTTCGGGATTGCGAGCCCCGTATCCGGTAATAGTGTTTGTCAAGCCGATACAGGGAAACGAACGACCATCGTTCGCGCCTGCCCCGTCAATCCAGTCTCATTTTCGACGACCCTGATCGTTCCAAGCCCTTCAACGCATTTCTCCATCTCTGGAACAACGCTGTCCGCCGCTGCCAATTCGCCCTCGTACGAGAGCGACACCGTAACATCGCTCCCATCGCGTGAGAAACCAAGCTTCAGCACGTTTTCTACACCGTTCACGGAACTTGCGGCGCGATAGCGAATAACGCCGACGATGCCGATAATCGCCTTCGCAAGACGATCCGACTGATCCGCGTTCCGATCAAATTGAAAACCGTTCTGTACGGCCACTTCGAGGCGGACCGTATCGCACATCGTGCGGAACGACAGCAAGAATGTCGCCAGCTCGGGATCGCCGATCTGGGATACCCGGCTGTCCTGCTCCATTCTCTCCCTTATTCTGTCCACAATCGCGATCGCCTTATCGGGTTTACTCAATCTCAAATAGCCGTATAAAATCTGAAGCTCGTTCATCCAATCGTGCCGGTGATGGCTTAACGTGCGGATCGTCGACAGTTGCGCCTGCGTAACAATCCTGTCGTTATGTCCGTTGTGCCATCGCTTAGCCAAGCGGACGGAGCCAAGCACGATGCCGAGCGTCCATAGCGCCAGAAAGGCATAGGACCACCATGAGCTGGACCATACCGCCACGACCGTTATCGGCACGATAAGGGAAGCCCATGCAGCAAGCGCCCAAGGCGTCCAATTCTGAATATGCATCCGTCTTCCCCGTTTCGTAGATCCTGTCAACCCGATTGCGGGAACGCAGTTCTCGCGTCTAGTATACCATGGCACGTCCGGATTTCACCATGAATAATGACACGGGCCCGGCAGCCGTCCCCATTGCGCAAGAAACCCCGGCCAATGATGTTGGCCGGGGTCTCGGATGAACCATTAAACTTCAAGCGCGGCGGCTACCGGAGCTTGCTCGACTGGATAAACGCTCACTTTTTTGCGATCGCGTCCCAGACGTTCGAATTTCACGACGCCGTGAACGAGCGCGAAAAGCGTGTCGTCTTTGCCGATGCCTACGTTAGTGCCCGGGTGGATTTTCGTTCCGCGTTGGCGGTACAAAATGCTTCCAGCCGTAACAGCTTGACCGTCCGCTCTTTTTGCGCCAAGGCGCTTGGAGTGGGAGTCCCGTCCGTTTTTCGTCGATCCGACCCCTTTTTTCGAGGCGAATAACTGAAGGTCCAACTTCAACATGGTGTCAACCTCCTTCTTGTTTAAGAATGATTTTCACGTGCTTCCCGTACGAATCTGCGATAGATTCGAGAGCGACGACCATCCCTTCCAGCAAAAGCTGGACTTGAGCGTCTTTCGCGGGATCTTCGCTTCGAGGCGCTTTCGCTTCGAGCAGTCCGCTCTTCGAGAACGCGTCGGGCTCAAGCCCTGTCAGCTTCTCGATCGCATTGACCGCTCCCACGGTTACGGCCGATACGCCGGCACAGACGATGTCTTTGCCTGGATCGTCGTAGAAAGCGTGTCCCGAAACGGTAAATCGTATAATGGCCTTCCTGTCGTCGCGCACGATCGTGACCTTGATCATCTCGGGCAAGCTCCGCTTACGCTTTGATGCTCTCGATCGTCACTTTCGTGTACGGTTGACGATGGCCTTGTTTGCGCTTGTAGTTTTTCTTCGGCTTGTATTTGAAGACGATGATTTTCTCGCCTTTCACTTGTTGCTCGACTTTGCCCGTAACCGAAGCTCCGGACAAGAGCGGGGAACCCGTCGTCAAGCCGCCGTCTTTAGAAACTGCCAATACCCGGTCGAACGTTACGCTGTCGCCTGCGCCTGCGTTAAGCTTCTCAACGAAGATTACGTCGCCCGCTTGGACTTTGTATTGTTTGCCGCCTGTTTCGATAATCGCGTACATCTGGTGCACCTCCTCGTATCTAAGACTCGCCTCGGGGGGTGTCGGTTGCCGCAGCGTTAAACACAGCCAGGGCAGCGCCGATCTTGTCGACCCTGTGGAGAGCGGTTGTAGCCTGCAAAATGTTCAGATTGCACGCACCATGGTATTCTATCACGTACGCACACTAAACACAAACTATTTTTATATGTTGTTCAAAAAACTCGATTATTTACCGAACATAAATTTTGCCTTTTCCTTTGCAAGCCGCGCACGTCTCATAAAAATAGTTCATGACATTGTCGCGGGCTTTCTTGCGTGTCATTTCCATCAGCCCGAGCTTCGTCCAGCCGACGACTTGGCACTTCGTCCGGTCCCGCTTAATCTTCGCTTCGAGCTGCTGAGCGATTCGGTGCCTATGCTCTTCCGTTTCCATATCTATAAAGTCAACAATAATAATGCCGCCGACGTCCCGTAGCCGAAGCAGTCGGGCGACTTCGTCCGCCGCCTCGAGATTCGTCTGGAATACTGTTTCCTCGAGATCGATCGATCCGGTATATTTGCCCGTATTGACGTCGATAACCGTGAGTGCTTCCGTCTGTTCCCAGACGAGATAACCGCCGCTCGGCAACCAGATGCGGGATTGGAACGCCTTGTCCAATTGTTCCTTAATTCCGTATTGCTCGAACAATGGCTTATGCTCCGTATGAAGCCGCACTTTGCTTGCGAGCGCCGGCGCCGCCTGGCGTAAATACGCTTTGGCCGAGAGCATGCTGTCTTCGTCGTCGAAAATCAGCTCTTCCGTATCCGGTGTCACCACATCGCGCACGAGCCTGCCGACGAGCCCCGTATCTCGATGAAGCTCTGCAGGGGCCGGAGCAGATTTGCCCCTAGCGACAATGTCTCGCCATAGTCGCCTCAGATGATTCAAGTCTTCTCCCAGCGCTTCAAGGCTTTCTCCGCCGGCATTCGTTCGCAGAATGACGCCCTCACCCTCCTGGCGGATCGACTCCGCCAGCCCGCGAAGCCGTGAACGCTCCGCCTCGTGCTCGATTTTCTTCGAAATGCCGATATAATCGGCTTCGGGCATATATACAAGCCAACGACCGGGAAGCGAGAAATGCGTTGTTACCCTTGCTCCTTTACCCCCGAGCGGCTCTTTCATCATTTGCACGATCAACTGATCGCCAGCCTTGAGCAAGTCCGAGATCGAAGGTTTCTCTTTCGGCTGCTTGTCCAAGTGCGGATGAAGCACGTCGTCCACGTACAGAAAAGCGTTTTTCACTAGGCCGATATCAACGAATGCCGCCTGCATGCCAGGAAGCACGTTTACAACACGGCCTTTGTACATATTACCGATCAAAGACGACTGTTCTGTTCGCTCGACGCCGAACTCGGTCAGCACCCCGTTCTCGAGCAACGCCGACTGCGTCAAGTTCTGCGAGCTATGGATGAACAACTGCTTCATGCGTACCTCCCGCGTTCGACTCTTTCCTCCATTTTACCTGAAAAGTTTCAAATCCGCATTCCCCGGCGTCAATCCGCCCAGAAATCCGTCGATAATCGTCTTTTCCGGCACGACGTTGGCGATTTTCCCGCGTTTCATGACATAGACGAGGTGGTACTGTTCTTTCATAAACAGCCGCAGAATGGAGGAAAGCGGACGATTGTCCGAGATGACAATGGGCCGCGACAGCTTGCCCTCGTCAATACGGCGCATGCCGGATTCGCTTCTATGTACGAGGAATCGTAAAAACACGAATGGCACGTTCCTCCAGTACGTCCAATTGGATGCAAACAGAAACACGCCGACCGCAAGCAGGTTTAATTGCAGCAATCCGCCCCGAAGCAGCGGCACGAGCGATGCCAAGACGATGGACGCGCTGAACAACAGGCTCGACTTCACGCTCCATAGAAGCGCCTTGTGAAACGGTACGCGAAGGCTTAGCAATGCTTGCGCGATTTTTCCGCCATCCAAGGGAAGAACGGGCATGAAATTAAAAAGGCCGATCAGCGCGTTCGTTTGCACGAATTCGTCCGACCATGCCCGATCAACCCAACCTACAGCCCCGAGCGCGTAGGCGATGCCAGCGAGCAGTGCATTCTGCGCCGGACCGGCCAGCGAGACGATGATCTCCTCTTTGACAGGCAGCGAACCCGCTTCCTCGACTTCAAGAACTCCGCCGAAAGGCAGCAGCTTCACTTCCTTAATTCTCCACCCATATCGAAGGGCTGCGGCCATGTGGCCGAGCTCATGCAATAGTACGATTGAGAACAGCGTAAGCAGCTCCGCAAATCGTCCCGTGACGATCGAAGCTAACATGACAAGCATAAACAACGGATGAAGACGAAACGCGATTCCCCGCCACTTAACCAAAGTTGACCACTTCCGCCGGGTCAAGCGACTTGCCGTTCTGCTGAACGGCGAAATAAAGCGCCCTGTCCGCAAGTTTGCCGCCGGATGCACCGAGCGTGCCGAGCTTCTGCCCCCTGTCCACCCAATCGTTCGTTTTCACAGAAGTCTCAGCCAAGTTGCCGTACACCGTAACGATATGGTTTTCATGCTGCACGATCACTGTAATACCGCCGCTTTTGTTCATGCTCACTTGTTGAACGCGTCCTGTATAAACGGACAACACGCTGCTCCCGGCAGGTGCGGACACTTTCACGCCGGTTCCGTTCTGAGCGAACGTCTGCAGCACTTTGCCCGTTACCGGCGCAACCGTGTCGCTCGCATTAAAAAGCGCCGCTACTTCTTTCGTATCCGGCTCGTCCCGATTAAACGGGAAAAACGTTGGAGAACCGCCGAACGTCGAGCCGTACCACGCTTCTATCGCTTGAAAGTCCATATCCTGCGTTACAGAAGAAACCAGCCACTCTTTCGCATCCGCGCTGCCTGGCAATTCCCATTTGAACCAGCTCCAGGCGCCCCCGAACGCGAGAATCGCCACCGCGAGTTGGATCGCGAAACCTCTTTTCAGCTTATGCCAGCCAGAACCGATGGAGCCGCTGCTATGTACCGAAGGAGCGTTCGATGTCGGCGGAAGCCCTCGGATGCCTTGCCAGCCATCCGCTCGACCGGCTTGCAGCTGCTTCTCCCGCTCTTTCCACCACCGCTCCGGATCATTCATATCGACTTCGCGCTCCCCTGCTGGCGCGCCTTCTTCAATCATTCGAGTCGTGCGTTCCCGAATGCTATCGTGAACCGTCATCGCAAGCCCTCCTTGTCCGCCTGTCGCTCTTAACAATTTATGGCGTACAAGCAGGGAATAGACCTCCGGCCGTCTCGGTACCCATGGAAGTCCGTTGAATTCACGAAACCACAAAATAAACCCAGGCCATATGACCTGGGTTTATTCCTATTCATCCATTTCGAACTTCTCCTGATGCGATTTGATACTGAATATGATGCCGATACACATCATGTTCAGCAACAACGACGTTCCCCCGTAACTGATAAAAGGCAACGTAATGCCTGTAACCGGCATCATGCCGATCATCATCCCAACGTTCTGGAAGATCTGGAACACCATCATCGAGGCGATGCCGATAATAATATACGACCCGCGCCTGTCGAAACATTGGTAGGCAATCAGAATCATTCGGTAAATAAACAAGAAGTAGAGCAACAGCAGCAGCGCCGCTCCCTGAAAACCGAATTCTTCGCCGACGACAACGAAGATCGAATCCGAGTACGTATACGGAATGAAGTTGCGCTTCTTGGACTCGCCTTGCATGTAGCCGTCGCCGGTCAATCCGCCCGAACCGATGGCGATCTGCGCATATTCGGACTGGCGCCGATCGTCCGCGGATGCTTCGCTTGGGTGAATATACGTGTTTATCCGACCATACCAGTGCGACTTGTTGTGCTCTTTTAAATACTGCTCAATCTCTTTGTTGTACGTATTAAACAACGAGACGAACAGCATCAGACCGCCAACGACAACGGTAACTCCGATCAAAACATAGCTGTACCGGATGTTGCCGATCCAAAGCATGCCGAGCACGATAAAAATATAAATCATCGCGTTCCCGAGATCTGGTTGAACCATGACAACAACAAACGGAATAAGCGTCAACGCAGATACGAACATGACGTCCGAACGCATGCGAAGAGGGTCTCCTAGCCGTCTGCCGATCACCGCAGTAACTGCAATGATTAGGAAAATCTTCATCACTTCCGCCGGCTGAAACGACAACCCTCCCGGCAGTTGAAACCAGCCGCTAGCGCCATTGACTTTCGGCGTGAACAAGACAAGACCGCATAAGATAAGACCGATCGCATACCAGACATACCATATTTTCATAATAAGCCGATAATCGATCAGCGTCATAAACAAGACAACGCAGAAGCCGAGCGCATAAAATACGACAGTCGATTTGTCCAGCCCCGTGAATTTCGGGTTGTTCAACGTCGCGCTCCGGACCAGAAGGGTACTGATGCCCATAAACAAACAAAGAATGGCGAGCATCATCCAGTCCATTTTCTTCCATCGGTTCAACAAACTCCGATCATCCCATTCCCAGAAGCTTCTTAACCTTGCTAAACACGCCCGATTTCTGTTCGATCTGCGTGAGCGGCACGGTCTCTCCTAATATACGCCGCGCGATGTTGCGATAGGCGAGCGCGGCGCGCGAATCCGCGTTCATGACAGTCGGCTCTCCGGAGTTCGCCGCTTTGATGACAAGTTCGTCATCCGGAACGATGCCGAGCAGATCGATGGCGAGTACTTGGCAAATATCTTCAACTTCGAGCATGTCCCCGCTTCTGACCAAGTTCGGACGAATCCGGTTAATGATCAGCTTGGGCGAAGGAAAATTACTCTTCTCGAGTAAACCGATGACTCTATCCGCGTCGCGCACGGCCGCATTCTCCGGCGTCGTAACAACGATGGCCTGAGATGCTCCTGCTATCGCATTGCGGAACCCTTGCTCGATGCCTGCGGGACAGTCGATAATAATATAATCGAAATCCGGCTTCAGGCTTTCGATAATCTGACGCACCTGTTCCGGCGAAATGTCGTTTTTGTCTTTCGTTTGCGCGGCGGGGAGCATGTACAGTTCATCGAAGCGCTTATCTTTGATCAGCGCTTGATTAACCCGGCACCGCCCTTCAGCAACGTCAATAAGGTCATAAACGATCCGGTTTTCCAAACCCATGACGACGTCCAGATTGCGCAATCCGATGTCCGTGTCGACCATGCATACTTTTTTTCCGAGCATCGCAAGCGCCGTGCCCAGATTCGCGGACGTCGTCGTCTTGCCGACGCCGCCTTTCCCCGAAGTAACTACGATCGCTTCTCCCATGATCTACACTCCTTTGAACTGCATAACTTCCTTGCGATGCCGGCTCAAGCTCGACATTTTGTCAATGGCCATCGTTCCTTCTCGCAAAAATGCATACTCCATCCACGGCTCCGCGCTCGTCCATTCGTCTGGCGGGCGGCTGATCACATCCGCGATGCGAAGCTGCGTCGGTCTCATGAGCGAAGCTGCGATAATCGCATCGGCGTTGCCTTCCGCCCCGGCATGTACCGTCCCTCTAAGGGCGCCGATGATGTAAACGTCGCCGGTGCAACGGATCGTGCCACCCGGATTTACGTCGCCTAGTAGCAGCAAATGACCGTCGACTTCCACTGTCTGTCCCGAACGAACGATTGTCGACATCGATTGGAGCATCAGAGTCTTTATGACATTCGGGTCGTCCGCGGGAGGGTCGCTCTCTATCGATTGAATGATCAAGTTGCCTTGCTTTCGGAAGATTTCCCGAATGTTTTCCTTATCTTCTTCTATTAGCTGCCTGGAACCCAGCTTAATGAAAATATGAATGATCGGTCCCGTGAACTGCTGCTCATGCTTGGCCAGCTTATCATTCAGCTCTTCCAGCATCGCAGCGAATTCGCATTGATCGTCCAATAGAAATACGAGTCCGTCCTTCGTTCCTTTGATCGTTACGTACGATTTGCCGGCCAATTGTTCCGCTCCTCTCTACGGGTAATGAAATTCTGCCTAAGAGAGCCGAATTCCTGCCTTCCGCGCCAAACGAAGCTAATCTTGCTTGTCTTCGGAAGAAGACAGATCCGGTTTGACCAGGAAACGACGAACCGGAACATAGAACAGGAGAGCAATCAACAGCTGCAAGATGGCCGTCGGAGCGATCTGCCAATAAAATACATAGGAGAACCGCAAGCTCGTTAGACTGAACAGCTTATAAATGCTATACGAGATGGAATCCAGCAGCACTCCGCCGACCAGGGCGACCGGAACGAAAAATCCGATCGTAAAGCTTTTGCGTTCCGCAAGCAGTCCGGCCAAATAACCGATTAACGCCATGCCGAAACCGTACGGCCCGATCAAGTGTCCGTAGGATAGCGTATCCTGGAGCAATCCAAATCCAAGGCCGAACAGGAACGCGGCATGTCGGCTGGCAAAACCGGCAACGAACAGCGTCATGATGAACCCAAGGTGCGGGAGCAGCCTTTCGCTCCACGACGGCGGCACGATCCAGGGCACTATCGCATTCTCAAGCACTAGCAGCACGAGCGTAATCAGAATAAGCCCGTTCATTCTCACTTTCACGGCTCATCCACCCCGGCTTGAGGCACAAAGATAACGAACACTTCTCTCAGATGATCGAATTTCGCTGCCGGCTCGATAATCGCCGTGTACGTCAATCCGAAGTCGCCCACTTGGCTGCTTTTGACGGTACCGATCATTATCCCTTTAGGGAATAAGCTGCCAAGGCCGGAAGTGATAACTTTGTCTCCGTCAGCAGGTTTATCTTTCTCGCCGATCTTGGTCATTTGCAATAGGCCGTTCTCATCATCGTATTCTATAATGCCGAAAGAATCGGGTTTGCCGAGGAATGTCGCCGATACAGGCGTCCCTTTCGAAGAGTTCGGATCTAGATCGGTGATCAGCGTCACAGTGGAAGTAAACGTTTTGACTTTGCTGACGAGTCCGACAAGGCCGTCGACGGTACGAACCGCCATATCCGGCTGAATGCCGTCTTTGGAGCCGAGGTTGATCGTGATCGTTTTCTCGTACGGATTGGATGTACTGCCGACCACTTGCGCGATCACGTAACGATAATCGTCCATTTTTTTCTGCTGCTCCGTAAAATGAAGCTCGTCTTCCAGCCGATTGTTCTTCGCTTCAAGCTGGTTGAACTTGATCTGATCTTGCGTGTACTGAGCAACCGTTCGTCTGAGCTGTTCGTTCTCCTTGTACACGTCGGAAAGTCGGCCGAGGTCGCGGAAGAAATCCGCGACCGCACCGACCGGCTGATAGAGCACCCCTTGCGTGGCGCCGAAAGCGTCGTTAATGAATTTCTCCGGCCAGGTCAATCGTTTCCGGCCTAATGTGAACCCCATAAGGGCGATGAACAGGATCAGCCCGATCATCATAATGAACAAGCGCTTGTTGCGCATGAATCGAAATATTTCGCCCACCTGCTTTCCCCAACCAGTCTAACACCTTTATCGGCTGGACCGGGAAGCGCCGCCTTTGGATTTGAACAAATGGATGTTCTCCAACGCTCGCCCCGTGCCGATCGCCACGCAGTCAAGCGGATTCTCGGCGACGAGAACGGGCATGCCGGTTTCGCGGCTTAACATCTTGTCCAGGTTGCGAAGAAGCGCGCCGCCGCCGGTCAGCACGATGCCTCTGTCCATAATGTCGGCGGACAGCTCCGGCGGACATTTCTCCAACGTCACCTTGACAGCGTCGATAATAGAGTTGACCGTGTCGGACAACGCTTCCGTTATCTCGTCGGACGTAATTGCGAGCGTCTTCGGCAAGCCGGTCACGAGATCGCGGCCGCGAATCTCGATCGACTCCACTTTGTCGAGAGGCATTGCCGATCCAATTTCCATCTTAAGCTGCTCCGATGTTCTCTCGCCGATCATCAAATTGTACAGGCGTTTAATATAGGCGATGATCGAATCGTCCATCTCGTCTCCCGCGATGCGGATCGAACGGCTCGTAACGATACCCCCAAGGGAGATAACCGCCACTTCCGTCGTGCCGCCGCCGATGTCGACTACCATGCTGCCTGTCGGTTCCCATACAGGCAGATCGGCGCCTATTGCCGCTGCGAAAGGTTCCTCGATAATGTAAGCCTCACGTGCACCCGCTTGCTTGGTCGCGTCTTCGACTGCGCGTTTCTCGACGGCTGTGATGCCGGACGGCACGCACACCATGACGTTAGGATGGCGCTGGAACATCGCGCGCGGCTTCTGCGCGTTGCGAATGAAGTATTTGATCATCGTCGCCGTCGTCTCGAAGTCGGCGATAACCCCGTCCTTCATCGGCCGGATAGCCACGATGTTACCCGGCGTACGACCGATCATTTTTTTGGCGTCGGAGCCTACCGCTTCGATTTTTTTTGTATCGGTACGCAGAGCGACCACGGACGGCTCCCTGACGACGATTCCTTTGCCTTTCATGTATACGAGCGTGTTCGCTGTTCCGAGATCGATACCGAGATCCCTTGTAAATCCTCCAACCATGCTGTTACCTCCTGCTATGACCGCGACCGTTATGTAGCGCCTCTGGGGAGCGTCAGTCGTCGGGACAATCTTATTTATTATATTACAAGCAGCCTAGCTCCTTCAAACTGATAAAGCGATTGTCACCGATTACCAAATGATCGAGCAGCTCGATGCCGAGCAGTTTTCCGGCTTCGCCGAGACGTCTCGTCAATTGAATGTCTTCCGGGCTGGGCGTCGGGTCGCCGCTCGGATGATTGTGCGCGCATACGATAGACGCGCTGCTTCTTCGAATCGCCGCTTTGAACACTTCGCGAGGGTGAACGATCGACGCGTTTAAGCTGCCGATCGACAGCGTTTGTCTGCCGATCACTTGGTTTTTCGTATCGAGGAACAAGCAGACAAAATGTTCTTCCCGGTGATGGCGGAGCTCTTCCATCAGCAAGTCGGCAGCATCTTGCGGGCACGTGATTTTCGCCGCCTCCGGCAGCCTCGATCTGGCAGCCCTTCTCCCTAGTTCCAGCGACGCTTGAAGCTGCAGCGCCTTCGCCGGGCCTATGCCGTGAATGTGGGTCAACTCCTCCCACTTGCACTCGGCCAATCTACGCAAACCTCCAACGTCATTTAAGATGCGCTGCGCCAGATGGAGTGCCGATTCCTTGGACGAGCCTGTTCGAAGCAGAATTGCGAGCAGTTCGGCATGACTAAGCGACTCCGCGCCATTCTTCTGCATTCTCTCCCGTGGTCGTTCCTCTGCAGGAAACTCCCTTAATCTTAACGAACGTTGCTGCATGTTTGTTCAACCTGCCTTCGTCATGCCGCGTCGGCCGCGGATTTGGCTTCGTCGTTCAAGCTTTCAAGGAATTGTAATGCCAAAAAGCTCCAATTGAACCGCAAGCTGCGATACTGGCAACCCGACGACGTTAAAATAGCAACCTTCGATCGACTCGACAAGCAGCGATCCGATCTCTTGAATCCCGTACGCCCCTGCTTTGTCCATTGGCTCGCCGGTCGCTATGTATCTCGCGATTTGGTCGTCCGACAGCTTGCGCATCGTTACTTTCGTCACGCGATGGGCCGTGCTCGTCTTGCCATCTGAGACCCGGATGCATGTTACGCCGGTATACACTTCGTGCGTTCGGCCGGCTAACGCGCCAAGCATTCTGAAAGCATCCTGCTCATCACTAGGTTTTCCCATCGCTTCGCCGTTCAACACGACGATTGTATCGCTCCCTACAACGATCGCATCTGCGTCCACTGCGACATCGAGTTCGTCCTTGACGGCTTCTGCTTTACGAAGGGACAATTGCTCCACGATCATGGCCGGCGACCAGTCTGCAGGCGTTTCTTCCCCTACGAGGCTCGGCTTGACGACGACCGGTAGACCAAGAAGAGCGATCAGTTCCTGCCTGCGGGGAGAAGAGGAAGCGAGTACGAGATGAGGCTGCTTTGTTATCGAACTAGGCATCGAACTAGGTTTGGACATGAAATCTTCCTTTCGAAAATTACATTTTGCGGTATAACCAAATGCCTACGCCAGCTCCGATGACGCTGAGCAACGTAAAGTTCACTTTGAGCGTCAGACTATACTTAATGACGGCCAAATCCGCCGCCGGAGACCAGTCGATCGTAATCGCGCGGGTCAGGAACGACAGTCCCTGAACGTCCCGGAGCCCGTTCGCGACAAGTGCGCCGGCCAGCAGCCCGAGAAATACAAACAACAGCAGAATCCAACCGTTTTTCTTCATCGATCTACGTCTCCCACCATTTTTTGACACCCGTCTATTCATTATACGTCCATCGGACAAGCCGTACAACGAATAAAACAAAGACAGCCCCAATGAATCAGGCTGTCCCGTTCGGAAGTCCCTATTCTGTTGCCGTCAATGCGGCCCGAACCCGATGGTCGGCAAGAAGCGCCTTCATCGCTTGGGCCTGAACGCTCCATAAACGAGCGCGAGAAGGCTCTCGAGCGTAATCGGACAATGTCAGCGAAGCGGCGTTCAGCGCCTGTGCAATCGCCTTGGCTTCAGCAACCAGCCCGTCTCCGAATTTGTCCGCCGCAGACGAGGTTTGGCGCCACAATCGCTCGGCTTCCGCCAAAGACTCAGCCGTGTCCTGATCCGGCTTGCCGGCGTCCTCGGCCATCAGCGCATCCTGTGTGAATGTGATCAGCCGGAGCGTGAACACGGCGCTGGCATTCAAATAGGCTGCGCCGGACGAAGGAAGATTGTTTGCCGGTACGTCGATCTCTTGCGATCCGAACGGCTTCACGTATAGTTCCGCCCCCGTCAAACGGGCCGCCAGCCGCTTCGCGTCGTCCTGCGACGAGGCTACTCCCGCGAACACGCGATAACCGTCGCTCGCATCGGTTGCGTACACATAACCTTTCTCTTTCAATTGTTTGACCGCTTCCTGCATGCTTTCTTTGCTCTGAAACTTGCCGAATTGTAACAAATACGCCGGACTAGCGGCGAGTTTCACTTTTCCATCCACCTTCGCGCTTCCTTCTGGACCGGAGACTGTTGCCTTTGGCTCGTCAGAGCGAACATCCGGGGATGAAGGGGAAACCGGGTATTTGCTGAACGTCTCCGCTGACTGCAAGGGGAGAGGTTCATTCGTTCCGGAGGCGGGAATGTCACCCGACGATTTCCCCGGAAACAACGGTTCGCCAGTAAACAGACCAAGCACCAAATATCCAAACAATGCTCCTGTGACGATTGCCGCCGCAACCGATACAAATACACGTCCCCAGGAAGGCCCACCGCTGGAAGGAAGTCGCTCCAAGTCAATCTCATCTCCGTAGCCGGATGCCTGCTCTTCCCGCATTTTCGCATACCAGCTTGAGCTCTCGTACGCAGAAACGCTGGTACCGGCAATCGTGTCGGTCAAAGATTTTGTCCGGAGGGCTTCCGAGGCTTCGATCTCCGAGAGGTCGATTGCCGGTTCCAGACTGGCGACGGTAGAGGCAACCTTCTTCGTTTTCCCTGTGCCCATGGCAGTCGGTTTCCGAAAAAGCGAAGCGGAGTCGATCGGTTGTTGAGGCCGTTCCGTCATACGGATCATCTCTTCCAATGCGCGAATATCGTCTTGATAGGGGCTGTCCCATGCGACGAACGGGCGAACCGGATTTTCGCTGCCATCTTCTGTATGACCGGTCCCGGCAGCATCCTGCGAATCTTCCGCCCAATCGCCCGAGAGCGGACCCGGTGTATTTACGCCATTTCGGACATCCATAGTAATCTCCGTGAATCTTTCTATTCTATCTCCGCTCGCCGCCACATCGTATAAATCGGCTCCTTCGTCCGAAGCCGAAGGCGCTCGCGTCTGTCTAACCGGCTGCTCGATCGCTTTCAGCTTCGGCTTCGGCGGCTCGAATCGGAACGTCATTTTCGTTTTTGGTTGCTGCATGCCGTGCCACCCCTTGTCCCTTAATCTACTAATTAGATTATGAGAGAGCAGGAATAAATATGTTCGGTACAGGCGCGCAACAACGCACAAAAAAACCGCCGGTGCGCCCGGCGGTTCCGAATAAACATCTTAATCCCGCTCCCGAAGGATGCGCGACAGCTCGACGGCCGTTTTCCAAATGTCGCCCGCTCCCATGGTGAGCACGAGATCACCCGGAGCGATTTTGTCCGCGAGCAGATCTCTGACTTCTTCTTTCGTCGGCACATAGGCGACGTTCGGGTTGCTGTTCTGAGCAATCAACTCCACCAGCTTGCGCGAATTGATGCCTTCGATTCTTTGTTCGCCTGCCGGAGAGTAGATGTCCGTAATGATGACTTCGTCGGCGTCGGCGAACGCGCGGCTGAACGCGTCCAGCAAGAAATACGTCCGCGTATAGCGCTGCGGCTGGAACACCGCGATAATGCGCTTGCCCGTCGCTTTCGCTGCCTGGATCGTCGCCTGGATTTCTGTCGGATGATGCGCGTAGTCGTCGACGACCAGCATGTCCTTCACTTCGCCAAGCACTTGGAACCTGCGTTTGGCGCCGCGGAACTCGCGGATCGCTTCCGCGATTGCGGCGAAAGGCACGCCCGCCTCCAGGCATACAATAACAGTAGCGAGCGCGTTATACACATTATGTCTACCCGGTACGGAAAGCGTGACGGAGCCAAGCGACTCTCCTCCGCGATAAACGGCGAATGTCGCGCAGCGATCGCCAAGTTCGATGTCCGTCGCGCGATACTCCGCATCCGCGGAATCGACGCCAAACGTGACTAAACGCCTACCTTGAACTTGGGGAATCAGCTCCCGGACGTTGTCGTCGTCTACGCATACGACGGCACAGCCATCCGCTTTTGTATTGCCTAGGAAAGACACGTAAGCTTGTTTCAGCTTCCCGAAGTCTCCGTCGTAGTTTTCCAAATGATCGGCTTCGATGTTCGTGACGACGCCGATCGCCGCTTCGTACTGAAGGAAGGAGCCGTCGCTCTCGTCCGCTTCCGCTACGACATAATTTCCTTTGCCAGCTTTAGCGTTCGTGCCTACATTTACGATTTCTCCGCCGATAATATACGTCGGATCTAGCCCACACGATTCCATCACGAGCGCAATCATCGAAGATGTCGTCGTTTTGCCATGAGCGCCCGCAACCGCGATTCCGTTCCTTGCGTTCAGCAGACGGGCGAGCATCTGCGCCCGGTGCAATATTGGAATATTGAGCTGTTCCGCTTCCTGACGTTCGACGTTGTCTTTTGACAGCGCAGTCGAATAGACGACGAGATCGGCCCCCCGGACATGCTCCGGTTCATGACCGATATAGATTTGAGCTCCTTTGGCGGCCAGCTTGTCGGTTAATTCCTGGCCTACCACGTCGGAACCGGATACTTGGTAACCCATCTCCAGCATAACGCGGGCGATGGCGCTCATACCATAGCCTCCGATACCGATAAAATGCACATGCTCAGCGGTTCGCAACGACGCTTCACCAGCCTTTTTCTGAATTCTTCCCCTCGAGCAACCAAGACCGAACATCGGCGATCAAATACAAAGTTCCGGTAACGACCGTTAACGTTCGCACGGCGTCCGGCGAGCTTCCGGATAGCGCCGTCAGCCTCTCCAGCGCCTTGCGCCAGTCCGGCTCCACGATGACATCGAGCGGTCTGCCGATCTCCGTGCGGAGCGATTCCGCGACGTCGGCCAGATCGACGGCGTTCATCTTTTTATGAAAATCGGGTTCCGTCACCACAAGCGTATCCACCATTGGTAGTATATGCCGCAATGTCATCTCATGATTCTTATTCGGCATCATCGCCATCATAACGTTAAGCCGGTCGAAACGATAAACTTCCCGCAAAGCGCGGGTCAACGCTTCCATGCCTTCCGGATTATGGGCTCCGTCGATCAGCACGCTCGGCTGACCGGATATCATCTCCAGCCTGCCAGGCCATGCCGTCAGCCGGAGACCTTCACTCAAATCTTCGTCGTCAACGATTAGCGCGTAATATTGCCGCAGCACTTCGAGCACCATGACAGCCGTTGCCGCATTCTCGACCTGGTGCGCTCCATTCAGGGAGATCGTTAACGATTGTACCTTACGAAACGGCCCTTGGAAAATAAACGTTTGCTCATTTTCCTTAGAAGAAGTCGTTTCGTACGTAAATTCGTTGCCAAGGCCGTATACGGTCGCCTTCTTCGCTTTCGCCGTTTCTCTGACAATATCTAGCGACTCGGACGGCTTCACGGCCGTCACGACGGGAACGCCGGATTTAATAATTCCTGCCTTCTCCCGCGCGACATCCGCAAGCGTCGGACCAAGAATGTCCAAATGATCGTGCCCGACATTCGTGATGACACTGATGACAGGCGCAACGATGTTCGTCACGTCGAGCCTGCCGCCAAGTCCAGTCTCCCAGACGACATAGTCGGGGAAAGCGACCGTACCGTAATAAAGCAATGCCAGCACAGTCGTAACCTCGAATACGGTCGGGGAACCGAGATCGCTGAGCGCCATCCGGTCGACAGCCGGCTTGATCCGATTCGCCAAGGCGATAAGCGTATCTTCGGGTATATCCTGACCGTTATATTGCATCCGGTTAGAGAACGACGTCAAGTACGGTGAAGTAAACGTACCTACATCGTAACGTGCCTGACGCAGGACGCTGGTTAAATAGGCGCACACGGAGCCTTTGCCGTTCGTTCCCGCGACGTGGATGAATTTCAGCCGCCGCTGTGGATTGCCGAACTGCTCCATCAACATATTAATCCGATCCAGGCCGGGTCTGATACCGACCGGAATCAAACTGAGAATCCACGCCAGCGCTTCGTCTGCCGAGCGAAACTCGGCATTATCATTTGCCTGTGCCTGCGTCATGATTGCAGCTCCGAGATGCGCGCGAGCACTTTATCTCTCTTGTCGCGGTAATCCGTGCCCTTTGCCCGCTCTTGTTCGACCACGTGCGCCGGCGCTTTAGCAATGTAGCCCTCATTGGATAGCTTCTTCTCGACGCGTTCGACTTCGGCGTTCAAGCTCGCAAGCTCTTTCTCAAGACGGGCGATTTCTTGACCAATGTCGATCAGTCCGGCAAGCGGGAAAAACAGTTCCGCGCCCGTGACGATTGCCGACATCGCTTTGTCCGGAGGCGTAAGCTGGCGGTCGAGCGTATACGACGACGTATTGCAGAACCGCTGAATATATATTTCGTTCCGAGCGAAAATCGCTTCTTCGACTTCGCCTGTCGGCTTCAGCATCAGTTCGACTTTTTTGCCTGGGGACACGTTCACTTCGGCGCGAATGTTGCGGACTGCACGGATCGCCTCCATCAGAAGCTCCATTTCCTTCAGCGACTGAGCCGCCTCGAAGTCTGTGCGGTATTCCGGCCACGCAGCCAGCATAATCGTCTCGCCCGGCTCGTGCGGCAAGTGCTGCCAAATCTCCTCGGACAAATAAGGCATGAACGGATGGAGCAGGCGCAACGTACGATCGAGTACGTATGCGAGCACCGATTGCGTGCTTTTTTTGGCGATCGGATCGCTGCCGTATAGCGTCAGCTTCGAAAATTCGATATACCAGTCG
Source organism: Cohnella soli (assembly GCF_042655525.1). Taxonomy (NCBI): domain Bacteria; kingdom Bacillati; phylum Bacillota; class Bacilli; order Caryophanales; family Paenibacillaceae; genus Cohnella; species Cohnella soli. The sequence continues at coordinate 81,777 of NZ_JBHSMI010000009.1, forward strand.
CACAGATCGTCCCAGATGAAGTTGTACAGCAATCGGCCGGTTTCTCCGAACTCGTACGATTCCATCAACCGCGTAATGTCACGTGCCGTCTCATTGAAACGGTGCAAAATCCAGCGGTCGGCCGTCGACAAATCTCCGGTCAGATCGATTTCATCATAAGTGAAGCCTTCCAGGTTCATCAGAGAGAATCGGGAAGCATTCCAAATTTTGTTCGCAAAGTTGCGCGCCTGCTCGACTTTCTCGAAGCGGAAGCGCAAATCTTGCCCCGGCGTGCTGCCGGTCGAGATCATGAAACGCATCGCGTCGGCGCCATACTGGGCAATAACGTCAAGAGGATCGACGCCGTTGCCGAGCGATTTGGACATTTTGCGGCCTTCTGCGTCGCGGACGAGTCCGTGGATAAGTACATCCTTAAACGGAATCGTATCCGTAAATTCGAGCGCCGTAAAAATCATCCGGGCAACCCAGAAGTAAATAATATCGTAACCCGTGACGAGCACCGCGGTCGGATAATAGCGTTTGAAGTCTTCGCTGTTGTCCGGCCAGCCGAGCGTCGAAAACGGCCATAAAGCGGAACTGAACCACGTGTCAAGCACATCGTTGTCTTGTTTCCAAGGGGAATCCGGCGCGTCGGCACCTTCGGGCCCTTCCATGCCCACATAGATTTCTCCGGTCGTCTCGTGGTGCCACGCCGGAATGCGGTGGCCCCACCAAAGCTGGCGGGAAATACACCAGTCGCGCACGTTCTCGATCCAGTTCAAATAAATTTTCTCGAAACGGTCCGGCACGAAGTTAACGCCTTGGCTCGATTTCTGCGATTCGATCGCTCTGGCAGCCAGCGGTTTCATGTCGACGAACCATTGCGTGGACAAATACGGTTCGACAACGGCGCCGGAGCGCTCGCTGTGGCCGACTTGATGAACGTGTTCCTCGATTTTGATGCAAATGCCTTGCTCTTGCATATCTTTCACGATCGCCTTGCGGCAATCGGCTCGATCCATGCCTTCGTACGGGCCGGCGAAGCCGTTCATACGACCGCCTTCGTCCATCACCGTAATCTGCGGGAGATTGTGGCGCGCGCCGACTTCAAAGTCGTTCGGGTCGTGCGCCGGCGTAATTTTCACCGCTCCGCTGCCGAAGTCCTTCTCGACGTATTCGTCAGCGATTATCGGAATTTCGCGGTTAACGATCGGCAGCATAATCATTTTGCCGATGATCGCTTTGTACCGCTCATCTTCAGGATGAACGGCGACGGCCGTATCGCCGAGCATCGTTTCCGGGCGCGTCGTTGCCACCGTAATATGCCCGGAACCATCCGCAAGCGGATAACGCAAGTGATACAGATTGCCGTTTACTTCTTTATATTCGACTTCGATGTCGGACAGCGCCGTGCGCGCTGCCGGATCCCAGTTGATAATTCGTTTCCCGCGGTAGATCAAGCCTTTGTTATACAAACGCACGAAAACTTCGCGAACCGCTTTGGATAAGCCTTCGTCCAGCGTGAAACGCTCTCGGGAATAGTCAAGGCTTAGGCCCATTTTCGCCCATTGGTCGCGTATCGTATTGGCGTAATGCTCTTTCCACTCCCATACTTTCTCCAGGAATGCTTCACGCCCGAGATCGTAACGGCTCTTGCCTTCTTCGCGCAGCTTCTGCTCGACTTTCGTCTGCGTCGCGATGCCCGCATGGTCCGTGCCCGGCAGCCATAGCGCGTCGAAGCCTTGCATGCGCTTAAAGCGAATCATAATATCTTGCAATGTGAAATCGAGAGCATGGCCGATATGCAGCATGCCCGTCACGTTCGGCGGAGGAATGACAATCGTGTATTTCGGCGCGTCCGGACGGCGTCCCGCCTGAAAATACCCTTCCTTCAGCCATATTTCATACCATTTGCGCTCCGCGCTCGTCGGATCATAAGTCGTAGGCATTTCGGTCGCTTGCTTCTGCTCTAATTCTGACATGTGTGACACAACCTCCAAGAGACACAGTTTCGGGCTCTGAAACCTAAAAAACACAAAAACCTCCCGTCGCAAAGGACGAAAGGTTATCTTCCGTGGTACCACCTTCGTTCCGCCCGGCCTCTGCAGGCATGACGGCACTCTGTGCAAAATAACGGTTGCTACCGTTCCGGACTCACGCGCGCCGAAGCGCGGGGTCGTGCGGAAAACTCCAGGGCGACTCGCAGTCAGTCTGTTCCCGCGAAACCTTCCAGCGCCGACGTTCGGCAGTTTCGCTCTCTGTGGGTCGACACGTTTGCTCTTCCCTATCCTTGTCATTGCTAACTATTTTACCTTTCGCCCGTGAGAGAGTCAATATGGCCACATGCCCAGAAGCGAATAGACCCGTCCCCCGCCGGAGCGGAAGAACGGGTCCAAGAAGAAACGAATCGTTACATTGCAGTTCATCTTGCGGCTTTACGGAATGTACAACACTTGACCTTCGGACAAATATGGCTCGTGAAGCCGGTTATGCAGCTGCAGTTCCCTTGCTTGCACATTATAACGGCTGGCGATCGCATCGAGTGTATCTTCCTTCTGGACGATGCACATACGCACCTTACGGAACGATTGGGCTTGCGAACCTGCGTTCAGAAAAAGCCGCGTCCATTCCACTTCGTCGCCGGACGTCTGTGGATTGTTTTTGGCGGCAAGCGCTTGTTCCTCCGCAATCGCGGCTTCCTGCTCCCGCTGCTCGGCTTCCCGCTTCGCGCCCTTATCGCCCAATTGCGACAGCAGGCCAACGCCCGACTGCGCCTGTTGTGCTTGAAGTGCATAAGTATCGAACGACTTGCCTCCGAGTCCCACTCGCAATTCGGCTTTCTCTTCTGCCGGCGCGACAGACTCAACGATGCGCGGCGGCTCTTGCTGCCTGACTTCCGCCTCGGACAATAGCCGTTCCGCCGTCACGTCTCCGAAAGACGATTGCTGCGACTGTTCCAATTGCGGCTCGGCAGCCACATCCTCCCACTGCAATGCCTCCGGCTGTCGAGTTTCCTCTAAATGTTGGAACATCGACAGCCAGCCGTTTTCTCCGGACGGATCCGGGGCGATCGCTTGGTCGACTTCCGCTTGCAATCCCCAGTCATCTTCGCGGCCCTGCTCGGACAATTCGTGCTCTCCCGCCAATGCGGATATGGGCGCAGCCGCGTTTTCATCAAGCTCATTTTCCCGCCATTGACTCGCTTCTTCGGAATCAGCCTGGTGGACAACGGTGAAGCTGTCGTCCCTCCACACCGGACTGTGCGCAGCTTGCACTTGCAGCCCTCTCAAGGCGAGCACTCCCGTCACGTTAAGGGAACGATTCGATACGAGATCGATGTCGAAGTTATCGATCTCCACAGCCAGTTCCTCCACGCTTTGTACCCTGTCTAGCGGCAACGAAATTTCCACCGGGATCCAGTGTTCCAGTTGGGAAACCCCATCTGCTTCCTGCGCCTTGTACACGCCGGACAAAAGCAAATGACCCTTCAACAGCACCTGATCGTCTTCCGACAGCGCCCTCATATGCGGAACCAGCTCGATCTCTTCCAGTTCGGCGATCGCTGCAGCGTCGTCAGACAACTGGACCCGCTCGTAAATATCGAAACGAAGCCCGTTTCTCTCATCCGTCACGATGAAGTCCTCCTTTCGGCATAAGCGCCCGCTCCGGCCGCGAAGCCGGTCCGGGACATACGATTCACTAATTATCTATATGCCGGGGATGGGCGGGCATGCCTGAAATAGAAACAACCCTACTTCCGTTGGCGGCTGAAAAAAGCAAAAACCCCAAGCCATTAACAGCCTGGGGACTTGCTTTGTCCGGATTACAATTTCGCTAGAGCGAAGCGGTGGGCCTCAATCGTCGCATCGATATCGTCTTCGCTGTGAGCGGTCGAGACGAACCAGCCTTCGAACGGCGACGGCGCAATGTTAACGCCGTTGTCGAGCAGTCGACGGAAAACGGTGCGGAACCGCTCCGTGTTCGCCGTTTTCGCCATATCGTAGTTGATGACGTACTTGTCCGTGAAGAACGGACACACCATCGAGCCGACGCGGTTGATCGTCATCGGGATTCCCGCTTCCGCCGCGTTGCGTTCCAACCCGACTTGCAGACGGGCGGACAGTCGCTCCAGCAACTTGTAAGAGTCTTCCGTCATCAGTTTTAACGTCGTATATCCTGCCGCCATCGCAAGCGGGTTGCCGGACAAAGTGCCCGCCTGATAAATCGGGCCGACCGGCGCCATCTGTTCCATGATTTCCCGCTTGCCGCCGTACGCGCCGACAGGCAGGCCGCCTCCGATCACTTTACCCAGACACGTCAAATCCGGGGTAATGCCGTACAACCCTTGCGCGCAATTCAAGTGGACGCGAAAACCGGTCATCACTTCGTCGAAAATAAGCAAGCTGCCATATTTCGTCGTCAGCTCCCGAAGGCCGCTTAGAAATCCAGGCAACGGCGGAACGACGCCCATATTGCCAGCGATCGGTTCGACGATAACGGCCGCGATGTCTTCGCCGTAACGCTCGAATGCCACCTTGGCGGACTCGAGATCATTGTACGGGACGGTGAGGGTGTGAGAGGCGACGCTTTCCGGTACGCCGGGGCTGTCCGGCAGCCCAAGCGTAGCGACGCCGGATCCCGCCTTGATAAGCAAGCTATCCGCATGACCATGATACGAGCCTTCGAACTTCAATATTTTGCTCCGCTTTGTGTAACCCCGTGCAAGGCGCAAAGCGCTCATCGTCGCTTCGGTGCCCGAGTTAACCATGCGCACGACGTCTACGGACGGCACACGCTCGCATACGAGCTCTGCCATCATCGTCTCCAACTCGGTCGGTGCGCCAAAGCTCGTTCCTTTTTCCGCAGTCCGTTTGATCGCCTCGACGACTTCCGGATGCGCGTGGCCCGCAATGAGAGGCCCCCAGCTGAGCACGTAATCTATATACGTCTGCCCGTCGATGTCCGTAATGCGACTGCCGGTCGCCCGATCGATCACAAGAGGAGAGACGCCGACCGATTTGAAAGCTCGTACGGGGCTGTTAACACCGCCGGGAATGACACGTTTCGCCGCCTCGAATGCCGCCTTGGAGCGCGTATCGACGCGCGTTCGCTGATTTTCGCTCATATTCGCCACTTCCTACTATCAGAATTTGAAAAGGCTATGGTACACTGAATGGGATTAACATCCAACAGATAATCCGCCTATGGAACAGGCTTTGCGGGAGTGAACGCGATGATCGAGTGGCTGAAGAAGGTGTCGCTCTTCGACAACCTTAACGACGAACAATTGGAACACATTTTACGGATATCCCACAGAAGGAGTTTGCCCGGGGGCACGATCCTTTTTCATGAGAAAGAACTGGGTACGACGTTCTACGTGGTGCTAAGCGGCTCAATCAAGCTGTTCACAAAAAGCGGCGCCGGCGAAGAGAAAGTGCTTTCCCTTGTCAACGGAGGCGAAAGCTTCGGCGAGCTGTCCCTGCTTGACGGCAGACCCCGTTCGGCTTCCGCCCAGACGCTTGAGGCTACAACAGTGCTGGAACTGACAAGCGAGCACTTTATGACCTTGATGCAGCAACACTTCGACATTACGCGCGGAATTTTGGCCGAACTTTGCCGAAGGCTTCGCGCCACCAACGAACACGTGAACGATTTGACCTTCCTCGACGGCAGGACACGCGTGTTAAAAAGCATCATCACACTCGCCAACAAAAACGGCAAACGGGACGCCCATCTAATCTCCATCCCGATGTCGCTGAATTACGATGAACTCGCTCAAATGGCCGGCGTCGCCAAAACCGTGTTGTCGGACGTCATCCGGGAGCTTGAGCAGCGCGGCGTCCTGCTGTTCGGAATTAACGAGTACAAGCTCAACTTACAGAAGCTCCGGAGCTAAACGTTCGAGCGCGCATCCAGGCGCGCTCTTCTTCATTAGCCGCTCACGTTATTCTGCCCGCAGCCAACGAGCGACATCTTTCGCATGGTACGTAATGATCAGGTCCGCGCCTGCTCGCTTCATGCCCGTCAACGTCTCCAGCACGATCGCCTTCTCGTCGATCCAGCCTTGAAGGGCGGCCGCTTTCACCATGCTGTACTCCGCGCTTACGTTATAGATCGCAATCGGAAGCTCGTAACGATCGCGAAGCATCCGGACGATGTCCAGGTAAGCGAGTCCCGGCTTCACCATCAGGAAATCCGCTCCTTCCGCCACGTCGGATTCGGCCTCTCTCAGCGCCTCGCGTACGTTGGCCGGATCCATCTGGTACGTCTTACGGTCGCCGAACTGAGGCGTCGAATGCGCCGCTTCGCGGAAAGGACCGTAATAAGCGGACGAGTATTTGACCGAGTACGACATGATCGGCGTATTCTCGAATCCTGCAGCGTCGAGTGCTCCGCGGATGGCGGTTACGAAACCATCCATCATGTTGGAAGGCGCGATGATGTCGGCTCCCGCTCTCGCCTGGGAGACAGCCGTTCTCGCCAGCAACTCGAGCGAATCGTCGTTGCCAATGATCGCTCCGTTCTCCGTTTTGTGAACGACGCCGCAATGACCATGATCGGTATACTGACACAGGCAAGTATCCGCAATGACGACAAGATTAGGATGCAACTCTTTCATGCGGCGAATCGCACGTTGCGTAATACCCATTTCTTCAAATGCGGATGTGCCGACGGCGTCTTTACTGTCCGGAACGCCGAACACGAGCACCGCCTTGATGCCTAGCGCAACCGTCTCCGCAAGTTCCTTCTCGAGCGTATCCAACGACCAGTGATACACCCCCGGCATCGAAGCAATCTCTTCCTTGACGCCTTCGCCTTCCGTTACGAAAATCGGATAAATCAGGTCGTTCACGCCGAGAATCGTTTCCTTCACCAAATCGCGCATAGCCGCGCTGCTTCTTAATCTGCGATGTCGTACTGTCGGAAATGCCATTTTGTTATTCCCCTTTCGCTTGACGACGCCCAGCAACGAGCGCCTCTACCAATCCATCTATCGTATATTCATCGGGCATGATCGTCACCGTCAGCCCGTGCTCTTCGGCTGTTCTCGCGGTCACTGGGCCAATGCAAGCGATGTCGACGCCGTTCAGCGCCCGAATAGGATCCTCCATGCCAAGTTCCTTCAGCGCCCGAATCAGATTTACGACCGTGGAAGAACTCGTGAACGTAACGACGTGAATCTCGCCGCCAGCCAACATCTCCGGCAACCACGGATCGCTAGGCACGCACATCGACGTCTCGTATACGTCGATTTCGACCGTTCGCACGCCCTTCGCTCTCAGCTCCGCAGACAAAGTCTCCCGAGCGAGATCGCCTCTTGGCAGTAGCGCGGTTTGCCCCGGCGCGATGAGACCCTCCAGGCTGTCCAGCAGCCCTTCCGCACGGAAGCTCTCCGGCAGCAGATCGGCCCGGACGCCGCGTGCCGCCAGCGCCGCAGCCGTCTTCGGACCGACAGCCGCGAACTTCGCACGCGCGAATTTCCGGATGTCGACGCCGCACCGATCGAGCCAGCGGTAGAAATAATCGACACCGTTAACACTTGTCAACATTACCCAATCATATATTTCCGCTTGAGCGAATGCGGATTCGATTCTCGCGATCTCCCCGGCCGAAGTCGGCAACCGCGTCTCGATCACGGGGAACTCGTACGGCTCCCCTCCTAGCTCGTCTATTCTTTCGACAAGTTCGCTCGCCTGGGCGCGCGCGCGCGTCACGAGCACGCGCCGCCCAAAGAGCGGCTTGCGCTCGACCCATGCGAGCGTCTCGCGTTGTCGAACGACTTCGCCGACGACGATGACCGCCGGAGGTTTGAGGCCGGCTTCCGCCACGATTCCAACGATCGTTCCTAGCGTCCCTGTTACCGCCCGCTGCTCTGCCCTCGTTCCCCATTGAACGAGCGCGACCGGCGTATCCGCGGATCTGCCGTATTTGATCAATTGTTCGCTAATATAATCGAGTTTGGCCACACCCATCAAGAAAACGAGCGTACCCGTCGCGTTCGTCACTTTGTCCCAGTAGATCGAATGATCGAGCTTGTCCGGGCTTTCGTGGCCGGTAATGACGGAGAAAGATGACGCAAGCTCCCGATGGGTAACCGGTATGCCCGCATAGGCCGGAACGGCGATTGCGGATGTAATCCCCGGTATGATCTCGTACTCGACGCCGTTCTCACGCAGCAATCCGGCTTCCTCGCCGACTCTGCCGAATACGGTCGGGTCCCCGCCCTTCAGCCGAACGACATCCTTCCCTTGCAGAGCCAGCTTGACAAGCAGTCGATTAATCTCTTCCTGCTTCATCGTGTGACGGTCAGGCAGCTTGCCGACATAGATTCTCTCGGCATCGGACCGAACGTGATTCAGCAGTTGCGGACCGGCAAGGCGGTCGTATACGACTGCATCTGCCCGCTTAAGCGCTTCAAGGCCGCGTACCGTAATCAGTTTCGGATCTCCCGGTCCCGCGCCGACCAAATACACTTTCCCCTTGTTCATCCGGCTACTCCCTCGCTTCCGCCAGCAATTCGTCCGCGCCGCGGCTTAGCAGCGCACGCGCGACTACAGTACCGACGTTCGACGGGTCGTCGCCTTCCGCCTTTTCCTTCAACACACGCGTACCGTCCGGAGAGGCAACCATGCCGACCAGCCGAACATCATCAGCGTTCGACGTCTCAGCGAAGGCGCCGATCGGCACTTGGCAGCCACCGTTCAGCAAACCGAGAAGCCGTCGCTCGGCAGCCACGTTGCGCGACGTCCGTTCATCGTTCAATCTCGCCAGCACGTCAAGCAAATCCTTGTCGTCTCCACGGCATTCGATCGCCAGCGCACCTTGGCCCACGGCCGGCAAGACGATATCCGGAGACAAGTATTCGGTGATTCGATCTTTCCACCCCATACGGTGCAAACCGGCCGCCGCAAGGAATATCGCATCGAAGCCTTCATCTTCGAGCTTACGCAAGCGAGTATCGATATTACCGCGAATCGACTCGATGCGCAAATCCGGCCGGTAAGCTTTCAATTGCGCAGCTCTGCGCAAGCTGCTCGTACCGACGAGCGCACCGGTCGGCAACTCATCGAGCTTGCGGCCGCCTTTGCCGACAAGGCAATCTCTCGGATCTTCGCGCTCAGGTACGGCGCCGATCATCAGACCTTCTGGCAATTCAAACGGCATATCCTTCATGCTGTGAATCGCCATATCGATTTCCCCGCTCAGAAGCGCCTCTTCGATTTCTTTGACGAAGAGCCCTTTACCGCCCACTTTCGACAACGTCACGTCGAGAATGCGGTCCCCCCGCGTAATGATCGGCTTCACCTCGAACGAATAATCGAGCTTCTCCGCGGCGCATATCCGTCTCAAAGATTCGATCGTCTGGTTCGTTTGCGTAAGCGCGAGCATACTTTGTCTGGACCCAACGACAATATTGCGCATTTATATGATCCCCTTCCTGCAATCGGCGTTAGTTGTGCTTTTCCTATTCCGTCTCTGCGTTGTGCCCGTTTGCGATCTGCCGCAAAATTTCCAACAATTGTGGCAAACCCATCTCTCCGTTATGCTTCCGCCAGATCGCAATCGCTTCATCGCCAGACGCCGCGCGCAACAGCTTACGCCGTTCCGTAGCATCTATTACTTGCGTCTTCACGAACTGGCGGATCTCCTTTAAAGTGTCGACGAGACTAGCATAGTCCGGTCCGTAACTAGTCGCCAATTCTCTCGCTATGCGGGAGGCGAACGCCGGTCCCGCCCCGGAGGCGCTAGCCGCCAAGATGAGCTCGCCGCGCCTTACCGTAGCCGGAACGAGGAAATCGCCCGCCTCCCCGTCGTCCGCAACGTTAACGGGAATGCCTCGTTCACGCGCAGCGTCCGCGATCGCCCGGTTTACGTCCGGATCGTCCGTCGCCGCGAACACAAGCGTCGCCCCTTCGACATCGGTGCCTGCCGCTTGTCGCACCAGCCAGCGCAAACGACCGGTCGCCGCCCATTCCGACAATCTCGGTGTCGCGGCAGGGCTGACGATCGTAACGGAAGCGCCTGCATCCAGCAGCCCTTCCGTCTTTCGTTCGGCTACTTCCCCTCCGCCCACAACAAGACACGGTCGCCCGTCCATTCTCAGTAACAGAGGATACCATTGCGCCATTACGATCGCCCCCCCTTTCGAGTGGTTTTTCAAAAAGTCCGGTTTTGATCGCGAAAATAGTGCACTGTAGTTACGTTTAGTGTAACTAATAGCCTCTCGAAGTCGCGAACGCCCTCTATACCATTTGGTGAAAGGAAGAATCCGAATTCACGAAGAAACCAATCACAAGAAAGCTGTAGCCGAGCAAGTTCCAACCCGCGAGCTTCGAGCCGTCGTCCTTGCCTGCCAATCGGCGAACCAAGTAGACGGCATAAGCGATGCCGGCTGCGAACGACAACAATACTTTACCGTCCAGCAAATCCGCGATCGTACCTTCCGTCAATAACGCGGCCGTCCCTGTCGAAAGCGAGAGCAGAAGCAGCGGAACGCCGATTAAACCAGCCCGGTACGCATATTGATCAATCCATTCCAGGCTCGGCATCCGGTGCATGACGTGAGTCCATTTCTTTTTCTTTAATCTGGTATGAAGAAATAAATACATCAGTCCAAGAACCGCCGTCACTGTCAAAATCGCGAAAGCAAGTGTAATGAATCCGACATGAACGATTAGCAGCCGCCTCGCCACTTCCCAAGGCTGAAGCGATACGTTGTGCTGCGGACGTGCGATGAGATTAAGAGCGAGCACCGCGAAACCGACGACGTTAACGAGTAGGACGAGCAGTTCCGCTCGCATCAGTCTATTGAGTATAAAAGAGACCGACACAAGCAACCAAGAGACAAAAAACAAATAGTCTTTGATGGTGAGCTGCGGAACGGAAAAGCGATCGAACAACAACGCCATTAGGAAACCGCCCTGCAGTATCCACACAAAAACAAGCAGCCCTGTTCCGACCCTTTTCGCACTCCGATTGCCGGAGGCGGCGTCGGAAACGAAAAAGAGCAAGCTCAGGGCGTATATATAAAGAACCGCGTCGGTTAACCAATCCTGTGTAACCATGGGGGGCAACGCCTCCAAATTCCATCGCGTTATCGAAGCGCCCCGGCGAGCTGCGACAGCAACTGGTCTACGCCGCGTACGCCGCTTGCTTTATCCGCTCCATTGCCGGGGGATTCCGCAACAGCGCCGTTTGCTGCCGAAACCGAGCTTGTTTTCCGTGCTTTCTCGGCAGCTTTCGCTTCCGCCTTCAAACGTTCGACATCGTCTTCGAGCGCGAACATCTGCACGAACAGCTTCATCGCGTCGTCGCCTTTTTTGTCGACGGCCAGTTCCTTAATTCTCAATATCGGGTCGTGAATAATCTGATTCACGATGCTTTTCGTCAGCTTGCGGACGACTTTCGTCTGGCGCTCGTCGAGTTCAGGCAGTTTGCGCAGCAAGCTATCCAGCGTCTCTTGCTGGATGGCAGCCGCTTTCTCCTGAAGCGCCCGGATCAGAGGGCTGACGCCAAGCGTCGCGTACCATTGCTGATAAGCTTCCTGCTCCAACTCGATCATGTCCTCGATAATCTCGGCTTCTTTACGTCTTTTCGCCAAGTTTGTCTCTACGATACCTTCCAAATCGTCGATATCGTACAAAAACACGTTGGATAATTCGCCGCAAGCCGGATCGATGTCCCGCGGCACAGCAATATCGATCAGAAACAAAGGCTTGTTGCGCCTAACGGCCATCGCTGCCTCAACGTCTTTGCGCGTCAAGACGAACCGATCCGCTCCCGTACTGCTGATGACGATGTCCGCTTCCTTCAGCTTCACGAGCGCAGCATCGAGCGCCATCGCCGTGCCTTGGAACTTTCTTGCCAGTTCCTCCGCCTTCTCCACGGTCCGGTTCACAACGAATACTTGCTTCGCGCCGTTCGAGTGAAGGTGCTGTGCCGTCAACTCGCTCATCTTGCCGGCACCGACGATCATCACTTTCTTGTCGTCGAATCGGCCGAAAATCCGTTTGCCGAGCTCTACGGCCGCATAACTTACGGATACGGCGTTCTCGCCGATTGAAGTCTCGGAGTGGGCTCTCTTCGCCAGCGTAATTGCTTGTCGGAACAAGCGGTTAAACAACGTCCCCGTTGCTTGCTGCTCTTGCGCAAGTTGGAAAGCATCCCGCACTTGGCCGAGAATCTGCGTCTCGCCAATTATCATTGAATCTAGTCCGCTCGTCACACGGAACAAATGTTCGACAGCGCGCTCGTCCTCGTACATGTATAGGTGCGAATTGAATTGTTGGCGCGGAATGTTGAACCATTGTTCCATAAACGCGCGAATGTAATGGCCGCATAGCTGAAGCCTGTCGACGACGGCGTAAATTTCCGTCCGGTTGCACGTCGCGACGATAACTCCTTCAAGAAAACCCGTGGTCATCTTTAGCCCTTGCAAAGCCGTCGGCATCTCCGCTTCGGCTAATGCGAAACGTTCTCTGATTTCGACCGGTGCGGTTCGATAATTCAATCCGACGACGATAAGATGCATGGCATTCACCTGACTTTCTGCATGGGAGTAAGATCAGACCCGTTAAGCTCAACGATTATTATAACATAATCGCGCAGCGGCTCGTCTTCAAAATATGAAAAGTTTATGAAAACGGCTGCCTGGCATTTCTTTTATTGTCGACCAATATCGATAGCGCTATTCCGGCGTTACCGGGAAATAAAAAAGCCGGGGAGATCGCTCTCCCGGGCTTCGATCGTTGAATTATTTAACGAGCTCGACTTGCTTGATCGTCGGTTCGACGACTTGCATTTCGCCAAGTCCGCGTACTAGCTTCTTCGCGTAAGTTTTTTCCGGCTTGATGACGTCTACGAGATAGTCAATCGCCAGCTGAGGATCGACCGTCTCGCCGCAGGTGTAGCAATCGATTGCGGCAAAGCCTCTCTCAGGATACGTGTGAATGGAGATGTGGCTCTCCGAAAGCAATACCAATACGGTTGCACCTTGAGGTTCGAATTGTTTCGCTTGAACCGAGAGAACAGTCGCACCGCATGCTTCTGCTGCCTCTACCATGTGAGCTTGGAGAAGTTCAGCGTTGTTCAAGATGTCAACGTTTCCTCCCCATGTGTCTACCGCAACGTGCCGTCCGAAAGTCGAATATTCCATCTTTCGGTTCCCCCTTCCTAGGAATAAAATGTGAAACTGATTTCATCCGCTAGGACCTACGTCATTCACTTGGAGGGAATTTGCTCCACCGCATATCCTTGAGTGAATCCTGGTTCCTAATGTATTGCGTTGTCAACGAATCTAAAAATAACATCTATCCCGGGTAAATGCAACCCTTTTTTTTGACGAGTTTCATAGGCTCGTTCCCGCCCGATTTCCAGGCCCGGCTTGAGCGCGGATCCTTATTCCGAGAATGGAAAAGGAGCCATCACCATGGCTCCTTCATCCTATATGCCGTTTGTTCCGTTTTACGCTTCGAGCGCGAAAAGCAGGCGGCTATGATACTTCAATCTTTGGTCGATGTCGGAAAGCAACGCAACTTCCTTCGTCTGGTTGCGCAAGTCGAGAAGCTCGTTGACCGAGCCGCGCAAACGTTCGATTTCTTCTTCAACGCTGCATGATTGGAACCGCGATTCCAGCATGCCGACCGTATCCCGATATTCGTAAACCGTCTTTAGCTGCGTTCCCGCGCTTTCCACGATTCTTACGACACTGCCCTGGATGTAATGATAAATCATCGTAAATTCGTTATAAATCCGATTGACGACCGCGTCTCCCTTAAACGTCGAGACAAGCTTCCGCAAAACGTTGGTCAATTTCGGCTGAACGACTCTGCACGTCAGTACGCATTTGTACTGTCCGTTCATTCTTTCGAAGCGCAGGCGAATGGCTTCCCCGCCGACATCTTCTTCGAGCACGACTTCCTGATTGCCGTTGTCCAGCACAAACACTTGCTGTCTGACTTGCTGAACTTCGCACAAGGCGATCAACTTCGGCATTTCGGTTTCGGTTACTGTCAGGCTGGCATTGACATACTCCGTGGCTACGCGTTGAGCCATAAAAATCTCCTCAATTCCCGTTGTCTTGCGATTGTATTGCGCATGATCTAAATCTAATTATACGCGAATTCGCAAGACGTTTCCTGCGTTCCGAACGTGATTTTTACGGAAAAAACACTCAAAAAACGATTCCTCCCGCGATTGCGGGCGCCTTTTATGCGTTATCCTCTGTTTCCTGCACGTTGTTGGCGGGTTCGGAGGGGGATCCGGCGGCAAGAGCGGCCGATTGCTCGATCAAGCTCCATAATTCTTCTCTTCCCTGCCCTGTCTCGGAGGAAAACAACAACAGCGGAACGTGGCCGGGCATGCCTAAGCTTTGGCGAATAATCTTCATATGTTTCTGCCATTGCGACCGACTCACTTTATCCGCCTTCGTCGCCACGACGGTCATCGGAATCTCGTAGTGGGACAGCCATTCATACATCCGAATGTCGTCGGCGGATGGCGGGTGACGCAAATCGACGAGTTGGAGCACCAATTTGAGCGGCTCGCGTCCGCGCAAATAACGTTCGATCATTTTGCCCCAAGCCTCGCGTTCCGACTTGGATACCTTCGCATAACCGTAGCCGGGGAAGTCGACGAAATAAAGCTCTCCGACATCCCCGTTGATTCGGTAATAGTTCAGCGTTTGCGTTTTGCCGGGCTGCTGACTTGTTCGGGCCAAGTTACGCCGCAGCAGCATTTTGTTAATCAGGGAAGACTTCCCTACGTTGGATCGGCCGGCCAGCGCCACTTCAGGCAATCCGGATTCCGGATATTGGGCTGGACCGACCGCGCTAATGACAAATTCCGTCTGTTTGATCTTCATAACCCGTGATTTCTCCCATCAATGTGTTCCGAGCGGCGGCGTCTCCTCCGGCTCGTCATTCACCGAGGCGGGATGCACGGAAGCATCGGCATCGGCTTTCCTCGGCGAATCCCCAATGTCCGCATTGCCGGGCATTCGTTCCAAAGGCTCGACTAGCGCATGCGCCAGCACTTCGTCTATGTGAGATACCGGAACGAAAGTCATGGTCTCCCTCACGCTTTCCGGGATGTCTTTCAAATCGCGCTCGTTGTCTATCGGAAGAAGCACTTTCGTAATGCCCGCCCGATGTGCAGCAAGAGATTTTTCTTTCAACCCCCCGATCGGCAGCACTCTGCCCCTAAGAGTGATCTCGCCGGTCATCGCGACCGAGCGGTTCACTTTGCGGTTCGACAATGCCGAGATCAGCGCGGTAGCGAGCGTTATGCCTGCCGAAGGGCCGTCTTTCGGGGTGGCGCCTTCCGGGATATGAATGTGTATATCGTTCTTCTCGTGGAACTGAGGATCGATGCCGAGCTCCTTGGAGCGGCTTCGCGTATAGCTGAACGCCGCTTGCGCCGACTCTTTCATCACGTCGCCTAACTGTCCGGTCAACGTCAGCTTCCCGCTTCCCGGCATGACGGTTACTTCGATAACAAGCGTGACTCCGCCCATTTCCGTCCAGGCAAGCCCTGTCGCGGCGCCGATCTGGTCTTCCTGCTCGGCCATGCCGTAGCGGAACTTCGGCGGCCCGAGCCACTCTTTGAGTTTGTCAACGTTAACAACAATCGGAACGACCGAAGGATCAGCGACGATGGCTTTTGCCGCTTTACGGCAAAGGGACGCGAGTTGTTGCTCCATATTGCGCACGCCTGCTTCTCGCGTATAGTGACGTATGAGCGACACAAGTGCGTCCTGCTCCAGCACGAGTTGGTCCGATTCGAGGCCGTGATCCCGCTTCTGTTTCGGAAGTAAATGCCGCTCGGCGATCTGCTCTTTCTCCAGTTCGGTATAACCGGGCACATGAAGAAGTTCCATACGGTCGAGCAACGGGCGCGGAATGTTATGCACGACGTTCGCCGTTGTCACGAACATGACGTTCGACAGGTCGTACGGCACTTCAACGTAGTGGTCGCTGAACGTCGAGTTCTGTTCGGGATCTAGCACCTCGAGAAGCGCTGACGCCGGGTCGCCCCGGAAATCCATCGCCATCTTGTCGATCTCGTCAAGCAGGAATACCGGGTTCGCGGAGCCTGCGCTTTTCATCCCCTGAATGATGCGCCCCGGCATCGCCCCGACATACGTCCGACGATGACCGCGAATTTCCGCTTCGTCGCGTACGCCGCCAAGGGAAATTCGCACGAACTCACGTCCGAGTGATTTCGCAATCGACTTGGCGAGCGATGTTTTGCCGACTCCCGGAGGTCCGACGAGGCACAGGATCGGCCCTTTCAGCTTCTTGACGAGCTTCTGAACGGCCAAATATTCGAGCACCCGTTCCTTCGGCTTGTCGAGGCCGTAATGCTCTTCGTTCAAAATATGTTCCGCCTTGACGATGTCTAGGTCGTCTTCCGTCATCTTCGTCCAAGGCAATGCAAGCAGCCATTCTACGTACGTACGGATAATGCCGCCTTCAGCAGAGGCCGCAGGCATTTTCTCCAGCCTATCGATCTCTTTTGCGACTTTCGTCGCGATCTTCTCAGGCAAATCCGCTTCCGCCAGCTGCGCCTTCAGTTCCTCGACTTCGCCTGCACGGCCTTCCTTGTCACCGAGTTCCTTCTGAATCGCCTTCATCTGCTCGCGAAGATAATATTCCTTCTGCGTCTTCTCCATCTGTTTCTTAACGCGTTGGCTAATTTTACGCTCGAGCTCGAGCACTTCGCGTTCATTGTTCAGATAATCGAGCAGCTTCTCGAGGCGCGGGCGCACTTCGACCGTCTCGAGAATTTCTTGCTTGTCTTTTATTTTCAGCGATAAGTGACTTGTAATGACGTCCGCAAGCCGACCGGGATCGTCGATGTCGGTCACAGCGGCAAGCGTCTCTGGCGTCACTTTTTTCGACAGATTGATGTAGTGCTCGAACTGACTTAACACGGCTCGCATAAGCGCATCCAACTCGGAGTCGTTCGTCTGGCCTTCGACCAATTCGTGCGCGAGCACTTCATAATACTCGTCGCTCGGCAAATATTGCTCGATCTCGGCGCGGCTTACCCCCTCGACCAGCACCCGAATCGTGCCGTTAGGCAGCTTCAGCATCTGGCGTACTTTGGCAATCGTACCTATCCGGTAAATATCCTCCTGCGTCGGCTCCTCGATGTTTACCTCGGATTGAGAGCAGAGAAGGATCATATGGTCGTCGATCATACATTGCTCCAGCGCCTTAACGGATTTCTCGCGCCCGACGTCGAGATGGAGCACCATGCTAGGATAGACGAGCAACCCCCTTAAAGGCAGCAGCGGAATGGTACGGCTTTTCAGTTTGCTCGAACCCATATTTGACGCACCTCGCAGTTTTGGAACGATTTCAAACACTCCCGTCATTGTATCAAATGTGTGAGGCCGCCGCAAAAAAGCAAAGCCGCCCCTCGGGACGGCCATGTATTTACCCCTAGCTCAGTGCGCAAATTATCCTTCGATCCAGCGTCCGCCAGCAGTCGGTCCCATATCCGTGTGCGCGATGCCTGCGTGCAGCACGCCTGCGGGAGCGGCGGCGAAAGCATCCGCGCCGAGAGGCAGTTCGCCGATACGCCATCTGTCGTCCATCCAGGTCTTCTCTTCACCGAACACATGACGGAATACGTCCTCCAGCCGATCGACCGGAATCACTTTGACGCCTTCGAGTCCCTCGAAGATCGCCTGCCAGTTCTCCTTCGGAATGAGAACCGTATCCGCGCCCGACTGGAACGCCGCTTCGACTTTGGCGACGACGCCGCCGACCGGTTTTACCGCTCCGTGTATGCTGAGTTCGCCTGTCATCGCCAGTTTGTTGTCCACCGGTTGCTTCGTCATGGCCGATGCGATGGCGACTGCCATAGCGACGCCCGCCGATGGACCGTCTACGGGCGTGCCGCCCGGGAAATTGATGTGCAGGTCGAACCCGTCAGGATGGAAACCGATTCTTCTCAGCACGGTCAGAACGTTGTCGAGCGATCCTTTCGCCATGCTTTTGCGACGGAGCGTACGCTGACCGCCGCCAAGCTCTTCTTCTTCAACGACGCCGGTAATGTTGATTTGCCCTTTGCCGCTAGGCGCGGGAATGGCGGTTACTTCGATTTCGAGCAATGCTCCCATGCTCGGCCCATATACTGCGAGGCCGTTCACGAAACCGACTTGCGGTTTTTCCGGTACTTTGCGATCCGGTCTTGGCGCCAATTGGCTGCTATTAACGACCCATTCCACATCGGGAGCGCCCAAATCCTGCCGATTTTCCGAAATGGCCAGGCCCGCCGCTAACTGCACGACGTTAACCGCTTCACGGCCGTTCGTCGCATAACGTTTCACGACGTCGAGCGCGTCTTTGCGTGGCTCGAATCCGATTTTCCGAATCGCGTTTTCGGCGATCTCCGCAATTTCGTCCGGCAGCAAAGGACGGAAATAAACTTCCATGCAGCGGCTGCGAAGCGCTGGCGGAAGCTCGCTCGGGGACCTCGTCGTTGCGCCCACAAGCCGAAAATCCGCAGGCAATCCGTTCTGGAAAATGTCGTGTATATACAGAGGAATATTGGTATCTTCGGCATGATAATACGCGCTCTCGAGAAACACTTTGCGATCTTCGAGCACTTTCAGCAGCTTATTCAGTTGAATCGGATGCAGTTCGCCGATTTCATCGATAAACAGAATGCCCCCGTGCGCTTTCGTGACCGCCCCCGGCTTCGGTTGCGGAATGCCCGCCACGCCCATCGCGCCAGCGCCTTGATAGATCGGATCGTGCACGGAGCCGATCAGCGGGTCGGCGATGCCGCGTTCGTCGAACCTCGCCGTCGTCGCATCGATCTCGGTAAATTTCGCTTCCGCGCGGAACGGAGAAAGCTTGTTTTTCTTCGCTTCCTCCAGGACAACACGCGCAGCCGCCGTCTTGCCGACGCCCGGCGGGCCGTAAACGATGACATGCTGCGGATTGCTGCTGCATAGCGCGGCTTTCAGAGCGCGCAGCCCTTCCTTCTGGCCGACGATATCTTGAAGCGTAGCCGGGCGCGTCTTCTCCGACAGCGGCTTCGTCAAGGAAATCGAGCGGAGCTTACGCAGCTTCTCCATCTCTTTACGCGACTCTCTGTCTACCGCGCTGCGATTTGTTTTCTGATTGCGCAGCAGATTCCAAAAATAAACGCCGATTACGACGGCAAAAAACACTTGAACGAGCATAAGCACCATGCTTAACGTCATCTCGTCTCATCCTCCCCGAACTTGCCCGCGGGTCGCAACAAAAAAACAACCGGAACCGGGCTATACCTGGTAGTATTGCCCGATTTCCGGCGAATATAGTCACGTTCTGTTACACGTTCACTTAATCTCCAGCAACTCGCGAATGTCTTCTTCCGTCAAAGCCGACGTGTTCTTCTCACCCGGTTGAATGACATCGTCGATCAAATCTTTTTTGCGCTGCTGAAGCTCCAATATTTTCTCCTCGATCGTGCCTTGGGCGACTAGCTTGATCACCTGCACAACTTTTTTCTGGCCAATCCGATGAGCCCGGTCTGCCGCCTGCTGCTCTACCGCAGGGTTCCACCACAAGTCGAACAACACGACGGTATCCGCCCCCGTCAAGTTCAGTCCCGTCCCTCCGGCCTTCAATGAGATGAGGAAGACATCCTTCGAACCGCCGTTAAAGGAATCGCACATCGCGAGCCTCTCCTCAGACGGCGTTGATCCGTCCAAGTAGTAATACGAAACTTCCCGGTCGTCGAGCTCTTTCCGAATCAAGCCGAGCATGGAAGTGAATTGGGAGAAAATGAGCATCCGCTTGCTGCTCCCCTGGCATTCCTCAATGATTTCCATAAGCTGCTCCAGCTTGCCGGAAGAACCTTCGTAACCTTCCAGGAACAGCGACGGATGACAACAGAGCTGTCGCAATCGCGTCAGCCCGGCGAGAATCTTCATCCGGTTGCGCTGGAAGCCTCCTTCTTGCCCCAAATCGGCAACAACGTCAGATTGGAGCCGCTCCAGGTAAGCCAAATACAGCCCCTTCTGCTCCAACGTCAGCTCGGACGGCTGGACGCTTTCGATTTTGTCCGGAAGCTCCTTCAGCACATCGCTCTTCAGCCTGCGCAAAATGAACGGTCGCACGATACGCGCGACTTTGTCCCGAGGAAGTTCCGAGAACGATTTTTTGCCGCTGAACAATCCGGGGAAAATGGCCTCGAAGATCGACCACAACTCGTCGAGCGAATTTTCTATCGGCGTGCCGGTCAAAGCGAATCGCTGGCCCGCCCGCAGCCGTCTGACTGCGTGGGAAGTAAGCGAAGCGTAGTTTTTGATCGCTTGCGCTTCGTCGAGAAACAACGCGCGGAAATGCTGCTTCTCGTACCATTCGATATCCCGTCTGAGCAGCGGATA
This sequence comes from Cohnella soli, assembly GCF_042655525.1. Classification (NCBI taxonomy): domain Bacteria; kingdom Bacillati; phylum Bacillota; class Bacilli; order Caryophanales; family Paenibacillaceae; genus Cohnella; species Cohnella soli. The sequence continues at coordinate 102,148 of NZ_JBHSMI010000009.1, forward strand.
CGACGTAATCCACACATCTGCGTCTCCGGCGCTAATATCCGACAGCAGTTCATTCCGCTCTTGCCGATCTCCGGCTGCGACGACCGTCCGAAGATCAGGCGCGAACCGCTTGCATTCCCGTTCCCAGTTATAGATCAGCGACGCCGGGGAAACGATGAGCACCGGCGCCGGAGCAGCCTTGCCGTCGGAGCCGTTATCCTTGGCATCGGCGTCTTTCTCCGAGAGCATATACGCAATGCTCTGAATCGTCTTGCCTAGCCCCATGTCATCCGCAAGGATGCCGCCCAGCTTGTAATGCGACAACGTCTTCATCCATTGGAAGCCGTATTTCTGATAATCGCGAAGGACCGGATCCAAGCTTGCCGGGACGTCGAAGTCGAGATTGTCGGGATTGCGCAAATTGTCCCACAGCTTGCGCAACGCCTTGCCCAGTTGAACGTTTCTCGTCGAGTTGCCGAACGGCTCCATAAGCTGAAAGCCGCGCACCGCAGGCAGCCGTATCCGATTTCCTTCGGCCGTGCCCATGTCCGGCTTCTTCAAGTCCAGCTCGTCGAACAGTCGATTGATCTCCTTAAAGCTTTCCTGCTCGAGCGACAGAAACTGTCCGCCAGGCAACCGGTAATATTTCTTTTTCTCCGCCAAATTGCGCATCAGTTGCTGGATATCCCGTTCTTCCAACCCTTCCATGTCGAACGACACTTCCAGCCAATTCGTCAACGGATCGACATCAAGACGCGCCTTCGGCTCATAGGCGACCGCTCCCATAATCGTCCGGACCGATTCCGTAGCGACGATGTCGACATCGTCTCCGAGCTGCGGCAGGATGCCATACAGAAAATCATATACGTCGTCCTCATGGTCAAGATACACGTCTTTGCCGTTGAACTTGAACGAGGCGCGCTCGATCAGCGCCATAATGCGATTTTCTCGGTCCAAATCGCGCATGAGGATGACGTCATCGCGAGCGTTCTTCACGTCCCGCTGCGGGAGCGGCGAAATGACGATGTCGGCATAGACGTATTCAAGCCGCGCTTGCAGCCTGTCGTCTTCGAAATCGAGATAAAGACGCGCATTCAGCGGCGGGTTAATGATTTTGTCCGCGATTTGCGGTGAAATACGCACATCGACGATCTGTTTTAGCCCGCGTACGACTCTGTCGATGAACGGTTCGATCTGCTCGGGAACGATGAGCAGCCTTGCCTGTTTCTCATAGTGGAACATTTTTTTCAAATCGGCGATCCTCTTTAATTGACCCGGATCGGCTTTGAACAACAATCCGTTCACGACGGCGTGTCCGTAGTCTTCCATAATAATCGAGTTTTTTAGACCGTCGATCTCGAGCTGGTAGCCTTCTCCCGCACGGCTAAGTTGGGCGCTGATCGGAAGCGCTCCGCTCATCGTCTCGAACTTCTGTACACCGACGTTTTTGTCTTCATACGTCACGTTAGCCCGTTCAAGCAAAGGGAGCAGCTTCTCCCAAATAGCCGGCGGGACAACAAGAATCCGCTCTTCTCGGTGCGAATAGGAAGAGAAGGAGTGGAACAAATCTTTATAAATTTCCTCGACTTTCATCGCTTCGATTAGCAAAGAGACGATTCGAGAGTCGTTGTCCCGAAATATGTGCTCGGTCGGATCGTAGCTGAAGTGCTTTGCAAACGGCATCGCCGTCCCCGCCCCCACATGAGCGAGAAAGTCTTTAATCCGCTGAACGATGTACATGCGCGTGACGCCGATTTTCATCGACAAAGCAAACATCGGCTTGTTCGTAAAACTTTTGACGATTTTGCAGGCGTATTCGACTTCGAGCTCCGCCGCATCCGCCAGATCGTCTTCCGTGTCATGTATACTTCCCGCTGCTTGCCTGGTCAACACCCGGTCGAACAGAAAAATCGCCTGTTTCGTCAGATGAATGTCTTTCTCGGTAATCGTCTCTTCTCCAGCGTCACTCGTGCCTGCAGCTTCGGCTTCATCGGCGGCCAGCTTTAACAGCGCCGCAGCGATATGTTTGCAATAGGCCATCGGCGAATAGGCGTCGCAACCGCACGACGCCCCGATTTCATCCGTATCGTTCCAGGCCAACTCGACCTCATGCCGGTCGCCCCGCGCGCCTCGAACGATGGCCCGATAGCCGCTGCCGCCGGCCTCTCTCCTAACGGAAAGTACTTGGCCGGCTTTCATATACGCTTCGCCACGCATCGTCGATGCCGCTCCGCATAACTGTTCGATTGCTTGCCGATCGAGAGCGAATGTTCTGGCTTCGCCGGTACGGCCCATCATTTATCAACCCGCATTTCCGTTCTGATCAGCTCTGGGGCATCGGCGTATCGGTCGCTTTTGCATACCCTTTGCTGTACTTGCCATCGATCGCTTGGCGGATTTCCAGATCGCTCTTACCTTGCTCCTTGAGCTGGGCCGTCGTTAAAGCAATCTCTACGCACACGTTACATCTCGTGCCATGATCGTCCCATTCGATCGATCCGTCTTCGCGAATCTCGTGTATAAAACAATTCATATTGCTTTGATGACCTGCACTTTCGCCGCAGCCGCAGTAACAAGGAATCCAGCGCAGCGTGTCTCCAAGAGTAGCAGCCGCCTGATAAGCCACCTGCACGATTGAAGACTGCGTATTCAGGAAGTCGGGAAGCGTGCGGGAAGATGAAGTCAATTCCCGGAGATCTCCGTTGGCCGCATGGTGTACGTTGGAATGAGGTTGTTCCTTAGCCGCGCAGCCGCCAAGCACAAGAGTGCCCAACCCAAGCAAAATAATCGTGGCTCTCTTCATCTTAACCATGTTTGCGCCCCGGAATAACGCCGGTTTCCTCATAAGCGGCGACAATTTGATCGATCTCTTTCTTAAGTTCGCTGACCAGATCCGCTTCCGGCACTTTGCGAATCATTTCCCCGTATCTGAACAACATGCCTTCCCCGCGAGCTCCGGCAATGCCGATATCCGCTTCGCGAGCTTCGCCAGGTCCATTGACGGCACAGCCAAGCACCGATACTTTGATTGGCACTTTCAGCTTCGACAAGTACTCCTCGACCTCGTTTGCCACTGCAAACAAATCAATGTCGAGCCGACCGCAAGTTGGGCATGAAATAAGCGTAGGCGCATCCGTAATGAGGCCAAATACTTTAAGAAGCTCGCGGGCCGCTTTGATCTCCTCTACCGGATCGGCGCTGAGCGAAATACGCATCGTGTTGCCGATGCCGGCATTTAACAGCACGCCAAGACCCGCCGCGCTTTTGACCGTGCCGGAGAACAGCGTACCCGCCTCCGTAATGCCCAGATGAAGGGGATAACGGATGACTTCCGCCGCCTTCGTATAAGCTTCAATTGCCATCGGAACGTCAGACGCTTTAAGAGAAACGATAATATCGTGAAAATCAAGCTCTTCGAGAATGCCGATGTGGAACAACGCGCTTTCTACCATCGCTTCTGCGGTTGGGTAACCGTATTTCTCCAGCAAGTGGTTCTCCAGCGAACCGGCATTCACGCCGATTCGGATCGGAATGCCCCGTTCTTTGCACGCCTTAACGACGGCCTCAACCTTCTCTCGGCGTCCGATATTGCCTGGATTAATCCGTACCTTATCGATTCCGTTCTCGATAGCAAGTAGAGCGAGACGGTAGTCGAAATGGATATCAGCCACGAGAGGAATGCTGATCTGCCGTTTGATTTCCTTGATCGCTTCTGCGGCTTCCTTATTGTTAACCGTTACGCGAACGAGTTGGCATCCCGCCTCCTCGAGCCGCTTGATCTCCGCGACGGTCGCTTCGACATCGGCTGTTTTCGTCGTACACATACTCTGCAGTATGACTTGGTTGTTGCCGCCGATCGTTAAATTTCCGACTTTAACGGCAACGGTATCGGTACGTTTGTACATAATTCTGATTTCTCCCCTGTATACGCCAAAGTCCACCCCGCGATTAGGCGGGGTGGAACCGGCAATGTCAGCGAACGTTATGCGCTCTCTTCTTTTTTCTTGCCTTTCTTGGTCGTGAGCTCCGGCGCCATCTTCTCCTTGATGACTTTCTCGGTCACAAGGCAAGTGACGACATCGTCGCGCGACGGCACTTCGTACATCACGTCAAGCATGACGCCTTCGATGATTGCCCGCAGCCCCCGAGCTCCCGTGTTCCGCTTGATCGCTTCGCGGGCAATCTCTTCGAGCGCTCCGCTTTCGAATTCAAGCTTAACGTTGTCCATCTCGAGCAGCTTCTGATACTGCTTGATGAGAGCGTTTTTCGGCTCGGACAGAATGCGCACGAGCGCCGGCTCGTCAAGCGGTTCCAGTGTCGAGATGACCGGCAGACGGCCAACGAACTCCGGAATCAGACCGAATTTGAGCAAATCTTCCGGTTGCGCAAGCGACAAGTATTCGCCTGGCTTCATATCTTTCTGTCCCTCGAGGACGGAGCTGAAGCCAATGACTTTCTTGCCGATGCGACGTTTAATAATTTGCTCGAGACCGTCAAATGCCCCGCCGCAAATGAATAGGATGTTCGTCGTGTCGATCTGGATAAACTCTTGATGCGGATGCTTGCGTCCGCCTTGCGGCGGTACGGAAGCGACCGTTCCTTCGAGAATTTTCAACAATGCCTGCTGTACGCCTTCGCCGGACACGTCGCGAGTGATCGAAGGATTTTCCGACTTGCGCGCCACTTTGTCGATTTCGTCGATGTAGATAATACCGCGTTCGGCTTTCTCCACATCGTAATCGGCGGCTTGAATCAGCTTCAGCAAAATGTTCTCGACGTCTTCGCCTACGTAACCGGCTTCCGTCAAGGAAGTCGCATCGGCGATCGCAAACGGAACGTTGAGGATTTTCGCCATCGTCTGCGCAAGCAGCGTTTTGCCGGAGCCCGTTGGACCGACCAGCATAATGTTGCTCTTCTGCAGTTCGACGTCTTCGATTTTCGATTGCGAATTGATCCGCTTATAGTGGTTATATACCGCTACGGAAAGCGACTTCTTCGCTTGTTCCTGGCCAATGACGTATTGATCGAGAATGTTGCGAATGTCTTTCGGCTTCGGAATGTCTTTCAGATCAAGCTCTTCCTCGTGGCCGAGTTCCTCTTCCACGATCTCGGTGCAAAGCTCGATGCACTCATCGCATATATAGACGCCGGGGCCGGCGACCAATTTTCGAACTTGTTCCTGCGATTTGCCGCAGAAGGAACACTTGAGCTGCCCTTTTTCGTCGCTAAACTTAAACATGTAAACCCTCCTTAATAAACCGCTTTTCAATGGTAGTGCCGCCCGTTCTCCGAGCGTCGCGGCATAATCCGCTTATTTGGATTCCGGAGTTGCCAGCGTCGTGATAACCCTGTCCACCAATCCGTATTCCACGGCTGCTTCCGCGCTCAAGAAGTTGTCGCGATCGGTGTCGCGTTCGATCTTCTCGTACGGCTGACCGGTGCGTTCCACATAGATCTGATTCAGCTTCTGCTTCGTCTTGACGATCCAGTCGGCGTGGATTTTGATATCCGACGCCTGACCTCTTACGCCGCCGAGCGGCTGATGGATCATGATCTCGCTGTTCGGAAGCGCAAAACGCTTGCCTTTGGCGCCCGCCGTCAGCAGCAAGGAGCCCATGCTTGCAGCCATGCCGACGCAAATCGTCGAGACGTCCGGCTTGATGAATTGCATCGTATCGAATATTCCCATTCCGGCCGTTACCGAACCGCCGGGGGAGTTAATGTACAAGTGGATATCCTTCTCCGGGTCTTCAGCGGCCAAGAAAAGCAACTGGGCGATAACGAGATTGGCGACATCGTCGTCAATCGCGCTCCCGAGAAAAATGATCCGGTCCTTCAAGAGCCTAGAATAGATGTCGTACGACCGCTCTCCGCGATTCGTTTGCTCGACGACCATTGGTACCAGCATGTTGCCAACCCCTTTTCTCATTAGACTTCAAATCTCGGTAATAGTGTATCACGTTCAAAACGGAATGTCATGTTGACGAGCAGCAAACAGGCGTTCTCACGGGATACGGCCGTTCAGGTTATGTATTCGGGGAGAAAAATAAGGCACGCGCGTTAAGCGTGCCTTATCCGTATCTTGATGTCTTTGTTACGCTTGAAAATTACTCTGTTTTGCTGCTCTCAACGAGGAACTTGACCGCTTTGCGCACTTTCAAATCTGCATTCAGCGTATCCAAGTATCCGTTGGACGCGAAAATGTTGCGAAGCTCTTCGGCAGGACGGCTATACAGCTTGGACAGGTTGTCCAGCTCTTCGTTCACGTCCGCTTCGGACACTTCGATGTTCTCGGCTTTCGCGATTTGCTCCAACACAAGGTTGTTGCGAACACGCTTCTCGGCATCCGCTTGCATTTGGCCTTTCAGCGCCGCCTCGTCCTGGCCGCTGAATTGGTAGTAAAGATCCAAAGTCATGCCTTGCTGACGAAGGCGGCTTTCGAAGTCCTTCATCATATGTGTGATTTCGGAGTCGATCATGACTTGCGGAATTTCCACGGTAGCCGCTTCGGTAGCCTTGTCGATAATCGCCGTTTCGCGAGCAAGCTCGGCATCTTTCGCTTTGCGCTCTTGCAGCTTTTTGGAGAGATCGGCTTTGAACTCGTCGAGCGTATCGAATTCGCTAACGTCTTTAGCGAACTCGTCGTCGAGTACTGGCAAGTTTTTACGTTTGATCTCGTGAAGCTTCACTTTGAACACGACAGGTTTGCCCGCCAAGTTCTCAGCGTGGTAATTTTCCGGGAACGTTACTTCGATATCTTTCTCTTCAGCGATGTTCAGGCCGACCACTTGGTCTTCGAAACCCGGGATAAACGAACCGGAACCAAGCTCAAGCGAGTATTGCTCGCCTTTGCCGCCTTCGAACGGCACGCCGTCCTGGAAACCTTCGAAGTCGATGATCGTAACGTCGCCGTTTTGCGCAGGACCTTCGTCCAACGTAACGAGCTCCGCATGGCGCTGCTGCAAGCGATTAAGCTCGGCGGAGATTTCATCCTCGGATACTTCCGCGCTGTCGGCCGGAACGACCAAACCTTTGTACTCGCCAAGGGTTACTTCAGGTTTAACAGTTACTTTTGCTTTGAACTTGAACGATTGGCCTCTGCCGAATTGCTCAACGTCCACTTCCGGACGGTCGATCGGTTCGATGCCTGCTTGATCGATTGCGTCGGAATAAGCTTCCGGAAGCAAAATGTCGATTGCGTCTTGGTACAAGCTTTCGACACCGAAACGAGCTTCGAAAATGTTGCGCGGAACTTTACCTTTACGGAAGCCCGGAACGTTTACTTTTTGCACGACTTTACGAAATGCCTTGTCCAATGCTTCGGTAACTTTGTCCGCCGCTACTTCAACTTCAAGAACCCCTACGTTCTTCTCTATCTTTTCCCAGTTTGCTGTCATCTTATGCTTTCCCCTCCGTAACATCTTGCCGCATCAGGGCGGCCGTTCACATAAACCACTCTATTATAAAACAACATCGTCCGACGTTCAAGACGATCCTTCGTCAAGTCGTCAATCCCTGCTTATCCTGGATCCGCCGAATACTGCCGAAGCCAGCGTAGCGCTTGCTCGTAACGGAACCGAAGCTCTCCCGTAATTCCGTACCGCTCGCGAATGCCGTCGTCGCCGCGCGCTCCGTGTAAACGCTCCATCAGCAATTGGTGAAGAGCCGCGCTCCATAAATCCGACGTTCCGTCGTCTTCCTCTGTCATACTGGAAAACGTCGACGTGCCGTACGCCACCTCGACGCACTCCTTCCACGTCTCTTCCGCGAAATAAGACAAGGACGGGTCGGACACTTCTGCTGCATCTTTAACTTTGTCCAACACTTGATGAATGCCGCGAGGGAACTCGCCGAATACAAGCGGCGTATCCGCGGCTTCTACGGTCACACTTTCACCGTCTCTCCAGAATGAGACCGAACCGGTGCCTCCCTGCTTTTTGATCGCTTGCAGCGCACGGAATTGAACCGGCGGAATATATTCTTGCCTTCCCAGCCATTGACGTAGGGAAAGTTCGATATCCGGATGGATGACATGCATCAGTTGGCCCAAAATAAGCATCTGTTGCTCGGGATCGTCTCCGTTATAGAGAGAAGCCAGTAATTGAGAGATATATTCTCCATCCGTGTGAAGCCGGTCTTGGACTTTGCGCTTCAGCATCGCATCTTCGTCTTCGTCCTCTTCGCCCCCGTCGTCGAACAAACCTGCAAACTCGCCGTTGCCCGCTTCCGGAAACGCCGCTTCCAGCCATCCCAACAACGCCTGCCATTCGGTATGGTGACGTTCGGCTTCGCCCCGGCATTGCAGCAGGAAGGCTAGCAACGCTTTCGCGTCCCCGTAGCGTTCCGTCTCCAACATTTTGGTCAACTGAATTTGATAATAATCCAGTGTCTTTGGGAATAAAACCAAATTATCTATCGTTTGGTCAGCCATAGGCAACCCCCTCCACTGCCGGTCTTTCCCGGCGTTCCGCTCGCCGGATCGGCGGTTAGCGGGAATTGCGATACCTTCGCATTATATCATGAACAAACGCACGATGAAAAAATGACTGACGACCGATTTTTGATCCCCATTCGTCCGGAAAAGCATAGACGATTGGCACGACTTTTGATGAACTAACTGTAGATTTCCAATTCGTCACGTTCGCGGTAAACCTGTTACGCTTCATTTAGCAACGGTACCGATTGTCCTAGTATTGCCCTTCGCCGGCAGGGCAACCGCATTGAATACTAACTCCACTTCCGACGTGGCTCCGAACAGGGAGTTACCTTCAAACTCGCACTATCTCCACTTTCGACGTAGCTCCCTCTGATCCTTCATTTTCGAAAGGGATAGCCCCGCTTTCGTCGAATCGTTGATTTGGTAAACGTCTTCATGATAATATAATGAACATATCTTGTTTTTTCTGCGGGTGTAGTTCAATGGCAGAACGCCAGCTTCCCAAGCTTGAGGCGTGGGTTCGATTCCCATCACCCGCTCCATTATGAAACAACTTCCTCGGATGGGAAGTAGAACCCGAATCTGGGTTCGACCGTCCGTGATAGCTTCCTTGATCCTACCAAGTAGGACGCGCGTCAACCTCTTCCTCTACCGTTCCCGAAGGGAACTTTTCAATCGATGAGGTTGAGTATTCCCATCACCCGCTCCATGAATCAACTTCCTCGGATGGGAAGCGGAACCCGAATCTGGGTTCGACCGTCCGTGATCATTTTTTTTAAACAAGAAGCCCGGGGGCGAGAGCCCCGGGCTTCTTGTTACTTCCTTAATCTTAGCAAAACGGCGAGCGAACGCCAGCCTTCTTCCGTAAACCGCGGATCGCCGATTTTTCCGTTCAGGTCGGCGCTTCCGAACTCTTTAACGAACCAATCTGGCGCTGCGTCCCGTTTCTCCAACTTCGCTACCCGTGCCGCCAACGCATCAAACGCCTTTTTCTCATCGGACGTCATTGCTTCTTCCACCTCCGCCCCGTCGAAACGGTAAAGCCCATAGCCGACCATAATCGACTTCAGCTTGCTCGCATAATCCGGATCGGTCGCATAACCGCACGCGAATAACGCTTCAGCTTGAGCCGACGGCGTCTGGGCCGCACATACCCGGGCATAACGCGCCGTGGCGAATAGCCTGTCCTGGTCTCGGTAGAAATCGTACACGCTGCTGTAAGAGCGCCATACGGCTACCGTCTCGATCCGTTTGCCCCCGATGACTTCCCACGTAGCGGTCGAGTAAACAGACCCTCTCCACCAGGCATTAGGTTTTCCGTCCCCAACCTTAAAACCTCCCAAATTAAAATGCCCGTTTAAATTACAGCCCGTCTCCAGCATGTTTTGCGCCAGTCTGACCGAAGGAAATAAAGGTGACCCTTCCGAACGGGCACGTATCGCTTCGGGCGCCAGCCGTGCAATAAACGCTGCCGGCTTCATTTTCGTCATCTTTTCCTCCCCCCTCAATCCGCATTCGCTATTACAATATTCGGGTTTGAGACAAGCCGTAACGGCGGCTGCATCGAGACGAAAGGCGTCAAGGCAACAACTCGTTGCCAAAAACAACATTTCTCCTTGCGAAGCTGCATTCGATGTGCTAAGATAATTTTTGCGTGTCTGAGCTAATACTTTCCATTACATCTCCCAGTAGCTCAGCTGGATAGAGCACACGCCTTCTAAGCGTGCGGTCGGGGGTTCGAATCCCTCCTGGGAGGCCATTTCACAATCGATAAAACCTGCTCCTCGGTATTTTTTATCCCGAGTGGGCGGGTTTTCTGTTTAAGGAGCATATATGACGATCAAACGGACTGCAACGATCCGGCCATCCGAACCTCGCGATTCGGCATCGCTGGCTGAACTCGTCGTTCTCGCAATCGGCGGCATCGCCAACAAACTTACCGGAGAAAAAGAAGAAACGAAAGTACTGTCGCAGCTCGAATCATGGATTAACGAGGTAGGCAATCGATTCAGCTGTTCCTGTTATCTTGTTTGCGAAGCGTCGGACGGGGTAGCCGGTATGATTTTATGTTACAGCGGGGTTGACGAGGAAAATTTGAACGCCCCGGTGCTCGAACATTTGCGGCAAGTAGGTAATCCTTTAGTAATGATCGACCGGGAGGCTGACGAGGATGAATATTATATCGATGCGCTGGCCGTTCGGCCCGCTCATCAGGGGAAAGGCATCGCCTCTGCCTTGATCGAAGCCGCTGAGCTTCGTGCCGCAGAGCTCGGGCACCCCAAAATCTCGCTTAATGTGGATTTCGATAACGATGGAGCCCGTCGTTTATACGAAAGACTCGGTTACGAAGCGGGCAAACGCATCGAAATTAACGGCAAACCGTTCCGTCACATGGTCAAACGGCTGCGATAATCCATACTTTCGATCGAGCGGGCAATACCGTCGCCAACGATCGAATCGGGAGGGAACATGATGGGCGTGTGGTTCATCTATGCGTTGTTGTCCGCCGCGACGGCGGCGCTTGTCGCCATATTCGGCAAGATCGGCCTCAAGGACATCGACGCCAATTCCGCTACTGCCATCCGCGCTGTCATTATGGCCCTTTTCTTGCTCGGCGTCGTTGCCGTTCAAGGGAAATTCAGCCAGCTCGGGGACATCGTCTCGCAGAAAAGAGCGATGGCTTTCATTGCGCTTAGCGGAGCCGCCGGCGCGGCTTCCTGGCTGTTTTATTTCCTTGCGCTCAAGGGCGGCAAAGTCGCTCAAGTCGGTCCGATCGACAAGCTGAGCGTCGTGCTCGCTGTCGTACTCGCATACTTCTTTCTCGGCGAACGAATTTCCTGGATCAATACCCTGGGCGTCGCAATGATCGCACTCGGCGCAATTTTAGTCGCCTGGAAAGCATAATTTATCACTCTATGAAAGAAGCTGCCCACCCCTGATCCAGGGAGGCAGCTTCTTCTGCTTTATTGGCGATCGTACCGACCAACCTACCGATTATGAGGCTGCGCCGGATTGTTCTGCGCGGGATGGAACGTATTGTTCTTCAACGTCTGCTCGGCGAAATCTTCACCTTTTTTCGCGTATCCGTTTCCTTTGTTTTTCTTGTACTTGTCGCCCATAGCTGTATTTCACCTCCTCGCCTTTTATAAAATCCCCATCGATTCGATATGTTTTTTCGTCTCTTGCGTACCCAGCTTATACAGCATCCGATAGACGTCTGCGAACAGTGAGTTGTACATCCCATCCTCGGAGTCGTTGGAGACGAACGGATTGCCTTCAAAATGCAGCGCTTTATCTTCGTCCGCATCCTGCAGCTCCTCGAACAATTCCTGCAATTGCCGCACTTCATCCTCATCGGCATGGATCGCGAACTCGAAAGAAGCCGCTTCTTTGTCAGCCAGCACCGTTTTCGCGCCTACCGCCACGTAATACGTTTTCTTCGGCGATATGCCCGCTTCGGTTTGATCCATCTGGAACCTTCCCCTTTCCTCGGCGTTTCGCCAACTGTTGTTCACCGTATTTTCTCCATAGGGACATACATTTTATTACCTTTTTCGCATATCCATCTTATGATCGGCTTTGCAGGGAAGGGAGAGAACGGCCCATGTGCGGAATTACCGGGTGGGTGGAATGGAACGAAGACTTGACGACAAGGGCGGCCGTGATCGAGAAAATGACGGAGACGCTCGAGCTGCGCGGTCCGGACGCGACCGGTACTTGGTTGTCCCGACATTGCGCCTTCGGGCATCGACGGCTGTCCGTGATGGACCCCGCGAATGGTGCCCAACCGATGGTTCGCCCCGCCAAAGACTCGGAGACGCATGACTGCGTGCTTGTTTACAACGGCGAGCTGTACAACGCTCCTGAGCTTCGCAAGGAATTGGAAGCTCTCGGATACAAATTCCGAACGACTTGCGACACGGAAGTACTACTTCTTTCCTACGTGGAATGGGGGCCAGGTTGCGTCGATAAGTTAAACGGCATATTCGCTTTCGCCATTTGGCATACCGCGGAAGAGAAATTGTTCATGGCCCGCGACCGTCTTGGCGTCAAACCGTTATTTTATCGTCGCGAAGAAGGACGGCTAATTTTCGGCTCCGAGCCAAAAGCGATATTGGCGCACCCCGACGTGTCTGCGGAAATCGATGCCGAGGGTTTGGCCGAACTGTTCATCATCGGGCCGGCTAGAACGCCTGGGCACGGCATATGGCGAGGCATGAGCGAACTGAAGCCCGGACATTGCGTCCAATATGACCGCAACGGTTTCAAGACGACTGTCTACTGGAAACTTGAATGCGAAGAGCATGCGGATGACGTCGATGCGACCGCCGCCAACGTAAAGCATTTGCTTGCCGATACTGTAGAGCGCCAGCTTGCTTCCGATGTGCCGATAGGTACGCTGCTGTCGGGAGGGCTCGACTCCAGCGCGCTTACCGCGCTCGCAGTCGACTACTATAGGCGAACAAACCAAGGCCATTTGTCGACGTTTTCCGTCGATTACCTGGACAATGACAAACATTTTCACGCGCACGATTTTCAGCCGAACGCCGATGCTCCGTGGATCGAGCGGATGACCGAATTTTTGTCGACCGACCATCATTCGATCCAATTCGATACACCCGATCTCGTTCGGGCGCTTGAGAGCGCAGTCCTTGCCAAAGATTCGCCGGGCATGGCGGACATTGACGCGTCGCTTCTCCTTTTCTGCCGGGAAATCAAAAGCAACGTGACGGTTGCGATCTCCGGCGAGGCCGCCGATGAAATTTTCGGCGGTTATCCATGGTTCCATCGCGAAGATGCCTTAAAGGCCGATACGTTTCCATGGTCGCTCGCGACCGGGCTTCGCGCTAGTTTGCTTTCTCCCGAATTGCAAGAAAAGCTGCGCCCCCAGGAGTATGTCGCCGATCGATACGCGCAAGCTGTCGCCGAAATTCCGACATTTCCAGGAGAAGACGAGACGCTCAGAAGAATGCGGCGCATGTCCTACTTAAACATTACCCGCTTCATGCCGACGCTGCTCGACCGCAAAGACCGGATGAGCATGGCCGTCGGTCTTGAAGTCCGCGTGCCGTTCTGCGATCATCGACTCGTCCAATATGTGTTTAACATTCCTTGGGAAATCAAGACGGCAGGCATGAGAGAAAAAGGCATTTTGCGCAAGTCGCTCGAAGGCGTGCTGCCGGACGATGTGTTGTATCGCAAAAAAAGCCCCTATCCGAAAACGCACAATCCGAATTACTTGAATGCGGTGAGGTCGCTGCTGCTGGAACGACTCGACGATCCTTCCTGCCCGCTGCTGCCGCTGCTGAATGTCACCGACATTCGCAATATCGCGGCGGCGACCGATTCCCGCTCCCATCTCCCCTGGTTCGGCCAACTGATGTCCGGCCCCCAACTGTTCGCCTACCTGCTGCAGATGGATTTCTGGCTGCGTCATTACAACGTCAAATTGGCTCTATAAATAGAAGAAGGGCCTTCCTGCGCCGTCAGAGGCGATCGGAAAAGCCCTTCTTTGTTTTATTGGATCAACGAAAGCAATGCGCGGAGCGCTTTGCCGCGATGACTGATCGCGTTTTTCTCGGCGGGAGTCAGTTCCGCCATGCTTTTGCCGTGCGATGCCAGCCAGAACAACGGGTCGTAACCGAAACCACCTTCGCCGCGAGCTTCGCGCAAAATCGCGCCTTCGACGAAACCTTCCGCATCGATCCGGCTTCCATCGGCAGGATCGTACAGCACAAGCGCACATTTGAACCTCGCGGCGCTAAGTGTCTCCGGCCCCCCGCCGGTCTCCGCCGCGCTGCCGGCGCCTTTCAGCTGCAGCAGTTCCCGCAGCAGCTTCGCGTTGTTGTCCGCGTCTTTCGCCCCTTCTCCCGCGTAACGCGCAGAGTAAACTCCAGGGGCTCCTCCGAGTTCATCCACGCACAGGCCCGAATCGTCTGCCAGCACCGGAATGCCGACTATGTCGGCTGTCTCCTTTGCTTTCAGGAAGGCGTTCTCCGCGAAAGTCGTCCCCGTCTCTTCGATATCCGGTACGCCTTCGACATCGTGCAGATCTTTCACCGCGATGCCGAGCTTGCCGAAAGCTTCGGCGAATTCCTTCGACTTGCCCCGATTGCGCGTAGCGACAAGCACCGTGGTTCCGCTGCCGATCATGGACGACCTCCTCCGATTCGCGCGCCCGCTTCGCCCAGCGTCTCTTGCTGCAGCTTCACAAGCTTCAAAATGGCTTCCTCGGCAAGCGAAAGCATAGCATCAAGTTCCGCGCGCGAGAAAGGCGATTCTTCCCCAGTGCCCTGAACTTCGACGAAAGCTCCGTCGCCGGTCATAACCACGTTCATATCCACTTTTGCTTTCGAATCTTCCTCGTAATTCAGATCGACGACCGGTTCGTTCTGAATGACACCGACGCTGATCGAGCCGAGATAATCGGTCAGCGGGTATTTCTCAAACGGCACTGTCGCCGACAGCTTATGAATCGCTAGCGCCAACGCGATATACGCGCCCGTAATCGATGTCGTGCGCGTGCCGCCATCCGCTTGGAGCACGTCGCAATCAAGCGTAATGGTGCGCTCGCCGAGAGCATGTAGATCGACGACGGAACGAAGCGCTCGACCGATCAGACGCTGGATCTCCATCGTCCGGCCCGTTAGCTTGCCTTTGGCCGCTTCCCTTTGGTTGCGTTGGTGCGTAGCGCGCGGCAGCATAGCGTATTCGGCCGTCACCCAGCCCTTGCCTTGATTTTTAAGAAACGGCGGCACCCGCTCTTCCACCGAAGCGGTACACAATACTTTCGTATTGCCCGCCTCGATCAGGACCGAGCCTTCCGCATATTTATTCGGATGAAGCTGAACCGAGAACGGTCGTAGCTCATTGTTTTGTCTGCCATCGGATCTCATCGTGTGACCTCCCAAATACTCAATCCTTCCCATTCTACCAGAGGACGCACCCAAAAGCATCCTATACGAAAACGTATGTTTCCACAGTTCATGGGCAACCTACCGAAGATGGAAAATCAAGGGATGGGAGGAAAAGGCGATGCTTGAGCAAATCCAGCGGCAATTCAAGGACGCGACGGATCTTTTCACGACGACGCTGGACAATGGATATTGGCGCATGGAGCTTGCCTATTTTCCCGCATTGTGCGACGAGAGAATTAAAGACGGATTGCTCGTCCCGTTCTCCTATCGCTTCGATCCGGACGAGTTCCGCAGAATGCTGCGATCGTTTCCGAAATACGATGTCGCGGACGACCCTGCCAAATGGGACAGCCTGCTGCTGAAAGGTTTCGTGCTCATCGAGCTCGATGGCGTCTGCTACTCCTTCAAATCCGACCGCTCGCTGTTTACCCAGCCGGATCAAACTCAGCTTGAATCGTCGCTGCTAGGGCCGCAATCGGCTTTCACGGAAGATCTCGACCTGAACATGTACATGCTGCGCAAACGTTACAACGTGCCCGAAATGACCGCGGAGCCTTACGAGAAAGGCACTTTATCGCGCACGGCGATATTTGTCGTATACGACCGCAGGTTCGTTAACCCGCAGCTTCTCAAGATGCTTCGTTCGCAAATGGACAAAATCGATTTCGATTTACTGCAATCCTCCGGACAGATGAGCAAAAAACTGACGGACAACAGCCACCGCTTTTTCCCGACGATTCTTCAGACGGAACGTCCCGATCACGTGGCAAAAATGCTTGGCAGAGGCAAAATCGCCGTCTTGCTGAACGGCAGCCGTTTCGCGCTCATTCTTCCCGTGCGGCTGTTCGATTTCATGTTCGCGACGGATGACGATTACGAATCGTTCTGGATCAGTTGGTTTCTAATCGGCCTGCGTTACATTGCCGTCTTTCTCACCATCGTGTTGCCGGCTTCTTATATCGCCATCGTATCCTACAATCCCGAAATATTCCGCGTCCAGCTCGCTTTCACGATCGATGGAAGCCGCGCAGCTGTCCCATACCCCTCCTTCATCGAGGTCGCTTTGATGTTGTTCATCGTAGAAGCGCTCTATGAAGCGAGCATCCGGCTTCCGCGGGTCGTCGGCTCTACCGCCACGACGGTAGGCGGTCTTATTCTCGGACAAGCGGCCCAACAGGCAGGGCTCGTCAGCAGCATTATGATTATTGTCACATCCGTCGTCGCCATCTCCAATTACCTCATTCCAAACTCGGCTTTCAGTCAATCCATCAGGCTGCTGAAATACGGGTTTGTCGCCATCGCCATCGTGTTTGGCATTAGCGGCATCGTCGTCCTGTTTTTCGCGATGATCGTGTACTTATGCCAGCTACGGAGCTACGGCGAACCGTACTTGTCGTTGTTCTCGGAACGACGGCAGCACGAATCCTCCCTAGGAAAGAGTTGATTCGTCTTGTCCCGATACTTCCACTATCATGTTATGTACGTCGGCATGATCAACATTATGCTGTTCGTGCCCTGGATTCTCATTCAACACCGATTTAACGGTTCCATCTCTTCGATCGCTTTGGTCATACCGGTCTGCACGGTTCTCTCCTACATCGCAATCGCGTTGTTCCGGCGTTTTCCCGGGATGGGGCTTCCCGAAATTCTTCTTGGCAACACACCTCGGGCGTTTGCGCTGCTAATCATTTTTCTTACAGCTATCTTCTGGTTTGCCGCGGGCATGCTCGTCATATACGCTTACGCCGCGACGATCCAGCAATTTTTTAACCCGGACATGAATCCTTATTTGTTCTCCGGCCTTATGGTCGTCGCGAGCATCTGGGGTTCAAGCCGTTGCACCCGCTCCGTTCAATTCACGACGGAGATCGTCCTGCTTTTGTCGGCGCCGCTTATTATCGCTATTTTGCTGAAGGCGCTTTTCAACCGATGGCTGGATTGGAACGCCATTCGCGTCGTCGCCGGATACGTTCGCACGAAACCGTCGCTCATCTCGTTCAGCGCTGCATCCCTCGTTTTCGCTGGCCATAACACGCTCGTCGTGTTTAATCGCATGATGCCTCCATCGGCAAAAATTCGCAACCGATGGATCATTCCGCTGTTTTGCACTTTTTTCCTGCTTGTGTCCGTATTCGTTCCGATTGGGTTTCACGGCACGGTCGGCGTCTCCCACTATATATACATATGGAGCATCACCGCGGACTCTATGGTGCTTGAATACGGTTTCGTCTCTCGGGTGCTGTATATTTTCCTCCTGCTCTATACCGCACTTTCGCTGCTATTCGCAATGAATACGTGGCATACGGCGATGGAACTTCTGAAAAGCTTACGCAAAGGGCATAAACCTGTTGTCGAAGAATATCCCGTCAAAGCCGTCAATTGGTGGATCAACATCGCATTCGGCGCGGCGGCGGTCGGGTACGGGATGTGGGCGAACGAGAGGCGCAACGAGTGGGTCAGCCAAAGCTGGCTTAACATCAGATTGTTTTCGGACATCGCGATCGTTTCTTTGCTGGCTTGGCTCGCGTTTCGGTCGTCGAGATCCGGATACCGAGCCAGGGCAAGCGATGGGGGCGGAACATCCGCCGATTCATGAAAGGAGGCGCAGCCGTTGTGATTCTGAGATGGTTCGCTACGGCGGCGATGTTATTGGCATTCGCGATGCTCGGAGGCTGTGGTTTCAAAGACATCGACAAACGATTTTTCGTCGTCACGATGGGAATCGATCCCGGAAGCCAACCGGACACTGTGCGTGTCACTCTCAGACTGGCAATTCCTTCCTCGAAATTCGAAAGCGGGGTGGCGAAAACGGAGATTGAGCAGGAGGAAGCGCCGACGATCGCCGAAGCGGTACGCCATATTAAAGCGCTCGTCGACAAGGAACTCGATTTCGGCCATTGCCGCGTATTCCTACTCGGCAAACCTCTGTTGGAGAGGGGGATCGATGAGCCGATGGAATGGTTGCTGCGACGACGTGACGTTCAATCGATCTCTTTCGTCGGCATTGCGGAACCGGACGCCAAAACCGTGCTCAGTCTGCGCCCGGAATCGGAACGTTATCCGGGAAATACATTGTTTCTAACTTTCGGCAATGAAGGAACGGCATCCTCTTACGTGATGACCGAGTTTATATTCGATTTGGCTAGACGAATGTCGGAAACGGGGAAAGACCCGTATTTGCCGATCGTCCAGATCGACAAAGACCGCAATTCCTACCGCGTCGACAAAGTCGCTTTTCTGGACAAAAAAAAGCTGCGTCTCATCCTAAGCCCGGAGGAGACGCAACTGTACAACTTGTCGGGGCCGCGTTTCGGTCATAACGTGCTTGCTGTCCCCGTTAATGGAACCCGCGTCGTCATGTCGTTGATCAACATCCGCACTCGTGTTCGAATTGAAGGAGGCGAGAAACCCGTTGTCAGGTTTCGCGTTAGTGCCAATGGCGTGATGGAGGAAATGCCTATCCACTTCATGAAAGGAGATATACAGAAAATCGAAAGAAAAATGGAAACCCAATTCAACGAAGAACTCGAAAAGCTGCTGCGCAAAATTCGCGATGCCGGCGTCGACCCGTACGGCCTCGGTCTGCGGTACTTGGCGAGCATTTTGGGCCGAAGCAAAAATTGGGAGTATTGGCAGCAAAATTACCCATACGTCGACTTTCAAGTGGAAAGCAAGTTTTCGATCCGGGAAACAGGCTTGATCGATTAACGTCAACGAGAAAGCGCATTGACATATGTCGGACGCGTCACCGGATGGTCATACGTGTTGTTATCCGAATCTACGAGCGCATCGTCCCCATTCATGGCGACAAGCACTTGGGGCGCCCCGGTCGCTTCGGTCAACGTCAACACGAGCGCATCCATCATTTCCGAAGGAACCGGAGATTTCGGTGCCCACTCTTCCGATTTCAGCGAGACGTCAACGGTGTCCGCAAGTTTCGTGAGTTTCTCGATCGATAAGTCGGAAGTGAGCACCGCCTTCAAAGGCGTTGATGGCAACGGCCCCGCGATCAATTGCTCGAGCGCTGCTTTGGCGGGGTCGGCTTGGCGGTTTATGAGACGGGTGACCGGCACGAAGTAGCCTTCTCCGCCTTTCGTTTGCGCCGAGAAATAAAGCGTAACACCCATGGAACGGCTCAATTCGACGTCTGCCCTTGATTCGATATTAATGCCGAAGCCGCGGGTAAGAACCGTATCTACGGGAAGGTGGGAAGCCGGCATTGCACGGATCGGCTTGCCGCCTACGGACAATTTTACTTTGTCAACACCCGGCAATTCGGTTAACGTCCAGACGAGTGCTTCGATGACTTTACGTTCCTGCTTGGCTGGAATTTGGGAGAACGGAGCGGCGAAATCGACGGAAATGGTATCCTTGATCTGCTTGACGGAATTCGTTGCAGTCCCTTCAGGCAACACTGCCGTGAATCCCGGCGGCAATTGGTCGGTCAGTTGTTTGTTCGCAGTCATCCAGGCGATTGCTTGTTCGGCGCTTGTAGCGGCCGAGTCTTGCGAGCCTCCCGTGCGCAGCGACATTGGGGCGAGGTAACCGTGCGAATCGAGCAAGTACACGGTGACGACATCGCTTGGATCACCGGGCGCGGATGCGGCTTCCGCTTTTTGCAGCATCGATTGCTCGGCGGCGGTAGGCGGAGGGTCGATGCTTTCCGCGGCGTTCTTTGCGGGAGATCCCCCGAGCCCGCATGCCGACAGCAGCGGAAGCAGAGCGAGAAGCAGCGCCCATTTGCCTAACTTTTTTCGTTTGTACAGCTTTGTTTTCATCATGGATTCCTCCTGTTCGAATAAACCGTTAAGGTGAAGCTCCATTTCGTCTTCACCGGAATTGTAGTACTATGTATACGAGCCCTTGGGACAAATATGTATGTTTGTCCCGCATGATCAATCATGACAGAAGCCTGACGGCTTCGGAAAGAGGTGCGACCATGTCCCAACCTAACGTATATCGCCTGAACAGTAAGGAAGTCGCGAAAGCGACGGAAGACTGGCTAACGAAACGGGGAGTCACCAAGGAGCAGATCGGACAACTCGTCATGCTGCTGCAAAAAGATTATTTCCCCGAATTGACGCTCGCCGAGTGCGTATTGAACGTCGAATCCGTCTTGTCCAAGCGGGAGGTGCAGAACGCTGTCCTGACTGGCATCCAGCTCGACATGCTGGCTGAAGAAGGAAAACTGCTGCCGCCGTTGCAAAATATGATCGCTTATGACGAAGGGCTGTACGGCTGCGACGAGGTGCTGGCGCTTAGCATCGTAAACGTGTACGGCAGCATCGGGTTCACCAACTTCGGTTATGTCGACAAGCTGAAGCCCGGTGTTTTGCGGAAATTAAACGATAAAAACAGCGGCGAAATTCATACGTTTCTCGACGATATCGTCGGCGCGATCGCTGCCGCTGCTTCAAGCCGCATCGCTCATCGCAAGCAAGCGGAACGCGAAGAAGCCGCCGAAGCGGGCAGCGGAGAGTAAGGCGAGCGGTTGCGGTTAGTCCAACTAATCGTCTGCTCGGAGTCGCTTTGGCGGGCCGTAGTTGCACAAAAGACAACTAACTTCCTGCTCGAGGCTCCGTGGGCATGCCGTAGTTGCGCAAAAGACAACTGACTTCCTGCCCGAAGCTTAGTGGGAATACTGTAAATGCGCAGTTGCAGAAGTATAAAAATAACGCCGATTTCTCGGGGGCAACCCTGAAAAATCGGCGTTTGCATTTTGTTCAAACAACAGTAGTTTCGTCCAGACCGACTAGTCGGTAGAAGATCCGCTTTGCTCCCGCCTCTGTCGCACCCTCCACCCGGACGGCTGTGCCCCGGCGCACCATGTGCTCGAGATGAGCGATCGTCTCCGCCAAGGCGAACCTTAAGTTGTGCGTATTGCCGCGAAGCCGCGCGCCGAATAAGAGCTCGCATACTTCGAATGCGGATTTATCACTGTCATCTCCGTCTGTGAGCAACTCCGCCATTTTGCGGAGTCGACGCTCGTGGTGTTCAAGCAGTTCAACGACTCTTCCCCGATAATCTCGAAACGGGTCCCGATGGCCGGGATAAACAAAAGTAACATCAAGCGGCTCCAGCTGCCGCAAACTGTCCAAAAAAGAGCCGAGCGGGTCCGGATCTCCTCCCGGCATCCAGCCGATGTTCGGCGAAATATCCGGCAGCACCTGATCCCCGCATAGCAACTGCCCGCTTCCCGCATCGTGGAACAGCAGATGTCCCGGAGCATGTCCTTCCCCGCCGTGGATGCGCCACTCGATTCCGCCCATCCGGAACGTTTCGCCGACGCCGAGCAACTGAATGTCTGTCGGCCTAGGCGACACTTTCGCCGCAAATCCGCTCATATGCGCCAACATATCGTCGATGAGCGCCGCATCCAGCCCATGCTCGATGAGCGCATTCGTCAATTCTTGCGAGAATGTCTCGTTGACTCCCCACAACCGCTCCGCGTAGTTCAGAGCTACTTGCGACATCCATACCGTAGCGCCTGTCTTCTGCTGGAACCAACCGGCCAATCCGTAGTGATCGGGGTGATGGTGAGTTACCACGATCGAGCGAATGTGCCCCCATTCGATGCGATTTTCACCCAGAACATTTTCCCAGAACCGCTCGATCTCCTCCGTCCGCAAACCCGGATCGATCAGCGTCCAGCAGGTCTCTTCTCTTTTCAGCCCATCCTCGTTCCCCATCTCCGGCAGCAAATAAGCATTCACCCATTTCAAAGAATAGGGCAGCGGCACTTTGACTTGAAGCCAGCCGTTCCCAAGCCTCGTAACCGTTCCATCGCCGAATCTATCGTTCATCCGGATCCCCTTCCGTCCATCGCTCTTGTTGTCTGCTGCGCAATCGCCCATTCTCGCGTCGCGACTGCGATTCATTTTCCCGCGTCAGCACTCGCATTGTTCCATCATAACATCGTTCGACGCCAAGTCCCAATCCCTCTAGGTCAATCACCGATAAATATCTGTCCTCATACAATGGAGTATTCTCGCTAGCCCTCGGGAAAGAAGCCTAGGAGAGCCTTCGTCACGTCACGACGACATTCGCAAGGTGGAAGGAGCACCCCACATGTCCACCCCGAAAATCGACGTCCAGGTCATCAGTTCCGGCATACTGTCCGACGACGTCTTGATGCTGGGGGAGTCCTTGCTGAAGCAGTGGAGGATCCCTGCACAGCAGCATCTCGTATTGCAATTCGGTTCATTCCGCCATGCGGTCACGATCGTCCCCGTCCCCCGTTACGAAGGCTTGCGCATCAGCCAGACGCTTGCAAGGCGCATGGGCATTTTCTCGGGTACCCCTCTTCGCCTGCAATATCAGGCGGCCAGCAGGACGCTCGCGCTGGGCCCTTTAATCGGCGTACTCATCAGCCGCGACAATCCGGAGCAATCGGAAAAACCGTTCGGGGACATCACGATGTTCTGCCGGGAACTGACCGACGCCTGCAGAAGCCAGGGGGCATACGTGTACTTCTTCACGCCGAACGCGATCGGGGCGAGCCTGACGACAGTAGAAGGATGGGTTTACTCGAAAGGCTGGCATCGGATGCATTTGCCGGCACCTAACGTCGTGAACAACCGTCTGACATCTCGCAAGCTCGAGAACCGGCCGATCGTGCAGCAGTTCATTCGGGAAATCAAACACCGATACGGCGCGCATGTGTTCAACGAAAAGTTTCTTGACAAGTCCGAAGTGTTCGACGCGCTGAAGAGGGACCCGACCTTGCAAAAATACTTACCCGAATCCCATCTGCTGCAAAACTATACGATGCTCAAAAGCATGTGCTCGCGTTACTCCTCCGTATTCCTAAAACCGGTCAGAGGCAGCCTCGGCAAAGGCATCATTCGGCTGACCCGCATCGGCCCGGAAAATTGGCAAGCGTCATACGCGACCGTCAGCGGCACGAAACGTCAATCGTTCACCAGTCTCGTCAAGCTTTTCTCGTCGATCGCCGGCAAAATGAAAACCGTACGCTATTTGATCCAGCAAGGCTTGAATCTGATCGAAGTCGGCGGACGGCCCGTCGATTTCCGGGCGTTGACGCAGAAAAATGCCACCGGCAAATGGGCGATCACCTCGATTGTCGGCAGAACGGCGGGCAGCCAACATTTCGTATCCAATCTGGCTCGGGGCGGCACGCTGTCCACAGTCAAGGAAGCGGTCGCCAGGTCCAATCTTCCCGCCGCCCAGCGGGGAGACGCTTCTGCGCGCCTGTCTAAGGCGGCACTGGACATCGCCCGCGGCGTAGATGCCTATATTCCGGCTCATTTCGCCGAACTCGGCATCGATCTGGCGCTCGATTCGGCCGGACGCGTATGGCTGATCGAAGTCAACTCGAAACCGTCGAAGAACGACAATACACCGCTTAAGGAAGGAAAAATCCGTCCGTCGGTACGGATGATCATCCAATATGCCAGATATATTTCCGGTTTTTAAATTCAACTCCGCCGCTCCAGACGTCCTTGGCATCCTCGTCTCTGAACGCGACATGTTGCCTCCTTTCGCCGAAAATGCCTTTCTAAGACGGCTCGACCGTATCGGAAAAAAACGAAACCTCCGTATCGTGGCATTCGCGCCGTGGACTTGGGATCGCCGCGACGGTACCGTCAAAGGCTGGACATGGGCGGACGGCGAGAACCGCTGGGTCTCTTCCCGGCAACCGCTCCCCGCCGTCGTCTACGATCGGACGTGGCCGGAGACGGATGACGAGAAGCGCCGTTGCCGAGTTGCGCTGCGCCGCATTCGGGAAAACACGAAGCTAACTCTTTTGAACGGGCGTTTACCGCACAAAGGCAAAGTATACGAATCGCTCGCGGCCATCGGGACGCTACGTAAGCTGATTCCGCCGACCGCCTTGTACCGCGGACCCGATTCGCTTTCCGAATGGCTGGACGCTTACGGCAGAACCGCTTTCCTGAAGCCGATTGCCGGCAGCAAAGGACGGCGAGTCGTCGCCTTCACCGAGCGGAGGGACGGGACTGCGACGCTTACGGGAAGATTGAACGACAATCGTCCTTTCCACATTGAAGCTGCGAATAGGCAGGAGGCGATTGCGCGGCTCGACCGCTGGATCGGCGAGCGCTCTTACCTGATGCAGCCGCTTCTTGAACTTCGCAACGAAGAAGGCGATCCGTTCGACCTGCGAGCCTTGATGCAGAAAGATGCCGATGGCCGCTGGACGCTCACCGGCATAGCAGCCCGGCTCGGGGCGCCCGGCAGCGTAACCGCAAACTTGCACGGTGGCGGAACCGCAGCTCCAGCGTTGGCAACGCTCGCCCGGCAATTCGGAGATGTTCGCGGAAGGAAGTTGCTTCGCCAAGCGACCGATGCGTCGTTCACGATTGCTTCAGGCCTGGAAACATCGTTCGGACGAATGGCCGAAATCGGTTTGGACTACGGAATCGACCGTAACGGGAAACTGTGGTTTTTGGAGGCGAACGCCAAGCCCGGACGCTCAGCCATGGCATCCGCAGGAGCGGGCGCCGCGCGCGCCGCCGCCGAGCGGCCGCTGATCTACGCCCAATCTATCCTGCTTCGACTTGCGACAACCGACAACCGCCAATCGGCATGCGCCGATAGGTAACGGTTGCTCACTTGCGACAACCGACACGCGGCGAGCGCCGCTGGGTATCGGTTTGCGCTTTATCTGGGAGGTTCATTCATGAGTTTGACAATCTGCAACGTCCATTTCACGCAGCAGCCGGAACGTATCGTTTGGTTTTCGAGCCCGCTTGCGAAGCTGCTTAAGCTCGGCGGACGCAAATCGATCAACGTCAAGCTCGGCAAAGACACCGTTCCCGCCACGGTGCGGACGATCAACCGCAAAGGCAATCACGTATACATGTCCGCTGGATTGCGCCGTTCCGTCCGAGTCCCGAAATCCGGCAACGTCTATCTCGCCAACGAAGAAGGCGACGATATCCAGCTTGGACCGTTAATCGGCGTACTGACTGACAATAGCACGCGTTCATCGACAGCTCCTTTCGGTGAACGTACCGGTTTCGTGAAACAGCTGCTCCTCCTCGGGCAGAAGAAAGCGTATTTCTTCGCTTTCACTCCGCGCGATATCAACTGGCAGCAAGAGACGATCCACGGCTGGTTTCTCGATGGCGGCGGCGGTTGGACGCGGCGGGTCGTTCCGCTGCCTGACGTCGTGTACAATCGGTTGCCAAGTCGGCGCGCCGAAACAGGGACTGCGATCGCGACTTTAAGAGAGCGGTTCGTCCGTAAGCGGATCCCCTATTTTAACTGGAGCTTCTTCAACAAATCCGACGTTTATACGATGCTCGACAACGACCCGGAGGCACTTCGCCATCTGCCTGAATCGGTCAACAATCCAAGCCCCGATAAAATCAAAGAACTGCTCGAGAAGCACCAGTTCCTTTATTATAAGCCGACCGCAGGCAGCCTTGGCGCTGGCATTTACCGGCTTACCTACCACCCTCGCAAAGGATATTTCGTCCGCTACCGGGATGGTCGGGGCAACGTGCTTCTTCGATTCAGTCAGTTTACCGGTTTGATGAAAATGCTCCGTTCTCGTCACGGCTCTCAATTAAACGGATACGTCGTCCAGCAGGGCATCCGGCTTATCGAAATCGAGAATTGTCCAATCGACTTCCGATTTCATATGCATAAAGATGGCCGCAACGAATGGGTCGTCGCCGGCATAGGCGCTAAGAAAGCCGGTAGAGGAAGCGTAACGACGCATATTAAGAACGGCGGCTCCCTTATGACGCCCGAGCAAGCGCTCAGTCGCACTTTTGGCTCTAAAGCCGACGATGTGCTCAAAGAAGCGAAAGCGGTAGCGATCAAGCTGTCCGAAGCGATCGAGCGCAACTATTCGCATACGCTGGGAGAGCTTGGGCTCGATATCGGCATCGACCGCGACGGCGCGGTATGGATGTTCGAAGCGAACGCCAAGCCGGGCAGGTCGATCTTTAAGCATCCCGCATTGAAAGAGCAAGGCAGAGCTTCGCTCGAGTATATTCTTGATCACTGTCTATATTTGAGCAAATTCCGCAGGAAGGAAGATGCGTGATGCTTCTGAAACTCCCCCCTGCGAATGTCGAATCGACTGAAGCGGCGGCCGATAAACCGGTCGTCGCGATTTTGACCATTGAAGACGATATTCAATTGTTCCGCGGCAACCGCAGCAATTTCGCGGATTTGATCCGCACAGGCGAAAGTCTCGACATCGTCACGTACGTCGTGACGGTGAAGCACTTGAAACTGGGCGCTCCCCGTGTTCTCGGCTACTCTATTCAACCGGGCGAGGACGTGTGGATTTCTTCCTGGTACCCGCGTCCGACTTTCGTCTATAACCGGATTCCTCAACGGGAAGACGAGCGCCAGCCTCATGTGAAGAAGAAGCTGGCCGCGTTGTCGCGGAGGACGGATGTTCGGCTGTTCAACCGGCGTTTTTTCAACAAGTGGTCGTTGTTTCAATGGTTAAACGAACACAAAACGACGAAAGCCTACATTCCCGAGACGAAGAAGTTGACGGATACCTACGTGCTGAGCAGCCTGCTGAAAAAACATAAGACGCTGTACTTGAAACCGGTCAGAGGCAAAGCTGGCGTCGGCATTATGACCGCATCGGTTCAAGCCGAGAAGAAGCTGCCTTATCGTCTCCAGATGCAAGAGGAGAAAGGCAGCCGGACTTTCCGCTGCGCCACAATGCGCAGACTGTGGGATCGCATCGTTAAGCAATCGGCCAATCTCGGTGAGCCCTATATCGCGCAGCAGGGCATTTCGCTCGCAGCCGTGAACAGCCGGCCGTTCGACTTGCGGGCGCTCGTGCAAAAAAACGGTACCGGTCAATGGGAGTTGTCGGGCGTAGGAGCCCGCGTCGCCGGCGATTCAAGCATTACGACCCACGTGCCGCGCGGCGGATACATCGATGACCCGGAGAAACTTCTCGTGTCTATTTTCGGGAAAGAGAAAACCGCCAAAATGCTCTTTAAGGTACAAGCGGCAGCGGTCACGATCGCCAAACAAATCGAACGTTCCTGCCACAACCGCCTTTGCGAGATGTCGATGGATCTCGGCGTAGATTCCGACGGTCACGTTTGGTTTTTCGAAGCGAACTCGAAGCCGATGAAATTCGACGAGCCTCACATCCGCGTCAAGTCGCTGGAACGGATTTTTCAATATAGTCAATATTTGCACCGGTTGAAGCAAACCGCCAAAGGAGGCACGAGCAGTTGATGCCGATTGGCCGATCGTCTGCGCCTGCCGCTTTCTTCTTCCATCTGTCGACTCACCCTCGTCCCGAAGCTGGAGGTAACCGCGCATGGCCAAACCCGTTCTAGGCATTCTCACCTTGTATTTGAACGAGTCCAGAAAACTAGAAGAACGGCCCGTCTACGCGAAAATGATCGCAGCTGGCCGTAAAATCGGCATTTCCGTGTTTGTATTCACACCGCAAGACGTCGACGACGACGAAAGCAAAATCCACGCCCTCATTTACGATCCCGATACGAAAATATGGAGTCGGCGGTGGGTTCGCTTTCCCAACGTGATTTACGACAGATGCCGTATCCAAAAAAGCGAGCGGTTTCGGCAATTGCTTGCATTCCGCAAAAAATACGCTAATCTGCACTTCTTGAACCGGCCATTGCGCAACAAATGGACCATCTATCAGACGCTCGCCAAAGTGTCCGCTTTCCGCCCTTTTCTTCCGCTTACACGCCCTTTCCAGTCGTCCGACGACGTCGTTCAAATGCTTCGCAAATTCCCGACCGTGTACTTGAAACCGATCAACGGCACAGGAGGCCGGGGCATTCTGCGTATCGACCGCACGAAAAACGGCGGCTTCTTGCTCCAAGGCCGCAACCATTCACGGGCAATCGTGCAGCCGCGCAAAGTTTCTCGCAGCGGCATAACGTCCGCATTGTCCGATTGGGACACTCGCGGTGACCGCTATATCGTTCAGCAAGGGCTTAACATCAAACTGCCGAACGGACGCGTGCACGACTACCGCATGCTCATTCAGAAAAATGGATCGGGCAACTGGCAAGTGACGGGATGCGCAGGAAGGATCGGGCCGTCGCGTAGCATTACTTCGAATTTGCACGGCGGGGGCGAAGCCGCCTCCATGAACACTTTGCTGCGGCAATGGGTCGACGACGAGGCGGACATCGAGATCATTCGGGAAACTGCGGAAAGCTTCGGCATTCGCGTCGCCCGTTATCTTGAAGCGACTTACGGCGCCCTGTGCGAGCTGGCGCTCGATCTCGCCATCGACAAGGGCGGCAATATATGGCTGATCGAAGTTAATCCGAAGCCTTCGAGGGAAGTATTCAAGCTGGCCGGCGAACAATCAACGTACCGCAACGCCATCATAAGGCCGATCGAATACGCATTGTGGTCCTACAAACAGCGCATGCAACATCGGAGCAACAAATCGTCCCAAATGTCCGATGCCCGTTGGGAACCGGACGAAGAGGATATCCCCGAACAACCTTCCATCGAGAACATCATCAATGAATATGATTATTCCCGAGCGTAATGCGTATCGCGGCCCATCGCTCAACGGATCCAGGCATTAGCCCATGCCAAAAGGGGCATCCCGTCGAACTGTGACGGGATGCCCCTCTTTGCAATAGGGATTACGGCAGCAATTGCAAAATTTCCTTGAAGTCGCGAATAACGGCATCAGAACCGTCCAATTCGCCTTCCCTGCGAAAACCCGCGTAGTCGCAACCGACGACGTACAAGCCATTGCGCTTGCCTGCTTCCACATCGGACGATCTGTCGCCGACCATCCATGCAGAAGTTAGGCCGAATCGATCAAGCAGCAATCGGACAAGATCGACTTTGCTTGCCGTCTCGTATTCCCCGGCACTATAGGACGCCTCGAACAGATCGCCGATTTCCCTGCCGGCCGGAACGCCTTTGACGTAATCCTCCAACCCATTGCTCGCAATAAACAATCGGATGCCTCTGCCCCGCAGCTCGCGCAGCGTTTCCGCGACATCCGGGTACAAGATGCCGCACCCTGCGGCCAATTCCTCCATCTCGTATTGCAGCAGCAAGGCGTTAGCCCTCTCGTGCGCTTCCGGCGTTCCTTCCGGCATGACCCGCTTCCAAATATCCGATAGCAACATGCCAAGCGAGCCGAGCAGTGTGTCGATCGGAGGTGTCGGCAACGCATAGAGATCTTCTTCCCGAAGTGTTTCGAACACGCGGCGGTGCACCGTCTCGAGCAGCGTCTCCGTTTGAAACAGCGTGCCGTCTAAATCGAATATCATTGCCTCGGGCATGCCGTGCGGTTGTGTAAATTTGTTCATGAGCGTCTCCCTTGAAATCTTGTCTATAGTTCTACGATAAGCGTCTCCTAACCAGTATAGCAAAAAAGCCCCCTGGAAGGAGGCTCAGAACGTAAACGGAACTATTTGCGGCCACAAGCCATTTCGTACCTGCGGATTTTCCGAAAGATCGAACGGTCCGGCAGTTTGCGGAATATATACGGATCGGGGCTTGTATTCACCTCGATGATCCAGGGCTTCAGCGTTCGGTCAAGCCCGATGTCCAGCCCGACCTCGCACACTCTCGGATACCGACTGCGCATAGCGACTCCCGCGCGGATGCCTAGCCGACCGAGCGAGCGAAGTTTGGCACGAGCCGCTCGCACGCCCATATAACCGGACAACAGCCTCTCCGCCGCGACTAGCTTTCCGCCTCCGTGATAGTTCGTGACGATCTTCCCTGGCGCGGCTACGCGGCCGATAATGCCCGTCGCCTCCCATCTCCGCCTGGGACTCATTTGCGCCATAATGCGCAAATCGAATCTTCTCCCGTTGTAACGAAGCAAATTAATCCCCTTTTGAATGAGGTATCGCTTTCCGCCAATCGTCGCTTTGATAGCCCCATACAGGGCATCGAACGTTCCAAACTCCCTTGCCCGCGTGCCGAGCTGGTACTTGTACCGGCCGCCTCCGGATTGAACTCTCATGACGCCTTTTCCGTGCGTACCGACTACCGGTTTGACGTACACCATGCCATGTTGAATCAGCATTTCCCTAAGGCTTGAACGGCCGAACTTGACCGTGCGGGGAATAAGCGGCCTCAGCGCGCCGTCCGTCCGCAGCGCCAACGTTTTTTTCCACTTGCTGCCCACATGTTGAGCCACGGTCGCATTCCTCCCGGATACGCATAGAGGAATTTCAAAAAGCTCAATTTTGATCACGAAGCTTTTTGAACACTCACTCACGCATTGAACGTTTCGCATCCAGTGTATGTGACGACTCGTCTCAAGGGGACAAAATCAGGCGAGCGTCGTCTATAACAGCGATCGGCAGTTCACCTCCGGTCCCGACGACGATAAAACGCAATACACAAAGCAAGCCATGTCAAACTCGCGGCATAACCCCCAATGACATCGCTCGGGTAATGAACGCCGAGATAGATACGGCTTATACCGATCATTAGCGTAATGCCAAGGCCGAGCACGATAAGGAGCCCTCGAGTTAATGCCTTGTCCGCATGTTTCCACAGCAGAAAAACAAGAACGCCGTATAGGCTGAACGCTGCCATCGAATGCCCGCTGGGAAAACTGAAACCTGTCTCTTCCGCGAGCCTATGAATCGTAGGCCGGTCGCGCCGGAACAACATTTTTAACGCAACGTTCAGCAGCGCCGAGCCAATGACGACACCCGCGAAAAAAAGAAGCTCGCCGCGATGCTTCAAGAAAACATAGAGAACGATCATCGCCGCCACAGTTAAGACGACAACAGGAAGGGTCGAACCGATGAACGAGAAAAATTTCATGACCGAAGTCAGCATTGGCGACTCGCGGCCTTGAACGGCCTCGATGATCCGATCGTCGAACCAAGCGATTCGATGCCAGCCGACCAGAGAAGCGATCACCGCGAAAACGAGTAAACTTGCAATAGCAAGCGCGAATGAACGCGCAAATCCATTTTGCATCACTTTTTTCGATTGCATCCGGGTAATGTTTGAGCTCCTCCTTACCATTCACGAGCATTAAGGGAAATGTCAGAGATCCCCTGGCGTCTATTGTTTCCTTTTCTAAGCCAAAACGTGCATGCTCGCTTTCTCGACGCGGTTCCGTCCTTTGCGCTTCGCTTCGTATAACGCCTCGTCCGCTGCCCTGAACAGCCCTTCCGGACTAACCGAGTCGTTCGGATACGTCGCCATTCCGATCGAGACGGTAATAATACCGCCGGAAGGCGTAACGTTTCCAGCAGCGAAAGCGCGGATTCTCTCCGCATCGCCATCCGTCTCGTTGACCCCTTCGCTTGGTATGAGCACAACGAACTCTTCCCCGCCGAACCTGCAAACAATTCTGTCTTCCCATAGTAGTCGACGCAAGGCGTCAGCGAGAAACTTCAACACTTCATCACCGATATCATGCCCGAACGTGTCGTTCACCTGCTTGAAATGGTCCAGATCGATCACCAGAAGAGAGAACGGTCTTCCATCCGCGATCCATGTTTTCAGAACGCGGTCCATCGTTCTACGGTTATGAAGCCCTGTCAGCGGATCGGTACCGGCTTCGGCGAACAGATCGTCATACTGCAGCCGGAAATGTCTGACCGCCCTGCCGAAAGCTTTATGTAGCTCGTTCGCCTCAAAATTCATGCCGTGAATGCGAGGCAGCTCGTCCGCCGAACTGTTTCTCGGAGAAAGCTGAGAGGCGAACGCCGCCAAGCCGGAAAGCGGCGCGGACAGTTTGCCCGTAACCCAATAGATCAGCGCCAGCAAGACGAGCATGACCGGTATCATATACATCATGATTTTCCCGACAAGCAGACGCGCGGACTCCAAAGCGACCCGCGTCGGCGTCTGTGCGACAATGCCCCAGCCGGGTTCGCGAATCGATGCGAAGCTGGCCAGCATGTCTATGCCTGCAGTATTAACGATACGCATACTGCCTTCGTGTCCCGTAATAAGACGATCAATCGCTTTGTTACCGACAACTCTCTCTCCGATTCTTGTGGCCACGGGATGATACAGCAGAGTCCCGTTCGAGCTGACGACGTACGCATAAGTGCCATTTGATACGGAAGGCATGTTGCCGAGCAGCGTCTGGAACAAACTCGTTTCATGCAGACGAATCGAGCCTCCGATAAACCCCGCGTATTGACCTTGCTTGTCCGTGAAAGGAACGCTGACCATGACGATCAACTTATTTCCCTGAACGCTCACATAAGGCTCGGACACAAGCGGTTTGCGGGCTGCAAGCGCTTGCTTGACACCGATCGATTCGACCTTACCTCCAATATTTTTCGGGTCCGCATTGGAGGCCTCGATCAATCGGCCGTCCTTGTCGATCAAGAAGACGGAGTTGAAGTTCGTTTGGCTCCTCTGATAGAAAACAAGCTGGTCGTGCAAATCCGGTCGGCTTAAATCCGCCGTCAGAAATTGTGCCGTTACGTTTAAGCTGGCACGCATGTTTACGAATAAATTATCGACGGTATCGGCAATTTTGTCCGCGTATAATTTATTCGATTGAGTCGTCATGCGAATCAACGATTCTCGTTCGCTCCGATAGGCGACGAATGAAGCGATGGCAACGGTGGAGATGACCGTCAACATTACGATCACGTTAACGATCGTCCGAAGCTTAAATCCTTTCCTCGGTCCCATTGCACCATCCCCCGCTTGCTGCGCTCGTTCGTATACTTCATTTTATATCGAATAATCGACAAAAATCTACTTCATGTTTCGTTGTATCTGGATAACACAACAAAAAACTCCTATGCTCAAGGTAACGATCAAATCACCCGGCAAAGGAGTTCTGTTGGCTAGCTTAACGAATCATGCCGTATTACGTCAATGCTTACATTGGCTTAACTGTCGTTATCCTTATGCGAACTGATCCGGTTAAGGATGAAGCCGACAGCTATTAGTAGTGGATTGCTTGAGATGATCCTACTTCAAGGGGACCGTGCCGTCCCCTTGAAAACCGTACTGGCCTGGTGTATCCCGACAAGAAGAAAGAAGCGAGGTCAGAAATTGCCGCCCCGAGAAAGTCCGCCCAAAATCGAACGAAGGACGCCTCGCTTCTTGCTCTCTATTTCAGGTCGGGTTGATGGTCTATCATGATGGAAGACACCTCTTCTGTCTGGTAGTGGTAGCTCGACACTCTCACTTTACCAAACGAAGCGGTGTTTTTCTATTTTCGTCAAGCTACGTATTCCATCACTTTCAAATTCATATTGCATCTGCTTTTAAGCTGATTTTTGATCTGCGAAAGTTGAGCTAGTAACTTCACTCGAATTCCAAGCAAATGGCTGCAACGGAATAAGGAGTCGCTTCGAATGTTACGGAATCGCCGTTTGCTTGTAGGAAACAGTCAGTAGATAATTTGCATTCGTTCGTATCTACGTAATAAGCGGCCGACACCGGCTTGAACAGACGCAACGTGGCCGTCGTCCGTTGTCCGGCGGTTTCGTAAACGCGCACGATCCATCGTTTGCCTTCGTTTTCCTCCGGCATTTTCACCGCGGACACCGCCACCGTGCCCTCCGTCAGCCGAAGATAGCTTGCATCGAGAGACCGCGTGCCCTCGTGCGGCGATCCGGAAAGCGCGTTGAACGGATGATTAAACCGGTATGCCGTTTCGATCAATTCACGGTCGCCGATCGAATCCGCAACGCATAACGCGAATTTAATCCGGTGATGATTGCCGATTTCCGGATACGGGTCCGGATCGAATGAACTGCGGATTAACGAAATCGACAACGAATCGTCCGTCCCGCGAAAACCGTATTTGTTGTTCGTGACGAGCATGATGGACGGTTTGCCCGTGTCTTGGCGCAGGCCAAGCGCCCAGCTATTGCCCGGGACATCCATATCGAGCGGTTTGCGTACGACTGTGCCAAACGGCACATCGTATTTGTAAGCCTCGCATGCATAGTCAAACGGCCAGTGGAAGTTCAGTTGAGGAACGCTCTTGTCCGCCTTGCCGATTTCGTGCCAGTCGCACTCCACTTCGAAATCGAGGCGCGAACTGCACCTGTCGAGCGAAACAACGACTTTCAATTTGGAATCGCCGAATTCGATTTCGTATTGCAGGGACTGCCGCACCGTGCCTCTTGAGACCATTTTTAATTTCACGTTGCGGTGTACGTTCTCAATGCTCATATAACGGCCAACCCACCATGCGCTCATCCCTTTGCCGGGATCTTCCTGAATAAGACGGAATAGGCCGGCGGGGCGCGCGGCATCGATCAACTGTTCACCCGTCGCTTTATCGATCATCGATACGACGAGCGCATCGACGGGGTGAAACTTCACTTGGAGAAGTTCGTTTTCCAGCACGTATTCTTCCTCTCGGTCTACCCGGGGGTCGGTCGGCAGGAACGGGGATACCGATCCTGCGCCTTCCGAAACGGTGTAGGTGCTGTACCCGCATGCCGGCGCTTTGGCATGTATGAGCAAACGCATGTAGTGATGTCCCCAATATTTGTTATAGCCTTGATCGATCATTTGATGTACCGCTTCATTACCCTTGCTATCCTTTACAACGATCGCTTTGTTCGGGTTGTTCCAATCCCAAAGCACGAACTCTACCGTCTCTTCACGGTCGTATACGGAAGGATTGAAGAAATGAACGATCCGCGTGTTGCCGCGGCCGCGCTCGACTTGAGCGATCTTGAAATCGCCGACGCCATAGCCGACGCCCGCGCCCTCCGACACCGTCAGCTTATCTCCCGAGCCTTCCAGCATCGACGTATCGATTGCAGCGGCAATGCTTTCAAGCGCCAACTTGCGGTTCGTACTCGCGATCGCCATCGTATTTTGAAACAGTCCGAGCGCATGTTCACGGGTTTCGAGTACGCCGGAGCCGGGGAGTATATCGTGAAACTGATTGAACAGCACATTTCTCCACGCTTCCTCGAACGACGCTCCCGGATAGGCGGCGTTCGCGGCGACCGCCGCCGCCGAGCTGAACGTTTCCGCTTCGTTTAATGTCGCTTCTCCGAACCGGTTTGCCGTCTTAATTCGTGTCTGGGACGTATAGCAACCGGTAAAGACGAAGTTTTGCTCGCCGTTCACGACTGGCAGCTTGTCTGCGATCGATTCGACGAGCTTATAAAACTCGCCGTATGTACCGAAGCGAATGTTCGGATAAATCGGCCAACCGTTCATATCTATAAGGCGCTCCAAATCCCGCCTTGTCGGACCGCCGCCGTGATCGCCGACTCCGTAAACGTTCAAATACGTTTTCAAGCCGGTTTGGCGGCATATTGCCGGAACGTACGATCCGAGAATCGGTTGGGCGTAATCGTTATACCAAGTAGGTTCCCGGTAGACAATGACCGATTTGCCGGACGGTGCCACCCAACGATATAAAATGCGTTCGTCGTTTCCGCGGCAATGATAGTAAAATTTGACGCCGCCATTTGCCAGAATTTCCGGAACATTAACGCTGTGCCCGAAGGTGTCCGGTTCGAAATCGAGATTCAAGCTCTCCGGATCGATGTCGAGCAACTGAGACAAATACCGTTTCGTATAAAGCAGCTGTCGGGACAAACTCTCGCCGTTCGGCATGTTTTTATCCGCTTCCACCCAATGCGACGCCGTCACTTCCCAGCGTCCTTCCTTGACCCGTCTTTTGATTTCCCGTAACATTTCCGGCGCGTATTGCTCTACGATCCTATAAATAGATGCCTGCGATTGGGAAAATTTAAAATCGGGGTACTCGTTCATTAAATTCAGCATCGTTCTGAACGTATCCAAAGTAACCGCTACCGTCTCATCCCAGGACCACATCCAGTTCATATCGATATGGGCATGCGCCGCGCAAATGATATCGTAGCTCTTCGCTTCCGAAGCCACGCTGCTCAGCATGCTCTCGGCGAGCAGCGCCGTGCGGCTGACGATGGCGCCTTCCTCGGCGATTGTACTTTCCACGAAAGCCAGCGCCGCTTCAATCGGTTCGTCGTACTTGCCGCCTTCCACCTTGGAAACTTCATAGGCGAAAACCAATTGCGATAATATCCGTTCACCCCAGTAGCCGGGTTTCGATAAAATTTTTTCATCGAAATAGCTTTCTGGCGTTTTCCCGAGAAGATTCCTGAGTCGAGATTCGATCGATTTCATCCGATATCCTCCAATCGCTGACTAACCCTTTACGCCGACCATTGCAAATCCTTGAACAAAATACTTCTGCAGCCATAAATAAACGACGATGGGCGGAATCATCGCAACCGTCGATATCGCGAAAATAACGGGATAATCCGGAGCCTGCCCGGTCGCAAATTGCCTCGACAACAGTAAAGTCACTCCCGTGGCGATCATTTGTTTATCCAGACTATTAATCGCGACGAGCGGCCACAAATAATCGCTCCAAATCGCCACGAACGTAATGATGGTGCCCGCAACCAAAATCGGTATAACCATAGGAAGATAAATCCGGAAAATTCTGCGAAAAACGCCGGCCCCGTCCACCCGAGCCGCTTCTTCGTATTCGTAAGGGAGCGAGTCCAACATTTGCTTCATTAAAAAAAGGCAATATAACGTGATATATCCGAAGAGTCCTCCCACCAAGAGCGACCCCCAAGAATCGATCATCCCATGGCCGCCTTGCCCCAACCAATTGTTTCCTCCCGCTAACGGCCAACGGGCAAACAACAAGTAGGTCGGAATAAGCGTAACCGTCGAGGGAATCATCATTAGCGTCAGCAACATGAGAAAAACGGCGTTCCTCCCTTTAAAACGAAGCTTAGAAAATACATAGCCGACGACGATCGCGATCAAACCGGTCATGGAAATAAACCAAGCGGCCCTTAGCAGCGTATTGATAAAAAGCTTATACATTTGAGGATTTCGAAACGCTTGCGTGTATCTTTCGAAATGCCATTCCGTAGGGAGCGGTACGATTAAAGTCGAATAATAATCTTTTTGCGTTCCGACGGATGCCAGTATTTGAAACAAAAAAGGGTAGAACATTATCAAGCTGCCTAGGAAAAGCACCCCGAATATGAGAAACGTTTCGAAAAACGAACGTTTGTGCGCCACTGAAATCTTCCTCCCGATAACCCCTCTATGTGATGCTGCGCTGAGAATTGCGATATTGGATGATCGAAAACGTTAAAGTCGCAAGCAGCACCATTACAGAAGACGCGCTCGCCATTCCGAAACTGAATCCTTGAAAAGCGTCTTGATAGATGCGATACAAAATAATATTCGTCTCTCCGTTCGGTCCCCCGCGAGAAATCAACTGAACAGGCTCGAAAATTTGAAAGCTTCCTATAATGCCCGTAATGAGCACAAACATCGTAATCGGTCGCAGCGACGGGATCGTGACGTGCCACAACATCTTCGGTTTGCTCGCCCCGTCTACCCGGGCCGCCTCGTACAACGTCGTATCTATTCCCTGAAGGCCCGCCAAATAAATCACGACCGTTCCCCCGACGCCTTTCCAGACGGTAAGGAGAATGATCCAGAAACTCATCCATAATGCGCTTTTCTGAAATATGATCGGCTCTAACCCGAAACGGGTCATCATTTGTTTCAACAATCCATCTACCGGATTAAGAACGGCAACCGCCATCTGCGAAACGACGGCGAAAGGGACGAGCGCCGGCAAATACCAGATCGTGCGTATCGCCGCGCTGCCGATCACTTTAAGATTCAAGAGAACGGCAATCAAAAATCCGAAGACGGTCGAAAAAAACAAACAAATGAGACCATATGCCCCGGCCCTAAGAAGCGATGCCACGTAATCGCCTTGCGTAAAAAACGCGGAATAGTTTTTTAGGCCCGCCCACACGGGAAGGTCCTCTACCCCATTCCATTCCATAAACGATAAATAGATAACGAACAGAGCGGGAAAAATCGAAAATATCGCAAAGCCCAGCAGCACGGGCGATAAGATCGCGTAACCGATAATTCCGTCCTGATTGCGGCGCAATAACACCCGAAGGCGAGAAGACGATAACTTACGCGGCTGGCTCATTTCAAGAAATCCTCCGATGTATGCAATGAAGTATGTTTCTCAACGCTCTGAAGCATATTCCAAATGGAGATGCACCAGAGAAGTCCGGCTTGTTGTTGGCCGAGCAGCGTAAAATGTTCGCTGTGGAGCTTGTCCGCGCGATGCAGACCTATGCCACCCAAAATATCGGTATCGGGTCCTGGTCCAAAACCCGGCATAGACCAAAGCTCGTTAATCGCCGAGCGGATCCAGCCTTCCTCCTCCGGCTTAATGTAAGCCGTTGGATGGAATGTCGATTTGGCGGGCAACCAAGTGAATGAGAACCCTAGCTTATCTTCCAAAGAAGATTTAATGGACAATATTCGGCTCTTATATACATCCGTAGAAGTGGACTCGATCACGTCGGATTCGCCTTGCTGCCATAACAGGCCCCTAAAGGGGCCTGCCGTTTCTCCGGCGTTGACCAAATTTTCGTACAGTCGCTCTCCGGGCAGCCATTGTCTGGATGCCGTTGCGCCAACCGCTACGTTTACCATTCCGATCGGCACCCTGATTAACGACAGCAAGCCGTTCATCGCCGCCGGCCATATCGACCCTTTGAGTCTCGTATCATTGTCGTTTCTCTCAAGAACGCCAGGCTGCGGGTCATTGGCGATTCTCCATTCTCCCGAAATGGGGTCAAGCGCGCTGATTCTTCCTTCAGGATCTTCAATGCGCAAGATTTCGTCATTGCAGTTCTCCGCATAAGATTGCCCCGCGATGACAAAGACTTCTCCGACGCCTACGGGTTCTACGGCCGACGAGATCGACGCGTTGCTCATCCCGTCCGTATACCGCAATTCCAATCGGTACCACCCTCCGGCAGGAACCGCGACTGTAGCGTTAAACATCGCTTCCGTCCAATCCGCGTCCACGGGAATCCAGTCGAACGCGGTTCCGAACGCATCCTGAAGAAGCAAAATTCGAGCTTCCAGTTTTCCTTTCGGTCGATCTGCTTCAATGCCCGAAATCGTGCCCGAAACCTTCATGGCTCCGTGCCCTAAGCAAGGACCTCCGGGATAATTAGCATAGGCCTTGGCCGGGTCGTAACCGAACCTTTGAACGACCTGATAAGGCATTGGCCGAGTAATCGTAATCGATAAAACATCCAATAGTCTTCTCGCCTCCTCGTCAAGCCCGCCAAGCCGATTGATCGTGCGGCACCGTAACGGTTACTGAACTAACCGCGCTGTTGCCTGCTTTGTCGGCAGCTTGATAGGTGATCGTATAGATTCGTCCGGTGCCTGCACCGGATCTTTCGGCACGCAAATTAAACGAATCGGCTGCCGTGCCAAGCTCGGCTTGAATGTCCCCTAGGCCGCTGTCCGGTTCATTGCTCGTAATGGAGATTAGCTTTACGGATGCGACGCCTGAACCGGCGTCGCTCGCATTGAGCGACGCATGGACGCGTACCATTTTATGATTCGCCGGCCATATGGACGTATTATCCAATTGAACGGAAAGTGATGGCGGCGTTTTGTCGATCTTGACGGTTACCGTATGTTTGGACTCCGTGTTGCCCGCCCGGTCTACGCTCCAATAGGTAAGCGTATGCACGCCGTCTGTTGTCAGCTTAACGGAAGTCCCCGTTTGTCGAGCGCCGCCGTCTACCGAATAGTAGGTTGCGGCGACTCCGGAGCCGCTGTCGCTTGCGCTCAAGTTTACCGTGCAGTCATGATTAATCCATCCGGACGGAGCGTTATCGGTTGTGACGGGCGCCATGTTGTCCGGTGTCTCGGAAGCGATGATAAGGCGATAAATGCTCGGTCCGTTCCCGTCCTGCGGAGTTCCGTCCGTAAATCGGACGAAAACCGTTTTCGACGGATTATTGACGAGCCATCCGCTCAAGTCGCTGCTGTCGATCCTCCTGCTCAGACCGCCATTGGCGCTGGCCGCAGGACTCCAACTTACGCCGTCATTGGAAATATCCACGACGTAGTTCCCGCCGATGTCCATCGTAAGCGTTGCATGATCGATATCGTCTTTCAGATCGAATTTGTATACGATCGACCGGAATTCGTCCGCATAGCGATGATCATTGTCGATCGAGCCCGAATTTTGGATAATAAACTGATTTTCCAAGTAGCTCGGCGCAAGCAAATCCAACTGCGATATTTCCGTCGATATCGTTAGATGGTATAAGCTCGGCCCGTTTCCGTCCTGCGGACTGCCGTCCGAAAATCGGACGTAAATCGTTTTCGACGGATTGTCGGTTAACCAACCGCTGAGGTCGCTGCCGTCTATCGTCCTGTTTAAACTGCCGTTGGCACGAGCCGCGGGGCTCCAATTGACGCCGTCTTTGGAAATATCCACGACATAGTCTCCGCCGATATCCATCGTAAGCGTTGCTTTGTTCACGTCTTCCGCCAGATCGAACTTATAAATCCAACTGCTCGTGCCGTCCGCGAATCTGTGGCCGTTGTCCATCGCCGAAAAATGATCCTCGTACAGGTGA
Organism: Cohnella soli; assembly: GCF_042655525.1. Taxonomy (NCBI): domain Bacteria; kingdom Bacillati; phylum Bacillota; class Bacilli; order Caryophanales; family Paenibacillaceae; genus Cohnella; species Cohnella soli. The sequence goes on from NZ_JBHSMI010000009.1 coordinate 142,887, forward strand.
ATCGTTTCTTTATCGGAGTTGTCGGCATCGAAGCTGACGCCTCTCAGGTTCGTATTCAATTTGTTGATCGTGGCCACTTCGTCTTGCGGCTTGAGGAAGACGAACTTGCCGGGAAAGTCCCGGTTCAGCCGGTCCACTTCTTCTTTCAAACGATCGAAAAATAACGCTTTGCCGTCGGCATCGACGCCATAGTAGGCCAAAACCGGATAAATATTATGGAACACCGGTTGCGTCGCATCGATGGACACGTTGCTCAAAATCCGATAAATATCTCCGTATTGAAAGATCATATCGCCTTGAGGAACCGTATACATGCCATGGTACGCATTGATGCGCGATGCGTCGTCTCCCCTTAAAAGCCCCGTAACCCCCGAACCGACAAGGCTGTCCGCCATTTTGTTATGGCTTTCGCTGTTCGCCGGTATATGCCATATATTGGAGGTATGCACCCCCGCATCCGTTAACCATTGCTTATTGCGGGCTAACCAAGCGTCGTATCCGGAGCTTGAGTAATTTTCGGGATAGATGAATTGGTAACCGGAAGGTCCGGCAACGAGCTCGATGTTGCTCCCGGCTTTGGAATAAAGGTAGTCCAGCAGCGGCGATCCGACTTCCTGCAATACCGGAGCGATCGAAATGCCTACGGGAACTTGTCCGGCAGTCGGATTCTGAAAGTGGCTAATCAATTGTTGATCATATTGCAGGTTGTCCCCGTCGCTCGTCGTAATCGCTACGTACACTTTGCCGGGCTGCGCATCGACGGCTTGACCCGGCGGCTGCGAATAGGTCTTATTCCCGAAACTGGACCACACGCTGCCGTTGGAAAAGTAATCGGAAACGACGTACCCGACCCCATAAGGGTTTGTCGTCGCATTCAAATCGTCGCCGTCCGGGGAATAACCCATAACGGGAGTTCCCGGCGAATACCCTCCCGTTTGAATGATTTTAACGATCTCGTCTTTTTCGGCGGGAATGCGAGGATCCAGATAGAAAGCAAAAGATTTGCTCGCTACCGCATAATCGAATATCGTCCACGGATGCCCCGTCCAATTACTCTCGGGATTAGGCTCCGTCGTCCTCAAGCCGGCGGAAAAAAGGATTTGCTTATTGAGAGAAGGCATGAGATTGTCCAATGCCCAGTCGTACGCCTCCACTCTCCCGCTCCAGTTATTGCGGAGGTCCTCGACCGTCTTGCTTCCGAATTCGGATAGAATCGCATTCTTTAGACTATTCGTAACGGGCAGCCCGCCCTCAAGAGACCCTTTCATCAATGCGATGTTGAAAGTCCACTCTTGGCTGCCGTCCCATACGATCAGATTGTTTACCGAGTCTTGATAATCCCGGTACATCGTTCTAAATCCAGGATTGCTTCCCGTTACGAGAGGGACGGTCGCATAACTTTTGCCGCTTTCATTCAGCCAAAGTTGATCAAGATCGGCATCTCTAGTCAAAACGTAGATTCGAGCGGAGCTTTGGTTAATGAGTCCTTGCAAAGCCAGCGCGGCAAGTTTCGCCTCCGCCGAATCATTTCTGACGTCATAGACATATACCGTGTCGGCAGATGCCATCTTGGGGAACTCGCCGCTGGCTGCGCTTACGTTTCCAACCTGCAACGTCGTTGAAAGAACGGCCAGAATAAACGTAAAGATCAAGCCCAAATGTATGCCTTTGCTTCCCGTTTTTATCGTCATCATCCTTCTCCTCTCAAAAAGTCGATATGAATGGCGTTTCAGGTTTGATCACCACTTTGACCGTCTCGCCTTTATCTTCTTTGCACAAAGCCATCGCTTTCTCGATGTCGCCAAGAGGTAAGCGATGAGAAATAATGATATCGGCGGGAATCGTGCCGTTTTTCAGCATTTTCAGCACGATCGGGTAATAAAGAGCGGGACTGGCGAAACTCGCCCGAAGCTGAAGTTTTCTGAAATGAAAATCGTTGGCGTCGAATTGAATCGTTCCGGAGCCGTTCCCTATCCCGATATAAGATATGATTCCGCCGTAGGCTAGCAATGAAATCGCTTCCGGAATGATGTGAACCGGGGCGGTGACGAGCACCCGATCGAATTGATGGCGAAGCTCCGTATGCTCCAGAACGGAACGATCGCTGGCCAGCACTTCAGCACCCAGTTTGGAGGCGGCTTCCAGTCTTGCGCGGTTTCTTGTTCTGCCGATGCACACGACTTTGTCCGCGCCGCTCCTAAGCGCGATCGGTATGGCCATCAATCCAATCGGGCCCGGACCGATGACGCAAACCCGATCCCCGTGCTGAATATCCGCTGTTTTAACCATGTCGTACGCGACTCCCGCCGGTTCCGCCAGACTGGCCGCGTCCGGCGTCAAGCCTTCGTAGCGGACGACGCCGCAAGCGGGCGCAAACATATAGTCGCTGAATCCCAAGGAAGGGCCGGCATTCCAAAAATGCGGGGCTTTATTGCACAAATCCACTCTTCCGCTCCGGCACAAATCGCATCTTCCGCAAAATCCGGCCGACTCCAGCACGACCGTATCCCCGACGCTTAACCCCTCGCAGTCTGTGCCCAGCTTTTCGATCACGCCGGCGATTTCGTGCCCGAACGGCTGCCACTCCGCCAATTTGTCTTCCGCGTTGCTCAAATCCGTACCGCAAATGCCGCACGCTTCAACCCGGATCAGCACGTGTTTGTCGGGAACCTGATCCGGCAGGTCAATCTCGCGAAGCGTACATTGCCACGGCGATTTCAAATATGCGCTTCTTATTCGCATGGCTTCTATCTCCTATCCGTAAGGTGACTAGCTCCGGATGCTTGCCGCGGCAAAAATATCGTCGATGAGCCGATCCACGGCTAACGCCTCATCCGCTGTCGCCAAAGGCACTTTCTCGCCGGACAGCGCCATCTTGATCAAGCGATATTCCTCTTCGAAGTTGTCCACCATTCCCGCATTGTACGACTCTTTCGTCTTGAGCGATTCGTCCCACAGCTCCGCGACCGGAGATTCATATTGCGGCCGCTCCCAGAATGTCGTATGCAGCGTACCCAACCCGGAATCGCCGCGAAGCTCGAGCAGTTCGTCCCATCCGTTTTCCCGTTTCCCGACGCCGAATAATGGAAGCCATCCGCATTCCACCGTAACGGTCGCGCCGTTTTCCATTTCAAGAAGCGCGTGCGTCATTTGATCGACTTTCGGGCAGCAGCCTTCCTGGTACTGCATGCGGGCCGCCAACACCTTCTTTACCGGTCCCGCGAATCGAAGCAGCAAATCCAGCATATGGCTACCCGCGTTGACGAACACGCCGTCCATCGGAGCGTCCGGGAATTGCGCAAGCCGATCCCGAACGAACGTCCAACTGTCTTGAGGCGTCGGATGGTATACCCGTACCAAGCCGCTTCTCATATTACCGATACGCGCCGCATATTCTTCGAACTTCCGAACCGTTGGATGCACTCGTTTCATATACCCGACGAAAAACGGCTTTTCGGTTTGCCGGACGAGTTCCGCCAATTGTTTGGAATGCTCTGCCGAACGGGTCATCGGTTTTTCGCACAGGACGGCGTGTCCCGCCTTAACGGCCGCTGTCGCGACATCGAAGTGATAAGCGTTCGGGACCGCTACGGTCACCAGATCGGACTTCTCCGATAACAATAGCGCCGCATCCGTCGTCCAACGACAGCCGTACTTTTCGGCAAAACGCTTCGCCGAATTTTCGTTTTCGTCCGCAACGATTCCCAATTGATATCCCAATGCCTTGATCGACCGCGCATGATAATCCGCGATGTTGCCTGCGCCTATGATGTTTACCTTCATCATCAAACTCCTTTTTGAATGAATAAGAGACAGAGCAGGCAGCGGACATTTCTGTCCGCGTGCCGCCCGGCTTATAAACAACGAGTGATTATTTCAATAGTTCCTCTGCCGTCTTCTGGGCTTCGGCAAGCGACGCTTCGACCGGCTTATCGCCTACGAGCACGGACTCTTGCGCTTTGTACCAAGCCTCCCATACCTTAGGACCGTTTTTCGGATATACCGGAAGCGGACCGGCTTCCTCATTTCCCACGATCTCTTCGTATACCGCCAATTGCGGAATGGCTTTAATCAATTCGGCATTCTCGCCGGCCATTTTGTTAGACGGCATTCTGCTGGACGCAAGCGCGAATTTTTCTTGGTATTCTTGACTTGCGATAATCCTCAAAAATTCCATTCCCGCTTCTTGATGCTTCGATTGCTTCAGCACGAACCATAATGTATTTCCGACGATCACGTTAGCTCGCTTCCCGCCTTCCGGCACAGGTAACGGCGCAAAACCGCAATCGCATTTCTCGGTCGCTGACCAAGCGATATGCCAAGGTCCAGCCACGCCGAATGCCGCTTTCCCGTGATGCACCATGTTATATAAAGCGCCTTCGTCATTTAAGGCGGTGGAGCCGGTAGGCGCCGTTTTGGATAACTCCTTCAGGAAAGTCAACGCTTTCACGTTTGCCGGCGAATCGAACGTAATCTTCTGCCAGTCCGGCGTCGTCAAGTCGCCGCCGAGTTGTCTCATAAACGGCGCAATGCGGAACGTACCACCGAGACCCGTCGTTTGAACGACGGAGCCGAAATATTCGCCTTTGCCCGCCGCCGTAATTTTCTTGGACATATCCAACCATTCGTCCCACGTTTTCGGCGGCTGATTCGGATCTAATCCCGCCTTTTTCATGACGTCTTTGTTATACATCAAAGCAAAAATCCCCGTCATGCCGGATACCGCATAGTTTTTGCCTTCGTACTCAGCTGCCGCCATCGGCCCTTTTACTAAATCTGTTGTATAATCGGCAGGCACTTCGGAAAGAGCGTTCATCTTGGCGAATTCGGGTACGAAATCCTCGCCGAACGATACGTCAGGCGGATTTCCGGCCATCACGGATACCATCAGATTTTGCCGAAGATCATCCGCCCAGCCTTTATTGACGTAATCGATTGTAATTCCGGGAAACTTCTTCTCCATTTCGCCCTGAATGTATGTAAAAATGCTCTGGTTTTTGGCGATGTCATCCTCGCTGGTCAAGTTATCGTTCGTCGGCAACGATAGGCTCGGCGTCCCCCATACAGTTAACGTAATCGGTTCTTTACTGGCCGGGCTTGAATCTGTTGACGAGCCTTTTGATTCATTCGCAGACGAACAGGCTGCCAATAATAAGGTCATAACCACGGTAACCGTAAGCAAGATAAACGATGGTTTTCTGCTGCTCTTCATGTTTTTCTTCTCCCCTTTTGCGTACTGGTGTAGATGACTTTCTTCAAACGTTCTTCCAATCACGTAAGCACCCGAACCGCCTATTCACCGTTTTGAACGTCTGGTTGCGTCCCCCCTGCCTAAAAAGATGGGCAATTCATTCGACTCAACGATTACTGCTGGCAATCAGATTTTTAGCACAATAGAACAATTTAGTCGATTATTATAATACATTTAATATTGTAATGCGTCAATATACCATTTGTGACCCCATCGATCTATATACCAACGTATTCTCTAGTACCTTCTCATAATCAAGCTTAAATGTCATGGATTATTTTGGAACTTCATTGAACGCCATCCACCTTTATGCTATTATCTTATAATAATATACCATTTGGTGTTTATCCATATTTCAGTGGAGGGTTTTATGAGCGATAAAGAAAAAAGCATACCGCTTTATATTAAAATCAGAGAATACATTAAAAGCCAAATCGAGATGGGCATCCTTAAACCGGGAGACCAAATTCCGACCGAGACGGATCTGACGAATAAATTTCAAGTTAGCAGAATCACGATTAAAACGGCCTTAAGGCATTTGGTAGACGAGGGCTTGATTTTTCGCGTGGCAGGCAAAGGCTCGTTCGTCTCGTCGAGCGAGCTGCAAAGTTCCGTCCAAGAAGAATTGTCGGATTATCCGGCCAAGAAAAAAATCGGCTTTTTGATGCCGCAGCTTGGAGATTTCTTAAGCATTCAACTGCTTCGGGGAATCGAGGAAGTATGCCGCGAAGAAGGACTCCTCTTGATGGTTACCTCCGTATTGACTCAATCGGAGGAGCGTACCGCCATTCGCGAGATGATTGCAGCGGGGGCCGAGGGGTTAATTATTTTTCCGGTCGATGGCGAGGCCTATAGCGAAGAAATTCTGAAGCTTAAATCGGACCGTTTTCCATTCGTGTTGGTCGATCGTTATTTGCCCGGAATTAAAACCAACGCCGTCTTCTCGGATAATCAGCAAGGAGGAAATATCGGAACGGATTATTTGGCCAGCCTGGGACATAAAAATATCGGCATCGTATCCTTTACCAAATCCAAAACGTCAAGTTCCGAAGACCGATTCCGCGGTTATCTCGATGCCGCCAAAAAAAATCAGCTTCAGCTTCAGCACAATTATTGGTTGACCCAATTCGACGATGTCTCATATCAGGACGAGCAGAGCATGATTGAAACGATATTCGATTGGCTTCAACAAGAACAAGATATTACCGCCGTATTCGCGTTTTCTCCGCAAATCGCTATTTACATCGTTAAGGCAGCGAAAAGGCTTGGGAAAAAAATTCCCGAGGATCTTGCGATAATCTGCTTCGATAATCCGCAAATAAGGGATGTGGAGAACGATTACTTTACTTGGATCGAACAAAATTTCGAACTTATGGGGACCGAAGCCGTTCAGTTATTATTGAATGTCATTCGCGACCCTTCAACGTTAGAACAAATCGTGATCCCCGTATCTCTTCATGAAGAGCAAAGCTCCATCATCCGAGCGAGCTTGGACATCTGAAGGATGGTAGAGTTCCCAATGAGGTAAAGGCATACAAAAAGGCGCCGATTCGTTAAGAATCGCGCGCCTTTTTGTTGCTCAATACACCTTCTTCTGCTCCCGGTCCGCCTTCAAAATCTCGACCGCTTCCTTAAAGCGCAAGCTATGCACGATTTCCCGCTCGCGCAAAAATTTCAACGCATCTTGGATATCGACGTCGTCCGTATAGTCGATCAGCCACTGGTACGTCGCTCTTGCTTTCTCTTCGGCGGCGATATCCTCGTACAGATCGGCGATTGGATCCCCCTTAGCAGCAATATAGGCCGCCGTCCAAGGTATGCCCGCAGCGTTGTTATAGAACATCGCACCGTCGTGATTGACGAAATTCGCCCCCAGTCCCGCTGCTTCGAGCTGCTCCGGCGTCGCGTCTTTCGTCAGTTTGTAGATCATGGTGGCGATCATCTCGAGGTGGGCGAATTCTTCGGTCCCGATGTCCGTCAACAATCCGATGACTTTGTCTGGAATCGTGTAGCGCTGATTCAAATAACGAAGCGCAGCGGATAGCTCCCCGTCGGCGCCGCCATACTGCTCGACCAAATATCTCGCCATCCGCGGATCGCACTTGCTGACGCGAACCGGATACTGCAGCTTTTTTTCGTATATCCACATAGAACCGCCCCCTCCCTATACCTGCCAAGGCCAAGGGCTCTCTGCCCACCGCCACGGATATCTTGTAAAACTGTGACCAAATTGCATTAGCGGGCCATACTTCATCTCGAATTCCGCGGCAAGTTGCTGCCTTCGTTGCGCGAGCTGGTTAAATTGCTGCACCGCCTGCATATCGGTTGGGTGGGTATCCAAATAAAGCGTCAACTCGACGAGAGCAAAATCAACCCTTTGCAATTCCAGCAAATCCAGGTCATACGCCGCATTGTCCCGTTCAAGCTGCTCAGGCGTTTTCTTTTTGTCCGTGCGCTCCGGACGATCGGCGCGTTCGTTACGCTCCGCCATACGTCTTGCCTCCTCCCCTGGCCCCGCGTCTACTCGGATAAGGGCTATAAAGCGCCGGCCACAACGTCCCTCTCATTAGCGCTTCCTCCAACGGAAATTGAGGCAAATTGGGCGGCTGAAAAACGATAAACTGGTTCGGCGGCACGACATACCATTTGACGCGAATCGGCGGACACGGATCATGGGGGCTGACGTAAGGAAACCAGTCCCGCCACTGGGCATCGTACATAGGCATTAACCTCCTCGTGCTCATGCTGACGTTTATTCCGCGACAAGCAGCGGCGTTCTGCCAGGCGCATACTTTTTTATCCTATGGAGGCGTATGGCAAAAAAGACCGCCGGCAGAAATGCCATGCGGCCCGAGAAATCGACCTTATTGAAATTTAATTTTGAAATCGAATAATCCAGCCTTGCGCATCGCGGTGAAGACAATCACGACGATCGGGCCGAGGAACACGCCGACGACGCCGACAAGCTCGTACCCGACGTAAAGACTGATCAAGGCGGACAACGCGCCAATGCCGACTGCATCTCCGAGTATTTTCGGTTCGACGATTCTGCGCACGACAGTGATGACGAGGAACAGAATAATAAGGCCGATTCCCGTGTACGTGTCACCGATCGCGATCCGGTACGCCGCCCAAGGAATAAGGGCCGAACCGACGCCGAGAATCGGCAGAATGTCGACGACAACGATCAGAAGAGCTATCGCTAGCGGGTACCCCGTTCCAATCAGCAGCAACCCTACGAACGACATCGAATAAGTGATCACGCTAATGAATAATTGCGCCCGCAGGAAACCGAACACGGATTGTCTCAAACTGACAAGCACTTCCTCCACTTGCTGCTTCGATTTATCTTCGAACATGGAGAGGAACGAGCTTCTCATTATAGGCAAGCTGACCGTAAACAAATAGACTGCGACCAGAAACACGATAAAGAAAATAAAGAAATCTGGGATGCCGGACGCAAACCCGAACAAAACACTGGACAGCTTCGTCGATAGTTGGCCAAGCGCCCCTGTAATATTGGATAGCCATTGCTCCAGTTGATGCGGGACCGGATCCTCGCCTTGATTGGAATATCGCTGGGCCCGATCGATCAAATCGGTCATATAAGCGTTCGCGTTGTTCAGCGTATCCGGCAATCTGTCAAGGAACGTTCTCAGTTCGATTATCAGCTTCGTGCCGATCAACCCAAGCAGACCAAGCAGCAGGGCGGTGAACAGCGTGCTGGATATCGTCGATGCCGCCAGCCGATTCATTCCGGTTCGCCTGATGATCTGTTGCGTGAGAGGTTCCAGGAATATCGCGGTTACAAGCGCAAGCAGGAAAGGCGCGCCGACGGTGAAGAGCAAATACAAGAATAGAAGCGAAACGACGATGAACAGCAAGGTGCGAATCGGCATTGCCCATCCTCCCACTTGTTCGCGGTTCTTCTATGTGGCGGAATCCTCCTGCTGCTTATCCGTATCGACGCTTTTGGGCGCCGGTGTGACAACGCTTTTGTAAATATGCACCCTTTGCACTCTTAGACGCTCCGTCTGAGCGATCTCGAACACGTATCCGTCGTGGATGACTTTCTGTCCTTTGGAAATGTTGCCTTCAAGATGGTTGAACAACCATCCTCCGATCGAGTCGACTTCCTCTTCTCGAATATCAAGTCCAAGCAGATCGTTGACGTCTTCAATAAGAATACGCCCGTCCACCGAAGTTAATTCCCCTTTTACGACGACTGTAGGAAGTTCGTCGTCAAATTCGTCGTGAAGCTCTCCGACGAGTTCCTCCAAGATTGTCTCCGCGGTCAGCATCCCCGCCGTCCCGCCGTATTCATCTACGACGATAGCTACTTGCGATTTCTTGCGTTGCATGAGCTTCAACACTTTGCTGATTTCCATGGACTCCGGTACGCTAAGAATCGGCCGTAAAAATTGTTTAAGATTATGTTCTTCGTCCGGGTCGGATGTCAGCAAGTCGGTAATGTGAACAAAACCGAGAATTTGGTCTTTGTCTTCGAGCGCGACCGGATAACGCGTATGTTTGGTGGCATATACGGTTTTCATATTCTCTGCGAACGAATCATTCGCGAACAAGCAGTCCATGTCGGTCCGAGGGAGCATCACTTCGCGTGCGACGCGGTCGGCGAACTCGAACACGTTATCAAACAACGTCATTTCATCCTTGTCGATAATGCCGCTTTTTGCGCTTTCGTCCATCAGAATGCGGATTTCTTCTTCTGTGTGCGCCGCATCGTGCTCGCTCGCGGGCTCGACGCCGAACAGACGGAGCAGCTTGTTCGCCGAACCGTTAAGAAACCAAATAACCGGCAGGAACAGCCGGTAGAACAGAAGCAGAGGCCAACTTAGCCACAAGGAAACGCCAACGGAACGCTGAATGGCGAGCGATTTCGGCGCAAGCTCACCAAGTACGATATGCAGGAAAGTGATAATGCAGAAAGCAACCGCAAACGAGATCGTGTGGATGACGGTCTCGTCGGTGACGCCGAAGTCGTGCAGCAGCGGCGAGATGATCAGATCCGCGATCGCGGGTTCCCCTACCCAACCGAGACCAAGCGAGGCAAGTGTAATACCGAGTTGGGTTGCGGACAAGTATGCGTCAAGTCTCTTGTTGACTTTAAGCGCGTATTTCGCCCGCACATTGCCTTCATTGCTGAGTTGCTGCAGCCGCGACTGGCGTACTTTCACAAGCGCGAACTCCGATGCGACGAAAAAGCCGTTGAGAAAAACGAGAAACAGGACCAGAACCACGTTCCAGAAAATCATACCCCATTGAAATTCCAATTGTCTCGCGTTCCTCCTTATGTAGGAAAGGTATTCGATCGTCTCGCGGCGCTCCGTTAGACGATCGCTTTCCTTGCCTTGAAGTCTACTCCTTTATAATACATATCGGATACGAGCAGATTCGGACCGCAGCAACCTGCGGACGGGCAATGGCAATTGACTGCCTGCTGCATCGGGTGGTTCTGCCATTTGGCGAAAACATCGTCCAGCTTTTCCTTGCTGATGTTGCCGAAAGGCGGGATTGAAGCGAAGTCGGTCACGTAAACGTCGCCGGAGAACAGGTTCACGTTCACCCGGTTTCTCCCGTCGGGATCGTTACGTACGGTCACGTTAGTTTCTTCCCGAAGACGCCGGACTAACCGTTGCTCGGACTCGTCTACGGTGCATGCGAAAAACGGCAAAGTGCCGAACAACATCCACATATCAGGATCGCGAATGTCGAGCAGCGTCTCTACTGCCGCAACCATCTGATCTCTCGTAATCGCAGGAAGACCGGAAGCGAATGAGCTGGGGTACATCGGATGCACTTCATGACGGACGCAGCCCATTTCACGGATGAGTCTGTGGATGTCCGCGATTTTGTCGTGCGTGCGGTAGTTAATCATCGACTCTGCGGAAACGAACAGCCCGCCGTCCGCGAGCCTTCGTGCATTGTCGATCATACGCTCATACATTTTCGCCGACATGCCGGAAGATACATTCCTTCCGGTACGCGCAAAACCGACCTCATGGAAATCTTGCGCTTTCGTATAGTTAAATGAGATATGCATGACGTCAAGGTAAGGCGCAATCATCTCGTATCTATCGTAATCCATCGTAACGTTCGAATTGAGTTGGGTACGGATGCCCCGTTTTCTAGCGTATTTCAACACGGGAACGAGAATGTCGCGGACGGTATCCATGCTGAATGTCGGTTCTCCCCCGGTCATGCTGATCGTCTCCAGACGTTCGACTTCGTCGAGCCTTGCGAACAGGAGATCGAGCGGCAAATGCGGCGCCTCACGGGTTGTGAGACTGTCGCCGACGGCGCAGTGCTCGCATCTCATGTTACACAAGTGGGTTACGGTAAGCTCAACGCTCGTTAGTTCGTGCCGGCCGGAAGCGCCGAGCGATCGGATCGGGTCCCACGGATCGTATTCGGGCGATAGCGGGGTCCATCCCGGAGGCGCTGCGAACGGCAGCGTGCCTGCCGATCGGGAAATTGCTTGCATCGTTCATGCTCCTGTCTTCTGTTGCGTTCCTTTTATTGTACTGGGCTCAAGGTTGAAATACAAACGTTTCGGCGCAAGTAAAAACGCCTTAAGTTTGAACCAATAAATTCCATATCGTCAAAAAGGCCGTTCCGACACTTCGTCGCAACGGCTTGTAGGCTTATACGGTCAATGGGCTCAACTCTTCTTGGCCGAACGCCACCTGAGAGACGAGAACGTTCAAATGTTTGGACAAGTCCATGTCGTATGGTGCGTTCAAATTGCGCCCGTACTCATCCGTCAGTACCCGGATAACGGGGCGATGGGCGCACGTCGAGTTAATATCGGTCACTACGGCCGTCTGGCCCGTGTTTAGTTTCAACGACATCCCGATCGGATAGATTGCTACTTTGTCTCGGAACAATCTAAGCATCGAGGTCTCGTATAACGTACCGCTTCCAGAATAGAGTGCTTCTACCGCCTGGTGAGGCAGTATCGGCGTCCGGTAAATTCTGTGGCTCGTCATCGCGTCGTATGAATCGACGATGCCGATCCATTTTGCAAACTCGTGGATTTCGTTGCCCTTAATGCCGCGGGGGTAGCCGGAGCCGTCAAGACGCTCGTGATGCTGAAAAGCGCAATGCGCCGCGAGCAACGGAATGTTCGGCTCGTCTTTAAGCAAATAGTAGCCGCGCTCGGTATGCCGCTTCATCTCCTCGTATTCGAAATCGGACAGTTTGTCCGGTTTCAGAAGCACCTTCAAAGAGATTTGCGTTTTCCCGACGTCATGCAGCAAAGCGCCCATGCCAAGCGTAACCATCTGCTCGTCATCATAACCGTATGCCATGCCGAGCAGCGCCGTATAGACACAGACGTTTAGAGAATGCCGGTACAAGTAATTGTCCACCGTCTGCATGTTCATCAGCATAATCATCGCGTCTTGATTGCGGCTCAAGTCGTCCAAAATCAGATGCATCGCCTGACGCATGTTTTTGCCCACGTACGGATACGTGACGCCGCGTCCTCGACCCTGCGGATCCATGAACCCTTTGAACGCCGTCTTGACCGCCCGAAGCACGCTGCGCTGCGTCTCTTCGCTGATCAATTCTCGAACGACGACGTCAGATGTGATGTCATCTTGAATGTACAAGTAATTGATGCCGCATTCTCCAAGCCTGCGGATGAGTTTCGCATTTAGTTCGACCCCTTCCGCAAGTAACACGATGCCGTCATCGGAATATATTTTTTTGGCTAGCCTCATACCCGGCTGACTCGCTGCAATCGGCACCATGCGCATTCCGTCAATGCTCCCCCCTTCGCTGCTAGGATGCAGGCATAAAGACGCAAATATCCTTATCCCTATCATCGGTAAAATTTAGAGAGGAGTAAAGAGTTTTTCGCACTTATTCGCGCATTTTCTTCATTCAGTGACAATAATCGACACAACGGCCCGTTTAACGCATGATGAACAAGTAAAATAAAGCCGCCACCGCGAAACGATACCAAGCGAAATATTTCAGTTTCAGCTTCTGCAAGGCCCGCAAGAAAACGATAACGACAAGCCAGGCAACGACGAACGAGACGATAAAGCCGGTCAGCAGGAAGCCGACGTCGATCTGGCCGGAACGGAAATTGTCGATGTTGCTTAGCAATTCGTAACCTGTCGCAGCCGTCATGATCGGAATGGCGATAAAGAAAGAGAAATCTGCCGAGGCGCGGTAACTGACGCCGCCGAGCATCCCTGCAGCTATCGTCGAACCCGAGCGGGAGAACCCTGGCCAAAGCGCGGATAAGCATTGCAACACGCCGATTAGCAGCGCCTGCCGATAAGAGATGTCGTCCATCGTTTCCGCCGTGCGTTTGATTTTGCCGGAATCGTAGAGATATTCCGTTATCCACATGTAAATGCCCCCCGCGACAAGTGCCCAAAGGACAGGAGCGGTGTGAAACCCGATCTCCTTAATGAAATCCCGGAAGATGAACGCGATGCCCAGCGGCGGTACGATGCCAAGTATGACATGGAGCATATTTAAGCGCCGTTTCGGCATTGCGTCGACGGACAGTCCTTTGACGACGTCTTTGCGGCCTAACCCGAATACTTGCAAAATTTTGTGCCGATATACGATTGCGATGGCGAGAATGGCGGCGAATTGAATAACGATTTCGAACGTTTTCAGTTGCTCCGGCGTTTCCTCGCCGTACCCGAGCAGTTTGTTCGTCAAAATCATGTGGCCCGTTGAAGATACCGGCAGAAACTCCGTTAACCCTTCCACGATACCAAGAATAATAGAATCAAACCAATGCAGCATAACGTCAATCCACTCCTCGTCGTCATCAGTCCTTGCTCCGCTAGCGAAAGCGGGCGGTATAGCTTATAAAATGCTTATAAATAGGTCCAGCGAGAAATGTTGGCTTGTTCAACGAGCATCTCGTCGCTCAGCGCCATGGACAACAAATCGCGAATGTAATCCGGAAGAAAATAGTTCACGTTCCGACCTTCTTTCAGGCCGATGTAACCGGCGCCGAACGTAAACATGTCGAGCGTGCCGACCAAATACGACCGTTCCCGGACGAGCGGCTCGCCGCCCACCGTTGCCTTGAGCACTTTAGCGAACGGCGGCGAAGACAGGTCCGCCGTTACCTCCATCCCGTCTAGGCACAACGTGCCGAGCACGCGACCTCTGAATCCGAAGCCTCGAATTTCGAGCTGCTGGCGCTCCGGGAGCAAACTTTCTTCGAGCGCTTGAAGCAACTGGTCGCCGGTCAATTCAGTCGTGCACGGGTTGATCGGAGACGGACAAATTGCGTGAACGTCCCCCTCCGTCACTTCGCCTTCAGGCAAGCTGTCCAGCAATTGTCCCGCATTCACAAGTCCGATCTGTGCGCCTGTTGCGCGCCTTACGGCTGCGGCCAGCAACGTCGGCAGCGCCGATTCACGATCGTATCTCAGCGACAGCGGCGCCTTCAACCTAGCGATTGGCTTGCTCATCGCTTGCACCGCCTGCTCGCGATGTTTGGCGACGAGTCGATCGAAACTTTCATCGGACGGCCAATCGTCTGTAGGAATTGCCCCGCCGTCGATGGCGGTTAAACGACATGAATCGTCAAAGCGAAGCTCGAGCCTTCCAACGTAATTGCCATACTTGCTCGCGGCGCATATCGCGGTGTTGCCGACGCGGAGCGGCTTCTCCAGCAAATGGTGCGTGTGACCGCCGAGAATAAGGTCGATGCCCGGAAACGTCTCAGCGATGCGCTCATCCATGCGGATGCCGAGATGCGACAGCAAAATAAGCACATCCACATCAGGACGAAGTCGGTTCACCTCTTCCTCCAACGCCTCCATCGGATCGGCGACTTCCCAGCCCAGCAGCTCGTAATAACTTGTATATGGCGCGGTCAGCCCTATCACCCCGATCCGGACACCTCTTCTTTCCAGGCGAACGGACGGCGACATCCAGGACGGTCGCTGATCTGTAATGGCGAGTTTCATATTCGCGCAGACGATCGGGACCGCCATACCGCTGAACAAGTCATCCAGTTCCTCGATCGTATAGCTGAGCCCCTCGTTATTGCCAAATGCTGCGGCATCGTAGCCGATCAATTCTAGTGCCTCACGGTTGACTGCCGCTTGTGAGCCTTCGGTCTCCATACGTGCGCGATCGAGGAAATCCCCGCAATCGAAGACAAGAAGCCCTTCGGGATCCGCCTCGCAACGCACGTTCGAAATGTATCGGGCAATTCGGGAATGTTGCTCCAGATGACTGTGCAAATCGTTCGTATGAATCAACGAGATCGTGAAGCCTGCTTTCGTCATTGGGTGTTCAATCCTTTCCTCCTAACCGCCGATTTGCGACATCCGGCGCTCTGTCGGCCTATGACTTTGCTGCTCATCTGTGAGCCGGGCGGCCATCTCGTGGTTTTTCGGTTTGATGTCCATCGCCCTGTAGAACAGATTTTCCATCGCTTCGGATGAGCCCAGAGCGGGCTTGACGTTTAATTCGTCCACCCAGTAGAGACACGGCTTCAAATTGCCGTCGGCCGTCAACCGGAGACGGTTGCAGCTTTGGCAGAAATGGTCGCTGACCGGATGAATCAGGCCGAAAGTGCCGGCTGCGCCCACGATCCGCCAATCGTCCGAAGGTCCGCTACCGCCCGGTCCTTCCGCCTTCTCGAGCGCAAAGCCAAGTCGTTCCGCCTCTTCCAGCACACGAGAGAGCGGCAAGTAATAGCTGCGCCACCCCGAGTCGTCATGTCCGATCGGCATATATTCGATGAACCGGACGTGAAGCGGCTGATCGACGGACAGTTGAAGAAATTTGCCGATCTCGTCTTCGTTGACACCTTTAAGCAGAACGCAATTGAGCTTGATCGGTCCAAGTCCGACTGCAGCCGCAGCTTGCACGCCTTCCCATACTTTATCAAGATCCCCCCGCCTCGCGATAAACTTGAACCGAGTCGGATCCATCGTATCCAAGCTAATATTGACCCGCTTCAATCCGGCTTCTTTCAGCTTCGCCGCTTGTGGAGCAAGCAGAAGGCCGTTCGTCGTAAGCGAAATGTCTTCTACGCCGGGAAGCGCCGCGATGCCGGCAATCAGCTCTTCCAAGCCGGGCCGGACGAGGGGTTCTCCACCGGTTATTCTGAATTTGCGAATGCCGAGGCCGGCTGCCGTCCTGGCGACTTCGACCATCTGCGCATAGCTCAGCAAACGGTCGTGTTCCAAGAACTTCATCCCTTCCTCCGGCATGCAATACAGACAACGCAAATTACACCTGTCGGTTACGGAAATGCGCAAATACGTATGTTTTCTTCCAAATCTGTCTGTTAGTTGCGACATTCCGTCCACCCCCTCCCCTCCTCTTGCAAGCCCTTCTAGCATAACATTTTCACAGGCGATATGGTATGCTTGTCAAATGCAATGATGAATGCGGATTGACGTGAAGGGAAGGAAGTCGAATACCAGATGGCATCGAAATGGAACATCATCTTATTCGCTGGACTGGCCGAAAAGCTCGGAACGCGCGCGGTTTCGCTTGAATGGGAAGCGGACCGGATGACGGCTGGAGAACTTAAGCGACGTCTCGCTGAAAAATATTCGGAGCACGCAGATTTGTTGTCCGTCTGTTTCGTTGCTCGCAATCAAACTTTCGCCCCGGACGGAATGACGATAGAAGCCGGAGACGAACTCGCATTGCTGCCTCCAGTGTCCGGAGGATCGGGCGTCGAGGATCATTCGTCCACTTCTGGAGACAGCGAGGAGTTTAAACGCTATTCGATTACGGATGCGGTTCTCACCCCGAGCTCCGTCTTGAGTCGTGTCTATCATCCCGACCATGGAGCAGCGATCGCTTTCGTCGGCACGACCCGGGAATGGACGAAAGGCCAAAAGACGGTCACCCTTGAATACGAAGCTTATGTGCCGATGGCGGAAAAAGCACTCGCGCAAATCGGCGATGAAATTACAGCGCGTTGGCCGGGGACGCTGACAGCGATCGACCATCGAATCGGCACGGTCGGCATCGGCGAGATCAGCGTTGTTATCGCCGTCTCTTCCGCCCATCGCGCAGACGCTTACGACGCGAGCCGCTATGCGATCGAACGATTGAAACAAATCGTGCCCATCTGGAAAAAGGAAGTATACGAAGACGGCACGGAATGGAAAGGGCATCAGCTCGGGCCTTGGGATCCGACCGTAGCGCCCGACGCGCCCTCGACGAAGCCAGAAGGCGGCAAGTTATGACTTCGCCTCACGGAGAAGATTCGCGTTACGTCAGGCAAATGCGTTTCCCTGCGGTCGGAGAAAGCGGTCAAGCTAAGCTGCTTGCTTCGTCGGTCGCGATCGTCGGAGTCGGAGCTCTCGGCTGCGTCGTCGCGAACCATCTGACCCGGGCCGGCGTCGGCAAGCTCACACTCATCGACAGAGACATCGTCGATCGCAGCAACTTGCAGCGGCAAATGCTTTACGACGAAGCGGACGCGGCATCCGGAGCGCCCAAAGCGATCGCCGCCGCAGCCCGATTGAAGGCGATAAACGGCGACATCGCGATCGAGGCGCGCGTCGCAGATTTAAACGCTTATAATGCGGAGACGCTTCTGGGGGGCGCCGACCTGATCGTCGACGGCACCGACAACTTCGGCGTCCGTTATCTGATCAACGAATTTTCCGCGAAGATCAACGTTCCCTGGATCTACGCCGGGGCGGTCGGTTGCTCCGGCATGACGTTTACGGTGCTGCCTGGCCGTACTCCTTGTCTCCGCTGCCTATTTCCGGACACGCCCCCGGGCGGGGCGCTCGACACTTGCGAGACAGCCGGCGTGTTGTCTCCTATTGTCGATACGATATCGTCCGTACAGACAATGGAAGCAATCAAGCTGTTGACCGGCCGAACGGAAGCGCTTCGAGGGACCTTATTGCGGATCGACCTATGGGATAATCAATGGCAGTCGATCGATGTCAGCAACGCAAGTAACGAAAGCTGTCCCGTATGTGCAAAACGCGAGTTCAACATGCTGGAAGGAGACGAGCCGGCAGGGGCGGCAACCGTGTCTTTATGCGGAAGAAACACTGTTCAAGTGTCCCCTTCTAGACCGCTGTCGCTCGATCTCCAAGCACAGCAAATCCGATTGGCTCAGACAGGCGAGTCAGAGCTGACGCCCTTCTCGCTGCGGATTCGATTGTCAGGCGGCCTGACGTTCGTACTGTTCGAAGATGGTCGCGCCCTCGTCATGGGATCGGACGATCCGATAGTTGCCAGACGAATTTACGCGGAACTGATGGGCGAATAAAGCCTATCGCGACTTTCTCAGGTCAATTACAGAGCGCCTCGCAGCAGACAGTGTAACCCAAGGCAGAGCGGGCATCCAACTATTGACATCCATGCGCTCCTTCTCCTACACTGACTCTATAACAAAGCCGTTATATGGCTCGCGAAACACGCAGCCGCTTTTTCGGTCAGCCCCGCGCTGAACCGGAAGAGCGGCTTTATTTTTTCCTGAGGGGGGCAGGACTCGTGGATTTCAACACGGCTTACACGCAATGGCTATCAAAGCATCGCAGCTTACGTCAGGGCGAAAGGCTAAGGCGGCTGGATGAAGGGCATGGCTACTTGGAAAAGCTGATACTCGAAAACGTATGGTGGCCAGCCGTAGGGCATTTCGATGATTTGCATCCCGAATACGAAGTGTTCGACTTTCGAGATGGTACGCGGTTCCTTGATTTCGCGTGGCTGCCTGGCACCGTAAAACTGGACATTGAAGGTGATGGATTTGACACCCATGCCCGCAAGATCAGCTTGACCGGGTTCGACGATGACCGAATTAGACAAAATCACCTGGTCATTGATGAGTGGAAAGTGCTTCGTTTTACGCACAACATGGTCAACGAACGTCCACGCTTGTGCCAGCAAATGCTGCAACAGTTCATCGGCGCAGTATACGGCAAACGGGGGCTGAGCGAACGTGCGACAAATCGTTTAAACTCCGAGGAGAGAGACATCATACGTCTGACCTTGCGGATACGCCAGACCGTTTCTCCTGCGGATGTGTGCAAACTACTTGATGTCGAGGCGCAGAAGGCCCGGAAACTACTGCGAGGTCTGGTCGCCAAAGGCGTTTTCGTGGCGGCTGGTGCAGGTCAGCAGCGCATCCACGCCTACCGGCTGTCTCAAACGGTGCAACTTGAAGACTGGGGAATGTAGCCAGCTGCGGGTGAATGACTGGGCAGAATGGATCAGTAACGAGGAAACAGACCAGTAGGCGGATTGGTGCGATGTTTACCATCGTTATTGCCCTGTCATAGTGTGTAGACTGACCGTTTTCTTCTCGCTAGCGATGAAAAACATCGCAACAGCGGCGGAATGGGTCAGTTGAGTGAGCGATACGATGTATTTCATCGTTATTGCCCCGTCATAGACGGGAGACTGACCGTTTTCTCCTCGCCAGCGATGAAATAACAGCGGCGGAATGGGTCAGTCGGGCTAGTGCAAAGAGTCAAAACGAGAGAAACGATCAGGGCGGAGACGAGGGGTTTAGGAAAGGTGATGAAATAGAGCTTTCTGGCAGGTTAAACAAAGGGCTATCCCGCAAAATCATCGGCTGATGACTTGTGAGATAGCCCCTTTTGGCGAAAGTCGGTACAGTTATCTTTTGGCAGCGCCGCGACCTACGCCAGCCATTCTCCGATTGTAATCCGCGGCAACAACGCTTCGAAATCGTTCGCCTTCACGTCGCCGGCGACCGTAGACAATGCGTTCGCGCAGCCCGCCGCAGCGGCATGTCGCAAACAAGCTTCCGCGCTCCAGCCCCGCGAGCTGCCGTATGCATATCCCGCAACGAACGCATCGCCGCAACCGACGGTATTCACCGCCTGCAGCTTCGGAATCGTTACCCGGTAAGCAGCGCCGTCAACAATCGCCGCTGCTCCGTCGCCGCCCAGAGTGACAACGACGTTACGAATACCATGCGTGGATAATGATTTCACGCCCTCAAACAAATTCCCGTCGCACTGGCCAGCCAATAATGGGACGATTTCGTCCTCGTTCGGCTTGATGAACGCCGGTTTCGCTGCCAGCGCCTGTGCAAGCGGAGCGCCGCTTGTGTCCAGGAACGGCTCCGCGCCCGAGGCACGGACGAGCTCGATCAGCTCCGCATACAACGACGGAGGTGCACCCTTCGGCAAACTGCCCGACAACACGACGACGGCGGACCGCTGCGCCAATTCGGAGACTTTGCTCTTTAATGCGGCGATATGCTCGTCTTCGACTTGAGGTCCCGGTTCGAGTATTTCCGTCGACGAGCTGTCCGCGGCATCGATAAAGTTCAAGCAGAGCCGCGATTCTCCGTTTGCTTCCACGAATTCCGCTCCGATGCCGGACTCTCGGATTCGGTCTACAAGAAATCGCCCGTTATAGCCTGCGGCGAAACCTGTCGCTACGACATCCGAATGGCCGAGCTGGTGCAGCACGCGGGCGACGTTAACGCCTTTGCCCCCCGCCATGCTCAGCACTTCCGTCGCCCGCATCACCGTACCTTTAACGAGCGCCGGCACGTAATACGTTTTGTCGATCGCCGCGTTCAGCGTCACCGTCGTAATCGTATCGCGCATGTTCGATTACGCCTTTCCGATCGAGCCGCACAGACGCATTTTCTCGATCGCCGCCAATTTCAGCGCCTTCTTCGCAGGCACCATGTATTTACGCGGGTCGTTCTCGTCCGGATTGGCCGCGAACACTTCTTTGATCGCGTCGGAGAACACGATACGCAGCTCCGTCGCCACGTTCATCTTCGACATGCCCAGCGACACCGCCTTGCGCACTTGCGCTTCCGGAATGCCGGAACCGCCGTGAAGAACGAGCGGTACGGATACTTTCGCAGCGATGCGACCGATACGATCGAAGTCGATGTTCGGCTCGCCTTTGTAGATGCCGTGAGCGGTGCCGATTGCCGGGGCCAATGTATGAACGCCCGTCAGCTCCACGAACTTTGCACACTCGTCCGGGTCCGCGAGCAGCGCGTCGCGCTCGTCAACGACGATATCGTCTTCGACGCCGCCGACTCTGCCAAGCTCGGCTTCCACGTTCACGCCAACCGCCGATGCGGCTTCGACGACTTTACGCGTCGCTGCAACATTCGCATCGAACGGATCATGCGAAGCGTCGATCATGACCGACGTGTAGCCCGCGCGGATACATTGCATAATGATGTCGAAGTCGGAGCAGTGGTCCAAGTGGAGCGCGATCGGCACGGACGCACGGTCCGCCGCCACCTTAGCTGCTGCAGCGATGTAGTCGGCGCCAAGATGTTTGACCGTACCCACGGTAGACTGAATGATAAGCGGGGAACGCGTCTCTTCCGCCGCCTCAACGACGGCTTGCAGCATTTCAAGCGTATGAACGTTAAAAGCACCGATACAGTAACCGCCGTCTCTCGCGGTTTGAAGAAGGGGAGTCGATGAAACAAGTGCCATGATGAGTTCCTCCGTTTCGATAATAAACTCGATAATCCTTGCTGTGATGCTGGTCAAAATACGATATTAACGTCCGCTGCGCTCCGAAATCCGTTTGTTTGCGTACAACGCGCTGCCGATAATGCCCGCCTCGTCATTGTTATCCGCCACGACGACTTTTAAGCCTTCACGGAAATCAGGCAGCAGCAGTTCGTTCAATTGTTCGCGGAGCGGTCCCATTAGCCTATCGCCGGCGAGCGCGCCTCCGCCTCCGACGATAATGATCTCAGGGCTGATTGTCATGACTGCCGCGGCAAGCGCCCTGCCGTTCAATACGCCGGCGCGAGTCATAATGCCGGTCGCCAGTTCGTCGCCTTCGTCCATCGCTTTGGATAAATCCGCAGCCGTCAACCCATCGAAGTTCTCATCGCCCGGATACCAGTTACGCAATACGCTTTCGCGTCCTTCGAGCAGAGCCTTTCTAGCCTGCCGTACCATGCCGGAAGCTGAAGCGACCGTCTCCAGACAACCGTACAGGCCGCATGCGCAGTTTTCTTCCACGCCGTCCATGCGAACGTGCCCAATTTCACCCGCCATCGATTTGAAACCATGAAAGATGGTCCCATCGCTCACAAGCGCTGAAGCAATTCCGGTGCCGATCGTAATGCCGAACACGTGCCGACAATCCCGACCCGCTCCGGCAACGGCTTCTCCGTAGACGTACAGCTTCACATCATTGTCGATCACGACCGGCAGGCCGGTACGTCTCTCCAGTTCCTGAACGACCGGCACATTGCGCCAACCGAGATTGCCCGCGAACCGGGACATCCCCTCTTCCGGATCTACAAGTCCCGGAATGCCGACGCCGACTGCCGTCACTTCGGAGCCTTCGGCAATGCTTGCTTGCAAGTCCGTAACGACTCCGGCGATCCGGTCGAGCACGATGGCACTACCCGCATTCGCTTCAGTCGGACGTTTGATTTTGTGAAGGATTTCTCCCGACTGTCCGACAACGCCGCCGACGATGTTTGTTCCTCCAACATCAATGCCGATTGATACTTTCATCCTTGGCCCTCCTTTTCGCCCGTTGAACCAGCTGCAGACGGACTTGCGCGGTAAACGTCCACGTTGGCGGACATCAAAGCTTCTCCAAGCTCCGGCCCCGGAGCTCCGTCCGTAATGCACGCTTTTAGCTCCGAAAGCGATGCGACATGGAACAGCGACGGCTTGCCGATCTTCGTATGGTCGAATACGGCAATCGTTTCTCCGGATCGCTCCATAAGCCGCTTCGCAATATTAGCTTCCAGTTCGGAATACGTGCTGACTCCATGTACAGCCACTCCGTCGACACCCATGAACATTTTATGAATGTTAAGCGACTGCACCGCCTGCTCCGCCAGCGGGCCGCACAGCTCGAAGCTGTTACCGCGCAACACGCCGCCCGTCAAAACGACTTGCAGAGACTCGCTGTCCGCCAGCTCCATCGCAATGTTTACCGCATTCGTCACGATCGTCAGATTACGCTTTTTTTTGAGCGCTCGCGCGATCATGAACGTCGTAGAACCGCCCGTCAAACCGACGACGTCGCCTTCCGACACGAGGGAAGCCGCTTTCTCGGCGATCGCTTCCTTCTCGGGGTACAATTCGCTTTGTTTCTCATGAAAAGAAACTTCGCGAACGCCGCCGCTGCCGTATTTCGCCCCGCCGCCCATTGTACGAATGAGACGACCGGTTTTCTCCAGCTCCTCAAGATCGCGTCTCGCGGTCGCTTCCGAGCATTCGAACTTCTCGGTCAGCTCTTGCAAGCTGATGGCTCCGAACCGCTCCAAATAATCCAGAACAAGTTGTTGCCTTTCCGATTTGTTCCGAGTCATGAGACAAGTCTCCTTATCCGCGCCAAAATGATTAAATTTTGACGACTTGGGTCAAATTTCTCGGATGGTCCGGATCGACGCCCCGCTTCATCGCCGTGTAGAAGCCCAAATACTGCAAAGCAGGCAAATACAGCACCGAACGAGCTTCGTCGCTAACCGCCGCGCCGCCGACTTCGAACACCGCGTCCGCAAATGCCGTATCCGCTCCAGCTTTTGCAGTTACAAGCAGAACGAAAGCGCCGTACTCTTTCATCTCTTCCGCAACTTTCAGTTCATACGCTCTCGCTTGTTCCGATACAAGCAAGCAGACGAGCGTGCCTGGCTCGACGACCGATTTCGGGCCGTGACGGAACTCGAGCGTGCCGAAGCTTTCCGTCCAGACATAGGACATTTCTTTAAGCTTCAGGCATACTTCCTGCGCCAATCCGAAATAAGCGCCCATGCCCAAGTAAATATATTTATTGAAGTCGTTCTTCGCTACAAGTTCGTCAGAGAACGCATGCGCACGGGAGACTACGTCTGCATCCAGCGCCAGCACGTCTTCCATCTGCGCAGGAATCGCACCGCCCGCCGCTTGCGCAATCGCCGCTTGCATCATAAACGTCATGCTGCTGAACGACTTCGTCATGACCGTGCTTTTTTCTTGTCCGAGCGGAGATACGAGACATTCCGCCATCGTTCCGAGACGGCTTTCCTCGTAACAGGTGATGCCGCAAGTCGTCCAATTCGGAAGATCTTTCACCGAATCAAGCGCCAATATCACTTCCGACGATTCTCCCGAACGGGATACGCCGACGAGCAACGTTTTTCTTCCTTTGGCTACCGATTGATCGCGGAACAGGAACACGTCGGAAGACGGCAACGCAATTGCGCTGCGTCCGAGCCACAGCCTGAACGTAGTCGCCATCGTCTGCGCTTGATAGTACGACGAGCCGGAGCCGATGAAGACGACTTCCTCGAACGTCGCGTCTTTCAAATATTTGTTCACCCATTCGCCTTGCGCGCTCAATTGCTTCCACGCCGCCTCCAAAGCTTCCGCCTGGCTTCCGATTTCGGGCAACGTCAATACTCCTCTTGTCACTTCTCCCAGCTCCTTCGTAATCATTTAATGACTATAATGAAACGATACAGCAGAATTATGAAAAATTCAATCATAAAATGAAAAAAGCAATCACGATTAATGCGATTGCTTTGCATTGACTAGCAGTCTAAATTGCATGACGGAGTAAGCGTTTCGGGTAAAAATAAATCTTGCCTAACTCAAACATCCTGTTTTAAGTTCCTTGATTCACTACACTATCTCCGTTTCATCGCCAGTCCCTTACAATTAATCCTCGAAGTCTCTGTCCGTCCGGTACATTTTCGGGCTGATTCCCGTCGTTTTCTTGAAAATCCGACTGAAATGCTCCGGGTTCTCGTAACCGACTTTCTCCGCCACGTCATATATTTTGCTTCCCGCCTGCAAATACAATTTCGCCTGTTCGATGCGCAAGGAAGTCAAATAGGAGATAAAGCTCGTTCCCATCTCTTTGGCGAATTGTTTGCTCAAATAACTTTCGCTGACGCCAACCAGTTCGCTTAAGGAAGACAGATGGACTTCTTCGTGAAAATGCTTCTCCATGAGCGCCTTCGCTTTGGCAACCGGAAGACTGAGCCTTGTCTCTGCCGGTTTAGGCACGACAGTCAGCGCGTCGCGAATCGCGCGGAGCAGACGTTCGAGGAGACGCTTCGTTTGCTCGAGCGTGTCGAGTTCACTTGCGAGTTCGACCGGATGC
This sequence comes from Cohnella soli, assembly GCF_042655525.1. NCBI lineage: Bacteria > Bacillati > Bacillota > Bacilli > Caryophanales > Paenibacillaceae > Cohnella > Cohnella soli. The sequence continues at coordinate 168,211 of NZ_JBHSMI010000009.1, forward strand.
AATGTCGCGGGAAATGCCCCCTTCCACGACATGCCTTTCTCGTACAGCAGTGAGCCGACGTCCCAGATCAGCCCTCCAATCGCCGCCTTAAACGGCGTCGGCTCCGCCCCGTAACGTGACTTAAGCATGGTGAACGAGTCCCGTAACGCCGATTGCCATCCTTCGCCCGATTCCTTCAGCTTCTTCGCAAGCGTCTCGCAACTTGCCGTCCACTTCGCAGCCCATTCTTCCGCCGTCTCTGCCCCGACAGTAGAGAATGATCGTTCCGCTTCTGGATAGATGAGCCTATCATAACCAAGGAAGTAGCTAAGCGCGGCAAGACGTTCCGCTTGCCCGAACAGCCGCCCCCATTGTTTGCTGCCGTCTGCAATATCGCTGACGCCGACCGACGAGCTTAAATTGAGGAACCTTTTCAAGCGGATCATGACATCGGTCAGCACGCCGTTCAAATGCTGGCGAATGTCGAGCGCGCTCGCTTTGCCCGGGAATGCGAAGAAGAGCGCGAAATGACGATCGTCGTAGCGACATGCTTGACATTTGCCCGCATTCGTTCCGGAATCGGTAACAGACCGGATTGTCTGCAAAATCGTCTTCTGGGTATATTCAAGAGGAGCGGCGGAAGCCAGTCTGACAAAAGCGACGGCTTGGTTCGTATCGCCGAGTTTCTCGCGAACGTAAGCCGCTTCTTCATCCGTGAAGGTGTCCCGCTCCGTCGAACGGTCCGCGGCGAAACGTTGAAGGATACCGCATAACGCCTCATCGTTTCCTCCCGTCTCGCCTTCGGACACTGCGCTCTCGGCCAGCTTCTCCAAATGGGCGATCAGCTTGCCCAGCACCGGCCCGATATACTCTTCATCCAAATTCGCCTTCAACATATAGTCGAAAGCGCCAAATACGAAAGCTTCCCGCACGTAGTCGTAGTCGCCGTACGCGCTAAGCATCACGACTTCGCCCCTGCTGGAGAACGGCGTTCCGCGCAAAGCGCCAAGCAGCTCAAGGCCGTTCATTCGCGGCATCTGAATATCCGCGAAGACGATGTCAACGCCGGGGCGTTCGTTCAGGAGGCGCAGCGCCTCTTCGCCGTCCCCGGCCTCGCCTACGATATCGATGGCCGACGTGGCGAGTCCGATATACTCTCGTAACGCGAGACGCACGAGCGGTTCGTCATCCACGATGATCGCTTGAAACTTCCTCAACGCGTCCCGCCTCCATTTCCTTTATCCTTTTACAGCGCCGTCCATCAACCCTTTGAAAATATACCGCTGAAACACGGAATAGACAATGATGTTTGGCAGCAAAACAAGCACGATGCCTGCGCATAACAACGTCCAATCCGAACCGCGCTCGCCTACGAACGTCATGAGAGAGGTCGACAAGGTGGCCAGATTTTTCGAAGGCAAGTACAAATACGGGGTGTAAATATCGTTCATGATCGTTACTGCTTTCAAGATCGCAAGCGTTGCGGTCGCCGGCAGCAGCAACGGGAAAATAATGCTGCGGAACGTGCGGACGTAAGATGCGCCGTCGAGCATAGCGCTCTCATCAAGTTCTGTCGATATTTTCTCCAGGAACTGCATGTAGATATAGATTTGCATTATATCCGTTCCGATGTATATCAGAAGCGGTCCCATCAGCTTATCGTAAAAACCAAGCGTATGGATAATTTGGAACCGTGCGATTTCCGTCGTGTACGAAGGAATAATCATCGCGGCCATGAACATCAGAAAAATCGGAGTTCTGAGCTTAAAACGAAAACGGTTCAGCACATACGCCGTCATCGTGCCCAGCACCGCATTAAATACGATCGTGACCGACGTCAGCGTAAATGTATTGCGCAAGCCTGTCAACAAGCGGGCTTCCTTATAGGCGTTAACGAAATTGTCCATATTGAACAAGTTGCCGGGAAGCGCCAGCGGCGAAGTGCCCGCAAGCTCGTCCGGAGTTTTAAGCGCGCCGAACAGCACGAGAAAAATCGGAACAAGCACGATGACGACGATAAATGCGTAGATCGCGTAATAAATGGCATTCGATCCGAACAAACGAATAGATCGGCTCAACGACGGCTCCCCCTCTCTTTGACTAACCAATTCTGCAAGACGGAGAAGACGATGATCATCAGAAGCAATATAACGGCCATCGCGGACGCCAGTCCGAAACTGTTAAATTTGAAAGCCGTAAACAGAGAGAAGAGACCGAACGTGCTGCTTGCGTTGCCCGGACCGCCGCCGGTCATGACGAACGGAATGTCGAACTGCAGCAGCGCTCCCGAAATATTCATGAACAGGATAATTTCCATGACGCGTCTTACGCCCGGGAACGTAATATGGAACTGTTTGCGCCAGAAGCCCGCTCCATCCACTTCGGCCGCTTCGTACAAGTCTTTCGGAATCGCCTGCAAGCCTGCCAGGAACAAAATGACGTGAACGCCGCTGAAACGCCATATGGATACGACCACGAGCGAATAATTGACAATATCGGGATTGCTTAGCCACTTCTGAATCCAGCTTTCCAGGCCGAGAGAAGTGAGCAAGACGTTTAAGGGGCCGTTAAACGGATAATAGACGTAACTGAACATATAAGCGACGGCTACCCCATTGATGATATACGGAAACAAAACGGAAAAACGGAAAAACGAGCTGCCTCTCATCGCCCGGTTCAGCAACACTGCCAGCAGCAATTCAAGCGGAATGGCTATTGCGTGAATGATGAAGTAGATCCCGTTGTTCCGTATCGCATGCCAGGCATCCGGCATATCGAAGAGCACTTGCTTGTAATTGTCGAAGCCGATATAGGTCATCGTCGGGCTGTAGCCATCCCAATTCGTGAAGCTGTAACGGAACAACTCAACCGTCGGGTACGCCAGAAACAATAACAGCAAGGACACGGGGACGAACAAAAATCCGAAGATGACCAAATTGCGTTGCGTTCGCAGATTCACTGCCATTCCTCCCCGGATATCGAAGCGGGTACTCCGACCGAAGACCGGAGTACCCGCCGCTCAATCCTCTATAATTATTTCACGGATTCGACCGCTTTCTTCCAGTTGGCGTTCAATTTCTTCTCTACATCTTCCACTTTGGCTCCCGCGAAAATATCCGCTGCCGTTTTCTTCTCGTCGTATTGCGCCGCCGCTTTCACTTTCGCGAAACGTTCGTCGCTGCTGTTGACGAAGAACGGAGTGAAAGGATGCTCGGAATCGGCTTTCACGAAGAACGGCAAGTTCGCCGTCACGTCTTTTACCGTAGAAGTGTTCAGCTTCACGTCGATATACGCTTGATATACGTCTTTGCTGAACATCCATTCGTAGAACGCTTTCGCTTCTTCGACGTTTTTGGAATCTTTGTTAATTCCGATATATTGATCGGCCATCGTCAAGGACGTAAGCGGCTCGTCTGCGGTCGCTCTCCAAGGCAGCGGGAAAGCTGCCAAGTCGTCGTCGTTGCCCGCTTTGCCGAGGTGGTCGGCGTAGTACCATTGACCAAGCGCGATCATGGCCGCCTTCTTGGCGCGGAACAAATCCGTCGCTTGGTCGTAACCGATCGCTAGGGCGTCCGGACCGGCCAGGTCGTCTTTCGCGATCGTTTTGACCATGTTCGCCACTTTATCGAAAGTCGATCCCGTACCGAACGGCTCAGGCGTAGTCGCCAAGTTTACAAGATAGTTCGAATCTTTGGACAGCACTTGTGGACCGAACTCGGAGATCGGATAGAACGTCCAATCGTCTTTGCCGCCAATCGCCAACGGAATGTATTTGCCGCCCGCTTTGATTTTCTCCATTGCGGCCATGAATTCGTCAAATGTCTTCGGCACTTCCACGCCGGCTTCCTGGAAAATGCTCGGATGATAATACACGTACTCGGAGAACGAAACGAGCGGAAGTCCAAGCACTTGATCGCCGAGCGTGCCCGGATATTTGTTGTTCGCCGTCGCTTGAAGATCGCCTACAGGAAGCAGGTTCTCTTTGTAGATCGGCAGATGGTTCGGTTTCATCATGAACAGATCAGGCAAATCGTTCGCGGCGAGACGAACTTTCAAATATTGTCCGCTGTTGTCGGGAACGGTTTCAACTTCGATCGTCACGTTCGGCTTCTGTGCCGTGTATTCCTTTACTTTCTCCGTCCAGAACTTGATGTCCGTGTCCGTCTCCCACATCGCGAACTTCAGCTTGACAGGCTTGCCGTTCGACGACGAAGCCGCAGGCGTCTCGCTCGCATTCCCGCTTGCCGGCGCACTGGCGCTTGGCGAAGATTGATCATTGTTATTACTTCCGCATGCGGTCAGCAACGACGTCGACATTAAGCCGACCGCCAAAGCCGAGCCAAACCACTTTTTGACTTTCATCCAAAAAGCCCCCCGAGTAAATATTTTTTGAGTTGGAAATGATGGCGCTTACACCAACTTGACTCTCATCATAAAGGGCGGACGCCTTGAAGAACATGACGTTTTATGAACGAATTTGATCTATTTTGATCGGAAAAATCATGAATTTGATAAAATCAATCCATTGTCCGTTCGAACGCTCCTACGTCAGTAAGCAGCAGGGGAAGCCGCAATTGAGCCTTCGTTCCCCGCGGCTCATTCTGCGAATAACTCAAGCCGTATCGGGTACCGTAGTGGAGCCTGATGCGCTGATGAACGTTCGCGATGCCCATGCCGCTGAACGAGCTGGTAACTTTGCCGGCAGGCAACTGCTCGATCAACCGATCCGGCATCCCTGCGCCATTGTCCGCGATCTCGACGATCAGGTCGTCACCCTCTGTCGTAGCCGAGATGTCTAGTCTAGCCGGATAATCGATATCCTTCAGTCCATGAATGATGCTGTTCTCCACGATCGGTTGCAGCAGCAACTTCAGCAGCATGTTGTCGGAAACGGCTTTCTCGACGCGCCATTCCGTTTGGATCGATCTGCCGAAGCGGATCTCCATGATATATAAGTAATTTTTCAGATGCTCCATCTCGTCGGCGACCGTCGTCATGTCCCCTCCGCGGTTCATCGTAGATTGAAGAAGCCCGGTCAGCGCATGAGTCATTTTGCGAATGTTGTCCGCTTTACTCATAAGTGCCATGAACTTGATTGCATTCAGCGTGTTGATCAGGAAGTGCGGATTGATCTGCGATTGCAGCGCGGCGAATTCCGCCTTGCTTTTCTCCTTCTCCTGTATTTCCCGCTGAACGATCAACTCTTGCACCCGTTCCGTCATATGATTAAACGATTGTCCCAGCTTGACGAGCTCCATACCGCCCGACACATTGATTCTGGCATCGAGATCTCCTCCTGTCACGCGGACCATCTGACGCAGCAGCGCCCGAATCGGCTTCGTGAAAGACGACACGAAATACATCGAGACGAGCACGACGGCCAAAACAACAACTCCGGTCACAAACCATACGAAAGAAGAGACATTCCGGTAATTCACGATCAAATCCTTAACCGGGATTTGCTGCACAATGCTCCAATCCGTGCCTTCGACCTTCGCGTAAGTAATCAACGTGTCGTCTCCGCTTGCGTCATCGACGAAAGAACCTGATCTCCCTGCGCTGACTTTCGATATCCAAGCCGCCGGAATGGCGCTACCGCGCTCGCTCAGCGTATTGGAAGCGACCTGGCGGCCGGCCTGTGTCACAATTGCAATGACCGATTTCTCGTTGTCGCGGTTTTGGAGAATGTTATCGAACAAACCGCTTTCAAACATAAAAAGCATCATAGACAAATTGTGCACCGGGTTAAAGCCGTCGCGAGGGGATATCGTCGCTCCCATCATGTAAGCATTGAAGTTGCCGTACAGCATATTCGGCATCATCCCTAGAAAATGGACTCGGTCCGGCGATTGAAGCGATTGCTTGTACCAATCGCTTTCCCGTACTTCCGATTCCGGGACCAGCATGTTTTTCAAATAGGAGTACGATCCGCCATCATTAAAGAAAAAGTTGATTCCAAGGACTTTGCCGCTAACGGATGCCGTATACTTCTCGATCATGATACGCAGTTCCCCGATTGCGTTCTGCTTCTCGATCCCCGTTGCAGCCTGAATGCGCGACGCAGTCGTCAGCACATCCTGATCGACGCCGATGGAGGCGAACAAGCCGACCATTCTGCTAATTTCCTGCTCTACCGAATAAGAGACCGCCTGAGCCGTCTGCAACGACCTCTCCGTGTTCTGGTTCAGCAAGTCCTGCTTGTACATCCGCAGCGTCACGAAACTGATCAGGAGCAATGGCAACACAGCGATAAGTACGAAAAAAAGTCTTAATGTTGTTGAAATTCTTCGATTGTGTCTCATCGGTTCTCCCTCTCGCAAAGGACGGGAAAGATCATCTCTGGAATGACCTTTCCCGTGAATATTCCTATTATCCCAAATCCGTCTGATCGGTCAAGATGCCCGTTCGGATCTATGTCTGAAGACCGGATAATAAGCTCGATCAAGCACTCGAAATAAAAGTTGGGACTAAATTCCTAATTGCATGTAAGCACTTTAGTTGGTAGCATAGGGAGAGGAAAATTTTAACGAAATAGCTCGAACATTCACATATTCTGCCGAGGTGTCGTATAAATGAGAGTCCATATTACCGACTTGCTGGCGGGAGATAGACTGTCCGAAGACATCTTTAACTCTTTCGGGCTTCATGTTCTTTCCAAGGGAACCGTTCTTAACGACAAAGAAATTTCAAGAATGTACCAGCATCAAATGGATTATATTGAAATCGAAAAACGCGAAAGCATTATGGCAGCCTCGGTCGATGATGAAGACGAGATCGGCGACGATTCTGCTTTCTCGTCGTACAATCCGCTTCTCCGACCGCTCTATTTCGATGCGGTCGCCGGCGCTGAGCAATTGTTCACGCGTGCGCTGGAGGAAGGGCGCATATATGAGGAAGACGTTAAGGAAAGCTTCCAGCCGCTTGTAGAAAATTTCCGCACCGAGCGGGACGTTGTTTCATTATTGCTTATGTTGAACAGCCAAGATGACTATACCTACCAACATTCTGTTCAAGTAGGCATGCTCAGCTACTATATCGCGCGATGGCTGGGGTGGCCCGAGGAAGAGACGGTCAGGGCAGGCAAAGCCGGTTTCCTTCACGATGTCGGCAAATGTAAAATCGCGGAAGCCATTCTTAATAAACCTTCCGGACTGACAAATGAAGAATATGGAGAAATGAAAAATCACCCGCGATACGGCTACGAAATTTTGAAAAACTCTTTAGACGATCCCGCCATCGCTTTAGCAGCGCTGCAGCATCATGAGCGCATGGATGGTAAAGGTTATCCGCAAGGATTAACTGGCGATCAAATTCATCCGATGGCCAAAGTCGTCGCCGTAGCGGACGTCTATAGTGCTATGATTTCGACTAGAGTGTATCGGGAGAAGCGGGATTTGCATTTTGTGTTACGCGAGTTGTACGAATTAAGTTTCGGCGAGCTTGATCCGGATATTACGCATACGTTCATTCGCCACATGCTTCCAAACTTCATCGGAAAAAGAGTCGAACTGTCTTCGGGAGAAAGCGGTACGATCATCATGTCGCATCCGCACGATTTTTTCCGTCCGCTGATCAAAGTCGGCGATCAGTTCATCGACTTGTCTGCTTTCCGCGACAAAGAAATCAAACAAGTATTCATGTAATCGAGCAATATATTGGACAAACGAGAACAGCGCCTCCTCAGAGTGGCGCTGTCCTCGTTTATTGGCATCTTTCAGTTTATTCTTTGAGAGGGTAATGCTTGGCGTAAAGGAATGTCGTTTTCCAATACGCTTTGTTAATTGGGGTAATCTGTACGCCATCCTGCGGTTTTGGGCTCGCATGAATCATGTTACCGTCACCCATATAGATACCTACATGGCCGACGGTCTCATCGCTCTTGAACCTGCCGGGCACATAAAAGAAAAGCAAATCCCCCGGATGCAAATTGTCTCTCGAGACGTACGTCCCACTCTCTGCCTGCTGTCTTGCGACCCTAGGTAAAGTGACTCCAAAGCGCTCAAAAACATACTGGGTGAACGAGGAGCAGTCGAACGTACCGCTTTCGCTGTAAGTGGCGGTGCCGAACTCGTACACTTTCCCGAGGTATTTCCTGGCGAACGCGATGACCGGGTCATCGGATCCGCTGTTGGCGTCGGCGCTGACCGTCTCCTTGCTTGCATTGCTCGTGTCCGCCGCTTCATAACTATTCGATTCTGCTATTGCGGGTTTGGCTGGGTGGGCGGACTTGATTGGCCTCGCATCGGCAAAATTCAGGCTTGACCCCGTCACTCCCGTCTCGCTTGCGGTCGGTTTCGGAAAAAAGGCGACATCGCTTTCCTCGACCGCAAATACCGTTACGTCGCCGAACAACTTCTGCAGCGCGCTAACCGGCACGAATAGCCTGCCGTCTGATTTGATCGCGGATGCCGGCATCGTCCAGTTGCGGCCCGCGATAGAGACGGTGCTTTGCCCCGTTCTGAACACCCACGCCGCATCGTAATCGCCAACTCCGTAAGCTCCGCCCCTAATCCAGGCGCCGTGAAACCCTGTCGCCTTGGCGATGTCGTCCAGGGAAACATAGCCTGTATTCTGCAGCGTTCGGATCGGCACGATATGCCGACCTTCAGTCAGATCGGATGGCGACGCGCCACCGTTTGATTGCATGCGCACAGGCGCAGGTTGGCGATTCGGCTCAGCAGTATGTCCAGTATTATGCGCGCAACCAGTCATAGTCGTTGCCACTGCGGTTAAACCGACCGTAAACGCGAGAGTGTGGATCAATTTCATCGGATCATCCGCCTTTGTGTTAGATGTTTGTCTACGTCTTTGGCGTTCTATGCTGCAGTAGTTCCGAGACGGTAACCATCTTGTATCCTCTTTTGCGCAGCTCCGGCAAAATCTTCCGAAGCGCCTGCACAGTCTGAACCGAACCGTCTACATGATCGTGCATAAGGACGATATCTCCGTTTCTCGCATTTTTCAGCACTTTGTTCACAATGCGGTCCGTTCCTGGGGCAAGCCAATCTTTCGTATCCTGGTGCCAAGACCACAAAATGACGGTGTAGCCCTGGCCCCTTACCGTATTGATGACTTTATCATCGTAAAACCCTCCCGGCGGACGGAACCATTGACAATGTTTCCCGGTGAGGTCGTCGATTTTCGCCTGTGTCAATTGGAGCTCCTCAACGAGTTTCTTCGGACTGAACCCTTTTGTGAAGTAAGCATGGCTGTACGTATGATTTGCCACTTCATGCCCTTCTAACGCTTCGCGCCGTACAATATCCGGAAAACGCTCCATCCGTTTGCCGACAACAAAAAACGTCGCCTTCGCCTCATTCTGGGCGAGCAGATCGAGGATTTGCGGTGTCGTTCGCGGGTTAGGCCCGTCATCAAACGTGAGCGCGATCAATTTTTCTTTCATCGGCACTTCCCACACGATATCGCGATGAGCCTCGTAATATTGCCGCGATTTCTTCGCCGGCTGATAGGAGAACCCGCTCGCCACTCCTATGCACGCGACGCTCAAACACGCAATCGTCTTCCACTTTATCGCCAAAGCCACCCCTCCAACGCCTTTCAGTCGTCTTCAGAGTAGGTTGCGAAATATAGTACGGAATTATGCCGACTGGGAAAACAAAAATAAGCGTCCGACCGCTGGAGCTTGTAAGCTCCAAACGATCGGACGCGTATTTCGACTTGTTAGCCGATGCTGCCTTCCATTTCCATTTTGATTAAGCGATTCATTTCGACCGCGTACTCCATCGGCAATTCTTTCGTGAACGGCTCGATGAAACCCATGACGATCATTTGCGTCGCATCGGCTTCCGATAATCCGCGGCTCATGAGGTAGAACAATTGATCCTCGGATACCTTGGATACGGTCGCTTCGTGCTCAAGCGTAATGTTGTCGTTCATGATCTCGTTGTACGGAATCGTATCGCTCGTCGATTCGTTGTCGAGAATGAGCGTATCGCATTTGATGTTCGCTTTCGCGCCTTCGGCATTGCGTCCGAAAGAAGCGAGACCGCGATACGTAACTTTGCCGCCGTGTTTGGAGATCGACTTGGAAACGATCGTCGAGCTCGTGTCCGGCGCCAGATGAAGCATTTTAGCGCCTGCGTCCTGGTGCTGGCCTTTGCCCGCAACGGCAATGGACAGAACCATACCTTTCGCGCCGCGGCCTTTGAGCACGACCGCAGGGTATTTCATCGTCAGCTTGGAGCCGATGTTGCCGTCGACCCATTCCATCGTCGCATTTTCTTCGGCGACGGCGCGTTTCGTGACGAGGTTATAAATGTTCGGAGCCCAGTTCTGGATCGTCGTGTAGCGGACGCGCGCGTCTTTCTTGACGATGATCTCAACGACAGCACTATGCAGCGAGTTAGTGCTGTATACCGGGGCCGTACAACCCTCGACATAGTGCACGGAGCTGCCTTCGTCGGCGATGATCAGCGTTCGTTCGAATTGCCCCATGTTCTCGGAGTTAATCCGGAAGTACGCTTGAAGCGGAACCGTACATTGCACGCCTTTCGGCACGTAAATGAAGCTGCCGCCGGACCATACTGCGCTGTTCAGCGCCGCGAACTTGTTGTCCGCAGGCGGAATGACCGTCCCGAAATATTCTTTGAAAATTTCCGGATGCTCGCGGATCGCAGTGTCAGTGTCCATGAAAATAACGCCCTGCTTCTCGAGATCCTCCTGCATGCTGTGGTAGACGACTTCGGACTCATATTGAGCCGATACACCGGCAAGGAATTTCTGCTCGGCTTCAGGGATACCCAGTTTGTCGAACGTCGCTTTAATTTCCTCGGGCACTTCTTCCCAAGTCTTGCCTTGCTTTTCCGAAGGTTTAACGTAGTATTGGATATCTTCGAAATCAAGATCATCCATGTTGCCGCCCCACTTCGGCATTTCCATCTTACGGAATTGCTCCAGCGATTTCAGACGGAATTTCAGCATCCATTCCGGTTCGCCTTTCATCTCGGAAATCGTACGGACGATTTCTTCGGTCAACCCTTTACCGGATTGGAAAATGGCTTTATGCTCGTCGCGAAAGCCGTATTTGTATTCGTCCAAATCGGGCATTTGCTTCGCCATGTTCATCAACCTCCTCGTTTATTGTTCGATGCCTTCGTGTTTGCCGTGCCCGTGTTCCACGCCTTTGCGCAGTGCGTTCCAAGCGAGCGTCGCGCACTTGATTCTGGCCGGAAATTTATTGACGCCCGATAACGCCTCAAGATCTTCGTAATCGTCGAACTCGACGGCTTCGCCTTTCATGAGCGCGGAAAATTTGTCTGCAATCGCCAGCGCTTCTTCACTCGTCTTGCCCATAACCGCTTCCGTCATCATCGAAGCAGACGACATGCTGATCGAGCAGCCTTCGCCCGTGAACTTCACGTTGCGGACAATGCCGTCCTCGATCTGAAGCTGGAGCGAAATGCGATCTCCGCAAGTCGGGTTGTTCAAATTGACGGTGACCGAGTCTTGCTCGAGCTCTCCGCGATTTCGTGGCGTTTTGTAATGATCCATAATGACGCGACGGTACAAATCATCTAGTTGGCTCATAACCGAAAAACTCCTTTGTCTTTACCAGCGATTCGGCCAGCCGGTCGACATCGTGCTCGGTATTGTACAGATAGAAGCTTGCCCTTGCCGTTGCACTAACTTTCAGCCATTTCATGAGCGGCTGCGCGCAATGATGCCCCGCCCTCACGGCGACACCGTTCGTGTCCAGCACCGTCGCCACGTCGTGAGGGTGTACGTCGCCGAGATTAAACGTCACAAGCCCGACGCGTTCCTCGCGAGGACCGTAAATCGTCAGCCCCTCAATAGCGGACAATCTCTCCATTGCATACCGGGTAAGCTTGATTTCGTGGTTGTGAATATGATCGAGACCGACTTGCTCGAGGAAGTCGATTGCGGCACCGAGGCCGACCGCTCCCGCAATTATAGGCGTCCCACCTTCGAACTTCCACGGAATTTCTTTCCACGTCGAGTCGTACAAGTCGACGAAATCGATCATCTCGCCGCCAAATTCGATCGGTTCCATATTTTCGAGCAGCTTCGCTTTCCCATAAAGCGCCCCGATTCCGGTCGGACCGCACATCTTATGGCCGGAGAACGCATAGAAGTCGATATCGAGCGCCTGCACGTCCACTTTCATATGAGGCGCGCTTTGCGCACCGTCTACAACGATGATCGCGCCGTTGCGATGCGCGATTTCAGCGATGCTCGCGATCGGATTGATCGTGCCGAGCACATTCGAAGCATACGCGATCGCGACGATTTTCGTGTGACTGGTAACCGTAGCTTCGACGTCGGCAATCGCGATCGTACCGTTCGATTGAAGCGGAATATATTTCAGCGTCGCACCTGTCGCCTTGGCGGCTTGTTGCCAAGGAATCAAGTTAGCATGGTGCTCCATCTGCGTAATGACGATTTCGTCGCCTTCGCGCAACGTCTGGCGCGCATACCCCGATGCGACGAGATTTAGAGCTGTCGTCGTACCGCGGGTAAAAATAATTTGGCGAGACGCCGGAGCGTTCAGAAACTTCGCGACTTTCTCGCGAGCTCCTTCATACGCGTCCGTCGCGCGCGTTCCGAGCGTATGAACGCCGCGATGAACGTTCGCATTATCATGCTCGTAATAACGCTTGACGGCTTCGATGACCGACCGCGGCTTCTGCGTCGTCGCCGCGTTATCCAGGTATACGAGCGGATGCCCGTTAATATCCTGATGGAGTATCGGAAATTCCGCTTTTAATGCGATCGGATCCATGGTCAGCCCAGCTTTCTTTCTAAAATGCGATGCAGTTGCTCGCGCAGCCCTTCCAACGGAATTTCGGAGACGACCGGATCAAGGAAGCCGTGAATGATCAGTCTCTCCGCTTCTTTGCGTGTAATGCCCCGCGACATCAAGTAATACACTTGATCGGCATTTACTTGGCCGACGCTAGCTGCGTGACCCGCTTTAACGTCGTCCTCGTCGATCAGCAAGATCGGGTTCGCATCGCCGCGCGCTTTCGGACTCAGCATGAGAACTTTCTCCGTCTGCTGTCCGTTCGCTTTCGTCGCGCCTTTCTCGATCTTCGTAACCCCGTTGATAATCGCCGTCGCTTCTTCTTTCATTACAGCGCGGGTAATCATGTCGCTCTCTGTAGAGCGACCGAAGTGAACTGCCTGCGTCGTCAAGCTCATGCGCTGGCTGCCCGTACCGATCGAAATGATTTTGGAATCGGACGTAGAGCCATTGCCTTTCAGAACTGACTTCGTATCCGTTATGGCATTGCCGTTATGCAAATCTCCGACGATCCATTCGACGCGGGAGTCGCTTTCGAGCACCGCGCGGCGATAGGCTATATCGATGGCGCTGGCATCCATTTGATGGACGGCTGCGTATTGAACGACCGCTCCGGATTTCGCGAACACTTCGACCGCGCTGTTGTGCAGCAATGTGGTAGTTGCGTCCGCAAGTCCGGAAGCTAACTGTTCCACGAAAGACACCCGGCTGTTCGTATCCGCAACGACGAGCACGTGCGGCATAAACGTCGCTTCCGCGTCATCCGCGAACAGAAGCGCCTGAATCGGCTCTTCGATGACGACGTTTTTCGGTACGTATAGGAACACGCCGCCATTCCAGAGCGCTCCGTGAACCGCAGACAGCTTGTGCTCATCTTTGGTATAGGCGGTCATGAAATGGTTGCGGAACAGGTCTTCGTGGTTGCGAGCCGCATCTTCCAAGCTCGTCAGTACGACGCCTTGCGCCTTCAACTCGTCAGAAAGCTTAACGAATACGACGGATGAATTGTGCTGGACAATTAGGGAACCGCTGTTCTCTGGCAACAGTGCGGCTATCGGAGCAGGCAGATCAGCTGCTGAAGAAACAGATTGTCCCGGGCGATTCGATCCGTACTGATCGAGCGTCCATTTGGCAAGTGAAAGCTTCTCTGGTTTCGGCAATTCGAGCTGTGCGGCAAGCGCTCCGGCTTCCTCACGCTGCGCTACGAGCCAAGCAGGCTCATTCTTGCTGCGAGCAACAGCTCCGGCGGCCTCACGGCCGAAAGAGGTGGTTGGTGTACTCATCGATGCTGGCCCCCTCTTAAGCTTGGCCGACGGTCTCGTCGACGATGCCCAGTTCTTCTTTAACCCAATCGTAACCTTCGGCTTCCAGACGGTGAGCGAGCTCCGGTCCGCCGGATTTCACGATGCGTCCTTGCATCATGACATGAACGAAGTCTGGCGTAATATAGTTCAGCAAACGCTGGTAGTGAGTGATGATCAAGAAGCCGCGTTCTTCGGAACGCATCGCGTTCACGCCTTCGGCGACGATGCGAAGAGCATCGATGTCGAGACCGGAGTCGATCTCATCGAGGATGACGAGCTTCGGATCGAGCAGCATCATTTGCAAAATTTCGTTGCGTTTTTTCTCGCCGCCGGAGAAGCCTTCATTCAAGTAACGGTGCATGAACTCTGGGTTCATTTCCAGTTCTTTCATTTTGCCTTCCATCTGGCGAACGAACTTAATAAGAGAAATCTCGTTGCCTTCGCCGCGACGAGCATTGATTGCGCTGCGCAGGAAGTCGGCGTTCGTGACGCCCGTAATTTCGCTTGGATATTGCATAGCGAGGAACAGACCTGCGCGTGCGCGTTCGTCAACGCCCATCTCCAGCACATCTTCCCCGTTTAACGTCACGGAGCCGTCCGTCACTTCGTATTTCGGATGTCCCATAAGTGCGGACGCCAGCGTACTTTTACCTGTGCCGTTCGGTCCCATGATCGCGTGGACCTCGCCGCCTTTGATTTTCAAATCGATTCCTTTCAATATCTCTTTGCCTTCGATAGACGATTTCAAGCCTTGAATTTCAAATTGAGTAGACATTCGCAAACCTCCAAGTTTCTAAGCGGATCAATCGGTTTAATTAATCCTTAATTATAATCATTTTAATTTGATTCTCACTGATTCTCAATAACAATTTTATGAAAGAAACGTCGAAAAAGCAAACCGGGCCTTCTCCCTCTTAGGGAAGTAAGGTCCGGAACAAATGCAATCAGCCGGCGATTGCTTGCTTTACTGCAGCGGCCATTTTTTTGAAATCGCTATCATTGATAACAGGCTTCATAAAGTCAGACCGTCCCCCTGCGTCTTCGATCGTCAGCCAGGATTTGCAACCACCGTAACTTTCGAGCATCGGAATTTCCTTCGGCTCTTCAAGCGTGTATACCCGGAGGACGAGCACGTGCAGCGGCTTCGTTTTTTTCCACTTTAGACGTTCTTCCGCGTAATCTTCGGTCCAAATATGCAAAGCGTCCAGTCGGCGCAGCGTCTCCGCATCCGTTACTTCAATATCGTCCGCCACTTCGGCATAGGATGTAATGCGAGCACGACCGGCAAATGCGGATGCCTCGGCTTCCGTCAATCCAACCATGTCTCCCGCTTCCGGCTTCACCAGGTGCGGCCGTTGATGCTCGAACGACGGAAATAAATAAAATGCCGGGCTTTCCAGACGAAATTCCTTCGTCTCCTCGGCAATACCGCCTTTGCGCAATACGATAATCTGACGTCCCGCCTCAAGCGCCTTGACGGCGACCGCCCACTCTCGCAATGCGATAACGCATTCCATTCGATTTCTCCTCCGATCTTGACATATGGCACGCACAATTATAGCACAGAAGCCAAAGTTTCATATAAAAAAACGCTGGAAGGCAGGCTTTTGCACCGTTCTCCAGCGGCAGTCGCTTATGGCTTTGCATCCCGATCAAGCTTCTCGATCTCCTGAAGAGACAATGCGGTCACTTCGGCAATACGATCATTATAACACAGATTTCCTTTTTCGAGTCCGTTCGTCCGCTCTCTAATCCACTCGCTTATTCGTCTTCCGGCAATGATACTTATTCGCCCGTCAGCGTTACGACCGGAATGTATATTTCGATACTG
The DNA here is from genome assembly GCF_042655525.1 of Cohnella soli. Lineage (NCBI taxonomy): Bacteria > Bacillati > Bacillota > Bacilli > Caryophanales > Paenibacillaceae > Cohnella > Cohnella soli. Next base: position 184,106 of record NZ_JBHSMI010000009.1, read on the forward strand.
GCATTACTCCAGTCCGTTATTTGCTCCGTATAATATTCGAAGTCGGCTTGGACTTTCGGGTCCAGCTTATAACCCGAAGATGGAAACCATTCGTCATAAATGTATCGGAACATACCTGACAAAGACGATATAGGGCCTCGATAGGAAAATACCGCATAGGTTGCTTCCGGTACTTCCTTCGCGTACATACCTCCCGGCACGTCCTCGATTCGCTCAACTTCCGCTGCCGCAATATAATGGAATTCCGGGAACTGCCCAGGCTTCATCTGCGTCTCTCTCGAATAATCTTCGAATCCGAGCAGCGCGCCCGACGGCACTCGGCTGCGGATCTCCTCCAGCCTTCTGTGTAAAGCGTCCCACGCCTCGCGAATATCGGAAATGCCGTTAGCGGTATAGCGATCTTCGCCGACCAAATAAAAGCTTTTCTTTCGAACGAACTGCGGGTTCACAGACATAAGTTCACGCTCCTGATCGATTCACTTGAAGTTATATTTTCGTCTTTGTTACCATTATTTCCTTCTTGCCCTGAAAAAATTGGAAAAAGGTCGCGGCACGCCCATCCGATCTCGGATGGGCGTGCCGCGACCTTCTCAACTTTCCGATCTAGACAATGAACATCGCTACGACCGTCGTGACCGCAAGTCCAAACAGCACTGGCTTTAAGTTGCGACGAGCGAGCTCAAACGGGCTTACCCCGCATATTGCAGCCGCGGGAATAAGCGCCCACGGGATAAGCGTTCCGCCTCCGACCCAGATCGCCGCCACCTGACCGAGCGCGGTTAACGTCGCCGCCCCGCCTCCAATAGCGGTAGAAAACATGTGCGCGATGGAGCCGACAAGCGAAATGCCGGAGAAACCCGAACCGTCAAGCCCCGTAATCGCCCCCGTTACCGAAAGCGTAGCAGATGCAACCGCTCCGTTCATCGGTACAGCATTCGCGAGGGCGACGCCGAGATCGTTGACGATGCCATGCGAACCGTCCGGCAATCCGTTGCCGAACAAATCTTTGAACGCCGAATCGCCCAAATAAAAAAAAGCGGCGATTGGAATAACCGGACCGAACACGCGGAAGCCAAATTGAAAGCCTTCTATTAAATGGGCGGTCGTCTCCTCAAGCCCTTTGTTACGATGGGCAATCAGCGTTACGCAAGCCAGGATGAACACCGCAGTGCCGCCAATAAGCGCTGTTGCATCTCCCCCTTGCAAATCGAACCGGAACATCGCAACAACGTCAATGGCGAACAAGACGGGAATGGCGATTGCAAGCGCTCTCTTCATGCTTTCCGGAAGTTTCACGGTAGCCGTCGATTCTCCTACTGCAGTGCCCGCTCCACCTTCGACGAGACCATTGTTCCATTTGCCGTTTTTCATATCCCGTCTCATCATCCAGAAAGCGACGATCGTCGTTACGAGTCCCATTACGATAACGAGAGGCACGCTTCCTTCCATCACCTTCGATACTTGCAGCCCCGCAGCGTCAGCAGTCAGCTTGGGTGCCCCTTGAATAATGTAGTCTCCCGACAACGCGATACCGTGTCCGAACAAATTCATGGCGATCGCCGCGCCAAGCGCCGGCAAACCAACCCGAAGCGCGACGGGAAGCAGCACGGCCCCGATTAGGGCAACAGCCGGCGACGGCCAGAAAAACAGCGACGTTACCATCATGATAATGCCGATGCCCCAGAAGGCGAGTGTCGGCGTTCGCAGAAAACCGGTAATCGGTTTCACCATCGTCTCATTAATACCCGTAATAATGAGCACGCGGCTCATAGCGACAATGATGGAAATGATAAAGATCGTGCCGATAAGCTCTTTCGTCGCATAGATGAAACTGTTGAATATGCCTGACACGGACCCGCTTAAGCTTTCCGTCGCGATAATCCCCAGGGTGAAAATACCTGCGACGCATATTAAAGTCGTATCTCTCTTTCTTACCAGCAGCCCTAATATAAATACGATAAAAGCCAAATACACCCAGTGCAGCGAAGTTAACTGAATGTCCAACTTGCCTCACTCCCGTCATACGTGTATGTGATACATCGTATGCTTGCGGGTGGATAGGCGTTCTTCCCGGCTTGCCTTTCACATGTTCGCGTTGGACATTTGATTGCGATTCTTTGCTTGGATTTGATTAACGCCGTTGTCTAGTGCCGTTCTCGGATCTTTGCCATTATCCCAAATGTCGGCCATAGCTGCTTTCATCGGATCCCATACGTTGCCCATTTCAGGAATGTTCGGCATCGGACTGGATTTATTAAATTGATCCAGCATAATGACAGCAAACGGATCGGATGAAACTTGAGGATCTTTAACCGCCTCCTTATTAGAAGGTAGGAAGCCCATCTCCTTGTAATACATCAATTGCTTATCTTTTGACGATGCAAAATGAGCAAACAACTTCGCTGCATTTGGATATTTCGTGAAGGAACTGACTGCGAAACCTTTAACACCTGAGAACCATACGCCAGATTTGCCGTCAATCGAAGGCAAAGGAGCGATGCCGAAGTTGATACCGGATGCTTTCAAATCGGAAATCACCCATGGGCCATTAATGTCCAAAGCGAGCTTACCACTATTAAACAAGCCTTTCTTTGCATCGAACGTTACGTCTGCTACCTTCATCGGCAAAATCTCACGCAGCTTCTTGTACATTTCCGCACCTTTGACAGCTCCATCATTGTTAAGCCCGATATCACCTGAGTCGGATCCGTTTTGACCGAATACATATCCTCCAGGCGTAGCCAGGAAGCTGTACTCATAATAAAAGTTCGAGAGTTCCCACATAATCGCATATTGACCCTTTTTATTGAAAGATTTCGCGAAAGCGAAAATCTCGTCATAGGATTTGGGAGGTTCTGAAATCAGATCTTTGTTGTAGAACATCGCATACGTTTCAACCGCAATCGGGTAGCCATACAAAACATCCTTAAGCGTAAACGACTTCGTAGACGCTTCGGAATTTGCTTCAGTCGTATCATTATGGAAGTAATCGTTTTCAAGTAAAATTCCGGCAGCGACCGCTTTACCCAGATTATCGTGAGGGAAGATGACGACATCGGCACCGGCGGGGCCATCGTTGATCAGTTTGTTGATTTGTTCCGATTCTTCGACCTCTTCAACCTTAACTGAAATGTTATATTGCGCTGTAAATTCCTGTGCAACTTTCTCCAGGCTCTCGAGAGGTTTTCCTTTCGATTCCCATACGACGAGGGATGCGCCAGCTTCAGGTTTCAGTTCATGGTCTATCGTTGGAGACCCAGATGGATTTGCAGTTTCCGACAACGCAGGCAACGTTGCGGTCGGCGAAAAATAAGTCTCATCATTCTCCTTTTCGCTGCACGCCGACATGACCAGCGTCAATGCTACTACAGGGGGAACGATAAATGCTTTATATTTGTTTGTAATACTGACGACCCCCTTCTTGATTTGAATCTATTGGCACGTTGCATAATCGGCTATCTTTCGTTTTCCATTTTTTATTTATTATATCATCGTTGGTACATCTTTCCGCAAGATTCATTCGCTCGGTCACATTTGGCCATAGTTACTTTAAACCGCTAATAAAGTGCATTATACTAACATCTAGACGTGTTATCATTAAATACAACTGAACCAATCGGAAAACCAGTGGAGGCGAACGAATTGAGCAACTATCATCCATTAACCGAGTCCGAAGCGATCCAAATCGCCCGTTCCATTGCCGGTATATTCGAAACGCAAGGTGAACTCATCTCCCGCGAGATCGGAGACGGAAATCTGAATCTCGTCTTTCATGTCAGCCAGCCTTCGAGCGGCCGCAGCCTGATCGTGAAACAAGCGCTGCCGTATGCAAAAGTCGTCGGAGAATCATGGCCGCTTTCGCTCGATCGCGCTCGCATCGAAAGCGAAGCTCTATTACTCGAATCGCGCCTTGCTCCTGGGCTTGTCCCTCTCGTGTACCACACCGACCACGATCTGGCGCTGACCGTCATGGAAGACTTGAGCAGCCACAAAATCATGCGGCAAGGATTAATCGACGGCGGTACGTACCCGCTATTCGCAGGTCACATCTCCGAATTCCTCGCTAGAACGTTATTTTTCACTTCGGACCTCGGCATGAACCAGCAAGAGAAGAAAACGCTCCTCGGCTCGTTCATTAATCCTGACCTGTGCAAGATTACCGAAGATCTGATCTTCGATCATCCTTATACAGATGCTGACACGAATAATTTCGACGAACATTTGCGCGACGATGCGAAGCAGCTGTGGACGGATGAGACGTTGCATCTGGAAATCGCGCTGCTGCGCGAGAAGTTCCTGACGCATGCGCAAGCGCTCCTTCACGGGGATTTGCATACGGGTAGCATTTTCATTACGCCGGAATCGACAAAGGTGATCGATCCTGAGTTCGCTTATTTCGGACCGATCGGCTTCGACATCGGTGCCGTATTCGCTAATTTGCTATTGCACTTCGCCTCGCAAGAGCATTGGACTACGGAGACATCTGCCCGCTCCGACCGCAGACAATATTTGCTTGGTACGATAAGCGAAATCTGGACATCGTTCGAAAGCAAGTTCCGTGCCCTCTGGGACGAGCACGGTATCGATCGTGTCGCGAAACTGAAATCTTACCAGGATGATTACTTGAAGAGGCTGCTACAAGATACGATCGGTTTCACCGGGGCCAAAATGGTACGCAGAATCGTCGGTCTAGCCCACGTCGCGGACATCGACCGCATTCCGGACGCAGACGTACGCGCGAAAGCGCAGCGGATCGCGCTGGAGATCGGTAAATCATTGATCAAAATCAACCGCCAAGCCATTTCCATCGAACAATTGATCGACATCGCCGAGGCTTCCGTACAAGGCTAAGACTCGCCATATCGAAAGGAGCAACTTCATGAGCAATGAACTGAATTCGAAAGACTCCCCGCGCGAAGCGTTGCAATCGCTGCGCTGGGAGAACGATTCTTTATCCCTGCTGGATCAACGTCTATTGCCCGAGCAAACTGTATATTTGCGCTTGACGACCCCCCAGGATGTCTGGGAAGCAATTCGCGAACTAAAAGTGCGCGGAGCGCCTGCCATCGGCATCGCCGCCGCTTACGGTGTCGTCCTCGGCGTAGCCGGCTTCGAAGGAACCGCGGCCGATTGGCTCTCCGAAGCGGAGAAACACGCCGCTTACTTGGCGACTTCGAGGCCGACAGCCGTTAATCTGTTCTGGGCGTTGGACCGGATGAAGGCACGTGCGCGCGATCTCGCTAGCGAAGGAACGCCGACTGTAGCGATGACCGCGGCTCTTCTCGACGAGGCGCTGCGCATCCAGGCTGAAGACGAGGAGACCAATCGCCGGATCGGCGAACACGCGCTGACCTTGTTCGAAGACGGCATGGGCGTATTGACGCATTGCAATGCGGGCGGGCTCGCCACAGCGAAGTACGGTACGGCGCTTTCACCTTTCTACCTCGCGCTTGAGCAAGGCATGAAATTAAAAGTATTTGCCGACGAGACTCGCCCGGTGCTGCAAGGAGCTCGCTTGACCGCATTCGAGCTGCAGCAGGCGGGAGTGGACGTAACGCTAATCTGCGACAACATGGCCGGACATGTTATGTCTAAAGGCTGGATTCAAGCCGTCATTGTCGGTACGGACCGCGTCGCCGCGAACGGTGACGTCGCTAACAAAATCGGTACGTACAGCGTTGCCGTATTAGCCAAGGCACACGGAATCCCATTCTACGTCGCTTGTCCGCTTTCCACGATTGATCTGTCGACGCCGACCGGCGCCGACATTCCGATCGAAGAACGCCATGCGGACGAAGTCGCCGCCGGATTCGGTAAACGTACCGCCCCGCATGGCGTAGCCATCTACAACCCTGCATTCGACATTACGCCAAACGAGTACGTTACCGCGATTATTACCGAAAAAGGCATCGTACGCGCACCATACGCGGAGAACCTCAAAAAACTGTTCATTAACTGATGAATCCCGGGAAAACCAGAACTCCCGGATGTGCCGATCAAGTATGCGTTGCCATAATCCGTAACGCATCTTGACCGGTCATTCCCGCATGGATGCCAAGCGACTCCGCGGCGTCCGTAACGGACTCTAGCGGCGCCTCGAGCAGTTGTTCGAACGTGCGTACCCCGACGGCGCGACCAGCTATGATACCGCGGCTTTTCAAACGCGTGTTCAGTAAATGAATGTCCAACGCGCCGCACATTATATAACCATCGTCCACTGAAATCGAAAGCAACGTCGTTTTCGGTAACAGCACTTCAACGCCGATCGCCGTCCATCCATCGAACTGGAACGGTACGACTTTAACCATGCTTCCACCTCCCCGGCTCCCCCGATTGCTGGGCGCATGAAATACATTCGCTATAGATTATGCTCCTGCACGATCATTTTTCAGGGCGATAGGACCATTAGCTCTATATTGGGCTCGGATCTCGTGATATAGTGGGATTAAAGGCATGGTTTTATCGAACTAAGTAAGGAGGCCTCAGAATGAACAATTCCCCCAATACAGCCGACGGCTCCTTTTCGTTTCAAATCGATATCCGGATTTCGGCAGCCTCCGAGGCTGCTGCTCTCGTCCAATTGATTGCCGCCCTGAATGGCTCCGGACTGGATTATAAGATCGGCGGACCAAACGGGAAGTCTGATGCCGCAAGAACGGGCAAATCATCCGCTCCGGCGAAAGCCCCCGAGCAAGCCAAATCGCCTGCTTCCAAGCCGGTAGAGCCGTCTCAGTCGCCTCAGCCTCAGCCTCAGCCGACGCCGCTTGAGCTTCGGATTTTGCATGTAATCGAGACCAAGCAATTGATCCGGCTTCGCATTAACAAAGGCCGTGGCGTCAAGATGGACATCCCATGCCGCATCCTTAATTTCGATGCGAGTACGAATCTGATGACCGTCTATCATGTGGACGAGAAGCAAGTGTATACGGTTGGCCTGACTGAAATCGACGACTTCGAGCAGTAACGCTCCTCAACGTGAGCAAGCAACGATTACGAGCAACGGATTACACAAGAAACCCTCGGGCAGAGCGCGATATTCGCGTCTAACCCGAGGGTTTCTTGATAAGCCGGCATTAAGCGGTAAATCCGTTTCCTGTCGACGGCCGCACGGAGATCGCCGGCCGGTTCAGCTTATCCCGCAACAGTTTGCCGATTTCCTCGCTGCATAGCGGCGGACTGCCATAATAGCCTTGCATTTCGTCACAGCGATGAGACCGCAAGAAATGCACCTGATGCTCCGTCTCTACCCCTTCGGCGATCACCTGAAGCGACAGATTATGCGCCATTGCAATTATCGCCGCAACGATGGCCGCGTCGTTCGGGTCTTGTTGAATGTCTCTGACGAAGCTGCGATCAATTTTCAACCTTGCGATCGGCAAGTTTTTCAAATAGTGGAACGAGCTGTATCCGGTGCCGAAGTCATCGATGCTAATGTTTACCCCAAGCTCTGTCAATTCCTTCAAACATTGCGATGCGCGCTCAACGTCCATCGTCATGCTCTCCGTAATCTCCAGCTCCAGGTAGCGTGGTTCAAGCCCTGATGAACGCAAAATGTCGGCCACTTTCTCATTCAAATTGCGCTGAGAGAACTGCCGGATCGACAAATTGACGGATACGGGAATACGAGGTATTCCTTCGTCCTGCCAAGCTTTGTTCTGCCTGCAAGCTTCCTTGATGACCCATTCGCCTAGCGGCACGATGATTCCGCTCTCCTCGGCTGCCGGAATGAAGTCGCACGGCGGAACAAGTCCCCTTTTCGGGTGCTTCCAGCGAATGAGCGCCTCCATGCCTACAATCTGGCCGGAAGAAAGATCGTATTGCGGTTGGTAATACAATTGGAACTCGTCGTTCAGCAGCGCCTTGCGCAGGTCGTGCTGCAACGTGAGCTTATGCAGCGCGACCGGGTCCATCTCTCCAGAGTGAAGCAAATAATCGTCCTTGCCATTCTCTTTCACCCGATGCAGCGCCGTATCCGCCCGATTGAGCAGCGTCTCCGCATCCTCGTCGCCGCCATCGAAGACGGCTACGCCAATGCTTGCCGTCACATGAATCGGTACGCCATTCAATTCGAACGGCTCTTCAAGAACGGCCATTAGACGGTCCAGTCTCGCATTCACGCCTCCGTCTTCCGCCGAGAAGCTGAAACTGGCAGCGAACTCGTCGCCTTCCATTCTCGCCAGTTCCCCGGGATCGCTCTGAACGCGGCTAAGTCGCTCCGCGATCTGCATCAGCAGCATGTCGCCGAAGTCCCGGCCGAATGAGGCGTTAACTAACTTAAAGCGATCAATGTCCAAGTAGCAGACGGCAAGGCTCCGTCCGTTCTTGCGCGCATCCTCGACTTTTGCTTGCAGGCTGTTCATGAACTTTCTACGGTTAGGCAACCCGGTCATGTCGTCGTAATAAGCCATATAACGTATTTTTTCATGCGACCGCTTTCTTTCGCTAACGTCCTGAAAAAATACGAGAATGCCAACAGCTTTGCCGCGCCTCATCAGAGGAGATGTATAAATATTCAAATCGATCGTATGACCTTGCTTATGAATAACTTTGACCTCGTGCGTGTCTTTTTCCCCGTTCAGCGTGCGAAGGAAAACTTGACGCGTCGACTCGAGCGAACTCTCGTGAAGCAGCGACGCAAATGTCTTTCCGCTCATCTCTTCCTTGTCATAGCCGACGACATCGGAAGGGTCCCGATTTATGTTCAGGAAACGTCCTTGCCGGTCGATGACCGCGAATGCGATCGGACTATACTTGTGCAGGGAGTCGAGCAATTCCGTCTCGTAAGAAAATGCGGGACTGGAAAATTGCTTCCGGTATTTCTGCTTGGCGAAGTGCCAACCCAATGAAGCGGCCCCTGCGGCAAACCCTGCGCCGGAAGTGAGCGCAGCCAGCCAGATGTCATTGTCGGACCATCCGTTCAATAAGTGGACTCCTTCCTCCGCAAATGGAAAACTGAGAATCCAAGTCCTTTCCATTATAAAGCAATCTGATCGGTTGTATAGTCATTTGCCAATAAAGTCGAAAGCTCGGGGCATCTACGCAACCAACGATGAATTGGCAGTGCCCCTTACTTGCGGCTTACAGCTGCAACGGCAACGCATATCCAACCGGCGATAAAAGCAATGCCTCCAAGCGGTGTGATCGCTCCGAGCACTTTCACCCCGCTCGTTGCCAGAGCGTACAGGCTGCCGGAGAACAGGACGATGCCGACCGTCAGAAGTTTTCCCGCCCATTCGCCAAGCCTGCGGTTCGGCAGTTTGTCCATCAGAAGGCCAATGACCAGCAATCCGATCGCGTGGAACATGTGATACTGGACGCCTGTTTCGTAGACATCCAAGTCCTCCGCACTGATCTGATCCTTCAGCATATGCGCGCCGAACGCCCCTATTGCCACCGCGAGCATCGCGAAGATCGCACCGATTCTTACATATTTATTCATATTATCTGCTCCTCCTTACAAACTTCCGATCATGCTGTTACTATCATACCGTTAACCGAGGACAAAATCATGAACAAGCCGTGCAAAATCATGAACAATTTAAGAAATGAAATTCGTAAGTTGGCGGAACAATCGAAGGTTCGATCGAGGAAGTCGGAGGAATTACAAGCGTCGTTTTCCGGCAGCGCGCATCGCGCGCTGCTGGAACAACGGAATGAGCATTACGCAGACAATCGTAACGCTAACCACGAAAGCAAACCCCGCTCCCCCCATATTCTTCAGCGGCAACGTTAAACCCAGCAGCACGCAACGCGTTACGACTAGCGTACATTCCCTCCAAACGAGGAACGAAGCACGGCCATTCGGCTCGGCATGCTGAATAAATCGAAACTGCTGCGCGTTCCACACCGTAGAGAAAAAGAACATACCGAACGATGTGAGCACGTTGGACAAAATAAGCGCAGCCGGCTCGCGGAATAGCACGATAACGAATCCGACCGCCATCAGCGACATTCCGAACCAGAGCCATTTCGTTTCGTCGACTGACTTCACTTTCCGGTACAACAGCAATCCAAGCAGCGAGCAGCACGTATAGAGCATGTTCAGCAGCGCGATCAGCAATTTGTCCTGCGTCACTGTAAAAGTGAACAGCAGCGTGAACAAATTCTGGAACTGCAAGAAAATGCCCGATACGAGAATTGACAATAGGATCCACTTGGAGCCAGGATAACCGAATGCAGCCCGGAAACGGAACTTGCCTCTCTCAGGGTCTCGCGGCTCTCCAGTTGCGCCGGCTAGCGTAATCCTCGGCATAAATGCGGAAAACCCGAGCATCAGCGCCACGAAAGACAACATAAGCCCGAACGATCCGGCATAACCGAAGCCGTTGATCACTTGAGCGGCAGCGAACGGAACAGCCATCGCCAGCACCTGCGAGATGATCATCATGACGGAGAAGTACGCGGAGAATTCCGCCCCCCTTCCTCTTAGCGTCAGACTGACATTTTGCGAAGCGCTAGAGAAACCGAACATCCCCCCAACCGGCAGCCCCAACAACGCAATCCACAGCATCCGGTTATCGAGCTCGAAAGCCATTAAATACGCAAAAGCAGCGGCCCCGCAGATCGCGGAAACCGCCAATGGCAATCGGATGGAAAATCGGGAAAGCAGCTTGGTTGCCGTCAGGAACGAAATGCCCCAGAACACGAACATCGACATGTTGTACAGCGACACTTCGGTGATCGAATGCTCGTGCTCCCAGATGTAAAGATTGATGAAAATCCCGTTGTAGATCGCCACGATCGAAGAGATCGTGTTCATGATCAGCAACTTTCGCATGTCTTTGGACAAAACAAGCAACTCCTGCCTAGTAGCTTTTCCTTGAATTATTTTACCGCCCCGGCTGTAATGCCGCTTGCGATTTGACGCTGGAAGAAAATATAGATAAGCAGTACGGGAACGATCGTAATAAGCAGCGCCGCGAACAGCGGTCCCCATTCCGTACGGTATTGCATCTCCGCCTGCATAACGCCGATCTCTACGGGCAGTGTGTACATTTTCGGATCGTTGACAAGAATCGTGCCGACGATGTATTCATTCCAGATGTTCAAAATGTTGATGATTGCAATCGTAATCAGTCCCGGCTGCGCCAGAGGAAGCATCACTTTGAAAAACGTTCCGTAATACGATGCACCGTCTACGATCGCCGCCTCTTCGAGCTCCTTCGGCAGCGATTTGAAGAAACCGACGAGAACAAAGATGCCGAACGCGAGCACGCTGGAAGCATAGACGATGATCAAGCCGAACCGCGTATTGATGAGGTGCATCGAATTCATCAGGAAGAAAAGCGGAATGAGCGCGAGCACGAACGGGATCATCATCGAAGCAATGTACAGCAAGTACAGCGCATTGCTCCCGCGGAACTTGTACCTGGCGAGTACATAAGACGTTGTTGCCGATAGTACAAGGCCTAGCGCGGTGGAGCCTACGGTAACGACGAGGGAGTTGACGAAATAATCGCTAAAATTATATCGGCTCCACACGTAAGAGAAGTTAGACCAGAGGAACGGTGCTTTCGGGAGCGCCCAAGGTTTGTTGAAAAAGAACTGCTGGTTATCCTTTAACGCGTCCAGCAGTGTCCACAGTAGTGGATACAGCACAGAAATGCTCCAGATGACGAGAAAAGCATAGAAAACGACTTTGGCTACCGGATTTTTTAATTGCGCATTCATGTTGTCGCCCCCTTAGCTCATCTCGACGTTATCGTGACGCATTAACCGTTGCAGCACGATCGTCGTAATGAACGACAAAATCAGGATAATGAAGCCGATGGACGCTCCATAACCGAAATGATATTGACGGAAAGCCATCTGATACAAGTAAGAGCCCATAACTTGCGTGCTATTGTCGGGTCCGCCCTCCGTCATAATCCAGACGATAACGAACGAACCGTTGAGCGTCGTCATCATGATGTTCAAGACCGATACTTTAATCTGCTCCCAGATGAGCGGAACGGTAATGCCGGTGAATTGACGCCACTGGTTGGCGCCTTCCAGTTCTGCCGCTTCGTAATAGGAGGCGGGAATGCCTTGGATGGCCGCGATCAGCAAAATCATGTAAAAGCCGATACCTGCCCAGATCGCCGGAGGCAGCAGCATCCAGATCGTATGGCTCGTGAAGCCAAGCCACGTAATCGTCACTTGCGTCTTCGAGAACAAGGAGAGGAACGCGTTCAGGAACCCGATTTGCGGGTTGTATATGAAGTTCCACAATACGCCGATAACGACGACGGAAATTACGTTCGGAATGAAGAAAATCGAGCGAAAAAATGCGGCCATCTTAAGGCCGAATCGCGTTAGCGCAACCGCGAAGAACGTCGCGATCATCATAATGCCGATCACTTTGCCCGCGACGAGGAAATAATCGTTCCCGACCGCTCTCCAGACGATCGGATCGTGAAACATGTCCTTGAAATTATCAAAACCGATAAACGTCATATTGTTCGACGCGCCGGACCAATCGTAGAACGAGTAATACAATCCTTTTATGACCGGGTAAATCGTGAACACGCAGAAAAATAATAATGTAGGGACGATAAACGATGCGATAAATAGGTTGCGTTGCCATTTTGCCGTTCCCGAGTTCATACTGCCCTACCATCCCTCCGGATCAAATTCGCGAAAGATGATCGAGGCGTCTGCCTCGATCACCTTCCTCGCGACTCTCATTCGAACTTTATTTGCTTACTTTTTTCACGACTTCGACGACGCGTTCCACCCATTGTTCAGGAGTGATTTTGCTGATCGTCAGCGCATCCGTTGCGTCTTGCATCGCTTTGTCGACGTCCGCGTTGTACGTGATCGTCGGGATAACGACGGTGTTCGGATCGGTCAAGTATTTCGCCGCATCCTTAACGAAATTCGGTGCGTTGGAGCTCGAGATGTCGCCTTTGATGTTGGAAGGCGCGCCGCTCAGCTCAGCCCATTGGGAAGCTTGCGCTTTGGAGAAGATGTACTGCAGGAACGCTTTAGCCGCTTCCTTGTTTTTACCGTTTTTCGCGATTGCGACCGTTGCGGTCGACGTGTTCGCTACGACTTTACCGCCAGCATCTTGCGTAACCGACGGGATGAAGCCGAAATCGAAGCCTTGCGGTACGTCTTTCGACATTTCGTTCGGAAGCCAGAGGCCGTTCGGGATGAACGCGTCTTTGTTTTGCAGGAACAGCATTTGCGAATCGGTGTGGTTAATTTGGATCGACGCTTTGTCGATGAACCCTTTGTCGCGCAGCTCGACGATTTTGTTCAAAGCGGTCAGAACGGCAGGGCTTTGGAACGCTTCGACTTTGTTCGCCGCCATGTCTTGCAAAATTTTGTAGTCGTTGTTGTTCGCGGATACGATTGCCGGATAAAGGATCGAACCGTTGATGTAGTAAGGATATTTGCCGGTGTGGATAAACGGCGTTACGCCCGCTTCTTTGATTTTCGCGCTTGACTCGAGGAACGAAGGGAAGTCGGTCGGTTCCGTCCAGCCTTTTTCCTTAAACAGCGCTTTGTTCCAGAACACGCCCCACGAGTTCAGTACGAGCGGGATGTTGTAAATTTTGCCGTCATACTGTTGCGGCGGTTGCGCCAAAATATCGGAAATCAGATCGCCGTCGATGTTTTTGGCCGTTTTCATCCATTCCGTCAAATCTTCCAACTGGCCGTCTTCGACCATTTGACGGTCGTTCAAGCCTGCGCCGTCGATATACACGAAATCCGGCGGATTGCCTCCGATCCAGCGGGGTTTCATTTGATCGTTGATTTTCGGGCCGCCCGATTCGATGACATTCAAGTCCGGGTTAGCTGCTTTGAAGTCTGCAATGACTTTTTTCCACCATTTGTCGCCGTAGCCGCCAACGAAATACTGAATTTCGAAGTCACCCGACAATTTGACCGCGTTGTCCGTAGAAGCGGGAGCCGAAGGGCTGGCGGAATCGGTTGCCGCAGGAGTCGAAGCCGACGGGGAAGCCGATGGAGATTCCGATGCGCTGTTGTTTTTGGAACCGCATCCTGCCAACGTAGCTGCCGCAACGAGCGAAGCAGCGCCGAGCATTGCTAGCTTTTTCTTTTGGATCATAAAAGCAAACCCTCCCACGAATGATGAATCTGAAGCGTTTCGTTCGTTCTTGCGATCGAACTCTAGCGCTTGATTCCATCATAGAGCGGGAGGGCCAATGTCTCTATCGAATATCTTCCACGAATTCTTTGTTTTCTTCTCAAAGGATGTTTAAAAGCTCGATTTTGATCACGAAGCTCATTCAATGGAGCGGATTCGACGTCGAATCTTGAATGCTGCACGGGACTTCCGGTGCTCACGTAGGTTTGCCTACGCTCCGCTCCTCATTCCCGTGCTTCATCCAACCTTCTCGGTGCTGAAAACCGAGCTTTTAAACTTTTATTTCAAGTAAGCAGCGCTCTTCGACACGGCGAAACGCTGAAGTTCGTCTAGCGCCGCCTGCGGCGTCAAATGCTCGTACAGCACGGCGTCCCCGAGCTTGCGGGCATAGTCGAGCACCGCTTGCCAAGAAGGCTCTTGTAACGGATAAAACTTCGCGCCGCCGAGCGCCTCCAAGTTCGCTTTCATCGCCTCGTCTTGCCCTGACAGCACATCACCGACCGTGCTCGTTACCGGCAAGAACCCCTCCCTCAGAACCATCTGGCGATACGAATCGTCATCGTAGAGGAAGTCTAGAAACTTGGACAACGCCGCCTTATCGGTATGGTCCGTCTTGAAAGAGACAAGAACGTCGTGTACGCCGAATGTAATTGGCGGCGTGCCGTCTTTGACCGGAATCGGCCCAACGCCCCATTTCAAGTCGGGGAACTCTTTCGGCACGACGGAAGCGAAGTAGTTACCGGAGATCATCATGCCTAGTTCGCCATCGCCCAGAATGCGCTGCTTCTCGTCCCTTGTCGTAACGGTCGGCTCAGGGTCCATCAACCCTTGGTCGAACAGTTCTTTAAGCATTTTCAAGCCTTCGACGTTCTCGGGCGAGTTGATCGCCCACTTCCCGTTTTTCGTCCATCCGCCGCCCGATCCGAAAAAGACGTAAGACAAAGTCGCTTGAGTTTCATTATCGGTCAAGTCGACGCCAAAACCGCTCGCAAGACCGGTATCTTTCACTTTACGCGCGTCTGCGGCCAGTTCGGACCACGTGCGCGGCGGCGATGTAATTCCCGCTTTGGCGAACAGTTCCTGGTTATAGTAAAGCTGTCGAATGGTCGCGACATAAGGGATCGCGTACTGCGTACCCTCGATTCGATCCATCCCCATCAAATGCGGATACAGCTTGTTCGCCAGCTCAGGGGACAAAATATCGTTAAAATCGTTCAGCAGTCCATCTTCCGCGAAGTGTGCGTACACATTCGTATTCAACAGATCGGGCGGCTGATTTTTACTGATCATTGTCGTGTAGATGCCGTCGAGAATGTCCCAGTTGGCCACTTGCAGCTCGACGTCGATCAGCGGGTTTTGGATTTCGAATTCCTTGACAAGTTTCTCTAGCAACGGCTTCGTCTCCGTGCTGTACTCGGACGCGACAAAGCGAATAAGCGCTCTCTTCTCTTTCGGCGTCTCGTCGACCGCCGGGGCCGATCGCGCGCAAGCAGCGAGCACGACCGGGACAAGCAGCCCGATCGCGACGCGGCGAAGCGTCTTGAAGACGGACATTGGCATACGATTCGCCTCCTTCCTGAATTAACGGTTACTGCCGATGAAAGGGAACAAAAGCTTCTGATTCTCGGCCGTGTACATATTGTTCATCGTAATGACGTTCGATTCGATGTAGGTTGCCTGCGGCACTTTTTTTCCGTCGATCAGATTGAGCGCCGTCTTCACGCCTAGATAACCCATATTAAACGGTTTCTGAACGATCGCCGCGTCAAGCGTGCCGGATTCAAGCAAGCCGACTTCGGAAGCGGAACTATCAAAACCGATCAGGCGAACGACGCCTTCAAGCCGTCTTTCCTGAAGAAGTTTGGCGATGCCGAGCGTTGTCGGTTCGTCCATTGCGACGAAAGTATTGAGCGGCCGACCCTCTTCGAGTAATTGCTTCGCCATGCTGTATGCGCGTTCTTCCGATTGCTGTGCGTAATACACGCCATACCAACTGTCCTTATACGACTCCAACGCCTTCTTCAAACCCTTTAGCCGCTCGGAGGAGGCGGCTGACTCCGGCTCATCGCTCATGACCGCGACAATCGGATGACCCTTTGTCTGCGCTACAGCCGATTCGCCGGCGAGTTTGCCCGCTTCGACATAGTCGTTCGTTACAACGACAGGAGACGGATCCAGACGGAACAATGAATCGATGACAACCAGACGAATGCCTGCGGAACGCGCCTTCGCCAGAAGATTGTCGAGGCGCTCGTCATTGTACGGCGAGATGACGATCGCGTCGGGCTTACGTGCGATCGTCTCCTCGAGAATTCTCATCTGGCTTTCCGCGTCGTTCTCCGTCAGAGGACCTAGCGCGTCGAGTTCCGCCCCCATTTCTTTCGCAGCCGCAGCGGCTCCGTTGTTGACCGCTTGCCAGAAATCAAGCTGCACGTTGGACGATTTCATAATGAGCGCAACCGTTTTCTCCCCATGCGAACCGAAAATGCCAAAAAACGTTCTGTAATACACGCCCAAATAAACGGCAATGGACAGGAGCGCTACGATGAGCCCGATCGTAAATGGATGTTTGCGCATCGGTTTCCTCTCCTATTCAAGCTTCGGAATCGTAATCGTCACGCAAGTGCCGACTTCGATCTCGCTGCGGATTTGAATGCCGTATTCATGTCCGAAAAACAGCTTGATCCGCTCATTCACGTTGCGGATTCCGATGCCTTTGTCCCCTTCGCTCACACTCGCAAGCCGAAGTTGGCTCAACTGCTCCGGCGTCATGCCAAGCCCGTTGTCCTCCACTTCAAATACGATCTGATCACCTGACAATTTGCCGCGAATCGTGATCATGCCGTCGTCGCTGCCGTACATTTTGCGTATGCCGTGATAAATCGCGTTCTCGACGAGCGGCTGCAGCAAAATTTTTAACGTTTTGTAGCCCCATATCGATTCGTCGATGTCGATTGTGTAATCGAGGTCTTCGTTGTAACGCATTTTCTGAATGAGCAAATAGTTCGTGATATGCTCGACTTCCACCCGGATCGGCACAAGCTCCTGGTCTTTCGTAATGCTCGCTCGAAACAGCTTGGCCAATGCGGACGTCATCAGGACCACTTCCTCGTGCTGTTTCTGCTCAGCCATCCAGACGATCGAATCGAGCGTATTGTACAGGAAGTGCGGATTGATTTGCGACTGAAGGAGCAGCAGCTCGCTCTTGCGTTTGCTCTCCTGGTTCAGAATCGTCTCCTCCATAAGGAGTTTCGTACGGGTGACCATCACGTTAAACGACCGGCCAAGCTGTCCGATCTCGTTCATCTGCTCGATTTTCGTCTGAATGTCAAAGTTGCCTTTCTCGACTTGCTTCATGTCCGATTGCAGCACCTTGATCGGCTTCGTGAGCCGGTGCGACAGCCAGATCGAGATCAGCAGCGATATCGTCAAGCCGAGCAGCGAGTACAGCAATATCGAGTTGCGCAAATCTTTCTGGCTCGCGATCAAATCGTTCGTGTAGGCGACGCCGGCGATTTTCCAACCGAAGTTCGTGTCTTGGACGGAATAAATTCGCTTGCCTTCCCCGTCGTTAACTACGAACGAACTGCCGCTAGCCGCTTGGATAACGTCGTTGACCCGCTCCGTCCTCAGTTTGCTGTCGATCAATTGCTGTTGCGGGTGATAGACGATATTGCCGTCGTTGTCGACGATAAACAGATAACCCTTTTTCCCCAAATTTATCTTGCTGCAAATGTCGTTGATAATGCTGAGGTTCAGATCGACGAGGAAAACGCCTTCGGCCGTAATGCCGTCCGTGCTTTTCAGCTCGCGGCTTAAAGAAACGACCCAGCGATAGTCGTTCTCGATCACGTTCTGCACGTGTGGCGCGGATATTACCGCCTTGCCGCCTGCCGCTTGAGCCGACTTGTACCACGACTGCTGCTCCAAACTCGCGAACCGATTCAAGTTGGTAATACGCCGATCTGAGACGTAACGTCCGTTGTAACCGAACACCATAATCGATGAGATGTCCTGCCTCGTGTACAAGATCGCCTGAAACAGGTCGGATATTCTTTTCTCATAGGTCCGTCTGTCCTCCGAGCTAATGAAACCGTTATCCGAAATATAGTACTTGACGTCTTTGTTCGTCATCGCCAGCAGCGAGATGTTCTCCATGTTGTCGACGTAGGACTGCAAATTCATATTGACTTGTTTGATGATTTCTTCAATATAACCTTTGGAATTACTTTCCACCGCATCGACAGAAACCCGGTAGCTGACGAGGCTTGTCAAGACAATGGCGGCGAGGATCAATAGCGAGAACGCGAGCGAGATGCTGGACTGGATGCTCTTCAGCGGAAAAAAAGGAAGGCGCAGGTTGAATTCTTTCTGCATGTTACACTTCGCGCTCCTTCGCCGATGACTCTCGGTACTCCTTCGGCGTCATCCCCGTGTTTTTCTTGAATAAAATGCTGAAGTAGTTCGGGTCTTTGTAACCGACTTTCTCCGCGATTTCGTAAAACTTCAGCGATGTGCCGCAGAGCAATTCCTTCGCTTTACCGACACGGACGCTAGTCAAATATTCGATGAACGTCTCCCCCGTGTGTTGTTTAAAGACGAGACTGAAATAGCTCGTGCTCATCAGGACATGGCGGCATAAATCCTGGAGCGACATTTTATCGTTCATATAATTCGTCTCGATATATTCCACCGCTTTGCGAATTTGGGAAATCGTCAAATGGTTGCGGCTGTCGGAAATTGCGGCGACAACGGAACGCACCGCTTCTTTTAACCACGCCTCGACCTCGTCCAACGTTTTGAACCGGTACACGTCCATCAGCTTCATCTGCCAATCGATTGGCGATTGTTTATAATCGGCCGTAAGCTCCTGAATCGTATTCATGAGCGTCAGGGCTACCTTCTGCACTTCAACCAAACAAGGCTCGAGCGACGCCAGAGACGCCTTCATCTCCGCCACTCCGTCTTCTATGAGCCGATACGCCTCCTGAAGCGATCCCGTCTTCACCGCCGAAGCGAGTTTGCGGTCCCAATCCATAGGCGCGGCAATGGACGTTGATGGCTTGTCTTCGAAGTCGAGAATGCTGAGCACCCGGTTTTTGCCGAGCAGGAATCGGTAATCGAGCACGGACAATGCGCTCTTGTATGCGTCCGGCAACTTCTCCGGAGAGGCGCACGAGCGGCCGATTCCGATCGTCACCGTAAATTTCAAGTATTTTTCGATATGGTGGCGAACTTCCTCGGCCATCGAAAATACCCGTTCGTAAAGCAAGCTTTCATTCGGTTCTCCCGAAACAATCGCGACCATCCTCTCTTCGCGTGTACGAAAGATGAGGACGTTGTCCCTTTCCAACGTTTCTTTGAAAATATCGAAAGCGGCGAACCGCAAAAATTCGACGTCGTGCTCGTACGAAAGCAGCTCTCGATCGCCAAAATCGTCGATGTCCGCAACCATGACGAGTTGCAGCGGCACAGGTACGGGGATGGAGAACGCCGAGAAACGATCGGTAATTTCCGATTTGCCGAAGCCGACCGCCACAAGGCGCTCAAGGAATCTTTCCCTAAGCAATGGCAGGCTCTGATTCAATTGTTTCTTGAGCCGGCCGAGATCTTCGCGCCGCTCCGTTTCCTCGTCCATCTCCGCCTTGACGCGGTCGAGCAACGTGCGCATTTCCTTCGCCGTAATCGGTTTCAAAATAAAGTCCGACACTTTCAGCCGAATCGCCTGCTGGGCGTATTCGAACTCGTCGAAGCCGGTCAGAATGATCATTTTAATATAGGGATACTGGGCCGCGATTAAACCGGCAAGCTCCAGCCCGTCCATGAACGGCATGCTAATATCCGAAATGACAAGCTCCGGTTTTTGAAGCTCTATTGCTTCCCAGGCTTCCCGACCGTTCGCATAATCGCCGATGAGTTCAAAGCCGTGTTCGCGCCAATCGATCGTATTTTTGAGCCCTAAGCGGACGACCGCTTCGTCGTCGACGATGATGACTTTGTACATGGATGCTCCCCCAGCTAATAGTGAGAATGTAGTTTGCGTGCCGAATCTTCTACTAGTCATTATGACTCATCTTTTGAATCCTTACAAAGAGAAATTCTGCAACGCCCGGGGCTGTGATCGGATTACGAACATCAGCGGCGAAGTCGTATCTCTTCCCTTTTGCCCATATCCCCTTCGCTCAGTTAACAACTGAAGAGATCGAGTGCGAGGATATCGGCCATCCTGTCGTCGCATTCCGCAACTCAAGCGCGACAAAACCACCTTAACCTCGCTCACGCCGAACGATTCGTCTTTTACGGCTTGTTCATGATGTGGTGTTTTCTCGCAAGGTCATGGCAGCGCCGGAGCGATTAGCGGTGCGTGGCGCCATTATTTCGGCAAGGTGAGCGAATTTGAGCGATTAGAGGTGCGCGGCGACGTTATTTCGGCGAGGTGAGCGAATTTGTGCGATTAGCGGTGCGTGGCGCCATTATTTCGGCGAGGTGAGCGAATTTGTGCGATTAGCGGTGCGTGGCGCCATTATTACGGCGAGGTGAGCGAATTTGTGCGATTAGAGGTGCACGGCGACGTTATTTCGGCGAGGTGAGCGAATTTGTGCGATTAGCGGTGCGTGGCGACGGGGCAGCAGAGTTAGCAGGTGAAGGTGCGTTAGCAGGATGGCTGGTTAGTATCAGATCGTAGAAAAAAAAGCCGTCGCCCACATCCATAGCGGGACGCAGAGAGACGGCTTTCTTTTATTTCAGCACAAACGCCGTACGGCTGTACCCTTCCTTCGTCTTGCTCACTTCTAGGACGGCGGGGAATGCCGCTTTCAGTTCCTGCACGTGCGAGATGACGCCGATCATCCGGCCCGACCGCTGCAAGTCGGCAAGCGTAGCGATCGCTTTATTCAGCGAATCTTCGTCGAGCGAGCCGAAGCCTTCGTCGATGAACATCATCTCGATGGAGACGCCGCCTTGATAGGACTGTATGACGTCCGTCATTCCAAGCGCGAGGCAGAGCGATGCGTTAAACTTCTCGCCGCCGGACATCGTCTTCACGTCCCGATTCTGCCCGGTGTACGCGTCATAGACGTCCAATCCTAGCCCGCTCTGCTTGCCTCGTGTCTCCAGCCGATCGCTGCGTTGCAGCAGAAACTGGCCGTTCGACAGATCGTTCAGGCGCACGTTGGCCGCACTCAATATTTGTTCCAAGTACTCGATCAGAATATAGCGTTCGAACGAAATTTTGAGCGCGTTGTCCCCCTTGAGCATCTGGTAGACGTCGGCGACTTGCTGCTGCTCGCGCTCCAGTTCGCGGAATTGCCCAACCGTCCGTGCGATCGCGGACGATAAGCGTTCCGCCTCTTCCTTATGTCGACGAGCGGTGATTTGCTCCGCCGAAGCGGTCTCAAGCGCCGCTTTCGTCTCGGCAATCGCCGTGTGAGCCGACTCCAGATCCGGCTGTGCCCGGTTCGCCAACTCGCGCTCCAATTCCTCGACTTGCTGTCTCAGCGCCGCGGCATTCGCCCGATGCGCCTCGATCTGCCTCCGCAGCTCCTCTCTGCGCTCGACGCTCATCTTTACCGCCGCGTAAGCATCCGCTGAGGCGAAGCCGGCGGACGCCAGCTCCTCAGCGAACTTCAGCTTCGCCTGATTCGCCCGCACCGCTTCTTCCTCAAGCTGCGCACTTAGCTGCGCGACATTCGTCCGCTCTTCAACGAGACGTGCTTGCGTTGCTTGCAACCGCCGCTGCACTTCCTGCCAAGCTTCGACGAGACGACGCTGCAGCCCTTCCTGCTCTCCGATACGCGCGGCAAGCTTGTCCGGCGTTCGCAGCACCTCCGGGATACGGTTTAGCTCGCTATCTAGCAGCGTCTTCTTCGCGATCAGTTCCGCAGCCAGTACCTGCCTACGTTCCATCAACCGGTCTTTAGCCGCTTGCGCCTGCTCGAGCGCCTGCTCCATCCGCTCGATCTTCTCGCGGAGCGGCTGCAATTGCTCCGACTGCCGCGTAAGCCGCTCCGTCTCCACCCGCAGCCGCTTGCCTTCCGCCTCGGCTGCGGCAAGCTGCGCCGCGAACGGCTCCGCCGTCACGCCGTACTCCGCCCGCTCATCCGCGCGTCCGTCTTTGCCGGCCGACGCGGCGGCCGCCTGCGCCTTCGCTTCGCTCAGCGTCTGCTCGGCTTGGCGCAACCGCTCCTTCGCCGACTGCAAAGCCTCCTTCGTTGGCACATCGGCGACCGATGCCGCCTTCGCGGGATGCTCCGCGCTGCCGCATACCGGGCACGGCGCGCCGTCATGGAGGTGCGCCGCCAATAAGCCGGCTTGCCCTTCCAACCATCGCGACTCCAATTCGTCGTGCGCTGCCTTTAATGCAGCGGCCGCCTTCGCGCTTTCCGCCTCCGCCTTGGCGAAAGCTTCCGCTCGCCCATCAAGCTCGAGCAGCTCCTTTACGAGCCGATATTTGATCTTCACGCGTTCGAACTTGCGCTCCGTCTCGGGACGAAGCCGCTCATCCGCCTCCAGCGCCTTCAACTTCTCGCTGTCTCCGCGTTTATCCTCGCGCAACTTCGCCAGTTCGCGCTCGCTAGCTTCGAGATTGGCCCCTATCTGCCGCTCTTCGGCCGCCAGCCTCTCCGCTTCACTGCGGCGTTCCTCCAACGTACGAACAGTCGGCTCCAGATCCGCCAACTCCCGCAGCCGCTGCGCCGCTTGCTGCCGCTCGGGCTCGCGCGCTTCTTCTACGGCGTAAGCTGCTTGCTCCGCTACAAACGCACGCTCGGCCGCTGCCGCCTCCTCGCGCTTCGCTGCTAGTCGGGCGGTTTTCGCCGCGTGGTCCCGTTCCGCTTGCGACGCTTGCTCCTCGTAAGGCTCGATTCTAGCCGCCTGTCCAGCGAGCTGGACGGCTTGTTCCAATGCGCGTACTTCGGGTTCGCGCGCTTCCGACTCCAAGCGCTGCCCCCGTTTCTCCCCAAGCTGCGTGAATCGGCCGGCAAGTGCAAGCGCTTCGCGCAGCGCGGCTTCCTGGATATTTAACCGCCCGGCTATCTCATCTCTCGCATGAGCCGCCGCAGCTTCACGTTCACCGTAAAACGAGATTTCCTCGGCGAGCCCTTCTTCCACCTGCGCCATCGCAACATATTCCTGCTCGAGCACCGCCCTAAGCTTGCTATCCTCGCGATTCGGTAACGTTTCCCGCGCCTGAGCCGTATAAGCGTCCTGCGTCGCTTTCGCTTGCTTTAACGCCTCCATCAGCTCCCGATTCCGCTGCTGGAACCGCTCTTCGAGCTTCTCGTACAAACCTGTCCGGAAAATGCGCCGCAAAATATCTTCTTTATTTTCCGTATCGGACGTGAGCAGCTTGCGGAATTCCCCTTGAGGCAGCATAACGATCTGGCTGAACTGTTCGCGGGTCAAGCCTAATACCGACTCTAGCTTCGCGTTCACATCCGAGATCATAAAGCGGTCGACGAACGGAACGTCTTCGCCCGACGTCGTCTCGTACAGTTCGGCTTTGCCGGGAGTTTCGCTCTTATTCCCTTTCTTACGATGACCCAGTTGCCTGAACACGCGGAACGACCGCTTCCCGACCGAGAACGTATAATCGACTGCTGTATGTACGTCGTCATCCACGAAGTGGCTCCGTAACATTCTCGCTTCGGCGCGATCTTCGCCGCTGGCGCTTCCGTATAACGCGAAACAGATCGCGTCGAATATCGTTGTCTTCCCCGCGCCCGTATTGCCGGAGATGACGAACAGCTGGCGATCCTCCAACAAGCTGAAATCGATCGTTTCCGTGTCGCGATAAGGACCGAAGGCGGTCATCTGTAGTCGAATCGGTTTCATACGGCGCCTCCTTCCTCGCGAAGCAATTTCGCGAACTCATCGGCGAACAGCGCACGTTTGTCCTCTGCAAGCGGAATGCCCTTCACTTCTTCGTAAAAAGCAGAAAATAGTGCGACTGGATCGGCATCCCTGCGCGAAGGCGATCCCCGCTCTTCCTCAGCATTTTCCACGCTCCCCTTTATCGCGCTGGCCATCCGACGCTCGACATGCAAAGCGTTCGGGTATATCGCCCGCACCTTCTCCATCGGGAACAACACCGGGTTATCGTTCAGCAGCGTTACGAACACATAGTCATCGCTCGGCGCATGCCGTTCGATTTCCTCGATCGGCGCGGCGACGCGGCGCATGTCTCGCAGCGGCCGGAAATCTCTTTTCTCCACGGTAACAGCGCCATCGCCGCCGAGTTCCACAATCAAATACCCTTTACGGTGCGACTCTTCGGATATCGAATATTTCAGCGGAGAGCCTGAATAACGAATCTTCTCGTCTCCGACATGGTGCGCCTGGTGAAGATGGCCAAGCGCAACGTAAGCAAATTTCCCAAAATGCGCCGCGTTCACATACTCCGCCCCTCCGATCGAAAGCGGCCGCTCAGACGTGCTCGTATTTTCTTCCGGTCGCGCGCCCGGCGTTACGAACGCATGGCCGACGAACACATGACGCGCCGCTGGATCCATCGTCTCTTCGATGCGTCCTACAATCGCCTTCATCGCGTCGTCATGGGACTTAATCATCTCGTCCCCGTACGCGAAACGAACTTGCGCCGGATCGGCGAACGGAACGAGATGGAAGCATACATCCCCATGCTCGTCCTTAAACACAACCGATTGGCACTCTGCCTTGAATTGCCCGACAAGGTGCAAACCTCTCGACTTCATGATCTCCGTGCCAAAAGACAATCTGTCCGGGCTGTCATGATTGCCGGAAATCGCGAGCACCGGCGTATTCAAGCCAATGACGATCCGCTCGAACAGCTCGTCCAGCAGCAAAGCCGCCTCCGTCGGCGGAATCGCCCGGTCATACAAATCTCCCGCGACTACAACCATATCCGGCTTTTCCGCTTCCACCGTTTGTACCAATTGCGTAAGCACATAACGTTGATCCTCTGTCATGCTGACGCCTTGCACAAGCTTGCCTAGATGCCAATCCGCAGTATGTATAAATTTCATGAGGCACCATCCCCCTATAACGACAATAAACTATCTATCTCATCTATATTAATCGATTGAAACCGAATTAGGGAACTAGGGCGTGTCTGCCAACTCACTCAGTGGCACCTTTCACCGCCTTTTCTCCCCCTGCTGCGTCACTTTTGCTTAACGTAGCCCCAGTACGCATTCACAAAAGTTCCTTGCATGGAACGAAAATTCGGCAAAATTTGCTGCCCTCGGAGTTAGCAGACACGCCCTAGCGGATTTTGGCAACGCGAAAATGTGCATGTCCGACCTTCCTTATTGCGCACATCGTTTGATCGCGGCTGAATATATTGTTTAATACATCCTTTCAAAAATAAAGCGATAGGGGGTTGCCCATGAATCAGCCGTCGTTTATTTTATCCCGGGAAGACTGGTCGCTGCATCGCAAAGGCTATCAGGACCAAGCCCGTCACCAGCAAAAAGTCCGCGACGCAATCAAGCAGAATTTGCCCGATCTTGTCTCGGAAGAGAATATCGTCATGTCCGATGGGCGCCAAATTATTAAAATTCCGATTCGCAGTCTCGACGAATATCATTTTATTTACAATACGAACAAGAAAAAACACGTCGGCCAAGGGGACGGCGACAGCCAGGTTGGAGATGTGCTCGGCGTCGATCCGAAGCCCGCCAACGGCAAAGGAGAAGGGGCAGGCTCGGAGCCGGGAGACGATGTCGTCGAAGCCGAAATTTCGATCGCAGAGCTGGAGACAATGCTATTCGAGGAGCTCGAACTGCCCTATCTGAAGAAGAAAGACAAGCAGCAGATCGAAGTAAAAGACGTGCGGTTCACCGACGTCCGGCGCAAAGGCATTATGAGCAACATCGATAAGAAACGGACGATTCTCGAGAACCTGCGGCGCAATTCGCGGGACGGGCGCGCCGAGATCGGCGGCATCAGCCCGGACGACTTGCGGTTCAAGACGTGGGAAGAAATCGTCAAACCGCAAAATAACGCCGTTATTCTGGCCATGATGGACACGTCGGGGAGTATGGGCAGCTTCGAGAAATATTGCGCGAGAAGTTTCTTCTTCTGGATGAGCCGCTTCTTAAGGCACCAGTACGAGAAGGTCGATATCGTGTTTATCGCGCACCATACGGAAGCGAAGGAAGTGACCGAGGAAGAGTTCTTTACCCGCGGGGAAAGCGGCGGCACGATCTGCTCGTCCGCCTATATTAAAGCGCTCGAAATCATCGACAGTCGTTATCCTCCTTCGCTTTACAACATTTACCCGTTCCACTTCTCCGACGGAGACAACTTGACGAGCGACAACGAGCGGTGCGTCCGGCTCATTAAGGAGCTGCTCGAGCGTTCGAACATTTTCGGCTACGGGGAAGTGAACCAGTACAACCGGTCGAGCACGCTTATGTCGGCCTACAAGCATCTGGAGCATCAGCAGTTCCTGTACTATGTCATTAAAGAAAAGGCCGAGATTTACTCTGCGCTGAAGACCTTCTTCAAAAAGCGCGAAGCGGCGGTATGAATGCGCAAAAAAGCGATCGCCTCCTTGCGGGACGGTCGCTTTCCGATTAAGGGAGGAGATAAGAATGACTTTGGCGAAAATCATGCGTTGCATGACGTTCGTGAACAAGTTCATCGGCTGGGGGAAGTAGCAGAAAATCTATGAGTAACGCCCGTCGCGCGCGAGGATGCGACGGGCGCTCATTTTTAATGTCTGGCAACGATCATTTTCTTGCGGGTGTAGAACTCTACTCCGTCTTTACCGTTCGCGTGTAGATCGCCGTAGAACGACTTCTTATAACCCGAGAACGGGAAGAAGGCCATCGGCGCCGGCACCCCTACGTTAACTCCGAGCATTCCGGCGTCCATATTCTCGCGGAATTCCCGGATCGCGCCGGCGCTATCCGTATAGATGCAGCCGCCGTTGGCGAATTCCGATCGGTTCGCAATCTCGATTGCCTCGCTCAGCGTGTCTGCTCGGATGACTTGCAGCACCGGGGCGAAAATCTCGTCGTTCCAGATCGCCATGCCCGGTTTGGCATGATCGAATATCGTCGGTCCCAAGAAGTAGCCTTCGCCTTGGGCCGCCTCATGGTTTCTGCCGTCCAGGACGAGCTTAGCTCCCTCTTCCTCGCCTTTCACGATATATTGGATCGTTCTGTTCTTATGAGAGTCCCTGATGACGGGTCCCAAGAACACCTTCTCATGAAGACCGTTGCCGATGCTCAGCCCTTTAGCCGTTTCAGTCAAACGTTTCACGAGAGTATCCGCGATATCGCCGACGGCAACGACGACGGAGCAAGCCATGCAGCGCTCGCCCGCGGAGCCGAATGCCGCATTCGTAATTTCCTTGACCGTCAGCTCCATGTTCGCGTCCGGCATGACGATCGAGTGGTTTTTGGCACCGCCCAGCGCTTGAACCCGTTTACCGAATGCCGCAGCCGTTTTGTACACGTATTCCGCGACCGGCTGGGAGCCGACGAAGGAAATCGCCTGAACGCCCGGATGCTCGAGCAGTCCGTTCACGACATCGTGCGCGCCGTGCACGATATTGAATACGCCGTCGGGCAGTCCCGCTTCCGCCAGCAATTCAGCCAGCCTGTTCGCCAAAAGGGGCGTTCTTTCGGAAGGTTTCAGAACGAACGTGTTTCCGCAAGCGATCGCGAGCGGGAACATCCAGCAGGGCACCATCATCGGAAAGTTAAACGGCGTGATACCGCCTACGACACCGATTGGGTACCGATACATGGCGGACTCCAAACCCGTCGCGATATCCGGCAGCACGCTTCCCATCATGAGGCTCGGCGCGCCGGCGGCGAACTCTACGCATTCGATGCCGCGAAGCACTTCCCCGTATGCCTCCCCGTAGCTTTTGCCGTTCTCGAGCGTAACCAGCTCGGCCAACTCTTTCCAGTTATCGACGAGCAATTGTTGATATTTAAACAGAATACGCGCGCGTTTCGGCACTGCGACGTTTTTCCATTCTTTGAACGCTTCCGAGGCTGCCTTGACCGCGAGATCCAAATCTTCTTTGGAAGACAGCGGAACTTTCGCGATGAGCTCTCCCGTAGCAGGGTTGGGGACGTCGTCCGTCTTGCCCGACGTTGAATGGATCCACTGTCCGCCGATATAATTTTTCACCAATTGTGCAGTCATTCCTGAATCCCCCTTATTTTTCGTTCCGATCGATGACCTCTTGAATCTGCTCTACGGTCGGCATCGCATCCGAACAGCTGTGGCTGGCTACGACGATGGATGCCGAAGCGCTTCCGAACTTCTGGCAACGATCGACGCTCCATCCTTGGAACAAGCCGTAGATGAACGCGCCCGCAAAAGAATCCCCCGCCCCGAACGTCTTGATCACTTTCGTCGGATAAGTGCCGGAACGGAACGTTTTGCCGTCGTTCGTGAAACAGATCGAGCCGTTCGAGCCGTGCTTAACCATCACCAGCTTCGCTCTATGACGAAGCCAAGTTTCCGCGGTATACCAGTCATCGTGCCGCAGTTCTCCGAACGGCGCTTCCATCAGATCGAATTCTTCCCTGCCGGCGATGATGACATCGCTTTTCTCCGCGACCATGCGGCAATAGATGCCCGTTTCCTCCGGCGAATTCCACGAATACGGACGATAATCCACATCGAAAAACACGAGAACGTTATGCTTAAGCGCATATTCCAAAGCGATGAATACCGCTTCCCGGGACGGACTTTTGGATAGCGCCGTTCCGGAAATCAAGATCGCTTTCGATTGCCGGATATACTCTTCCTTGACGTCCTTCGGCTCCAGCTTGAGATCGGCCGCATTGTCGCGATACATCAGAATGCTGCAATCTTCGGGCGATTTGATCTCGGTAAAAGCAAGGCCCGTCACGGCGCCGGTGCGGTCGACGACGACGTTCCCGGTGTCGATTCCTTCTTGCGCCAAATATTTCGATATATAATTGCCGAATTGATCATTGGAGACTTTGCCGATAAACCCCGTTTTCATCCCCAACCTGGCGGCGGCTACCGCGATATTCGCGGGGGATCCGCCTAAATATTTCGTGAAAGTCAGCGTTTCCTCCATGGGACGATTGATCTCGTTGGCATTCATATCGATGCACAGGCGCCCGATGGCTATGAGATCAAGAGGACGGTCTTGAGGCCATGTTATAGGGTTCATTCGGATTTCTCCTCTTTGACCGGCGGCATGAACAACCATTCGTGAGCCGGGTCGTTATGAAATTTCCACGTTCTGACCGGTCCGGCCATGACGTTCAAATAATAAAGATCGTACCCCGGAACCGCCGAGACGGGATGATAACCTTCGGGCACGAGCACGGCATCTCCGTTCATGACCGACATCGTTTCATCCAACGACCGGTCATCCGTATATACTCTTTGTACGGCAAAGCCATGATCCGGATTTAACCTGTGATAATAAATTTCTTCCAAATAAGACTCATGCGGCAAGTTCTCTTGATCGTGCTTATGCGGCGGAAAGCTGGACCAGTGTCCGTTCGGGGTAAACACTTCCACGACGAGCAGGCTTCCCGCATCTTCCTGTTCGGGCAATATGTTGTGCACGCGCCGCGTCATATTTCCGTATCCGCGAATCTCCACTTTAACGTCCTCAGGCCGAATCAATCTGGACGGATACGCGACGGACGGATTGCCCGCGGCGACGGAGACCGCGATTTCAATATCCGACAAGGCTTTGATTTCGATAAAATCGTTCATCGGTACGTACACCGAATACGGGGGCACCTCTTCGAAAATACTCATTCGCCGTCCGATATTCGCGTAATTCAGCTCGGTCGTTACCGCATCTGCCCGACCATGGAGCAGCGTAACGCACATCTCCATGCCGCCCGTGCTCCTCCGCATCGATTGTCCGGCCTTTAGCCGGTAAATATCCAAGCCGATGTATTTCCATCCCGCAGATTCCGGAGTAATGGATAACACTTTTCCTTCCGCGTCCGGCCGCTCGCTGGGCACGATTAATTTCGACATCTTGGCATCTCTGCTCCTCTCCGGAACTTGAGCTTATTTCGCAGCTTCAAGTTTGCTTTGGAAATTTCGATAAGCCTCGTTTACTTTGGCGCTCTCGGACACTTCGGCTACGTCGACCCTCCACCAGGATTCGTAGCCGGAGGTGTTCGTTCCCGGCAGCACCCGGATATGAATGAGCGTTGTCGTTTGTTCGTTTCTCGCCGCCTTCAAAGCATGCTTCAGCTCTTCGATCGTGTTCGCCGTATAAGCTTTGGCCCCCATGCCGCGGGCCTGGGCGGCAAAATCGAACGTCATATAATCACCGGACAATCCCCTCCGTTCGGGAGAGTAATAGCGGAATTCATTGCCGAATCCGTCGCTGCCGTTTTCTCTCTGCAAGTTGTGAATACATTGGAAGCCGTGATTGTCGAGGAGCAGCACGGTAATCTTCCGCCCTTCCTGAAGACTGGTCACGAGTTCCGAGTGCATCATCAAATAGCTGCCGTCCCCGACCATCGCATACACTTCGCGATCCGGATCGGAGAGCTTGGCGCCGAACGCTCCCGCAACCTCGTATCCCATGCAAGAGAAACCGTATTCCATGTGATACGTTTTCGGCCGGGTCGTTCTCCAGAGCCGATGCAGATCTCCCGGCATACTGCCGGCCGCGCCGATAATGACGTCTTCGGGCTGAACGAATGCGTTGATTTCCCCCAGCACCCGCGTCTGCGCCAGTCCGTCTTCCCGCTCTATCGCGTACAGCCGATCGACTTCGCTAGTCCATTCGGCTTTCAATTGCGCCAGCCGATCGGAATCATAGCCGGAGGAATACCCGAGAGCCTGCAGGTCTTGGGTCAATTGACCCATCGCCAATCGCGCGTCCGCTTGAACGGATACGCTGCTCAGCTTGGCCGCGTCGAGGCCGTTGACGTTGATTTGGAGAAATTCCGCTTCAGGGTGCTGGAATAAGCTTTTGGAAGCCGTCGTGAAGTCGCTCATTCGCGTTCCGACGCAGATGACGAGATCGGCGTTCTTGGCCAAGCGGTTCGCCGCTAGCGACCCGGTGGCCCCGATCGCCCCCATGTTGAGCGGATGATCCCAAGCCATTGCGCTTTTGCCCGCTTGCGTCTCGCCGACGGGAATGCGGAAAGCTTCCGCGAATTCGCGCAGTTCTTCGGTTGCCAGAGAGTAATGCACTCCGCCCCCGGCGATGATCACCGGATTTTTCTTGCCGGAGATCAGCTCTACGGCGCGCTTGCGGGCCGACTCCGACATCGGTCTTCGATCGATGATATGAACCCGCTTCTCGAAGAAAGAGACCGGATAATCGTAAGCTTCGCACTGTACGTCTTGGGGAAGGGAGATCGTTACGGCCCCCGTATCCGCCGGGTCCGTAAGCACGCGCATGGCGTGGAGCAGCGAGGACATCAACTGCTCCGGTCTTACGATCCGGTCCCAGAACCGGCTTACCGGCTTAAAGGCATCGTTAGCCGAGATCGTATAATCGGACGGATTCTCGAGTTGCTGGAGAACGGGATCCGGTTGTCTCGTCGAGAAAATGTCGCCCGGAAGAAACAGAACCGGAATTCGGTTCACAGTCGCAGTCGCGGCGGCCGTCACCATGTTCAAGGCGCCCGGGCCGATGGAAGAAGTGCAGGCGAATATGCCCAGCCTGTTGTTCTGCTTGGCGTATGCCATCGCCGCGTGAGCCATTCCTTGCTCGTTTTTCCCTTGGATAAACTTTAAGTTTCCAGGCGAGCGCTCCAGTGCCTCTCCGATTCCCGTAACGTTGCCATGTCCGAAAATGCCCATCACGCCGTGCACGAATTTTTTCTCCTGATGATCGATTTCAATGTATTGGTGGTCCAGGAAGCGAAGCAAAGCCTGCGCCATCGTTAACCGGATCGTCGTCATTCCTATCCCTCGATTCTTGATATAAGTTAAAGTCCCAGCTTCTCGGCCATCTTCACCAGATTCGTCAAGCTGACGTCCAAGCTGTCGAAGGGACTTCCCGGACATTCGTCCTGTTCCACGGCATACCATTCGACCCCGTTCTGCTCGCCCCATGTCAAGATCGGTTCGAAATCGATCAGCCCCGTCCCGACTTCGGCGTAAAATCGGCTGCCGTCGGCTTTCATGTCTTTCAAATGGAGGACCGGAATGCGGCCTGGGAATTTCCGAATATATTCGAGCGGATCTTGGCCTGCGTATTTCACCCAGTAGGTATCGATTTCGGGATATAAGAACTGATTGCCCACCGGCTTCATCAAATAATCAAGAGCGATTTGTCCTTCGACCATCGTCTGGAATTCGAAGTCGTGGTTGTGGTAACCGACCCGATAACCGAAAGGATTCACTTTGGCCGCGGTCGCGAGCAATTCTCTTTTCGCTTGAATATAGCCGTCGACATGCTGCATGTCGTCTTCCAGGTAGTGGCAGAAAAAATCCTTCGTTCCGAACGCTCTGCCCTCTTCCAATACGGCCTCAAGCTCGTTGTTCATCCGGTCCAGTCCGACATGCATGCCCGCTGCCCGAAGTCCGGTTTCTTTCAATACTTGAGCAATTTCGTTTGGTCTGAGACCAAACAAACCATCGATCTGAACGGCCTCCCAACCCATTTTCTTTAATCTGCGCAACGTCGCCGGAAAATCCTTCTCCAATTCATCCCGTAGCGTATAGAGCTGGGCGGCGAATTTATGTTTCACGCTTATTCCTCCCCTTGCGCATGATTCCGGATGAAAGCCGCTGCCTTGTCGTCCACGAACAATTCGAACCGGGCATGTCTCCGAAGCAGGCTCGAAGGGACATCGTCCGTCATCTCTCCGAGCACCGTCGCCTTCACGATCTCGGCTTTTTTGTCCCCGTCGGCAAGAAGCAGCACGTCTTTGCTCTCCATAATGTGTTTCATCCCCAGCGTAATCCCGTGGTTCAAGTTTTTTTGTTCGTTGAAGTATTTCACCGACACCGTCCGTGTAACATCGTCCAGCTCTACGACGTGGGAATAGGTGTCCATCTCGCAGCCTGGCTCGTTAAAGCCAAGATGTCCGTTCAAGCCTACGCCAAGGACGATGACATCGATGGGACCATGTTCTTCGACGAATAGATCCGTTTTTTCGCATTCGCCGTTCAAGTCGGTGCTCCGGCCGTCGTAGAAGCGGATCTGCTCCTCCCTGATGTTCAACGGTTCAAAAAAGTGTTGATCCAATGTGCTTCTGCAGCTGCCTTCGTCCCCGCCGCCTAAGCCGACCCACTCGTCCAAGCTAACGAATTTGCAGGCCGAGAACGAGACCCGATTGTCCTTTGAAGCTTCTATTAAGTAGCGGAACGTTCCTAGCGGAGTCGAGCCTCCGGCGATCGACAGGAGCGCATTCGGTTTCCGATGAACCGTTTGGATAATATGTTCCGCGGCCATCTTGGACATTTCTTCGTAATGATCCGCAATGTTGATTTTCATGTCCGATTTTCCCTTCTCTATTAATTGATGACATCCTGAACGTTATCGAAGGAATAGGAGATGATTCCTAATACGCCGGAATTCTCGCCGACTTGAGTCGGTTCGATCCGCGTTTGAATCGGCGTGATTCTTTCCACCGTTTGGCGCACTTCGGGCAACAGCTCTTCCATATAAGTGCCTAACTCTCCGCCGATAATGACCTTCTCGGGGTTCAGCAGGCTCACCATATTGGCAATCCCGAGAGACAAGTGGTTAATAAACCGCTGAACGACCCTAACCGCCTGGATCTCGTTTCTTTTGTACTGCTCGAACACTTCCCCGATTGACGATGCGTATTGAGACAAAGCATCGACCGACACTTTTTTATCGAAAGTCCCGAAATGACCCAGCGTATTCACCTTCTGGGACAGCAGGTCTTCTTCGAACGCAAAGTAGCCGAGCTCGCCCGCCATAAAATCTTTCCCTTGAACCAGTTTGCCATTGCAGACCATCGCGCTGCCGATACCGGCTTTAATCGAAATATAAATGAATTCGTCGACATTCTGGCAGGCGCCGAGCCAACGCTCTCCAAGGGCGGCGCAGTTAACGTCATTATTGATGAATACCGGCTTATCGAGAAGCTTACGGAACTGCGCGGCCAGATGAACGTCGTTCCAATCCAATTCGGGAGCGCCGACGACGATGCCGTCTACGCTGTTCGTTAAGCCCGGAACGCAGAAGCCGACCGAAATCACTTTGTCGAGCGGCACGTCCGCTTGTTCGACCGTTTCGAGCAGATGGTCCCTGATCTTCTCCAAAACCGGTTTCTCTTTATACTTCACCAGGGAAACGATCTTCCCGTCGAGATCGGACACGCAGATTAGATAGCCCTTTTCATTTAATTCGATTCCGACGCCATAAGCCGAGCTCGGGTTAAAGCTCAATTGAATCGCCCTTCTCCCGCCTTCTCTGGTCGAGGAGCCCAGGCCTGTCTCGGATACGAACTTCTTCGCGATCAGTTCGTCGACGATCAAAGAAACCGTCGATCTGCTCAACCCGATTTTCTGCGAGATCGATGCCCTGCTAATGGGCTGATCTATACGAATCGTATCCAACACCAAATCGCGATTTATTTTTTTGATCAGGTCAAGATTAGCTGATTTCATTGTCATCCATGCCCCTTCAACAAACTGGAATAGTCGCTCGCGGTTTGTAACGAACCCGAACAAAACGAACTATCTCCAGTATTGCATAAATACCGTTTTCGTCAATCTTCCTTTCCCTGATGCTTATTTCACCGCTCCGGCCGTTAACCCTTCGATCAGGTAACGTTGGAAGAAAAGGATAATCAAAATCGGGGGGATAATGCCAATAAAACCGGCGGCCGCAAGCAGTCCGTAGTCGACCGTAAATCTTCCCAGAAATTCGTTGATCGCTACGGGCATCGTCTTGGCGACCTGGCTGGAAGTCAAGACGAGCGGGGTAAGAAAATCGTTCCACGAGTTCATGAACGCGAATACCCCCGTCGCGAACAATCCCGGCGTACTGATCGGCAGAATAATCCGAAATAGAGCACCGAACCGTCCCAAGCCGTCGATGAATGCCGCCTCCTCCAAATCCTTTGGAATGGAGGAAAAGAAACTTCGCATGATCCAGATGATAAAGGGCAGGTTAAACGCCATTTGCGCCATAATAATGGAAGTTTTCGTGTCGAGAAGGCCCATCTGGCGAAAAATGACGTAGATCGGAATGAGCACCGCAATTCCGGGGATCATCTGGGTGACCAGGACAAGCAGCACGAAGCTATCGCGAAAGCGGAAATTCAGTCTCGCGAACGCATAAGCGCCTAACGCGCCGAACAACAAACAGAGAATCGTAGTTACCGCCGCCACGATCAGGCTGTTGATCATGGAGGACACGAAACCCGACAATGCTGCCTGTCCCATAATGGCCTTATTGAAGTTCGCAAACGTGGCATGCGTAGGAAAAAAACGATTGGCGCCGCTGATAATATCCTGGTTTGTCGATAAGCTTGTCGTTAACGTCGAGAGAAAGGGAGCAAGCGTAAAAGCCATAAGCAAGGCTAGTCCCGCATACATCATCAGCTTTTTCAAAAAATACGTCCCCTTCCCCTAAGAAATGTTTTGAACCTTCATTAATCTGATGTAGACGAATACGAGAATAAGGATAACGAACGTTACGATATAACTTCCCGCGGCGCTTCCGCCGAAATTCGCGAACGTAAAGCCTTGCTTATATAAGTAAAGGCCGACAGCTTCCGTACTGTTTGCCGGTCCCCCTTTTGTCAAAGCGAAAATGAGATCGAACGAGCGGAACGCGTCGATGGTCCGCAAGATGAGTAAAACCAGCGTCGTCGCTTGCAAATAAGGCAACGTAATGTGCCGGAATGCCTTGGATTTCGTTGCTCCGTCGACGGATGCGGCTTCGTACAAATCCTGCGGAATCGTAATCAGGGCCGCGAGGTACAACAGGGCTACGAAAGGAAACGATCTCCAGATTTCGGAGAGAAACAACATGACGAGCGACCACTTCGTATCGGACAGCCAAGCGATATTGTGTTGAATGATGCCGAGTTTGATCAATAACGCATTCAAAGACCCGTAATTCGGATGAAGAATCAACTTCCAGATCATGCCGACAATGACAAGCGGGATCGCCCACGGGATGAGGATCAAGGTACGGAACAAACCGCGCGCTCGAATTTTGCCGTTCAGCAAAAGCGCAGCGCCTAGTCCGACCAGCAAGCTGCCGATGACCGTTACCCCTGAAAAATAAAACGTGATTTTTAAGCTATTCCAAAAAGCGGGATCGTTCAGGTTGTCCGCGAAGTTATTGAAACCGACGAATTGCGTGCCGATGTCCGGATTCGTGATATTCAAGTCAACAAAGCTTAAATAAATGGAATAGATAAGCGGATAAAGCAATAACCCCAATATGAGAAGCAAGGTCGGCGTGAGCAAGATAAGGGCAAACCGGCCTTCCGACATAATCTTCGCGTTCTGCTTCACTCTAGTTCCCCCCGATCAATAACAAAAACCTATCTCCAACGGTTGTTCGTCGGGCAATAAGGAAGATCCGCGGATGGAACGTTATTCGTTCGCGCTCCATCCGCGGCTTCCTCATCTCTTCCGCAGTAAAGACAGATTCCGGTTTTACGAATTATTTAGAATATTTGTCGATGATTTTTTGAGTTTCTTGCTCCGCTAGCTGCAAAGCTTCCTGAGGCGTCTTGGATTTTAGAAGCGCCATTTGGATATAATCCTGCATCATGGAGGACCATTCTTGGTACCAAGGCAACTGCGGTCTGGCCAGAGCCGTCTCCGCTTGTTTCATGGCCGTCTCGATGCCGGGCAGGTTGCCCTTGATTTCCGGATCGTAGGCAACGCTTTTCCATGCGGTGAATTTATCCGTGCCGCCCGTTTTTAAGATCATATCCTTTTGACCTTCCGGACCGTTGAGGAATTCGATGAAATCCCAAGCTTCTTTCGGATTTTTGGAGCCTTTGGAGATCGCTTGAACGAAAGAGCCGATCGTCGAAGCCGAGTTGACTTTGCTCGGGAACAGAGACAGATCCGTCTTATTGGCCACTTGAGAATTTTCGGGTTTATTCAGATCGACCAGCGGAATTCCCCACTGGAACTGGAACGCGGTTTGCCCCGCCGCGAATGCGGCGTTGACATCGCTTTCACCGAACTGAATCGAAGCCGGATCGACGATCTTGTATTTGTAGATCATGTCGTACATGAGCTGTAGCGCTGCCAGCCCTTTTTCGTTGTTGAAGTTGGGCTTTCCGTCTTTGAAAGGCTCTGCGCCCATCGTTCCCATAATGGCGACGAAATCGCAAATTACGGCTTCCATTCTGCCCCAACTCCAAGCGGACGCATAAGACACGACGCCATCCTGCTGCAATTTCTGGCTGATCTGAATGAATTCGTCCCATGTTTGCGGAGCGTGATCTATTCCGATTTTCGACAGCATTTCCTTGTTGTAACCGAACGTTTTCCAAGCGGTGTACCAAGGAAGACCGTACGTTTTGCCTTTGTATTGAATGAACCGGTTCGCGTAGCTCATTAAATCTCCTTTGAGCTTGTCGGTCATATATTGATCAACCGGAACGATCCAGCCTGCGTCCGCGAATTTGGCGACGTAGATATCGTCGATGCCGATGATGTCGTAGGTATTCGAATTGGCGACGGCGTCGTTCGTAAGCTTGGTAATGATATCGTTCCAGGCCACGACTTCGATTTTGACTTTCACGCCGGTTTTCTCCTCAAACGCTTTGGCTCTTCCGTCGTAATACTCTTCCATCCCCGGCGGCGTAATCGCCGTAAGCGTAATTCCTTTACCTGGGTTCGCGGATCCATTCCCCGCGCTGTTCGAATTTCCTTTGGAACCGCATGCCGACAGTAATAAAGCCACGCACATCAGGATAACAAAGCTTTTCATTTTTTTATTCATGTGCTCGTTTCCCCTTTTCATTCCGGTTGTCGAATTATTTAACTGATGTAGAAGATCCCTTACAAATCAAGCACGGTCGTTGGCGAGAATCACCTCCTTCAATCCGAAGGCCGTTCGTTAAGCTTAGGCAAGATCGCTTGTCTTCAAGTCCAGCCAATCCATCTCGGACGGGCTCAAAGAAATGTCCGCCCCCGCGAAACTCGACCGCATTTCTTCGACTTTCTCCGGTCCGATCAGGGCAAAGGTCGGGAATCTTTGGTGAAGCACGTAAGCCAGAGCGATTTGTATCGGCGTCACGCCTTTAGCCGTCGCCAGCCTCGTTGCCCGGTCAAGCCTCTCCCAGTTGTTATCGCTATAATACACGCGCACCATGTCTTCGTTATCCCGAATGTCGGGAGAGAACCGTCCGGAGAAAAATCCGCCTGCCTGGGATGACCACGCGAGTAACGGAACCTGATGGCTCTCGTGCCATCTGCAGAAATCTTCATCCGCCGAGACGCACCCCGGCCAATGCGGCTCCAAAGGTTTCGCCAAACTGAAACTCGGACTGTTAAAAGAAAATCCTTGGAGATGATTGTCTTTAGCGTATTGGTTAGCTTCGATGACGCGGTTCAGCGTCCAGTTCGACGCTCCGATCGTTCCGACATATCCGGCGCGAATAGCATCGTTCAGAGCTTCGACGATTTCTCCGACCGGAATCGTCATATCGTCCCTATGAAGCGCGTACATGTCCACGTTTTTGACGCGGAGCCGTTCAAGACTCTCCATCATATCTTCTCGAATGAACTTTGCGCCCACTCTCGGTCCGGGACTGCCGTCGTCGGGATGGCAGCCTTTCGTGAGAATGACGATGCGATCGCGAATATTGCGTTTCTCCATCCACCGCCCAAGCGCTTCTTCGCTGCCTTCGTATTGATGGGCGGAATCGAAAGTATTGCCGCCTAATTCGATGTAAGCATCCGATAGCCGGGTGACATGATCCATATTGTCCGGGTGGTAAGCGTCTCCCCCCGTTCCCATCACCAATTGGGTCGACGCCATCTTAACGCCGGGAATTAGAATTTTTCTCATATTCTCACTCCATCCT
The DNA here is from genome assembly GCF_042655525.1 of Cohnella soli. Taxonomy (NCBI): domain Bacteria; kingdom Bacillati; phylum Bacillota; class Bacilli; order Caryophanales; family Paenibacillaceae; genus Cohnella; species Cohnella soli. Next base: position 223,157 of record NZ_JBHSMI010000009.1, read on the forward strand.
CATATTATTCCTTCTGCTTGGTAAGCTTATTTATTAGAAAAGCTGCAGCGCCGTAAGCGCCGGCATTCTCGCCCAATGTAGAGCACTCGATCATTACGGGGACAGGCGACATCTTGCCGACCTGCTCGCGCAAACGATCCAGCTCCTCCGACAGCGCTTGCGAGACCCCGCCGCCGATGATGACCTTCTGAGGATTCAACAAGCTCGATAAATTCGCGATCGTTATCGATAATGTCCTTAGGTATGCCGAGAAGATCTCATAGCCTTCTCCATGACCCTCTTTGTATTGCTTAATAATCAGATCGGGAGGAATACGATGACCGGACAGCGCTCTTCCGGAAATTTTTTCTTCGAGCGCCCCGAAGCCTTTGAACGTATATTCCTTGTTTTCATGCCAGTCTTCTTCGGATAACAAGTAGCCGATCTCGCCGGCCATGAACTTGCTGCCGTACAGAATGTTTCCGCCGTTCACGATCGCCGCGCCGACTCCCGTTCCGATCGCGATGAACACGAAATCGTCTGCCGATTGGGCGGAGCCGAGCCACCGTTCTCCTAGCGCCGCACAATTCACGTCGTTCTCTACCGTAACCTTGCTCTGTAAAAGCGCTTGCATTTGTTCGACGAAATTCAAACCGTGCCATTGCAATGCCGGGGCTTCGATGACGATCCCACGATGGATGTCGGTTACTCCGGGGACGCCGAACCCGTAACCCGCGATTTTATCTTTGTTCACTTTCGAATCGGAAACGCATTCATGAACAATCCGGGCAATGTTATTCAAGTCGCTCGAAGTTCTAGTTTTTTGCCTAGAGACGACTCGTCCATTTCGGTCGACGATTTGGACAATCACCTTTGTTCCACCTATGTCGACACCAACATAAAGGGCATCGGAATCTTTCTGACTTAGATCGATCACGGGTGTACCTCCATACGCTTATGTTAGTTTGTTCCGAGAATGAACTAACTGAAATTAATATAATCCATTTCAAAAACCTCGTCAATCCCCTATAAGAAAAGGGTGTCGTTGTGCTGTGATAATGTCACCCTATAACTGTTCTGAGATAATGTCACTATGAGACAGGAGACAGTGACATTGAGCAGAGCCGAATTGAAGAAGG